>JAIYCV010000047.1 GCA_027487845.1 Flammeovirgaceae bacterium
GTCTTTTCCATAAACAAAAAAAGTTTAGTGAAACCACTTTCACTAAACTCCTTGTAACTATATGATTGTCAATGCCCCCAACGGGGTGTCACCAACTATTTTTCAGTAATATGCCAAATAAAAAAAGGGTGTCGTCCGTCACCCTTTTTTTTGGCCAAACGCTTTATTTCAATTTAGCGATAACTAGATTTCCCACTTTGATACCTTGAGTATTACCCATCTCACAATCTGATCTAAAGTGAATTCCGGCATAGACACGACTGATTGACGCCTCTTTCGCTGCTTCTCTAAACGATGAGAATGACCGTATTGGCAATCCGTATTCAAGTTCAGTAGAATCTGTATAAGCAAAGCCATCACCGTGTAATGCTGTTAAAACTTCAGCCGCAGAAGCTGAAATAGTACTATGGCCGCTGGTATAAGTAGGGAATGATGGCGTCACCAAAATAGGAATCCACTTTTTATCAATCTTGTCAAAAATTACGGTTTCAGGCCTGACTTTGGCGATCCGGTATTTCTCATCCCAACAGCTGATAAAAGCATCATAAAGCGCAACAGATGTTAATGCATACGTCTTAGCAGTAGTGGCAAAATCGGATTTCTTTAGCCTGGAAATAACTCGGCATACTGCCATCCAATGGCCTCCTGGAGTCATTTTCTTGTCTTGAAACATCAAATGCCCCTTGTGCCTTGATACGAAAGGGTTATCGTCCCAAAAAATGCTTATATCTTCCTGCTCCGATGTAATGTTTTTAACGGTTTCATAAACTTCTTTAGTTTCCAACCAAAACTTGCTTTTCACATCGTCTGAATAAGGAATTACATCTTCTACGTTGCACTGAGAAGAAGAATCGAGCACCATTGGTTTCATTTTTAACCAATTCGGCTCAACGGCATCAGAGTAATCAGGCCTGGTGGGTACCCACTTACCAGGAATAGTCCTTACTTCAAAGCGTTCCATGCCTCTAGTTTGTTTGTAATTGTCAGCAGACAATCTTTTTATAACAATAGCCGCAATTTGTTCACCTAGGCTAACGGAGCGCAAGTACACGTCTTCATTGGTTCTGCTTTTTAACTCCGCTAACTTCTCAGCTTCGAAATCCAGTATCTCTTTCTTAGAAAAAACTACCTGGTGAGCAGTTGTACAAAATGCTTTTACTGCCGCTACGGTAAAGTCAAAAACTTTCGTTTGGTCTACCTTTGGCATTTTTTCAAAAGCGGCTAACTTATCTGTGTAAGAAGCAAGACTTTTGTCAGTATAACGTGCTGCTTCATATGCAGCCAACGATGGATAGACATAGATGCGACTTGCTACTGGAGGCGTGAAAATATCTGTGACAATAATTTCGGTTAATTTTCGCTCGCACTGGTGCAATACTTCGGCATCGAACTGTCCATACGTAATTGTTTGTTTCTTTTGGCAACTAAAAAGTAAAATTCCTAAAAAGAATAAAAGTAATATTCTGTTCATTGCTTGATCGTTCTCGTTAGTTTATTGTGAAAATCAAAAAAATCAACATGTGACACCAACTCATCCAGCAGATAATTTCGTGGCTCTTGTGAATGAAATCCAGATCCCCAATAAAATTCCTTGCGCTGAGAAGAACCATTTTTAAAAGTAATCAAAGCCATTTTTTCATTTTTATCAAGTTTTATAATTTTACTAGATGCCAGCTTGCCAGAAAATATTTTTAATGAATCTCTATTTTGAGTTGCAATCAAATACGAATTTCCGTCAACCTCTACCCTGCTCAAGGATCGCGCATCCTTTGGAACAAAAAAATGACTTTCGTCAAGCTCAACGGTCTTAAACTCATTCTTGCCCATATTTTTCAAAATAAGACCGTAAAAGGCATCGGCTCTACCTTGCATTAATTCCATTCCATAATCATTGCCAATCAAAAGCACATCTAGTAAACCATCTCCATCATAATCATAAGGCATCATACCATAAATGGGGGCGAATTGGGCTTCTATTGGAAACGCACTTAGTTTGAATTTTCCATGCCCAAGGTTTTCTATAAAGCTAGATTTCATCCAATTCGATTTCAAAATTTGAGCACCTTGAAGCTCCTGTTCGGAAAAGACCTTATCCACAGTAGCCTCCCCAAATTGGCCGTAGGTTTTAAATTTTGCCCTTATCTGAACCAGTTGCTTAACCATATCGTCTCGGGTATGATAAAAAAACTCCTTCTTGAATCCTGTAGAATCCTTCCAGTAACAGGAAATAAAGGGATCATAGAGACCATTTCCATCAAAGTCCTTCGCATAGAGGGTTATTGGCTCGGCACTCGTACATTTGAAAAATATGTTTTCTCCAAAATTGCCAACGGCATAATCTATATCTCCATCATTGTCAAAGTCGGCAGCGGTTAAACTGTTCCACCAACCTTTATAATCGCTCAAACCAGATAAACTTGTTGCATCGACAAGTTTACCCATCCTATTTTCAAAAAAACCGATTGAATTCCACTCACCTACCACGATTAGATCTGTCTCACCGTCACTATTAAAATCCGTCCAAAGTGCATCACTAATCATCCCGTAGCCCTGCAACTGTGGACACCATGCGGATGTAACATCAGTGAAAAGAGGTTTATCTTTTAATCGGGAGTCATTGCGCAACAAATAGGATTTATCCGACTTAGGATAACTTCTAGGAAGCACTCTACCAGCTACAAATAAATCCAAATCACCGTCTTTGTCAAAGTCAGTAGCCTTAACAGACCCGCCACAGGTCGTTAGGTTTCCCAACGCGAGACTGTCTAACTTAAAATTACCCTTACCATCGTTAATACACAGTAAATGTTGGTAGTAAACTGAACCAGCCTCATGTTGATAGCTGCCCCGAGCTAAGTAAAGGTCGTTATCACCATCAGAATCCGCATCGAAAAGCAATAGACCAAGATCTTCCTCTTTCTTGAGGTGATGTGGCTTAAAAGAATCTTTCTTCTTTTCGAATTTTCCAGCCTTGGTTTGAAAGTAAAATGTTTCATCAAATCGTGAACTGGCTCCCAAAACGATGTCATCCAATCCATCGTCATTTAAGTCTCCTACAGAAATACCAGGCCCATATTGCGAAAATTTATGAGGAAGCGTCCGCTGGAAATTAAAGTCAATAAAATCATTTTCTTCATTTAGGTAATCGAGGCCAAGCGATTGTTGACTGACCGAGGTGAAAATACCAGTGTCATTTTTATGCTTTTGCTTAAGCAATGTCGATGTTTCATAACTGATTGTCAGTAGTTTGTTGACAGCCGGTTTGGTCACGGTTGACAAGCGTCCATCGGGCCATTTCACGTGAACGGAGTCAATCCCACTAGCATCAGGCAATCCAAAATGAACAATGGACTCTGATTGAGATAAGTATCCCCTTCCCGAAGCCACTCTGCCGGTTTGAACACTTCCATTCTTGTAAAGGACGACAGAACTGCCAATTGCATCTGGGTTGGATTTACTACCCACTAGCTTAACTCTCAAAAAATTATTTCTTTCCTTATCGTCACTAATGTTGTTTCTATATACAAATACTTTATCGTTAATATTATTGACCATATAATCAACGTCTCCATCGTTGTCGAAATCAGCGTATGCTGCACCATTTGAAAATGACGGATTCGATGCCCCCCACTCTTTTGTGGCGTCACTAAACGTTAACTGCCCTGAGTTCTTGAACATGTAATTCGAAACTTTCCTTTCGGGAATCATGCTATAGAGCTTCGCTTTGGAAACGAGCCTGCTTCCATTGCCTCCGCGAAAAGCACCAAAATCATGGTCGGTAATATCCCTCGGAAAACCATTTGTTACAAGAATATCGCGGAAGCCATCGTTATCAAAATCGACAATAAGAGGACACCAACTCCACTCTGTTTCTTGCACACCCGCCAAAAATGAAATATCGCTAAAAACCGATAGCCCTGTATTCGGATCAAGGCCGCGATTAAGTTGTAGCGTGTTTCTTACAAACTGGTAGTCGTACTTAAATTGTTCGGTAAAAATATAGTTGCTGTAGTTGTTTGCATTCAGAAATAACTTTTTCCTTTTGTTATCCGCTGGAAGCATTTCACAAACAAACATATCTTCTCGCCCATCATTGTTGATATCGGCCATATCACTGCCCATGGCCGAGAGTGATTCGTGTTTAAAAACCTTACTTATAGAATTTGTGAATGTTCCATCCTGATTATTCAGGTACAACAAATCATTGGAAATATAATCATTACAAACATACACATCCTGCCACCCATCATTATTGAAATCATTGACCAACACACTGTGGCTGTAGCCGTCATGAACTATTCCCGCCTTTAACGACACGTCCATAAATATTGGATGCTGCAAACTGTCGCTCCATACATTTTCAAAAAGCCTATCTCGGTTGGGGGCTGAACCATCTACCGACCGCGTCATAAACTGGTTTGGATATTGGGTATCAATAAAATTGATTCCGAGAAATACATCCAAATCACCATCGTTATCAAAATCAAAAAAAGCCACCGCAGAATCGTGGCCATCGTCTGCCAAACCATATTCAGACCCTAATTCCTTAAAGGAAGGAATATTTTCTTTGTCATTGCCCTGATTTATATAAAGAAGATTTCTTCTTTTTTCCTTCTTCGGACTCATCGTATTACAAACGTAAATGTCAAGTCGTCCATCTCTGTTAATATCAATAATGGCAGCACTAGACGACCACTGATCTGGTTCTTTAGCAAGGTTTGCTTGCTGGGTTACATCTTGAAATTTGAAATTACCTTTATTTAAATAGAGCTTATTTTCGACTAAGTTACCGGTAAAAAACACATCGATCAACTCATCTCCATTGAGGTCACCCACGGCTATTCCAGCACCATTATAAACAAACTCGTTCTCTAAAATATTTAATGTATCGCGAACATTGATTTCGTTCACGAAGTCAATACCTGTTTCAGAAGATTTTAGTTGGGTAAACATCTTCTTGTCATCAGTACAAGAAGATAGAAGTGCAAGGGAACTAACAATAAAAAAAACTCGAATCATAGGAAAAAAAATAGCCGTATAAAAATACGGCTATTTAAAAGCAATAAATAAAAAATAATTAAACTAATTCAGGTTAACAGTTTTAGTAACTGATACTTTTCTCCTAGGATTACTAACAGTAAGGGTAACCTTATATGAAAATTTTATATTATAGGTATGAACATCATTTGAACTTGTTGAGCTTGTGTTGTCGCCAAAATCCCATTTAAAATCTGTTCCGTTTTTCCCAGTGTTTTTGAAAGTAACCACACGGCCAGGATCAGTCGAAGGGCTATTTTTATCGATTTCAAAAGTAAAATCGGCAACAGGAATTGGGAAAATTGTTAAACTCACGGAATCTTTTCTTACGCCTTTTGAGTTCGTTACTGTATGCATCACCTTATACTCCTTCGGTTTCTCAATAAAGTCACCCGGCTTATCTTTATCTGGCTCTGGTACTATTTCCGGAAACACCGTAGTCGGGCTTGCCAAGGTAGACGTAACCTTATTGCCAAAATCCCAAAGGTGAGACGAAGTTAGATAAGAACTATCCTTAACGGTTAATGCAAGCTCATCCAGCACATATTTAAAATATGAAACTGGCCGAGGATCATCAATAGTTATTTTTCGCTCCTTAAATGAAACGGCCCCCTCTGCGCCAAACGCAGTTAGCTGTACCACGTAGTCAGTCTTATGAGTAGAATTAATAGCGGGATCATAAACATGAACAGGATTCAATTCGGTTGAAGACTTGCCATCTCCAAAAGTCCATATCACCTTAGCAGAATTCACTGCATTGCCTGTCCCTGTTAACTTTAGATCGCTTACCGCAACTGTAAAGTCACTCTTAACTCCGCTTGGCGTAATGTTATAAACATCCTCTTTGCTACACGAACTAATCACGGCAAAGAATGCCAAGAGAGTAAAATAAAAAACTAGTTTATCTCTTTTCATATTATTCTTTTTTTATTTTATATTTAATATCCCGGGTTCTGTACTAGTGTCTCCTTTCCATCTTTGCTACTCGATATAATTGCTTGCTGTGGGATAGGGAACACCTCATTTACACCTTTTTTAAAGGTAGCACCCTGAAGGTAGGTTCTTTTCAATCCTTCCTTGGCAAAGTAGGCATTTTTCTCTACGTCAGCTATGCCCCAGCGAACCAGATCAAAGAACCGATGTCCTTCCATTCCAAGCTCCAATCTCCTTTCAAAACGCACGGCTTTTCTAGCAAAATCTTGACTTGGGAAAGAAGCATACAGACCTATTACATAGTTTGCAGCATTTAATCCAGCCGAAGTTTTAACAAATCCATCTTTGTTTGCCGCACGAGTCCTAATTCTGTTAACATAGGTTAGAGCAGTGGTAAGATTTCCCAATTCAACTTCTGCCTCTGCAGCCATCAAAAGCAAATCAGCATAGCGGAACAACTTCGTGTTATTGTTATTGTAGCCCTTCGTCCAACCAATTACTGACGATGCAGTGCCTTCAAGAGCTTTAGGATAGACATTTTTAATTGCTGCGTAAGGCCCAGAATACGTTTGGTCACGAATCCAATCTCTTCCAGGATGTGGACCCCAGTCTAAATACGGGATACCTCTTCTTCCCACCGTCCAATCTAAGCGTGGATCTAAATTGCCAGTATGTGTCGTAAACGGATCCGAACTTTTTAAACCGTCATCACTCTTCACATCAGAACCATTATAAGCATCCAACAAGGGCAAACCTGCACCATCTGTTTGAAATGCATTTACTAAATTCTGGCTAGGTTGATGAAATCCGCAGCATCCTCCCGGTCCACCGTTGTAAGGAAAATTTAGAATATCTCCATTATTACCATTGTCGGTATTACCTGAACCGTCATTTGCAGTTTGCTGGACCTCTAGAAGCGATTCCTTTGTATTGCGAAACAAAGGATCAAAATTGTCATGAAATTTAGGACTTAATGCATAATTGCCAGAGTTGATTACCAGATCAAACTGAGCTTTTGCTTGCGCGTATTGCTTTGCCCACATGTAAGTGACACCTAAGAATCCTTGAGCAGCACCTTTATTAATACGTCCGTCATCATCATTTTTTACAGGTAAATTGGCCGCGGCAAAAGTAAAGTCCGCTTGAATCTTTGGCAAAATATCTTCCGAATTACCAATTCTAACATCTTCCAGCGTTTCATCAATGTAAGGAACCTTACCAAACACTTTTCGTAGCTCAAGGTGATAAAAACCTCGTAAGAACCGTGCCTCGGCAATTCTCTTATTCCGTTGCGCGTCCGAAATAGCATCTTTAGCTAATACTTGAAAAGCGTTAATGGCGGCATTTGTTCTTTGCACTCCATCGTAATAGGTACCCCATTTTCCTTCCACATAAGGGTTGTTGGGCGTAGTTACGTGTTTTTCCATGGGTGTAATATCGGGCTGGTCGTTCGCCTCGGAACCCTTGTAGGCGTCACCACCGCAAATGCTACCAAAAGTCCAGTTAGAGGCAGCACCACCCCAAATTGATCCTTTGTCCCATCCAGAAAAGCCATCAAGGTTTGAGTATGCGGCAATCAACAATGCATCTGCACCACTTTCGCTGGCAGTCAACGTATTTAGAGTAGAAACCCCATAAGGCTTTCTATCTAAAAACGAATCGGAACAACTAAACGCAATCCCAAAAAGCAGGGCGATAGTCAATAATCCTATTTTGTTTTTCATGTTTATTTCTAGTTAAATTAAAATTGAATGTTTGCTCCTACCAAGAATGTTCTTGCCCAAGGATATCTTCCATTGTCAAGACCAATTGTAAGGTCTCTTCTAGAAGTAAACCCTTCAGTTAAGTTGGCAACCCCAATATCTGGGTCTAAGCCTTTATAGCTTGTGATGGTGAACAAATTTTGGCCTTGAATATATAATCTAATTTTCTCAAGCCCATAGCGTTGCGTTAAACTGGCAGGCAACGAATACCCTATTACCAAGTTGCTAAGCCTTGTAAAGCTACCGCTTTCAATATAAGCGGAACTTAACCTAGAGCTATAGTTATCGTTGGCATCTAACACAGGTAGCGTTTTGCCTGCTTGGTAAAGCATGTCTTTACTATAATTTGCTTGGAACGCTGGGAAGTCGTTGAAGTAGCGAAGAAAATTGAAGTTTTTGTTTCCGTACTTACCATTAAAGTAGGCTGACACATCAAAATTCTTATAGCTAGCCGTGAGGTTAAGACCCAATTGAATCTTCGGCAGCGGGCTTCCTGTATTCACGATATCATCATCGTTAATCTTTCCGTCCTTATTGATATCCTGAAAACGGATTCGGCCCACTTTCGCATCTCCTTTATCTGCAAAAAGTTCACTATTTATTTGCTCTTGCGAAGTCCACAAACCATCAGCTATGTAACCTCTAAATTGAGAGATCGGATTACCAGCAGAAGTAACGCTTGGGTTTCCAATCCGAGTACCATCGCCAAATACCTTTGGATTTCCATTAGCGTCAAGGTTAATGATCTTATTCACGTAATGGGTTCCAGAAAGTCCAATAGAGAAGTTAAGCTCATCGTTCAAGGCTTTGCCTCGATAGTTCAACTGTAAGTCGATCCCTTTGTTTGACATAGAACCTATGTTTTGAGCAATTGTTCCTATGTAACCTGCTTCCCAAGGCTGTTGCACTCCATAGATCATGTCTTTGGTTTGTCTATCATAAAGTTCCAAAGTAACATCGAACTTATTAAAGAAGGTTGCATCGAACGCGATATTGGCAAGTGTGGTAGTTTCCCACTTTAAATTTGGATTAGCAGTAGTTTCTTGTTGAAAACCAGTAACCAAGCTATTGCCTGTTCCTCTAAGGTCATAATTGGCCTTTTCAGGACCTTGGGCGTAGTTAGTATAACCAGGATAATCGTTACCTACTTCATTATTACCTGTTGTTCCGTAAGAACCACGCAATTTCAAGTCAGAGATAAATGACACATCCGCCATAAATGACTCTTTTGAAATCCTCCAAGCAGCGCTCACAGATGGGAATGTTCCGTATTTATTATTGATGAAACGGGACGAACCGTCTCTTCTTACAGTGGCGGTAAAGTAATACTTATCAGCGTAGTTATAGTTCACGTTTGCAAATTGGGAAATCAAATTATTTTGATTTGCATAACTACTAATTGCTAGCGTCCCTGCTTTAACATTGCCCAAAGTACGATAAAATGGATCATCTCCGAATTGCAGTGCCCCACCACTGGCTTCAAATCCTTCTGACAATGACTGTCTTGACTCATACCCAATTAAAGCAGAAATAGTGTGATTACCAAATGCTTTGTTGTAGTTAAGCACATTGGTAAATACCCAGCTCGTATTAGTAAACAATTTTTGCCTAAAGGTGTTTGCCGAATTGATTTCAGTCGCCTCAAAATTTCTATAGCCGTATTCTTGTGAAGGCCCATTATTATAGTCCAAACCAAAGGTTGTTTTAAATGTAAAATTCTTCAAGAAATCAACTTCGGCATACATGTTACCAAGAATTCTCATCGTGTGGCCAAAGTTTCCAGCAGCAGCGCGTTCTTGCTGCGCAACTGGGTTACCCGCATTTGAATTACCGCCTGCTGGGCTGCCGTAATATCCTTTTATATCTCGCACCGAAATGATCTGAGGCATCGCATACGCATTTTTTAAAGGAGAACCTTCACTCGGATTGCCTAGGCCCGCCTGAGTGGTTTGATAAGCAATGTTGATGTTTTCTCCTACCCGGATATTCTTCGCCACGTTAAAAGAGCTATTCAAACGAGTTTGATATCTTTTATAAGAGTTCTTAATTAAAATACCATTATGCTCAAAATAGTTGGCAGAGAAATAATAATTCCCTTTGTCACTTCCACCAGAACCAGAAACAGTAAAACTTGTTTTAGAGGCAGGTTTAAATATCTCTTTAAACCAATTCGTACCTTCCTTATTGGCAGCTGTTATTTGGTAGTTCTTACTTGCATCAGCAGTCGGGTCACTATTGATAAAATACTTGCTTGGGTCAACCTCTGGGGCACCGGCCAAGAAACCTCCTTGCCTTGTTATATAATCTGGCAAAACGGCTACTCCGTCAACTTTAGGGAACAACGATGAGTTGAACGTTTGCCCTGCACCTGCGGCCAAGCCTTGTCTGATTTGAAGTAATTCAGTAGGATTTGCCATGGATGGGAATCTCGCTGGATCTTGCGTTCCAGTAAAATAGTCGATGGTGAGTTTAGACTTACCTTTTCCTTTTTTAGTAGTAATTACAATTACGCCATTTGCAGCTCTAGAACCATAAATTGAAGCAGCAGCAGCATCTTTCAAAATTTGCATGGATTCAATGTCGCTAGGGTTCAAGAAGTTAAAGTTCGCTTCACTTGAAACCGGAACACCATCAATTACATACAATGGCTCGTTATTATTAATCGTACCAATACCGCGTATACGAATTGACTGAGAAGAACCAGGATCACCAGAAGTAGAAACCTGCACACCAGCAACACGACCAATTAGCTGATCTCCAATATTTGAGGCAGCAATCTTGGTCATCTCCTTTGTGTCAACCACCGCTACAGAGGAAGAAAGGTCTTTCTTCTCAACGGAAGAATACCCCACCACCACTAGTTCTGAGAGCGTTTTAACATCTAGGCTCATTTGTGAATTTACCACGGAGCGAGCGCCCACGGCAATTTCACTGTTTTGGTAACCGATAAAAGAGAAAACTAAGATATCAGCATCTTTTGCCGTTATCTTATATTTTCCGTCAGTATCGGAAGCCGTTCCATTGCTGGACCCTTTAACTACGATGTTTACCCCTGGCATGGGTGCACCGTTTTCATCCGTGACAGTTCCAGAGACCACCCGATCTTGGGCGAACACTAGTACTGAGCACGAAAATAGAAGCAAAGAAAGACTGATTTGCTTCAAACTTTTGTACAGATTTCTCATGATCATACATTTTGGTTTGGTTATAAAATTGATTTAGATGACTTCCGCAAAGACGAGTAGTTTGATAGGACAACTACTCTTCATTTTAAAAATCAGGGTCAATTTAAGAAATTGTTAAGCAAACAATCAAATTTTGTTTGTGTTTTTATAAGAATCGTTTTCGCAATGGTTTGCGAAAATTTTTATGTTGAATACTTGCGAGAAAGTATTTGTCACTTCCAGTCAATAGTAAACTTGTGCGCGTAAACACATCAACTTTAGTCTTCGTACATCGATGTAGGCCATTTCTTACATCCGCAATCGTAGCCAAAATGAAAATTGGATATCAAACTTTTTGCTTTTGAATAACTTGAAAAGGAAAAGAATCAGTTGAATAAATCGTATTTTTACACCATTTCATTCTATCATGCAGGCAAAAAAGCACCCTATTTTTATTACTAATTCATTGACCGGTAAAAAAGAACTTTTCAAACCGCTAGTTGATGATTATGTTGGCATGTACGTCTGTGGCCCTACCGTTTATAGCGATGTTCATTTGGGCAACGTACGCACCTTTTTAACATTTGACGTCATCTCCAGGTATTTTAGGTACCTGGGCTATAAAGTTAGGTATGTAAGAAACATAACCGATGTTGGACACTTGGAGAACGATGCAGACGAAGGGGAAGATAAAATAGCCAAAAAAGCACGCCTTCAGCAGTTGGAACCAATGGAAATTGTTCAAAAATATACGGTCGGCTTCCACGAAGTACTGAATCAATTCAACATATTATCCCCAAGCATTGAGCCTACGGCCTCAGGCCATATTGTTGAGCAAATAAACCTAACAAAAACACTGTTAGAAAAGGGGTTTGCCTATGAAGTAAACGGATCTGTTTATTTCGATGTAAAAAAATACAACGGCCTCCACGACTATGGCATTCTTTCAAAAAGAAATATTGAAGACCTTATGGATAGTGGAAGGGCGCTAGACAGCCAGGACGAAAAGCGAGAGAAGATCGATTTTGCACTTTGGAAAAAGGCATCGCCAAGCCACATCATGAGGTGGCCTTCGCTCTGGGGTGATGGCTTTCCTGGATGGCATCTTGAGTGCACTGCGATGAGCACGAAATATTTGGGGGAAACCTTTGATATACACGGTGGCGGAATGGATTTGAAGTTTCCACATCATGAATGTGAAATAGCGCAGGCAACTGCGCTAACTGGAAAGCCCCCTGTCAACTACTGGATACATTCTAATATGCTCACAGTAGATGGACAAAAGATGAGCAAATCTCTTGGCAATTCGTTCTTGCCTCATGAATTGTTTACAGGTACTCACAAACTGCTAGACAAAGGCTACAGCCCAATGACTGTGCGGTTCTTTATGCTTCAATCTAATTATTCCAGCACGTTAGATTTTTCAAATGAGGCATTGCAGGCGGCCGAAAAGGGTTTTAAGAGAATTTCCAGTGCTTTAGCGGTAATCAAGAAGTTGAAATACGAAACGGCTTCATCGTTAAATCATGAGTTAGATTCAGATTTAAATCGACTCTCTAGTGACTGCCTTACCAACATGAGTGATGACTTTAACACGGCTAAAACACTAGCTGTATTATTTGAGATGTCCTCTCGAATTAATGATTTTAAATCTGGCATAAAAAGGGTATCAGAAGTTACAAGGGACACTTTCGAAAACTTTAAGGCCAGCTACGTTGGCTTTATGGAAGAAGTATTGGGCTTAACAGATGAGGTAGAGAACAATAACAAATTGTTAGTGGGTACTATAAACGTGTTAATCGCGTTAAGAAAAAGAGCTAGAGAAGATAAAAACTTTCCATTATCTGATAAAATAAGAGACGATCTAAAGGCGCTAGGTGTTCAATTAATGGATGGAAAGGACGGAGAGATGAATTACAGTATTGATTAGCAAAGCCAGAAATGAAAATTGGTAGTAATGAAAAAATAACATCGTGGTGGCAAAGTCAAACGATTTAGAGTAAAAAATGTTAAAGAAAATTTTTATCCTACCTATCCGAATTTATCAAGCTACTATTTCACCCATGTTGGGAGCTCATTGTAGGCATACACCCTCTTGCTCTCAGTATGCAATTGAATCTATCCAAGAATGGGGAGTGCTCAAAGGAATTTGGATCGGATCAAAACGCATAGCACGATGTCATCCTTGGGGAACTAGTGGTTATGACCCCGTCCCAAAAAGAAAAATCTAGTTTCGTTTATTAATAACTAGCAATTAGCTCGAAGTTTCACAGCGGCAGATAATGCTAACAATGGCCTAGAAAACTAGAGCGCGCTATCTCTTTTCCTTCGGAATGGAAGTCATTATCTTAATCGTTCGGCTAACGTAACGTTTTAGCAAAATAGGGAATCAAACATCTGATGAAAGTCAATGCGAAAAATTTTTTCGAGAAAAAGTTAAAAAAAGAAAGTAAAAAATCAAATCATTTATTTCTACTTTTAGAACTTTAAATCAGATTTTGTGAAGTCCGCATATAACTACTTACTAGTTTTTTTATTTTGTTTAACACGGGTACAGGGCATTGTGGCGCAAAACGCTTCCCTGTCTACTTCTGCAAAAGTGGAAAAGAAAATCAAATTACTTGAAGTTCTTTACGATGAGACGATAGAAAATAATGCGCATTTATACAACGGTACAGAGTATATCCCTTACAGTCGAAATACAGAGGGACATCCTTATTACTCCACTGAAGCTCCAATTACGGGCTCAATTACTTACTCCAACCAATTCTACAAAAGAGTTTCTTTGCAATACGATTTACTTTATGACAAAGTAGTTATTGAACATTCTATTTACTCAAGCAGCGTGCAACTTATCGATAAAAATATAAAAGACTTCAGCCTTGGAGACCGAAATTTTATCCACCTCGTAACCGATTCAACCAAGGCGAACGTTTCGTCTGGCTTCTATGAACTTCTTTACAATGGAAAAAGTCAGTGTTTAGCAAAACGGAGAAAAACGATAATTCAGAGGGTTAAAAATGGAGAATTACAAGTAACATTTGATGAACGTTCAAGGCTATTTATTCTGAAAAACGAAAAATACTTCTTGATTAATTCAAAACGAGATCTAAAAAATATTTTTCAAAATAAATCGATTTCTGTGTCGCAATTTATCAGAAAAAATAAACTGAGTTTTACACAAGATAAAGAAAATACGATGGTGAAAGTGGCGGCTTTTTTTGACGAACAGAAATGAAAGGAATAAAGCATCTGAAGCAGGCAGTACTTGTACTCATTTTTTTAGAAAGCTACTCGTCTTGTCTGGCTCAAGAGGGCAAACTTTTCAGTTTGGATCTTTCAAATTCAAGTTTTTCAGAATTTGTAACAACCTTAGAATCCAAAAGTTCCTATCGCTTCTTTTACGCTAGCGGCTTCACCGACAGTATAAGGGTAACGTTGAGTGTAAGAAATCAACCGATCAATTCAATCTTGGATAAGGTGTTGCTTAATTTAGGCCTCTCTTATTCTATTGATGCTCAAGAAAATGTTTTTGTCACCAGAATTAGGCAAATTCAGACAGACCTACCTGTTGGATTTTATGATGGAAAAGATATTTCCAATAAAACAATAAATTCTGCTGCCTATGATTTCATGGGGCTGGAAAAAAATAAAGCCACCCTATTAGCCGAGGCAAAGGTTTATGATATTGGTATTAAAACAAGTCAGATAAAACCTGGAAATGCAATCATCACTGGCTATGTCAAAGACATTGATTCAGGCGAGCCAATAACTGGTGCTGTTGTTTTTACCGAAAATCCTCGCATTGGAGTTAGTACGGATGCATACGGATTTTACTCCATCACGCTCAGCACGGGTAGGCATGAATTGGTGATTAAAAGTGTGGGCATGAAAACCACCACACGCCAAGTAATGTTGTATTCTGATGGAAAGTTGGAAATAGAAACCCAACAAGACGTAACGCAACTTAAAGAAGTAGTTGTTCAATCAACCAGCGATCTAAATGTATCGGGAATTCAGATGGGAGTCGAAAAACTTGATATTAAAACGATGAAAAAAATGCCGAGTGTGCTTGGCGAAGCGGACGTTTTAAGAGTGGCGTTGATGCTACCAGGTGTTCAATCTGTTGGCGAAGGAACAACTGGTCTTAACGTACGCGGGGGTGCCACCAATCAGAATTTAATCTTGCTTAATGACGGAGTTATTTACAATCCTACTCATCTCTTCGGCTTCTTCTCTGCCTTCAATCCCGATATTGTAAAAAGTGTTGAACTTTATAAAAGCGGGATCCCCGCGGAATATGGAGGCCGTCTTTCGTCTGTTATGGATATTGTAAGTCGCGAGGGAAACAAAAAGAAATTTGTGGCTTCGGGCGGAATCAGTCCCGTTACCGGGAGGATTACCTTGGAAGGCCCCATCATTAAAGACAAAACATCCATTTTATTGAGTGGCAGGTCGACTTATTCCGACTGGCTGCTGAAGCAGCTTCCCAGTAAAACATTACAAAATAGTGGAGGATCATTCTTTGATTTCAATGTCATCGTCAACCATGAAATGAATGATAAAAATAATCTGTCCTTATCAGCGTATAGGAGCAACGATGATTTCAAACTTGGAAGTGACACTCTTTATGGATATCAAAATCAAAATGTTGTTGCTAAATGGAAACACGAATTCAGCAATAAATTATATGGTGTCTTCACGGGCGGCTTTAGTCAGTATAAGTTCTCGATGGCAAGTGATAAAAATCCATTGAATTCGTTTGATTTTAAGTACTCAATTCTGCAGTCCAATGCGAAAGCAGATTATGTTTACCATCCTAATTCAAAGCACACATTGCATTTTGGTGGAACCGCCATTCTGTATAACTTATCGCCAGGCGAGTATCGACCAAAAGGGAGTAGATCGCTTGTTGTTTCAAATGTGTTAGAGAATGAACAAGGTTTAGAGACTGCCGCCTACATCAGTGATAACCTTGATATTAATCCAAGATTATCGATAACGTATGGGCTCAGGTTCTCGGCATTTCAGTATTTAGGAGCAAAAAAAGTGTATCAATATGCAGCTGGGGCGTCAAAGGAAAAGAGCACTCAAATAGATTCATTAAATTATTCCGCGGGATCTATCATTGCCAATTATTTTGGGCCCGAGCCAAGAGTATCTCTGAAATATACATTATCAGAAAATTCATCTGTTAAATTTAGTTATAACCGAACGCGTCAATATATACAGATGCTATCAAATACCACAGCCATTGCTCCGGCCGATACTTGGAAATTGAGTGACGGTTATATTAAGCCACAAATTGGTGATCAAGTGTCGGTTGGCCTTTATAAGAATTTACGATCAAATACGCTAGAGTTCTCGTTCGAAGCCTATTACAAAACCATTCAACACGCGTTGGATTTTAAAAGTGGAGCAGCCTTAATACTAAATAAACAGATAGAAACGGACGTGCTAGATGCTAAAGGCAAGGCCTATGGAATAGAAATCTTGTTGAAGAAAACGAGTGGAAAACTGAATGGGTGGATTAGCTATACCTATTCGCGCTCTTTTGTGCAAACACAAGGAATTTTTTCATCTGAAACAATTAACAGGGGTGAGTACTATCCTAGTAACTTCGATAAACCACATGCATTAAATGTTATCACCAACTATAAGTTTAGCCATCGATTAAATGTATCCGCAACGTTCACCTATAGCACTGGTCGGCCAATCACATTACCGCAAGCCAAATATGACATTGGCGGAGCTTCGAGGCTTTTCTACGGTGACCGCAATCAATATCGAATTCCAGATTATCTACGAACCGACCTGTCCGTAAACTGGGAGGGAAATCATAAAAACAAAAAATTGGCGCATGGTTCGTGGTCAGTAAGCATTTATAATTTGTTGGGACGTGCAAATCCCTATTCTATTTACTTCGAATCGAAAGATGGAATAGTAAAAGGATACAAACTTTCTGTTTTTAATCAACCGATACCAACTGTCACCTACAACTTTAGATTTTAAAGCTATGAGTTTTCGAGCTCTTTTAAGGAGGCTAGTGCCAATGAGTTTTATCGCTGTTATCGGGTGTATTGAGCCTTATACCCCAGAACTAAATCCGAACGCTGACAAATTTTTGGTAATCGATGCGTTTTTCAATACCGATGGTAATAGTGAAGTTATCTTGTCGAGAACTCAAAGTTTATATGATACAGATGTCCCACAAGTTGTAACTAACGCTACTGTTGAAGTGGAAAGCAGCAATGGAGAACGCTATCGATTTTCGCAAACTGGATCAGGTAAATATTCTACTTTTCAAAGGGGTTTATCATTGGCTAACACATACCGAATAATTGTCACCACTGCCGATGGTAAAAAATACCAATCACCCTTTGTCCAAGCCTCACCTTCGCCCAGAATTGATTCAGTTACATGGGAGGTAACATCTGACCAAGGCGTTCAGATCTACGCAAACACACGAGATGCAGAGAATAAAACAAAAAGATATTTATGGAAGTACACGGAGACTTGGTTGTATACTTCAGCGTTTCAATCAAGTTATTTTTGGGAAAATGGCAGTATCTACTTGAGACCAGCTGGCGATGATATCTATCGCTGTTATCAAACAGAATTTTCTACGAAAATACTCTATAGCACCACCGAGTCGTTGGCAGAAGATATTGTGTCGAAGTTCCCTGTAACATACATCCCGCGAACTTCAGAGCGAATTTCAAACAAGTACAGTATCTTAGTTACCCAATTTGGATTAACGCAGGAAGGTCTTGATTATTGGACTCAGCTGAAAAAAAACACAGAAAATCTAGGAACATTGTTTGATCCTCAGCCATCCATTATTTCGGGCAATATTCAAAATACGAATGATCCAAAAGAAGTTGTTCTTGGATTTTTTAGTGCGGGGGTAAGTTCCGAAAAGAGAATCTTTATACCCGTAGAAAAACTGACACGGTTAAGCTTTCCAAATTATGACACGAAATATAAAAATTGCGCTTCAACGCTTTTGCAAGTTAACGAGATACCGACTTGGAATGGATTTGCGAACGAACTGTTAATTGGCCCCGTTTATTCTGTTCCCAATGGAGGCCCTCCCCAACTGCTCGGTTATTCAAAGGGATCGATTGAGTGCGTGGATTGCAGAAGAAAAAACGGCACGAACGTGAAACCTGCTTTTTGGCAATAAACTGGCTTATGAACTTTTTTATCACCTCCCCTATTCAATGAAACTCCGCGGTCGACTTATCTTTTTAACTCTATTTTCTTTTTCACAGCTGTTCGGCCAATCCGATGAAATTAACACGCTAGTTAAATCATTCAACAGTTATCAGTCGAAAGTAGCGTATGAAAAAGTGTTTGTTCATACCGACCGGAATTTTTTTGTGACTGGAGAAGTGCTGTGGCTGAAAGTCTATTGTATGGAAGTAAATAGCAACACACTACTTGACCTTAGCAAGGTAGCTTATGCCGAAATAATGGGCGTTGACAATAAACCAATACTTCAAACTAAGATTGAGCTTTCGCAAGGAACTGGTTACGGCTCTATTTTTTTACCCGCGTCCATCAACTCAGGTAACTATGTGTTGAGAGTATATACTAACTGGATGAAAAACTTTAGCTCAGAGTTTTATTTTCATCAATCGCTCACTATCGTTAATCCTTTTAGAAAACTGGAGCCGCAAACAGCTAGCGAACCACCAATCGACCTCAAATTTTATCCGGAAGGAGGAAGCCTTGTAAAGGGCTTAGCATCTACCGTTGCGTTTAAGGTAACTGATGGGAATGGCAAGAGTCTCAATGCAGATGGGGTTATTCTCGCCAATGGGAAGGACACCGTTACGCGCATTACCACGATGCGATTTGGTATGGGCAAATTCAATTTCACCCCCCAACCCAATCACACTTACGAAGCAATTATGTTTTCTGAAAAATCAAAACAACGGTTTAGATTGCCGATAGCACTTGACAGCGGCTGCACGGTTCATTTGAGTGAACTTGAGGATTCGAAGGTCAAATTAAGTGTTCAAAGTTCCTTCCAGCCTGGCACAACACTTTTTCTTGTGGTACACGCAGAAAGTAACATAAAGGCCGCTAAATCTAACATCGTAATTGATGGCAAAGCGCAATTTGTTTTCACTAAAGATCAGTTAGGAAAAGGCCCCATCCATTTTACATTATTTGATACTAATTTAAACCCAATTTGCGAACGCTTGTATTTTATCAGCTCCAATAACAAAATTGACTTAAATATTATTTCGGATAAGAATAGCTATTATACTAGACAAAAAATTTCGTTGACAATTGACGCTGTTGGATCGACCCTTTTACCCCACTTTAATGGATCTATTACGGTTCGTTCTTTGGATAGTTTGCTAAAAAGACCTTCTGTCGACATCGCAACGTTTACTAACCTTGTTTCGGAATTACGGGGCAATATTGAATCACCCGAATTTTACTTAGCTAAAGAAGACGAATTGACAACGCAGGCGTTAGATAATTTAGTGCTAGTACATGGATGGAGTCGCTATAATTGGAATAAGATACTAACACCCGATGAAGATTCCGTTTTATCCGTCCATCCGCCTGAACTGAGAGGACACCTCGTAACAGGAAAAATAACCAACAAATTTACAGGTGAACCAATTACAGAAGTGACAACACTGCTGGGTGCACCTAACAAAATCATTCGATCGTATGTTTCCCAAAGCAATACGGAGGGTAACGTCTATTTCGAAATGAAAGATTTTTTTGACGCACAGCGGATTTTTGTTAGCGTATTAGGAGAACAAAACGACTCGATTAAGATTCAAATCAACGACCCGTTTTCTGCGGTACTTTCATCGTATAATGCGTTACCCTTTAGATTAAGTCCAGCCAACGAGCAAGCATTGATTCAGAAAAGTGTAGCTATGCAATCGTTAAGTGTCTTTCAACCCGATTACGTTGGAAAATTTTCTGGTACACAAACCGACAGCACCAATTTTTATGGAAAAGCTGATGAAGATTATCTATTGGATGACTACACTAGATTCAAGTCGATGGAAGAAGTGATGAGAGAGTACGTGCCTGGCATATTTATTAAAAAGAAGAAAGATGACTTTATCATGCGGGTAGTTAACAAGCCGATCAATAGAGTCTTTGAAAAACCTCCTTTAGTATTGTTAGATGGGGTGCCCGTTTTCAACGCTAATAAATTGATGGAGTACGATCCCCTAAAAATAAAACGTCTTGAAGTCATGACCAGATTGTACTACGTTGGTGCCCTTGAAGCTAATGGCGTGGTAAGCTTTACCTCATACAAGGGACTTGCCGAAGGACTAGAAATTGATCCAAACTCTATTTCTTTGGATTACAACGGCCTCCAACTGAAAAAAGAATTCTATTCGCCCGACTATAGCACGGTTGCCGCAGTTCAAAGCCGGCTTGCCGATTTCAGGGATTTACTTTATTGGAATCCTAGTTTAAGTTTAGAAAAGGATGGAAAAATAACTATTGAGTTCTATTCATCCGACAAGACAGGCAAATATGAAATTTTTGTTCAGGGAATTACAAAGGAGGGTAAACCCGCAGTAGGTTATAGCACTTTCACAGTAGTTAAATAGAGGCAAAAAATAACTCGTTTATTTTCCGCCCTTTATAAAAAATCGAAAATCTAATTTTGCCTCTTTTCTCCCCTTCGTACCAAACACGTAAAGGAGAAATTTCTTAGTCTTAACAGACGAAATCGCGAAGGCTAAAATAACATCCTCACCGAAGTGCAATTTTCAAAAACTTCGGCTATCAAGATCAAAAAAAACTTTTGAAATAGCTCGCAATCGATTACATTTAGAAGATCATTCAACTTCTTATGTATGCCTGACTTTCAAATAAAAAAATCTTCTAAAGAATATGATGTGTGCATTGTTGGCTCTGGGGCTGGCGGGGGAATGGCAGCTTATACCTTAGCTAATGCCGGATTAAAAATTGCCTTGATAGAAGCTGGTCCGTTGTATGATCCAGCTAAGAATGTCACTCAGCTTAAGTGGCCTTGGGAATCACCACGAAGAGGTGCAGGAACCTTTGAAAGGAGCTTTGGCGATTTTGATGCCGCCTATGGTGGTTGGGAATTAGAAGGCGAGCCTTACACTCATAAAGATGATACGAAGTTCGATTGGTTTCGAGCGCGTATGGTGGGCGGCAGAACAAACCATTGGGGACGAATTTCTTTGCGCTTTGGTCCTAATGATTTTAAACACAAAAGTCTTGATGGATTAGGCGAAGACTGGCCAATAAGCTATGAGGATGTGGCACCTTACTATGATAAGGTGGACAAGCTAATTGGAGTCTTCGGTTCGAAAGAAGGAATCTACAACGAGCCTGATGGAAACTTTTTACCACCGCCAAAACCTCGTCTTCATGAACTTTTCATAAGGGATGCCGCCACCACTGCGGGTGTTCCCGTAATACCTTCCCGATTATCCATCTTAACTAAAGCATTACCTGATAACAAAGATCGAGGAGCCTGTTTCTATTGCTCGCAATGCAACAGAGGGTGCACCGTGTATGGCGATTTTTCATCGTCTTCGGTTCTAGTCAAGCCCGCACTAAAGACTGGCAATGTGGATATATTTCCGAATGCCATGGCAAGGGAAGTCTTGGTGAGAAAAGATGGCACAGCATCTGGTATTTCTTACGTAAGCAAAGACGACTTACAGGAATATCAAGTCAATGCAAAAATTGTAATGTTGGCAGCGAGCGCAGGTGAATCTGCCCGACTACTGTTAAATTCCAAATCAGAAGCACACCCCAACGGTCTTGCTAACGCGAGTAACGTGGTTGGTAAGTACCTTCACGACTCAACTGGGGTTGCCCTTGGAGGTTATTTGCCAAAGCTATTTGATAGAAAGCGCTACAACGAAGATGGTGTGGGCGGCATGCACGTGTATTCACCGTGGTGGTTAGACAACAAAAAATTAGATTTCCCAAGAGGCTACCATATTGAATATTGGGGCGGTTTGGGGATGCCCTCATATGGTTTTGGCGGTGGCATTCAAGGTGTAAATGGAAAATTCCCAAGTCCAACTGGTGAAAAGAAAGAAGCTGGAGGTTATGGTGCCGCATTGAAAAAAGATTACCGTTTCTTTTATGGCGCAAGTGTTGGTATGGCAGGTCGCGGTGAGGCTGTTGCGCGAGAAGATAATTACTGTGAGATTGATCCAACTACGGTGGATAAATACGGTATCCCTGTTCTTCGCTTTCATTATAAGTGGAGCGACTTTGAAATTAAACAAGCCAAGCACATGCAAGAAACTTTTCAGGAGATAATGCATAAAATGGGTGCTGAAATAACCTGGGGAATTAAAGGTGCCGATGAAAACTACGGACTAGAAGCACCCGGAAGAATCATCCACGAGGTTGGCACCGTGCGCATGGGTAACGATACTAAAAAATCGGCATTGAATAAGTTTAACCAAGCACATGATTGCAAAAATCTTTTTGTGGTTGATGGCGGAGCGTTTGTTTCGCAAGCAGATAAAAATCCTACTTGGACGATACTGGCATTGTCGATGCGGGCATCCGAATATATTATTGATGAATTGAAAAAACAGAATATTTAACTAGATATGAGTATAGAGACATGAGACTGATTTGTCTCAGGTCTCTATACTCTGTTCTAAATACGATCACTATGGACAGAAGAAAATACTTAAAAACTCTTGCCGTTGGTTCAATCACAACAGGTGCTTTACTTACAGCTTGTGAGCCAGTGCAACCGAAAAATGAATCAGCAGAAAATTCCAACGCTGCTGGGCCAGACAGGCAGCCAGCAGAACTAGAGCGATACAAAAAACTAACAAGCGAGACGTTTTTCACGGATCATGAAATGGCCACGATTACCATTCTTGTAGATATCATCATCCCTAAAGATGAAATATCAGGAAGTGCCACGGATGCAAAGGTGCCAGAGTTTATCGAGTTTATAGTTAAAGATATGCCCCATCATAAAACACCTATGCGTGGTGGATTGCGTTGGCTTGATCTTCAATGCATGAATCGCTTCAACAATGCCTTTAAAAACTGTTCACCTCAGCAACAAATGGAACTGGTGGATGAGATTGCGTGGCCCGAAAAAGCAAAACCAAGTATGGGGCAAGGGGTGGCCTTTTTTAATAGACTGCGCGACTTAACAGCCACGGGCTTTTATACCAGCGAAATTGGCATAAAAGACATCGGTTATGTTGGGAACAAACCCAATCAATGGGATGGGGTTCCGCAGGAAGTATTAGATCAATACGGAGTAAAATATGATGAGCGAACACTTGCTGAAAGTGTAAAGTTTGAAAGCTAGAATTCTACCAATTAATAAAAATCTCATGCACAAAAATTCAAGAAGAAATTTTTTAAAGACTGCGGGCCTCGCTGCAGCCGCGTTTACAATTGTCCCTCGGCATATTTTAGGAAAAGGGTTTGTTGCTCCTAGCGATACACTTTATGTGGCCGGCATAGGTGTTGGCGGTAAGGGTGAAAGCGATATTGCTATGTTTGCAAAAAGTGGAAAGGCCACCATATCTTTTTTATGTGATGTAGATGACCGCAGGGCTGCAAAAACAGTATCTAATTTCCCGCAAGCAAAATATTATAAAGATTATCGAAAAATGCTGGAAGCGGAACATAAAAGCATTGATGCTGTTTCTGTCTCTTCTCCCGATCACATGCATGCGGTGCAAGCTATGGCTGCCATGCAATTAGGTAAACATGTCTACGTTCAAAAGCCATTAACTCACGACATCTTTGAGGCTCGCGCGCTTACGGAAGCAGCGAAGCAATACAAAATAGTTACCCAAATGGGAAATCAAGGGGCGTCAGGTGATGGTGTAAGGCAACTGCGCGAATGGTACGATGCAGGTACAATTGGAGAAGTTAGCACTGTATATTGCTGGACTAACCGACCAGTTTGGCCGCAGGGCATTCCATGGTCAGATAAAAAAACAGAAGTGCCCAAAGAACTTGATTGGGATTTATGGCTAGGCACTGCTCCTAAAAAAGATTATATCGAGAAACTTGTACCATTTAACTGGCGTGGCTGGTGGGATTATGGGACAGGCGCACTAGGTGACATGGCTTGCCATATTATTGAACCGCCTTTCAGAGTATTAGGGCTCGGTTATCCCACGGAAGTGGAAGCCAGTGTCGGAAGTGTGTATGTTGATGAGTTTAAGAGAGGTTACTTTCCTGAAAGTTGCCCTCCCTCCTCTCACATTATCATGACCTTTATTAAAAATGGTAAACCCATAAAATTCCATTGGATGGATGGAGGCATTCTTCCCGAAAGGCCAGAAGAACTAGGGCCAAACGAAATGATGGGTGATGGTGGTAACGGAGTGATGATGGTTGGCAGTAAAGGAAAAATGATGTGTTCAACATATGGAGCCAATCCACAATTATTACCTACTTCAAAAACAAAAGAGGTAACGGTGCCCCAAAAGTACAAACGTGTTACGGGCGGCCCAGAGGGGCATTATGCCCAGTGGGTAGAGGCCTGCTTGGCGGGTTATGGCAAGAATGAACTCTCCTCTCCTTTCGATATTGCAGGACCATTAACCGAAAGTGTTTTAATGGGTAACTTAGCGATACGAAGTTACGACATTCGTAAACCACGACCTGGGGGGACACAGGGGCAGTTTGATTATCCCGGAAGGTATATCAAGCTATTGTGGGATGGGCCAAACATGAGAATCACAAACTTTGATGATGCCAATCAGTTTGTAAAACGAACCTATAGAGAAGGATATAAACTCTAGATATTGAATCCTTAATCAAACATCACACCTAAGATCTTAACTATGCAAAAGCAATCAAGAAGAAACTTTTTAAAGACAGCGGGGACGGCCGCAGCGGCATTTACCATTTTACCAAGATTTGTACTGGGTGGAAATGGGTTTACCCCTCCGAGCGATACTTTATACATTGCAGCAATAGGGGCTGGCGGAAAAGGTGGTGACGATACTTTTGGGTTAGCAAAACACCCAAAAGCTAAAATCGCTTTTTTGTGTGACGTAGACGACAGGCAAGCAGCACCTACCCGAAAGAATTTTCCGGACGCCAAATACTTTAGGGACTTCCGGGAGTTGTTAGATAAAGAAGATAAAAACATAGATGCCGTTTCGGTTACTACTCCCGACCACACACATGCTGTTATTGCAATGGCAGCTATGAAAAGAAAGAAACATGTTTATTTGCAAAAACCTTTGACACACGATATCTATGAAGCTCGCATGCTTACCGAAGCCGCAAAAAAATACCAAGTAGTAACGCAAATGGGTAACCAGTTCGCGTCTGCCGATTTTGTGCGCGAAGCTAAGGAGATGGTGGATGCAGGCCTTATTGGAAATGTAACACGTGTTGACACTTGGACGAACCGACCAGTATGGCCACAGGGTATTCCGAAACCAACTGGAAACTATGAAGTACCCAAGGAACTTGATTGGGTCTTATGGCTTGGCCCCAATCAAACCATTGACTTCAATCCTGCATACGTTCCATTTAACTGGCGGGGTTGGTGGCAATTTGGAACCGGAGCACTGGGAGATATGGCGTGCCATATTATGGATGCGGCATTTCGAATTCTACCAATTGATTTTCCTACCGAAGTTGAGTGCAGCACCACAACTGCTTGGGAAGACTTTTTTAAAGTGGCCAGCTACAATGACTCCTGTCCTTCGTCTTCAATAATACATATGAAGTTCCCAAGGAAAGACGGGAAAGGTGATATCAAATTCACTTGGATGGATGGAGGGCTGCTGCCAGAGCGCCCCGAGGAACTTTTACCTGACGAAACGTTAGGTGATGACGCAGGAGGTTATATTTTCTATGGAACGAAAGGCAAATTGATGGGCAATTATGCAATGAAGCCAGTGTTGCTTCCCACCAAAAGGATGAAGGAGGTTTCAATTCCTAAACAAACTATCCCAAGAATTAAAGGAGCAGAATGGGGTCACTATACTGAATGGGTAGAAGCATGCTTACAAGGCTACGGCAAAAAGCAACTAAGCTCTTCTTTTGATTACGCAGGACCTTTTACTGAAGCTGTTTTGATGGGCAATTTAGCAGTAAGAAGCTATCAATTACAAAAGACTGCAGCAAATGGTGATATCTCTTATCCGGGTAGAAAGAAACTGCTATGGGATGCAAAAAACATGAAGATTACCAACTTTGATGAGGCAAATGCCTTCGTTAAAAGAGAGTATAGAAATGGTTGGACACTTTAGTTTTCGGTGCTGAACTAGATTCCTTGCCTTCTCGGCAAGGAATCTAGTTTCGCGGTGGGATTAAATCTTTTCAGAACGGCAATTCTATACAATTGCCTTTTTCGTTGCAACTTGCGCCCGCTTGCCACAAGCTGTTGTTTTTGTGTCGTTTTCAATTCCTCTTTGATTTTTCCCTCTGCTCAATCAAGGGCAAGTCCTTTTTGTATTGTTCTACGTCCCAAATAATTCCCCAGTTACTTACATAGTCACGTAAGGGCGGAAGTCCAACTTGTGAGCGTCTCTTATCAACGTTTTCAGGATTTTCCAATGGTCTAACATAGTATTTATTTGCTCGTAAATCCTTTGACACTTGGCTTCCGTAAACTTGCCTCTTACCCTTCCCTAAAGCAACCCTGTCCTCAAGTAGAGCTAAGTCCGCACCTGATGCTTTACGATTCTTAACTGCCTCTCTAATCATTGGTAGGTACTTCTCCTGTGTCGCTTGGTCTGAATGTTGAATTACGAGGAACAATGTTGAATTTCCTTGAGCGCCAACTAGGTCTGGTCCTAGCCAGCCATATTCATCAAGGATGGTCTTTACTTTTGCCAAATTTGAAGAGTCCGTTCGATGTATAATTTTCCAATGGTCTTGCGTCTCTTTTGATTTCCAACCAAATTTTTTTTCAATTCTACTAATTTGCTGCCTATACTTTTGGTCTTGAACAAAAATACTGTCAAGCAGTGAGGCTAAAGGTTTGTTCAATGTGGCTTCTGCTTTGTCTTTATTGTTTTTGATCATTTCAAGTAGCGGTTTCCATCGTCTATCAGTATGCAATGAATTAAGGTCTGGGTCAATCGATATATGTACATAGTTAATGTAGTTTTCCCTCGTAGCAATCCTTTGAAGTTGGGAAAATGAACTATCGGAATAATTTGCTAAGGCCCATGAGCAAGCTGCATTATATCTGTCGGTTAGCGTTCCTTCCCATCCGTTGGATTTAAATGCCTCAGAATACGCATAGCCTGAATTCATATATTCTTTAGATTTGTATAGTGAGTCAGCCTTTTTTATTAATTTTCGGTAGTCGCTGCTTTGACCAAAGGAAAATATTGTCAACACGAAAAAGGATTTTAATAGAAGTAATTGTCTCATTTTTGATTTTTTTTATTTGTTACAATTCTGTTCTATAATACTGATTAACGTTTTGAAAAGTGTCGATTGTCTGTACCATTTTTGCCTTCTCAAACCTCTATTTGCTTCCTTCAATTTGTCCCAAACGTTAACAACCGAAACTGAATAGCGTCTCAGGGCTACATGGAATGGCACACAACAACTCTACACCGCCAAGGGGTTAACGAAATTGAAGCGTTATTTCTTCAATTCCACTATCTGAGCCTTCTCATTATTCTTTCCGATTACAATAAGTCCCCCTGATTTTTTGTTTTTCAAATAAACCATCGCTCGCACATCACCGTTGGCGAAGAATCCACTTTGCTGCCAGGGAATTGATGTAAACTTACCTTTGCCGTTACCGGCAAGCAATAAACCATTGCTTGCATCGCTGGGACCATATTGGGTTCTATACGGAAAGAAATTGCCTGCCAATAAAATATCGTTGAAGCCATCGTCATTATAGTCATCACAAAGGAGCCCCTGGATGGCTGAGAACTGAGCTTCTACAGGGAGAGAATTCATCTTAAGATCGCCTTTCCCATTATTTTCAAGATAAACCGAGGTCAATGTTTGCATATTCATTTTGGTAGCCACCGCAAGCTTTTGTGGATCAAGTATATCTTCAATGGTTGCATTTGAATAGAGTTCATAATTTCTAAATTTCCTCCTTAATAAATTTACCTGACTAAGTAATTCATCACGAAAAGCGATTGGATGACTCTTTCCTTGGACAAAGCTACAGATGATCGGGTCGGATTTTCGATCGCCATCAATATCTACCGAATACAACGTCATTGGCTCCTTCGCGCTGACCTTGAATGGCAGGTTCGTTCCAGCGTTGCCAATCACATAATCCGTGTCGCCATCATTATCAAAATCATTTGCAAGAACTCTATTCCACAAGCCACTGGTATTTTCAAGTGAAGGCGACCGAAATTCGATGAGTTTTCCGTTTCTGTTTTCAAACATCAGAATTGGCATCCAATGGCCAACTATGATGAGGTCCGGCCAAGTATCATTGTTGAAGTCTGTCCAGATAACGTCAGTAACCATTCCTGGCTCTCGCAAGCTCGAGTTCACCTCTTTAGTAGCAACTACAAATTTCAATCGCTTTGTCTTTTTATCAGTATCATTTCGCAAGACGGCTCCAGGTGAAGTGCTTGGAAAATTACCTGGCGAAATTCTTCCAGCAACAAATAAATCAATGTCGCCATCCTTATCATAATCTGCAGCGGCAACGGCACTTCCGCTGACGTGATCTTGCACTGTAGCACCTTCAGGGGCCCTGACAAAGCTCCCATTTCCATTATTGAGATAAAGCCGGTCGACAAGTTCTATTGCGCCCGTTGGGAATTCATTTCCACCACTTACAACAAATAAATCCTGATCGCCATCATTATCGGCATCGAAAAATGTCGCACCTGTATCTTCACAGATTACGTCTGCCATCCAAGGCTGACTGGTTAGTCGTTTTAATTTCCCTGTTGAAGTCGAAAGATACAACTGACCGCTTTGACCGGCAGCACCTCCGATATAGAAATCCTCGTCTCCATCACCATTTACATCCGCTTTGGCCAAAGGGGGTCCTAAACGTGATGTTCGATAGAGTAGCAATGGTTCTCTGTTGAAATCGACATAGTTGTTTTCGGAGTGTATAAAATCCATTCCGACCGACTCCGTTACATCGTCAAAGAGTCTGCTCATTTTTTCGGGCTCGACAGAAAGTTCTTTAGCGTCACTGTGTTTTACCTCAAGATTTTGATCTGCCTTCAATTGAGAAAGAATAGAAACCAATCCGTCTGGCCAAACTACTTTAACGCTTTCCACCAACTCATTTCCCGCCAATCCAAAAACAAGATTTGATTCAACTGACGATTGGAAGCCTCTTGAATTGTATACTTCACTTAACTGGGTATTCGTTTTCGTCTTTACAATAACTTTGGCACCAATTCCATTTATGTTTTGAGGCGATCCAATGAGTCTTACCTTAACAAAATGACTTTGTTTCAAATCGCTGGTATGGTTTACCCAAATCATACTTTTCTCGTTGGTATTGTTCGTAATAATCTCCAAATCACCATCGTTATCTAAATCAGCATAGGTTGCTCCAAACGATAAATTAGGGTGCTGAATTCCGGATTCAATAGAAATGTTTTGAAACGTTAGATTTCCCTTGTTAAGAAAAAGATAGTCACTTGTTTTTTCAGACGGCATTTTACTCACCAATTCAAATATTGGGAGTTCTCTCTTTTCGGCTTCCGCTTTGCGCTGCATTTCAAAAGTGGTAAACTTCAAAAAATCCATACTCGTAAACTCACGAAGATGACCATTGCTTACAAAAAGATCTTTGAGTTCGTCATTGTTCACGTCAAAAAAAAGAGGCGCCCAACTCCAGTCTGTACTAGAAATCCCAGACAGCTGACCTATCTCTGAAAACATAGGTGTTCCTTCTTTGGTAGTTCCACGATTCAACTGCAAGGTATTTCGCATTTGCTGATAGTGAAATCCACTGTCTAGCATAAGTTGATACTTTGTAAAGTCATCCGGGCCCTTTAATAGTTTTTGCCGATGATTGTCTTCTGGCCACTTATCTACTTCCACGAGATCGGGTAATAAGTCATTGTTAAAATCTGCCAAATCGGTACCCCTTCCGTTGCGTGAAAAATGCCCGAAGGATTTCTTTGAGGATTCGGTGAAGGTACCGTTCCTATTGTTTAGATAAAGAAAATCCTGCTCTTCATAATCGTTGGTCACATAAATGTCTGGCCAACCATCATTGTTTAAGTCGCTCACAGAAACGCCCAAACCGAAATTGATGCCACCACCATGGATGCCGGCCTCCGCGCTAACCTCAACGAAATGTGGTTTTATATCGCCTGCTTTAAATTCGTTTCGGTACAAACGATTGCCATAGTTCGGATGGCGAGTGTTCCGCAGTTTGTTCGTATTTCCAAATGGAGAATAGAATCGTGTGCCGTGATTCAGCAAAAACATGTCAAGGTCGCCATCGCCATCATAATCAAAAAAAGAAGCTTGGGTTGAGTACGTTTCCGGTGCGTCTAGTCCGTACGCTTTTGCTTCCTCTGTAAAAGTGGGGGTCTCCCCTTTACTTCTACATTGGTTTATGTATAACTCGTTCGACAGGGATTGATTGACTTCAGGGCCTGAATAGCAAACGTAAATGTCAAGCCAACCATCGTTGTTGATGTCAACAGTTGCAACACCGGTCTTCCATAGCCGCCTACCCGCTACTCGTGCGTTTTCCGTCACATCTTTAAATTCCAATTTACCTTGGTTAAGGTAGAGTTTGTTGGAAACCTGATTCCCTGAAAAGTATAAATCACACAAACCGTCATTATTGAAATCACCAGCCGCTACGCCTCCGCCATTATATGCATATTCGTAGGTCAGAATGTTTACTTCGGGAGTCTCGACAATTGTATTTTCAAAATCGACTCCTGATCTATCTGGTAAAAGTGGGGTATAGAGTTTAACATCCTGCCTCGAGGTGCACCCATTAGCTACCAGCGCAATTAATAAGCAACCAAATACTTTTTTACTATCTAGAATCATCTATTCGTCTTAATTTTTTAGTAAATCAATAAAAGTTCTGCAGAAATGATCGCAGTGTTAAAAAATATGAATTTTAAATTTATGTATTAACTCTTATCTTCGAGCTTAAATGACCAAGCTGATAAATAAAAATCAATTTAAGTGCTTCTTTTTGGTTTGCATTTTGGCTGCTCTTTTTTGTTTTTCATCTACCCACGCCCAAAATTACCTAAAAAAACCACTTGACAGAAGGCATCAACTTATTGCGTTTCATATTGGTGGAAAGGATGAAACATGCTATATGCTATCTAAGAAAAAGACGCACTACCCAAAATTCAAACCCAAACGAATCAAATATAAGCCAAAGGCCGAAGATGATAGGGTTGACGTTTCATCGAATATAAAGAGGATTCCCCCTAAAGAACAGATTCCGGTTACAACTGTTGACCTAACTGAAAAAAAGCCCGATGTATCGCGTGAAGAAAGTGAAAAGGCTTTTAAAGAGATGGATCTTTCGGAAATAATTGAAAAGGAAAACAAGGAGGATGAAATTTTGAAATTAAATAACTTGCCCGTGCCCAGGAGTGATAAACACGCTCAAATCAGAAAAATGGTTGCCGAAAAGTTGAAAGCAAAAAAAGATAACGAGCCTATCGAACTTGATCCGCTCTACTTCAACTATAATCAAGATGAGTTTTCCGTTGTCGATATGGAGCCTTTCTTAATTGCCGTTGAGTACGCTTTACAGGGCAAAATCGTTTTGATTGAAGGACATACCGACAGCAAAGGGCAAGATAAGTACAATGTAGAGTTATCACTAAAAAGAGTCCAAAAGATTAGGAGCTTAATGCATGACATGGGCGTGCCTGACGACCAGATTTCGGTGCTCGGTTATGGTGAGGAAGTCTCCAAATTCGATAACACAACCGAAGAAGGTAAACAGAAAAATAGAAGGGTTGATTTTAAAGTTTTTTAGTTGCCCAAAAACAAAATTTCGACTTTTCTGAACTTTATTTCACCAAAATTCGATTAGAGCGTAAGATGAAAAATGCTCTTCGTTTAGTGAGTCTTAGTTTTTTTATTTTTCCTTTAAAATGCTGGTCTCAGAACTGGAATCTTAAAGTTAACAAGGACGGCATCAAGATATATTACCTTAAAAATGACACTTCTAAATTTAATGAACTGAAGGTGATTGCTGATCTTGATGGAACAGTAAAATCAATTGTTGAAACAATTATGGCTATTGATAAACAGCCACATTGGGTATTTGGCACAAAAACTGCGCACATTGTTTCAAGGATTTCCGAAACAGAATTCCACTTTTATAAAGAAATACGCTCTCCATCACCGCTCAACAATAGAGACCTAGTAGCACATCTTAAGGTTCTTGAGTATACTGAAAAAAAAGCGGTGATAAAGGTATCAGCCAAACCTAATTTAATACCTGAAAAGAAGGGGCTTGTGAGAATTACTTTCTCTCAGGAAACGTGGATTATCACCTGGTTGAGTCCAATAAAAACAAAAGTTGAGTATTTCCTAAAAGCAGATCCAGGAGGAACAGTTCCTCCACTCCTGGTCAACCTCTTCGCAACCAAAGGCCCATTTGAATCTTTTGCTAACTTGAAAAAATTGACACGAACTGCAAACAAATTACCATCTGCAGTTCGTTGATCAATGGGTTATACAACCGCTTATTTAAATCCCCATTTAGACATAACCGCAAGGTCTTCTTTTACTGAATCTAGGGCGGTTTTCCCTTGATAAGACTCCTGCTCTATGATAAAATGAATAGTGCCGCCAGACTTCCTTCCTAGCTCTATCACCTCTTTAACCCCAACAATCCCAGCACCTAAAACGGTGCTCTCATACTTCTCATGCCCTCCATTGGAGACTATCTCATCCTTTACGTGCATCGACTCAAATCGCCCTGGCCATTTTTTAACCACGTCAATTGCTTTAGCACCACCATTGTACAAATTGCCAATATCCAATTGCTGCATCACGAGTTTAGGATCTGTATTTGAAAGTATGATGTCATAAACACTCACGCCTTCAAATTTCTCGGCAAATTCAAAATGATGATTATGATATCCGAATTTCATCCCTGATTTTTTACAAAGCTCCCCACTTTTGTTGAAGACCTCCATATATCGCTTCAGATCATCGCTGGTTTTCCTCAGTGATTCATCAAGCCAAGGGCTTATCACAAATTGTTGCCCTGCTATGGCCGCGTCTTCTACAGTATATTTCCAAAGATCGGTAAAATCTTTTTTGGAGGCATCCCAATGTTGCTTGCCCATCACGGTATGTCCGCTTGGCATCGACATACCTAAATCAGCAAGCACCTTTTTGAATTCTTTTGCCGGATATCCATAGAATTTCCGTTCGTAATAGTTAGCATGTTCCACATATTTGTATCCCATCTTGCTAAGCAATTTCAACGTAGCTAGTGGGTCTTTCTCCATATCTTCCCTAATAGAATACAATTGAACACCCACTAATTGCATTGATTTGGGCAATGCGAAAATTGATTCGGAAAAGATACTTGCGCCTGCCACTGCTAAAGCGCTACTTTTAATAAATGTTCTTCGGCTTTGGTTCATACTACTTGTTGTTTTTATTCTAAAAAATATTCAAACTTTTGGATGATTAAATATAGAGAAATTTATTTATAAGTTTTAATTCCAAATTTTAAGCGGCAATCCACTATCTTTAAAAAATAATTTCAATAATCTAAGATCTTACAAGTTAAATTCGATTACCAGTTAAATGAAAGCCGAAGAATTAGCCAATCAAATCACAGGACGATATTTATCATTTTCAGACGCTTTGAAGGAGATAAAAACCTGGGTGAAAAACAGTTATGGCTTTGAAATTGAAACAGATCTGCTCGAAAAGTGTATTTTGGAGGCCAAAAAGCCAAATGCTTTTGAAATACTGATTCATGATATTATGATCAGTAAAAAATAAAAGTTCGTTCATGCGGAGGGCAATTTTTATTCTGATCGTAGCTTCACTGCTGTTTTCCTCCTGCCATTCCACTAAACAGGAAATAAAAGTGGTGAAACCTGTTTATCATAGGACCTTCCCAACGAATACCCATGTTATCAATTTTAAGATTTTAGGTAAACGGATTCTTCTTTTCAAAAGAAAAAGGACACGCGTAGTATCTATGCATTAGGCCAATCCTTTCAAGGCCATCTCAACATTTTTGCGAAAGTAAAACTTATTGTTTGACTGCTGCGTCAGGTGGCCAGACATAATTGATCCGTAGAAAATAGTTAAAATAAAATTAGTCACCTCTCGGGTAGAACTCGATCTTGTAATCTCCTTTTTGAAAATCGCCTCCAACGCGAACTTCTCAATCATCTGGTCTAATGATTGGATATCGATAGCAGTACTGTTGGGCATGTTTAAAAACATCAGCTTTTTCTCCTCTGGCTTTACAGGGAAAGTTTTAGAAGGGCGTTTTAAGTTTACCAAGTATTCAAGGAGACTATGGATCATCCCTGGGTGACTTTCCAATGATTCGGCCAACTTATCAAACAAGAAATAGAGTCCTTGGAGACCTTCTTTAGGTTTTTGACTCAGCTCCACTCTACGGTGGAAACACCAAATGCGAAAGTAATACAAAAGTATATCTTCCTTTTGGGGGAAATATTTAAACAGAGTGACCTTTGATATCTTTACACTTGCGCAAATATCATCTACATACACATCATCAAAGGGCTTTTTCCCGATTAACTTTAAAGTATGTTCAAGAATTCCTAATTTGAGTTTCGCTGCCTTTTCTTTTCTTAACGTCATTGCCATTATTGCTGGTAAATAATACATTTATGAGTCGAATTCAAAAATTAATTCCATGAACCGTGCATTATTGCTTTTAATTACCATTTTTTTAGCCAGCTGTCAGACAAAAAAAGCTAAGGAGGAAAAATTACAAGGCCTGATAACAGACTCAGCCATGGTAGTTACCGCCCACCCACTTGCTTCAAAAGTGGGCGTTTCAATTCTTAAAAAAGGAGGCAATGCCATAGATGCTGCAATTGCAGTTCAGTTCGCGTTGGCGGTGGCTTTCCCGGCCGCAGGCAATATTGGCGGAGGCGGTTTTATGATTGTGCGCTTAAGTGACGGAACCTCAAATGCACTAGACTATCGTGAAAAAGCACCTTCTTTGGCAACCACCAAAATGTATTTAGATGAAAAGGGCAATGTGATAGAAGGGTTAAGCACTGAGGGTCATTTAGCGGCAGGAGTTCCTGGTTCTGTAGATGGTATGATAGAAGCACATAAAAAATATGGAACCCTTCCGTGGAAAGACTTGATCCAACCTGCTATCGACCTAGCGAAAAATGGGATTGTCCTTACTTCACGCGAAGCCAACTGGTTTACAGAGATGCAAAGCGATTTAAAAAAGTATAACAGTATTACCCCCACCTTTCTCATGAAAGAAATGTGGAAAGAAGGCGATACTGTAAAATGGATCGACTTAGCTGGCACGTTGGAACGAATCAGAGATAATGGACGAGAAGGATTTTATGCCGGAAAAACTGCAGACGACATTGTAGCGGAAATGAACCGCGGCAAAGGGTTGATTTCATTGGATGATTTAAAAAAATATAAATCTGTTTGGCGAGAACCAATCGTTGCCAATTATAAAAATTACAAAGTCATCTCAATGCCACCTTCTTCTAGTGGAGGCGTTTGCCTAGTCCAGTTATTAAAATCGGTAGAACCCTATCCCATCCAGAAATGGGGTCATAATTCCGTAAAGAATATTCATCTTATGGTTGAAGCTGAAAGGCGGGTATATGCGGATAGGGCAAAGTATTTAGGTGATATGGATTTTTATAAAGTTCCGATCAAAGAGATGATTGATGACATGTATTCAGATACTCGTATGAGCACGTTCAACGAAAACAAAGCGACTGCAAGTTCCGAGGTCAGTGCAGGGAAAATAGCAGGGTATGAATCGGAAGAAACAACTCATTTCTCAATAGTAGATGCAAAAGGCAATGCGGTATCTGTGACAACAACCATTAACGGATGGTTTGGGAATCACGTTGTCGTTGCTGGTTCCGGCTTTTTCTTGAATAACGAAATGGACGATTTCAGTTCGAAGCCCGGTGTGCCAAACATGTTTGGTGTGATTGGCGGCAAAGCAAATTCTATTGAGCCCAACAAGCGAATGCTGAGTGCTATGACACCAACAATACTTGAAAAAGACGGTCGATTATTTATGGTGGTAGGTACCCCTGGTGGTTCTACCATTATTACGTCCGTATTTCAGACAATCCTAAACGTAACAGACCATGGAATGGGCATGCAGGCGTCTGTTGATGCCAGAAGGATACATAGCCAGTGGCTGCCAGATGTAATCCTTCCTGAAGCTAGGGCCATAAAAAAAGAAGATAGTCTCCAACTAACAAAATTAGGACATAAGATTGCAAAAAGGGAGAATATTGGAAGAGTAGATGCTATTCTTGTGTTGCCTAACGGTAAACTTGAAGCTGGCGCTGATAACACACGAGGTGACGATACCGCGGAAGGCTATTGATCATTTCTTCGCTTCGCCTGTGCCTTATCCACTTGGGTTAGTTCTAATGGTGCTCTTTATGCTCTTGTCCTCCCTTCCATATCTCATGAATTTTGTGGAATTGATCGTGGATAGGGTTTAACTTTTGGGAAATAATGCTGTCGGAAACACCGTTTTTGATTTCATTTGCCAAACTTCTCGTGTCTGAAGTAATGATGCTGATGAGGGATTTCATTTCGCTAGTGTTTACTTTTTCAGGCAAAGAAGCAATCGCCAAAGAGTCACCTTTTTCAGCAAGAGATCCTAACAACCTACGCGCTGGCTCTACGTTCCCAGAATCGCTCAAAGGGTGATATGCCTCCGCTAAAACATCATGGTAAGAATCCAATGCTTTCCATTCATCAGAGGATGAACTTTCCTTTTTCCCATTACAAGAAACAAACAAGGCAACACTAACCACAAACACACATAATTCTATCTTATTCTTCATAACTGTTGATTAATTTTTTCTTCTGTATTTTCGATGCATATTAAAACCGTGCACAATCTTCTGCAATCCTTCAAAATAAAGCAAACCGTATAAGAAAATAATCATCGACCAGATGACTGCTATGTTAAAGTAAAAGGTGTCTATCGCGGTTCCCAAGAAATATTTTGAAGGCACATAGAAATTCGATCGAAAATCAAATTTGTTTATAGGCCTATGCTCCTCGAAATAAATAGGGTATATTTTTTGTACGAGCTGTGCATCGTATTCCACAATTCGGGCAGGATCGGTAGTGTGTTCAACTAGTTGGTTTACTGATTCATTTTGATACGCCAATTTCAACTTCTGAAAAGCTTGTTCCTTCTCTGGAGTGTCAGTTAACTTTTTGATTAATTCCTCCTTTTCTGCCATTGCTTTTGACAGTCTTATAGAATATACCTCGCGAAGCAATCTCAAATACTTAGCAGCATTGATCAAAACGGTCGAATCCACCTTCATAGGCTCTAATTTTTCTAGGTCTGTAAACTTGTGTGAGCCACGTAACTCAATTTCCCGACCGATTTCATTCTTAAGAAGAGCTAAGGAGTTGACCATTTTTTTGTTGTTTCCTTCCCGCCAATGATTTCGATTGTTCAAGCAAAAAGTAACTTTTGACTCCAGAGTCGGGATATAATAAATCTTTTTGTACTCAGCTAACGCTTGCTTTTTGTCTAATTCATAGAACTGGCGCTCGAAGGGATTGTCTTTGAACTGAGTCACCATGTAAGCTTCAAATGCCCAACGTGATGCCATTACTTCTCCCAACACAGGTATGCCTTTCGGTGTGCCAATTTTGGGGTTGAATTTATCAAAGTTGATAACGATACCACTTAAAATCAACTGCGGAATAATCAAGATCGGGATAAGAATGTAAATGGTAACTGCCGAGTCAAACGCACTGGATATATTGAGACCGAGTACATTTGCAAAACAAGAGCAGGAGAATAAAATCACCCAATAACGCATTTCTGTAAGCGGTATCTCCATTATCGAATCGCCCACAATGATGAAAGAAAATGTTTGAACCGCTGAGAGCGAAAACAGAACTAATATCTTTGAAACCAGATAACTACTCTTACTAAGGTGAAGGTATTTCTCGCGCTTCAATATCTTCCTATCCCTAAAAATTTCTTCCGCACTCACGATTAATCCGACAAAAAGAGCTACAACAACACTCATAAAAAAATAAACAGGAATATTGCTGTTATTATAAAAAGTATAGGTAGGTTGATCTACACCTATTGTATCATAATACTTGATAAAATAGGCCATAAATAACGCCAGTATAGGTGAAAGCAATAGATTCACCAACACGTATTGTTGATTAGCCAGTTTTGACAAAACATCGCGTATTGAAAAGATGGCAAGTTGTTTAAACCAGTTCGGAATTTTCTGTGCAACTGGCAAAGGGGTGTCAACCTCCTCCACTTTTGGTATTTTTACTCGCTGCTTAAAGTACTGATACCACTGCCCTGGAGAAATTTTCCGTGTGTGTGTAAATCTTCCAAATTCATTTACTACCCGTGTTTCAATGATGTTAAAAATCTGCTCAGAATTAATATTTCCGCACTCGGGGCAGGCACCAGGAATTTTATTGGCCTTGTTAATTATTTCCTGAAAGTAAGAGACGGATTCAACCGGGTTTCCATAATAAATTTGAAAGCCGCCTACATCCAAAATAACAAGTGTATCAAACATCTTAAAGATGTCTGAGGAGGGCTGATGGATCACCACAAAAATCATTTTTCCTCGCAATGACAACTCTTTTAACAAATCCATGATGTTTTCAGAGTCGCTTGACGAAAGGCCGGAAGTCGGTTCATCAACAAATAACACCGCAGGTTCCCTCAATAACTCCAAGCCAATATTTACGCGCTTTCGTTGGCCCCCACTTATTGTCTTTTGCAAAGGCGAGCCCACTTTCAAATTTCGTATTTCTGAAAGCCCTAAATTAACCAAGACCTTTTCAACAAGAGTGGCATTTTGTTGGCGCGTGTAATGCCCAAAGCAAAGCCGTGAAGCATAATAAAGATTCTCAAAAACAGTTAAGTCTTCAATCAATAAATCGTCTTGGGGTATAAAACCTATAATACCCTCTACTTTTTCAGGATGGTCGTGAATATTTATTCCATTAATTGTCACACGTCCACTTGAAGGGGCTTCTGAGCCATTAAGGACATTCAATAAGGTCGATTTACCAGAACCACTGGCACCCATGAAGCCGATCAGCTTTCCCCCTTTTTCAGCGATCGTAACGTTTTGTAGGCCAGCTCGTCCACTTTTGAAATGATAGAAAATATGATCAGCAACAAAACTCAAATTTGTATCACTTTCCCCAACGAGAAATTTACCCACCACATCGCTGTAGTAAATTGGTTCAATCTTACTGCCCTTTATAGTACTTCCGGTCGGAAACACATTGATTTTCCTGCTCTTTAAGGGAACGCTATTCAGGTATAAAGTAGAAATACCAAGGTATTTTATGAAATAGGTTTCAATGTCATGCAACCTAAGAATCGCGATTAAACCAGTAAGATTTTTCGCTATCATTCTCGGTCCGAGATGTGGGTGTGTGTCACCTCCTTCGTCAATGATCATAATAGCTTTTGAATTGAGCTCGTCTATGTCTTGACCGAGGATAAACCCCCTGATGTTTTGGATATCCTTTATAGGTATTTTTAGTGCTTCACCAATGTAGAAAATGAGATTTCCCTGTCTTTCCGAAATATGCCCATCATTAAAAATAAGCTCTATTATTTTAGCAATCAGGAAAACCTTTTGCTGCATGGTAAGTGCTTGGTTCACCTGCTTGCAAATTTGCATGATTTGAGCCCAGTCGTCTACGAACTCAAGTGTATGATCATCGATCCCGCTTAACTCGGTAACCGCATTTCTGCGATTTGCCTTACAAAACTCATCGAAAAGATTTAAGTAGTACTTGATGGCCTCTTGATTGAATTGCAAGGCCAAAAACTCTTTGATATTTGCCCGCTCATCATCTGTTATTCGCTCTTTTGAGACGATGGCAAATAACTTGATAATGGCTTTTAGTAGTTCTTCACTCATTCGCTACTTTTTAAGCAAATTTAATTCTCCTAATAACTACTATTCTAAAATTGAAAGCAAGAAATTAAATTGAATTTGGCTTCTAAGCGGAACTGACTTAACCGATTTTCTTTAGCAATAGGTCCGCTAATACCAAGATACCTTCTCTTAAAAACTCATCTTCCAACTTGGAAACATCTTGGGTAACAATTCCATCGATTGATTTTATTTTCGTGTCAAGTTTTTCATTTTTTGGCTTTTTGGATGTTGCTTCCAGCATTTCACTTTTTCTTTTCGCTTCATTAAGCGAAACTTTGGTGATCGATAAGTTCTTTTTCAAATCCTCCGTATCCTCTATGTACTTTTTTAACAGCAAGTCCGTTTTCAATCTTTCTTGATAATTCTTATTTATAGCGGCCAATATCTTTTCGTTTACTTCACCTGATTTTTGAAAAGACGCGCTGCTAATTACGTCCCAAGGCAAGGCACTTGCATTTGAGCTCTCACCATATTGCTTTGCATCAAAAGCTGAAGGCAAATTAACATCCGGAGTAACGCCTTTATTTTGGGTGCTGCTGCCTGTTACCCTATAAAATTTTTGAAACGTCAACTTCAGATCTCCCACATTTTCCTTGTCTTGAATGAATTTTTTGAGATCAAGCACCGTTTGAACCGTGCCTTTTCCATAGGTAGATTCACCTACAATTACGCCTCTTCGGTAGTCCTGAATTGCACCAGCAAAAATCTCCGAAGCAGAAGCGCTGAATCGGTTTGTTAAGACAACTAACGGCCCGTTATAAAAAACTTGATTATCGTCATCCTCGCCTAACTGAACTTTATTATCGGAATTTCTAACCTGAACAACAGGGCCATTCTTAATGAAAAGACCCGTTAAGTCAATTGCCTCAGAAAGTGAGCCGCCTCCATTATTTCGCAAATCGATTGCAATACCGCTTACTCCTTCTTTCTTTAGTGAGTCAATTAATCTTTTAACATCTCGCGTAGTACTCCTGTAGTCTGGATCGCCTTTCTGGTATGCTTCAAAATCCATATAAAAGCTTGGTAAAGTAATTACTCCCAACTTCAGCTCCCTCCCATTTGAATTAAACTTATATGTCGCTTTTTTTGCCGCCTGATCTTCTAATTTTATTTTATCGCGAATAAGTGTTATCTCCTTTGAAGGGCCACTTATACCCGTTTCGGTAGGTAAAAGTGATAAACGAACAGCTGTATTTTTCGGACCTTTTATCAGTTTCACAACTTCATCTATTCTCCAACCCACCACGTCTACCATGTCGCCCTCAAGCCCTTGTGCTACCCCAATAATATAATCATTGTTGTGAATTTTGTTCGATTTTTCGGCCGGGCCACCAGGTATAATATTTGCCACTTTAACATAATCATTCTCTATTTGAAGCAACGCACCAATGCCTTCAAAAGAAAGCCTCATCTGCTGATTAAATAGATCTGTCGCCTTTGGCGAAAGATAATTTGTATGTGGATCATAGGCTTCAGTTATTGCGTTTATATACGTGTTAAAAACATCTTCACTTGTAAATTGAAGGATTGATTTCAACGAGCGTTCATAACGTTTTTTCAACGTCTCATAAATTTCAGGTTGCTTTTTGCCAGCCAATTTTAAACTCAGCGCCTGATTCTTTATTGCTTTTCGCCAAAGATCATCTAGCTCCGCCACCGAAGAAGCCCAAGGCGATTTTTCGCGGTCCGATTCGTAATACTCGTCTGAAGAGTAGTCGAATTCATTTTTTATCAATTTGTTTATCGCAAAATCCATGCGCTCCTTATAGCGCAGTTTAAAAATATTATAGATTTCGTAAGCAGGTTGAACAGAACCTGCACGGGTTTGGTCGTCAATAATAAATCTGAATTTTTCAAAAGATTTAATATCCGACTCAAGAAAATAAAGTTTGCTATTATCTAACTCTGTACAATAAGCATCTAATATTGATGAGGAAAGGGAGTCGCTAAGTTTGATCTTTCGATAATGATAGTTATCGAGAATATTGGCTATCGCCATTGCTTCCTTTCCGTAAATTGGTTTCGGTTTAAGTTTAACAGTATCGTCAGGTGAAGCGAAGGATTTAAGAAAAACAAAACTGAGAAAGAATAAATATACCAACTTCATTGTCAAATTTTTAACGTTCAAAACTAAGAGATTCAGTCATCTAACGAGCAATCGACCAATTGAGATGCCCTAATTAAAAACATTAAGCGAGTTTGTCGAAATCAAACGCTTCCAAAAAAGCTTGTGCTTCCTCGATCGACTGGAATTCATAAAATTTATTGCCCTTATGCCCAGCGCGAATTTCAATTTTTACCAATTCCACATTTCGAGGCGACTTAGTTGACTTTGGCTTAATGTTTTTGTAGTCGTCTGCCTCTTTTGTGGAAATATTAAATTGGGTTGCTCGTTTATTTTTACAATATGAACACTGATAATTTTTTAAGAGTTCCTTTGGCGATCCATCCTCATATTTTTCGACTATTTCTTCTTTTACTACACGCATGGTGTAAAAGCCACAGTTATTGCATCGAAGGGCGGTTAAGTGACCAGGGTACTTTTCTATTTTAACTTCTTTTGTCTTTTCATCGATCCAAACATCATAGTCAATAGAGAAAACGTTTTCTTCAGCAATCATTCCGGCATCTAAGTGCACATCTTCTTCATCTTCACTCAAAAGCTTCATTTTGTCGCCCGTTTTCGGATTGATTCGGGGCATATAGCGCCATTTCCTCAGTTTTGAATTGATCTTTGTTGGATACCAATAATCAAGAACTAAAGCAGCTATATAGGCGATCAGCGTTGCCCCTGCGACACCGAAGAAAAATCGCACAAAAAACCAAGCCCCCATTTCTTTAATGGTTTCCGAAGCGTAGGTATTTATCAGAAATGCCACACCAATTCCCACAATCAAGAAAACCCTTTTGAGCCAAGCAATTTCAGAAGTGTTAATAAAATCATATTTCGACTTAAAGTCAGGAATAATCGAAAGGCGAAAGAAATACAAAAGGTAATACACTAGCCCAGCGACAATTATAGCGATACCTCCAAACAGCATTAATGTTTTCCAGACCTCTAAAAAATTATTCATATGTTAAAAGAATTAGCGTTTATTTAAAAACTAAAATTACCACAATTGAAACGTTCTACATACAGAAATTTGTATCTGTGAATTAATTAGTTTTCTGTTATGATTTTTGATAGATCAGCTGGAGAATAATTGATTGACTTTATTGTCTTATTATCAGCCCTTCTGTAGACCAACCATAAATTACCCTCTTTTTGGTAATAACATTCCGTCCCATCCTTTTTCAAATAATAAGCGACCGTCTGAATCGCTTCCTCCTCCGTGTTGCACGCCTTACTCATGTTGGAGCGTTGAACTTCTTTAAAAAGTTGGTAGAATTTTTCGCCTAGTCCAAACTCCAATATTGCTCCCGATAAAACATATTGAAGGTCGCAAAATGCATCGGCTATTTCAACAAGGTCCTTTTGCTCTATGGCATGTTCCAACTCCTTTAACTCTTCTGTCAAAAGCGAAACCCTCAGCTTACAACGTTTATCGTCAGGAAGTTGCGGGGTGTTCAAAATAGGGTGCTTAAAAACTTTATGGAATTGTGCTACCATGGATAGCGATTCTGGTTGTTTCATTTTCGATAAATTTACCCTAAAGCAAGCAAAAAAAATGAATACCTGAAAAGTGAATGAAATGATTTAATCAGATTGCCTTTCCATTTGTAGATTTATATTTGCAGATTAATTAAAAGATGAAAAAAGATTTTGTTGAAGAATTGAAATGGCGAGGCATGATTCACGACATCATGCCAGGAACTCAAGAACAACTTCAAAAGGAAATAACTGCAGGCTACATTGGATTCGATCCCACGGCCGATTCTCTCCATATAGGAAACTTAGTGCAGATAATGACGCTTGTACACTTCCAGCGATGTGGACACAAACCAGTAGCACTTGTAGGTGGAGCGACTGGAATGGTCGGAGATCCGTCTGGCAAGTCTTCAGAAAGAAACCTGCTTTCAGAAGATATTTTGAAACATAACCAAGCGTGCATTAAGGCTCAACTAGCAAAGTTTCTAGACTTTGAAACCATCGGAAATGCAGCTGAAATGGTAAACAATTTTGATTGGTTCAAAAGCTTTAACTTTTTAGATTTTATCAGAGATGTTGGAAAACACATTACCGTAAACTATATGTTGTCAAAAGATTCTGTCCAAAAAAGATTGGAAACAGGACTTTCTTTTACGGAATTCAGCTACCAACTTGTTCAAGGGTATGATTTTTATTGGCTGTTTAAAAATAAAAATTGCCGACTTCAAATGGGTGGCTCAGACCAATGGGGTAACATAGTCACAGGCACTGAATTAATCAGACGCAAAGATGGTGGAGATGCTTTCGCTCTTACCACACCGTTGATAAAAAAAGCAGACGGTACAAAATTTGGCAAGAGTGAACAAGGAAATATCTGGCTTGATTCTAAGCGAACATCGCCCTACAAATTCTACCAATATTGGCTAAACACATCCGATGAAGACGCAATCAATTTTGTCAAGATATTTACTACTCGTGATGAACAAGAGATAACAGATCTGGTAGCAGCGCACCAAGTCGAACCGCATTTGAGAAAACTTCAATCTGCGTTGGCAAAAGACATTACTGTCAGAGTTCATTCGATAGAGGAATACGAAATGGCTGTAAAAGCCTCGTCCATATTATTTGGCAACTCAGTAACTATTGATTTACAGCAATTTACAATAGAAACGCTGGAATCGGTGCTGGAGGGTGTACCGACTGTTTCAGTTACAAAAGAGGCATTTCAAAATTGCAAAAATGTAACAGAACTCCTTACAGAAATCAGTGAATCAAAAATCTTTCCTTCAAAAGGGGAAGCAAGAAAAATGATTATAGCTGGGGGCGTAAGTATCAATAAACAAAAATTAGAAAATCCAAACGGCTCAATCGATTTTGAATTGTTACACAACAGATACCTACTAGTTCAAAAAGGTAAGAAGAATTATTTCCTGATTTCAATTCAATAGCCAATTATCTTGAACACCTGGGCAGAAGCAATAAGATCAAAGCGATTTAGAATTCAAGGGCTAACAACACTCTTCACATTAACACTGCTTGGCCTAGTAATGCCAACGTTTTTTGAAACAGTTATCCATAATCGACCAGGAATATATTTAGAAGACTGGTTGCTCAATAAAATTGAACCAATAGATGTTTCTTGGTATATTTTCTGTTTGATTTATTCTTGCATTTTTCTCTTTGCTTTTTTTAATTACTCCAACCCGTCTAGATTGCTATTTGTTTGTGCGCTGTATAGCAGTGTAACTTGGTTAAGACTAGCCACGATTTATCTTTTTACTGTTGAAGCTCCCGAGGGAATTATACCATTAACTGACCCTTTTCTTGCTTTATTCGTTTACAACAAACCAGATTTCGTGAAAGATTTATTCTTTTCTGGCCATGTTTCAACGCTGGTTACACTCGCGTTATCGGAATCGAACAAAAAGTTAAAATACTTCTTTTTTGCTATGGCCGGATTGACCGGATACCTACTTTTAGTGCAGCACGTGCATTATACACTAGACATTGTTTTCGCCCCATTTTTTACCTATTTGGTATATGTTTCTCTAAAACATTTACCGGAAGGATGAATTATACTGTTTTACAATAAATTTGGTAAAGTTTTTGTAACTAAGTAGTTAAGGAAGTACGTTGATAGAATAGGTTAAAGTTCAATTATTCCAATAATAAATTTGCCTATTTTAGTAGTGTTTATTTATTAGGATTTGGTTAAATTTGACCAAAATTTGAATTGTTTTTGATCTAATTAGGATAGAATGGCAAACAATAATGGGCATAAAGGTATAAGTGGTTCAAATTACCCTTTATTTTATTTAGATAGTGTACTTACTCAGGAGCAAAAAGATTTTTTTGAAAAGAATGGTTTCATCCATTTTAAGAATTTCATTTCGAAAGAGACTGTTAGCCTGATTTTAGCGGAATCTGAAAAAATCCAAAAAGATTGGATCGAAACTGATCGTAAGTCTGTAAATGGCGTTCCTATTAAGTATGGTATCGATGTCGATGGCAAAAAGATTGTTCAGCGATTTGCATTCACAAATCATTTCAGTCCAGTTCTTAACGATTTATTGAAAGACGAACGATTTAAAGCTCTTTTTGACCTAATAGGAACTGATGACTGTCGAATTGGCGAAAATGAAAAAGATGGGCTGGTATTCAATCACTATGTAAATACCACCGAAAGCAATTTTAGCCAGATGGGCTGGCATACTGACGCTTTAAGAGATATCTTTTACGGAAATAAAGTAATGCCCATGCTAAACGTTGGCATTCATTTAGACTATTCATCAACTGATAATGGTGGTTTAAGATTACTACCAGGGACTCACAATAAGGGTATGAGAACCCTCTTGTTTAAGAAGCTATACTTTGTGAATAACAAAGCTGACAAGAGAGAAGTCGGACTAAGTGTTGAACCCGGAGACTTAACAATACATGACGGCCGGTTATGGCACCGAGTTGCCCAATCTCCTTTCATAGGTGAAAAAAGTAGAAGAAGAGTTATGTACGTTCCTATTATTACCGGGAAATTTCAGCCAAAAACAGAAGAAAGCAAACCTCTACTATACCAAAGGCTTATGGCAATCACCAACAAATAATGTCTTACGCATTAATTACTGGAGCCAGTGGAGGAATAGGCTTAAGTATAGCCGAAGAATTGGCCAAGAAAGGATACAATTTGTTGTTAGTAGCAAGATCTGAGGAGCGGCTTGAGTCGATAAAAACCGATCTTTCAAAAAAATACTCGATTGAAGTCCATTGGCTTGGGATAGATCTTTCTTCTGCACGGTCTCACTTAGAACTTGTGAATTGGATTACAACCAACGATTGGAGATTGACAGTGTTGGTAAATAATGCCGGATACGGACTTTGGAAATCGGTTGAAAAATCGTCACTGGAAGAGCTTCAGAACATGATGCAATTGAATATGAATGCATTGGTTAACATTTGCCATTCATTTATTCCTACATTAAAAAAAAATTCACCTTCATTTATCGTAAATATTGCAAGCACAGCATCTTATCAAGCCGTGCCCTATCTTTCCACCTACGCAGCGACAAAAGCATTTGTGGTGCTTTTTTCGAGGGGCTTAAGATGGGAGCTAGAAGAATCAAATGTTTCAGTAACCACTGTTAGTCCTGGTGCTACTTCAACTGGGTTTATCGACCGCGCAGAGATGGGTCTTTTGAAAGAAAAAGCAGAAAAATTCAGTATGACTCCCCAAGAAGTTGCGAGAATTTCTGTCGCGGGAATGTTTGCTGGGAAAACAGAGGTTATTCCTGGATTTGCAAACTGGGTAAGTGTTAAACTGACCTACCTGCTGCCTAAACTACTTGTGGAGAAAATTGCACTGGGGCTTTACAAGAAAAAGTAGGCTATTGTGTTCTAAGAACAAAAGCAACTTTACCCTTTGATCGTTCGGGAGTAGTACCTTGAGAAGTTTTAACTAAAGATCTTCGTAATACTTCTTGTTTGCAAATTCGTTCTGCCTCCGGACTTAAACTCCTTTCAAGAGTTTTGATGGAGGTAATCTCTCCCTCTTCATCTACTTCGATTTCAAACACCACTCTCCCATTTTCATTGTCAGGAAGCTTAGGCGCTTTAGGCTGTTCGTCCCAAGTCCAACCAGCCATTTGAAGATTAAAGCCACCGCCAGTTCCTGAACCGTTTTGTCCGCCCGAGCCTGGATTACCATAAAGTGCCTTCGCATCTAACGTGCCTTGCGGACTTCCTTTGTCTCCGACTTTACCTTTGTCATCGCCTTGATTACCTGTAACTCCTTTTTTTGAATTTGATTCTATCGGTTTTGATAGCTCCGAATCAACTTTATTTTCAATCTTAGCCGTTTCAATTTCTTTGTCTTGTTTTTGAGGAGGCGTATCTTTTTTTATTGGCTTGGCTTCCTTAACCTCCACCGAATGGTCATCGGCTTCTGAAGTCAGTTTCTCGGCTTCAGCATCGGGTATGGAAGGCTGATTCGTTTCTGGTTGAGGAGATTGAATGTTCGCGTCTTCCTCGATTGGCGAGTCATTACCTACGGGTGCTGTTGGCTGTATCTCTCCACTACCTACGTCATCTAATCCAAAGTTTAATTCAATTCCACCTAAAGATGACAAAGGTGGGTTTGGTGCCTTCCAGGACACAAGAAATAAGAATAGTAATAGAAGAGTCAAATGAAACCCTAACGAGGTAGCTAACGCAATTAGGTTTTTATTTTTTTCATTTGACTGCATAACAAGAAAATTAGTATTTAATGACCCAAAGGCTATTCCCGTACTCGGCTTTTGCACCGTCAGCATCCGCTTGTGCCTTTGCAAACGTATCTTGTTCTGAAATAGACAATCTATAATACTGACTTTTTCCAAACGGAGGAATAATTTTTGTGCTCACGCCTTTGAGGCTTAACTTCTTAGCGAAATCCATTACTAAATCATCATCAATATTGCTGGTCACAATAACATAGTATAGCTGTGTCTTATCCGTAAGCGTCTCAATTATTCCAACAGCGGGCTTAGCTTTTACCGCATTCCTTTCCGCTTCTAACCGTTTCTTTTCATCTTCAAGTCTAAACAAACTATCTTGTTTCTCCTTTTCTTTAAGTGCTATATTTTTTGCTTTTGCCTCTTTTTCAGCCAGTGCTTTGTCCGCTTTTGGCTTGTAAATAAAGAAGTAAGTGAGTAAAACAGCAGCTGCGACTAAACTGACAATTATCAAGCCAAGAACTACTGGGGAAGTCGTTCTCTCCTCATCTACATCTTCTGGCAAATATGGAATTTCTTCTTTTGCTGAATGAGACGTTACCTCGTTCTCGACAGCCGCTGCTGGTTGTTCCTCGATGCTTTCGGATTCCTGATTGTAGCTTATTATTGTTTCCTTCGCAGGTTCAACAACTGGTTCAACATCTCTGTCGATAGGTTTAAAATCAATTTCAGGAAGGCCAAAGTTATCTTCAGAATCTTCAGGAGGATTGCTTTCTTGTTTAGACATGAGTTAGTGTTAGGGAAATGTTACACAATAATACAATAAAGCTTAAAAATAAGATAATTGCTCAAAAGGTGCAACTTACCCCAACCAAGGCTTGTAAACCGCGAACCGGATAGTTTAGATACAATTGGTAATTGCTAGACAATAAGTTATTACCCTTAACGAAGAAAGATACATTTTTGGAGAAAAGATAATCCGCCTTCAGGGATAAATCGACCGCGGACGGAATCTCTACTATTGATTTCTTTTCGTTGTCAAGCGCTTTCATACCTCCTAACATGATAAGATCTGCGTCCAGCAAAATCTTGCCAAAAACATTATAATTTGAGTTGAAGGTAATTTTGTAAGATGGAAGATGAAGGGCAACTCCGGAATTCCTTGAATAGTTAAAGTAATCGCCTCTTACATTTAGTTTAACCATTTGTTGGTTAAAGCCTAGCTCCGCAAATAAATTAGTTCTCTTAGTGCTACCCTCGTCATATATCAAATCAAATTTACCTCTACTTTTTATATTGTTCTGAAAAAAGTAATATCCTTTTAAATCTGTAAGTGATATGCCGACATGAACAGCAAACTTATTTGCGACCTTTCCTTTTACGCCAGTGCTGAACTCCAACGCACGTTTTGTATTAGCGATTTTTTGATTTGAATTGATCCAGAAGTTATCATTTGAAAGTGTTCTTAGCGAAACTTTGTCAACGTCACCAGTTATCAGCCCATACACTTGGGCATTATCATTTAGTTTATAACTCGCATTAAGAGCTGGAAAAACACTAACTGAACTTATGTTAAGTTGAGGATCGTTTTGAAAAGCTAGGTTTGCGCCTATTGTCAACAGTAACTTTTCGATTGGTAAGAACTCATAAGCTGGTTTGAATTTGACTAGCTGCCTGGTGTAAGAGGCTATTTTTTCATCCTCCCTCGATAACATAAAGTAATCAAATCCAAGCTTCAACTTAGTAGCCTCCGCTATTTTATAATAAAGGTCTGAATTAACATAAAGCTCGCCTTCGCTGGCTTTAAAATTATCACCCAAAGAACTGTAACCCGTTTTGATTTTATAATTCACGATGGACTTTCCAACATTATCGACCGCCAACTCAAAGCCTAGGCGCGAATAGTACTGCTCGATTGTATCTTTTCTTATGTTTTTTATCGGAAGATATCCATAAAAATTACCGCTTGCTTTCTCGTAGTGTGCTGTTGCCCCTACGCTTGCCATTTTGCCAATGAACTTCCCTTGGAGGTTTACTTCAGTTCTTCCACTTGCTGAATTTCCATCGTCAACGGCTCCAGAGCCAAAGCTTCGATGGTAAAAATGAACTCCGTATTCTTTGTTTCTTTCCCGCTTTGAATTCACGAACCCTTCGAGATAAGGAGACGAGTAATTGCCAAATCCACCAGCGGCATAGCTGCTAAATATTTTGGGTATCTCTTGCTCTTTCAATTTAAGAGGCCTAACTATCGGACTATAAGCAGGGGAATTAAAGCTTACGCTCTTTAGCTGATACGCCAAGTCATGTTTAATTGGTTCAACTTGCCTAGGTGGTATTTTGTCAAAATTACGATCTGCCTTTGGCAATATAATTTGACGGTCCTTTGTTATAACTATTTCCGCATTTGGTATGCCACCATCGTCTGGATTCTGAGCGAGCACATCAATGCTTATGCAACTGAAATAAATTATGATAACGGAAATCCATTTCATTTTATAACAAAAGCTACCTGCGGTTTTAATATCGATCATTAATTCTTTTTATTAAAAACGGTATCTCTCACCAGCTTTTTAGAGTCATTTTCCTCCAGCTGCTTCAATTTATCTTTGGCTTTTTCTTTGATACTCTGAATGGGGGTATTATCGATTAATGACTGAAGCGAAGCCCTTGCATTAAAGGAGTCATCAACTGCCACAAAATAATCGGCAAGTAAAAGATACGCTTTGCCGCGCCAAAGTGGATAACCACTAAAATCAGTATTCAATGAAGTTAATGTTTGATAGCATTCTTTATACTCCTTTTTAGCAAACTGAAGCTCACCCAGCAAGTATTTCGCTTCAGCGCCATATTCATCTTGCGCATTGTTTAGTGTGTTCAGAAATTCATCCTTAGCATTTTCTAGTTCTCCCTTCCCTAGCGCAGCTTTTCCAAGATAGAGCGAAGCTTTGTTCTCAGCCCCCGCATTCACCTTCGCTTTCTCTAAAATCAAATGAGCATAAAAAATAACCGAGTCATAATTAGTTAACTGATAGTGAGATTCCATTAAGCCTGACCAAGCGCTAAATAACTCTTTCTTAGTTGACGCAGCTTTGTATAGTTTGATGAAGGCGGGTATCGCTCTTTCGTAATTTGATTTTTTAAATTCTAACTCAGCAATCCTTCCAATGACTTTGTTAGCGAGAGAAAAATTTGAGCGAGCACTCAACTCACCATAAATATCCAACGCCTTGGCAACGTCTTTTAACCGATAGAATGATTCGGCTCTATAATAATTGGCTTCATCCACTCGTGGGCTTTCTGGATAGGAGGAAACATAGCTTCCCAATGCTTGTATTGCTTTGCTATAATCCTGATTAAAATAAAATCCTTTGCTCGATTCAAATTCAGCAGATTCAACCCCTTTTGCATTTGGGTTGGTTGATTTCACTTGAGCTAAGTACTTATCAAACTCACTTGCACGCCCCGCATTTGTAAGTGCTTCTTGCAGCGGCAATAAAATGTCGTTCACTACTGGATGTGTAGGAAATAGATCAAGCACAGATATATAATCGGTAGCTGTTTTATCAAAGGCTTTTAAGTTGTGATAGGAAGATGCTCTGCGCACATACGCATAAGGAATAAACTTACTTGGCTTACCCGAATCAATCAATTTGCTGAACTCAGAAACCGCCACCGCATAGTTACCTTGTTCAAAATCTAGTTGGGCAATTTGAAACATAGCTTCATCTAAGAAACGTGAGCTAGGGTATTTTTTTATCACCGTTTCAAAGTTTAGTTTGGCTTCGTTAAAATTACCGAGAATGGAACATATATTGCCCGCTTGTAGAACGGCATAGTCAGCATCAAACTTAAAGCCGGCCGCTTTGTTATAGCTTGTAAGAGCGTCTGAATATTGTTTGGCTACGTAATAACAATCTGCCAATCTTAGTGTCGCATCGCCATAATTCGAATTTTGCTGGTTAGATTTTACTACATACTCCTTGAAGTTAAACAGCGCTTTTTCAAATTGATCTGAATTGAAATAGGCGTATCCCAAACCGTATCTTGCTTTCAAAAGAACTTCTGAATCACTGTACGATGAAATCTGAAAAACATCGCGATAGCTTTCGATTGCCAAGTCATTATTCTTTTCAATGGAATGAACCTCACCCATCCAAAATAATGCCTCTGCTTTATAGTTATTATTCAAAGGTCTTTTTAACGACTTTATGAAATAGATTTTTGCCTGTTCGTAATTTTCCTTGTTGAAAAATTCAACACCTTTTAAAAAGCAAGCTTTTTGGTAGGCTTTATCTAAGGCGTCACCGTGACCATCCAATGCTTCGATATAATTTATTGCTTTATCATAATTATTAGTTGTCACATAGGCTTGGGAAAGGAGTTCCTTTGCCTCTGTGAGATGGTCTGATTTAGGATATAATTTAATAAAACTCTCCAGGCCATCTAAAGCCACATCTCCTCTATCTAAATCAAAGGCAATTTTTGAGAATTGATACAAACTTTCTTCCGCAATTCTTTTATCTGCCACAAATTTCTTGGCACTCTCAAAGGCATTTAACGCAAGAGGTTTTTGATTTTTTTTGAGATACAATGCACCTAAGTAATAAGAAGAGTAGAAGCCAATAGAATCTTTGTTTGATGCCGCGCCTTTGAAATAACCGAGCGCATCATCGTCCTTGCCGATTGAAAATGCCGAATAACCCGCTCTCGACAAAACTCCTCTTTCTAAGGTTGCTTTGCCCTCAAGAAATTTACTGTAGCCCTCATATGCTTTTTTGTAATCCTGTTTTTCAAAACTAGCTTCTGCTCCAAGAAGTGCAATATCCGTTGAATTTGACAGATCATTCGTTGACCTAATCGAATTGATGAAACTCAAAAGTTCATCGTATTTTTTTTGTTTGAAATAGGTACTACAAATCAAATAGGGAACAATACTGGAATACGACTCATTTTCCCCAGCCCTTTTCAAATCACTCAGCGCGCTTTCATAACTGCCCTGACTGTATTCAATAAAACCAGCGTAGTAGCTTGAAGCGGGACCAAATTGTCCGCCCGAAGTTTTGACAAAATTAAATTGATCAAGAGATTCTGAAAGCTTTTTGTTATTGAATAAACTGTAACCCCACTTGAACCGCCCAATGTTAATTTGAGTGCCGGTAAGAGCCGAAAAATCAACTTTCGAAAAATAGTCTACCGCCTTACCGTAATTTTTTTCGGCATAAAAGAAATTTCCTAAGTCATAGTATATCGAAGCTGCCCTTGGGTTTTCAGCATGCGCGAGGATAAAATCGCTTACTAGTTTCTCTCCATCTTGATGATACAAATTCAACGCACAAAACGCGTTGAAGTATTCGGCTTCTATTGTCCGGCTATCATTTCCTTTCTGAAGCAATAAGAACTCTTGAAATGTTTTTTTTGCCGCCCCAAACTCTCTCTTCTCAATTAACTCGATGCCAGTTTTGTATAGTCGCTCTACTTTTTGTTGAGAATACATTTCTTGGGCGCTTGATGCGATCCAACCAAACACAAGAGCGGTGATGAAGATAGATCTCTTCATTTAGTTTTTAGATAATAACAGGTTTTAAGAAGATTAATTGCCTTTGGCATGAAAAAATAAATCCAAAACTAATGATAATTACTTGATTTAAAGAATCATTCTAAATACAAGTTCTTTAAATAATTGCCCTTCACTTTCACTGCCTAAATTAACTCCTTTAAGTTTTAAGTCTGCTTCCTTTATAAGTGTCACAATTTGGCAAATCTTTGAAACTGGGTAATTCTGCAACGCTTTGATATAATCCTTAGTCGCATAAGGACTTATCTTCAAGCTTGCAACTAATCCGCGTTCACTTTTGTCTGCCGATGTTGCGGCAACCAAAAGCTTGCTAAAAAAGGAAAACAAAAATGATACCATCGGCATCATAGGGTTTTTCTTGGTATTTGATTCAAAATAGTCGGTTATTTTAGAGGCTAACAAAACATCTTTATTGATCAATGCCTTTTGTAACTCGAATACATTGTATTCTCTACTGATACCAACGGTGGACATTATTTGCTCTACCGAAATTGGTTTATTATCACTGGCATTAATCGTCAACTTATCAATTTCGTTCGCCAACCGATTAAGATCATTGCCCACATATTCACATAACACTCTTATACCTCCCTCCTCGATCTTTAACTTCTTTTCGATAGCATATTGATTAACAAAATCCGAAAGTTGATTTTCGTAGGGCTTTTTAAAAGTTACTGAAACTGTAAGCTGTTCTATTTTTTTTCCTACTTCCTTGCGCTTATCTAAGGTTTTATGCTTGTGGCAAAAAACTAAAATGGTAGATGGCACGGGTTTAGAAAGGTAATCCAATAAAATCTTCGCTCCACTGTCTTTCTGCAGGTCAGAAATATCTTGGGCTTCCCTTACTATTACCACTTGCTTTTCGGCCATCATCGGAAATCTTTTTGCATGGGTGAGAATGCTATGCACCTGCACATCTTTCCCGTACACAACAGTCAGATTAAAGCTTTTTTCTGATTCGCTTAAAACGTTGTTTTCTAAATAATTACTAATTAAATCGATGTAAAATGTTTCTTCGCCTTGAAGAAAATACACGGGCGAATACTTTCCTTTTTTTAAATCTGTTAAAATTGATATTCCAGATGAATCCATGGCTTGTTAACGAATTCTTTTCTTATTGCTTAAATTGAAAGCTGTTGCAGCCCCTACTGTGGCACCTGCCAAGTGAGATTCCCATGAGACAGAAGGATCGGATGGCAAAACTCCGTAGAAAATACCACCATAAACCAAAAAAATAGCAATGGAGATAACCAATGATAACAAATCTCCTCGTAAGAAGCCGAAAAAAATCAAAAAGGAAGCCAATCCATAAATCAAACCACTAGCCCCAATGTGATAGGATACCCGCGGGCTAAAAATCCAAACGAGCACATTGGTAAGGAAATAACAACGGAAAAACACGATGGAACCGATCCTTTCATAAAAGAAAAACAAAACCGAACCGAGAAACAAAAGTGGAATCGTATTGGACAGCAGGTGTTGAAGACTGCCGTGAATCATAGGAGCGGTTACGATACCTACTAAGCCGTTAATACTCCGTGGTTTAATCCCTAAAAACCCAAGGTCGATATTGTATAACAACTCAAAACTAAATGTAAGCCACATTAAAAAAACCAGTCTAAACGCAACCAACGCACTGCTAAAAATACTGGTATTGCTTTCTCCCATTAACTGCTTGGCATTTTGATCATCGGCAAATCTACGTATTTTATCTCTTCGTCACCAATTGAATTCATGCCCAATAGCCCGCCTGACGACTTCGCGATACCGAACGAAATCTCTTTCAAGTTATTGTATAGCTCCAATGCAAACTGCATGTCTAACTTGCCAAGAACATCGCTGAAAGCGAGCAATTCTTTCTCAATGATTTTATTTCTTTTAGTTGAATCCGTTGGATACATTTGAACAATCACTTTAAGTTTATCCTCAAAGTCCTCGGCCACAAAATCATAGAATTCCAGAAGCCCACCTTTTGCTTTGGCTTGCCGTTTCTTTGCCATCTCAATTCCACTTTTTATCTCCTTTTTATCAATCGTTCCATCTGCCCCGGCAACTAATATGCTTACCAAAATTGGCGCCTTTAGCACTAATTCAATCTCGGCTGATGTGAGCTTATAAAATTCTTTTATCATGTTTTTATTTTTAGAAGCCGTTAATTGCTTAATTATCAATCAAATTTTGCGAATTTTATCGCCAAATAAACTACAGATTTTAGATTATTCATTACAATGTACGAAAAGGATCCTGTTAAGATATTTGTAGTTGAAGACGATATCGTCTATACCAAATTCATTAAATATGTGCTCGACTTGAATCCTGACTTTGAGGTCGAGTTTTTCAAAACGGGTAAAGAATGTGTCAGCCAGCTCTATAAAAGACCATCTGTCATTACATTAGATTACTCTCTGCCTGATATGTCGGGAGCAAAAGTTCTTGAAGCAATTCGGGAATTTGATCCGCAAATAAATGTGATCATTATTTCTGCGCAGGAAAAAATAGGCACTGCCGTGGAACTCCTTAAAGCGGGAGCCTTTGATTATATTACCAAAGACGAAGAGGCGAAAGAACGGATTTTAAACTCCATTAACAACGCTCGAAATAAAACTTCACTGATCAAAGAAATAGACTTCCTCAAAAAGGAAATAACCAATAAATATGAATTTGAAAAGGGCATCATAGGCACAAGCCCATCGATAAAGAAGGTTTTTGCATTGATGGAGAAGGCTACAAAAACCAATATTGTGGCCTCTATATCGGGGGAGACGGGCACGGGTAAAGAGTTAGTGGCCAAAGCCATACATTACAATTCGAAACTAAAATCGAAGCCATTTGTAGCAGTAAACGTAGCGGCCATCCCCAAAGAATTAATTGAAAGCGAATTATTTGGCCATGAAAAGGGCGCTTTTACTGGCGCGCTGGGCAGGCGCATCGGAAAATTTGAGGAGGCCGAAGGTGGCACTCTGTTTCTGGATGAAATAGGAGAAATGGATTTGTCTCTACAGTCAAAACTATTGCGGGTATTACAAGAAAAAGAAGTGACACGAGTAGGTGGAAATCAAGTAATTAAGCTCGATGTTAGAATTATCGTAGCAACCCACAAAAACCTTCAAGAAGAAGTTAGATCGGGGAAGTTCAGGGAAGACCTTTATTACAGAATCTTGGGTTTACCCATCCACTTACCGCCCCTGCGTGAACGTGGGCAGGATGTAATTTTATTGGCAAAATATTTTTTAGATGAATTTGCGAAGGAAAATCAGTTGAAGAAGTTTCGGTTGACTTCCGAAGCGCAAGACAAACTTCTCTCCTACCCCTTTCCGGGGAATGTGCGAGAGTTAAAGTCTGTGATGGATCTGGCCGCTGTGATGGCAGACGAAAGTGAAATCAACGCAAATGAAATCAACTTCAACAGCACGCATGGAGAAGAGGCTATGTTTTTTAAAGAAATGACACTTGAAGAATATACGTATCGAATTATTAGAACGTACCTTAACCGATACAATGATAATGTTCTTGAAGTGGCGAGCAAGTTAGGCATAGGGAAATCATCTATCTACCGTTATTTAAAAGAAATGGAAAAACATAATTTATGAAGGCCCTTGAAAATTATGTACGTGGACGAAAATTTTTCGAATCTGTAGTTGAAGATGGCTCGGATATTATCTTTATTGTTGATTTTGCTGGTAACATTCATTATTGTAATCCTTCCGTTAAAGCGGTGCTTGGCTACAATAAGAATTTTTTGCTGGGCAAGAATTTTTTCTCATACATACTACCAAACACGCTGGCAGAGTTAAAAAAAAGATACCATGTCAGTACTCAAAAAAAATATTCGTCATCGGTTGAATTTCAATTCTTATGTAAGGATAAAACGTATAAGTACCTGGAATTCAACTCTATCAACTTAAAGTTTCAAGAGGGCATTCCAGGATTGATATTAGACTGCCGCGATATCACTCAACGAAAAAAAGATGCCGAGGAATTGCTGCGCGCGCAGAAGGCAAAAGAACTTTTTTTGGCGAACATAAGCCACGAGATCAGAACACCGATTAATGGGATTTCGGGGATGGCCACCCTGTTAAGCAAGCAACCATCGCCCGAAGATCAGGCAACGTACCTAAATGCCATAAAAAGTGCAGCAGACAATTTAAAAGTAATTATCAACGATATTCTTGATCTTGCTTCAATAGAATCCGGGAAGTTAAAGTTTGAAAGCATTGGATTTAGCCTAAAAGATGTACTTGATTCACTAGACGACATCTTTTACATCCAAGCAAAAGAAAAAGGTGTAAATTTTACAATTGACTTGGGCGCGAGTGCCAATACCATTTTACTTGGTGATCCGGTTCGTCTAAATCAAGTACTGATAAACTTAATTAGCAATGCTTTAAAATTTACGCACAGTGGCTCGATAAAGATGACCGTTGTCGGTAAAAAAATAAAAAACAAAATACTAATACGATTTAGCATCGAAGATACTGGAGTTGGCATACCAGCCGATAAACTTACCACGATATTCGAAAGCTTCAGTCAGGCCGATGCAAGTGTGACGCGAAAGTATGGTGGCACCGGACTGGGCTTGACTATCGTAAAACAATTGGTTGAGCTTCAGCACGGAACAATTGCGGTAAAAAGTGAGGAGAACATCGGCTCCACGTTTGTAGTTTCCATTCCCTATTCGTTAACTACCTCAAAGAAAAAAATGGTGGAATCAATCTCTTCAAGTAGAGAGATCAATTCTAAGTCCGTTAAAGGTTTAAGGATACTACTGGTTGAAGACAATGACATAAATAGGTTGTATGCAAGCAGTATATTAAAGAATTGGGATTGTTATTTTGAAACGGCCGAAAACGGTTTTGTTGCGATACAAAAATTAAAGAATCAGGAATTCGATATTGTGTTAATGGACATTCAAATGCCCGTGATGGACGGCTTCGAAGCAACCAAAGCGATTCGAAATGACCGTTTCAAAAACAGCAAAGTGCCCATCATCGCCATTACCGCCAACGTAACAAAAAAGGACATGGAAAAATGCCTTGCAGCCGGAATGAACGATTACATTGTGAAGCCATTTACACCGGACGATCTTCTCATTTTACTGAAACGGTATTCGAAGCAAATTGAAAATAAGAAAAGAAAAGTCACTCGTCTCAAGGGGACTATTTCGTCTCGCACTACACCTAATTTAAGTTACTTAATTGGCGTAGGAAAAGGCAATAAAACTTTTACAAACGATGTTATCGATACTATAGTCAAGTCTTTTCCTGCAATCATCAGAGAGATCGAAATCCTAAATTCTGCATTCCAATGGCAGGAATTGGCCCGCACCATCCACAAGATAAAGCCTTCACTAACCATGTTGGGCCTTCATGCCTTAAAGGACGAAGCTGCCGCGCTTGAAGACTTATTTTCGAAAGAAAAAAAATCGAATGAGCCCTCTGCCAGAGCCATTGCTTTTTATGAAGATCTAATTGATACACTAGAAAATCTTAAAAAGGTAAGATAGTCAGCGAGCCAATTTGTTCACCCCTTCGGCTGAAAAAAGTAAGCTATAAAAGTTATTTTTTATAGCTCAACGCTTCTGGTATCCACCCTTGCAGGTCTCTTATTCTTGTCTCGTGCGAAGGGTGTGTAGATAGAAATTCTGGAGGTTGCTGCCCACCACTTAATGCAGACATGCGCTCCCAAAATTTTGGAGCAGTCGTAGGATCATACCCCGCCATCGCCAAAAAAATCAATCCAATATGATCCGCTTCTGATTCATCGTCTCGAGAGAATTTCAATAAACCAATGTTAGTACCGGCCCCGACTGCTTGCATTAGCAATTGGCTCGTCTGAGAAGGGTTTTGCCCCATTGCAGCACCCAGCGAAGTTAATAACCCATTTTGAAGCATACTTTGGCTCATTCGCTCCCTGCCATGGTTGGCAATAGCATGTGCCACTTCATGCCCCATTACTACGGCCACCCCGTCCTCATCTTTGCAAATTGGCAATATGGCGGTGTAAAATGCTACTTTGCCACCTGGCATACACCATGCATTTACCGTTTTATCGTCTTGTATAACATTAAACTCCCAGTTAAAGCCTTCCAATTGGCTCGCTAACCCTTTCGTCTGCATATAGTTTTCAACTGCCACTTTTATTTTATTTCCAACTCTCTTAACCATCTCAACCTGCTGAGCATCAGTGCCTAATTTAGACTCACTTAATACTTGTTTATATTGAGCAGCCGATTCAGCGATAATTTCAGAATTTGAAACTAAGCTCAACTGTCTTCTGCCAGTCACGGGCACGGTGGCACAAGATTGAATGATGAGCAATACTAGTATTAAAGCGAAAATTCGTAGGGTCATTGTGTTATTGTTTACTGCAAAGGTACACCGTACCCTTTTAAATTTTTAAATTACAAGAATGAATTTACGCTGATTTTTTAGAATGTTTTAGCTTTGCGAAAATTTAACCTGTTTTATGAGAATATTCGCGATTGGACGAAATTACGCTGAACACATAAAAGAACTCAACAATGAAAGGCCCGATGAGCCTGTTATATTCACAAAGCCTGACACCGCGATTCTAAAAAACAACGCCCCCTTCTACTACCCGGATTTCTCTAAAGACATTCACCATGAAGTTGAGTTGGTGCTGAGAATTTGTAAGGAAGGAAAAAATATAGATGAACAATTTGCCTACAAATATTTTGATTCGATTGGAATAGGAATTGACTTTACAGCCAGAGATCTGCAATCTAAGGCCAAAGAAAAAGGATTGCCCTGGGATATTGCCAAGGGCTTTAATGGTTCTGCCCCGATCTCAGACAAATTTATTCCAGTCGCTAATTTTTCAGACCTCAGCAACGTAAATTTTAAACTGGAAATTGATGGACAGCTAAAGCAGCAAGGCAACACAAGCCTGATGCTGTTCAGCTTCAGTTACATTATCAGTTATCTTTCAAAATTTTTTACGTTAAAAACAGGTGATCTCATTTTCACTGGAACACCGAAAGGAGTTGGCCCCGTGGCGATTGGAAATACATTATCTGCTTACATTGAAAATGAAAAACTGTTGGAGTTTGAAGTTAAGTAAGCTTAGCATTTTACTTTTATTATTTTCTCAGTATACTTTTGCTCAACTTGAAATCGCTCAGCAAGATTCTCATTTGCAAAAGAATGAACCGTACTTGTTTCCAATCTTTCCTGGAAAGCCAAACTTACTGGCGGGCTCGATGGGAGAGCTTAGGAGTACCCATTTTCACGCGGGCTTAGATATCAGAACCAATAGCGTAACAGGCATCCCCGTGAGGGCCGCCAATGGGGGTTATGTTTCGCGGATAATAGTGGGGTCATACGGTTATGGCAAGGCGATAGTCCTTCAGCATCCGGACGGTAACCAAACGTTGTATGCCCACTTAGATAAGTTTAAAGGTGAATTGGCAGACTATGTATTAAGCGAGCACTATTCGCGCAAATCGTTCGACCTCGATTTATTTCCTGAAAAGAACCGATTAAGAATAAATCGGGGCGATACCATTGCCCTGTCGGGAAACACCGGAGGATCGCAAGGGCCACATCTCCACTTTGAAATTAGAGATAGCTTAAATCAAGCATTAAATCCGCTTCAATTTAAGTTCGATGAAATTATCGACACCTATGCACCCACGGCTAACAAGATTGCATTGATCACCTTAGACTCAAATTCTAGAATCAATGATAAGTTTGGCCGATTTGAATTTTATCTTTTGAAGAGCGGTGATACCTATTCCTTTGCGCAACCCATATTGGCATCTGGAAATATTGGTGTTGAGCTTTTAGCTACTGATCGAATGAACAATTCTGCTTTCCGGTTTGGTATCAATAACATGGAAATGTTTCTAAACGGAAAGAAGGTTTTTTCGCAAACTATAGACAAAATTGATTTTGAAGAAACACGAGGCATTCAAAACCTTTTCGATTACAAAGTATTAAAACAGAAAGGACAATACTTTACTAAGTTGTTCGTAGACGATGGAAATACATTTGACTACCACGAAGGGACAATTGCCAACGGAATCATTACGGTAGATAAAGAAGACGTTCCTGTTTTAATTGAATTAAAAGACACCTATGGAAACAAAAGCGAGGTTAGTTTTAGTTTGAAACCGAGCCCGAAAACAGATCAACTTTTGCTTCCAGAAACGATTGTAAAACCCCTTGATATTGATGTTTTCAAAAATGTTATGAAAGTAACATCTAAGGCTTGCCCCGAAAATAAACTTAGTGTTTTCGTAGGAGGAAAGGTAGATACGCAATTGCCTAGCTATGGTACATCGCTCGCAAAGGTATATTTAATCGATCTCAGAAAAGCATTGCCAGACTCCATCCGCGCTTGCGGCAACACGTTAAAAACAAACTTAAAAAAGAGTATCCCCTCAGGTCAAATCCAATCGTATAAAAGTGATTTCCTTGAGATAAAATTTGAGGAAAAAGCCTTGTATGACACACTCTATTTGACCGAATCCTACAAAGCCTTTGCTACTAGTGAAGTTTTTACAGTGGGGAGCAACATAACCCCTTTATTTAAACCAGTTGAGATAAAACTAAAGCCCAAACGCAACTATTCGGAAAGCAAGACCAGCGTTTATGCTGCCAATGGTGGTAACCTTGGTGGAACATGGGAGCAGGGTGAGATACGATTTATGGCGCGTGACTTAGGGAGTTTCACTATTTTGCAAGACGTGACTCCCCCAACGATTACAAAAATTTTTCTCACCAGTCGTACCGCTCGATTTAAAATAGGCGACAATCGATCGGGCATTGCTTCTTTTGAGGCAACAATTGATGGCGAATGGTTGTTAATGGATTACGAATATAAAACCGGGATTTTGCTGGCAGAAAGACAAGACAAAACCAAGTTATTGAAAGGCGACTTTAAACTGAAAGTAACGGATACTGCAGGAAATGAAAAAACGTTTATTCAAAAGATTTTTTAATTTTCGTAATCGATCAACCAACCTAAATTAATCTACATCATGGCATTAAAAATTGGTGACAAAGCCCCCGACTTTAAAGTAAACAACCAGGACGGACAACCTATCACGCTCGCGGCCCTAAAAGGGAAAAAAGTGGTACTCTACTTCTACCCGAAAGACGCCACCCCCGGATGTACGGCAGAGGCCTGCAACCTGCGCGATAACTACAAGTCATTGCTAAAGGCTGGCTATGAAGTGCTAGGCATTAGCACGGATGATGAGAAATCGCACAAAAAATTTATTGCCAAGGAAAAATTACCGTTTTCTCTATTGGCAGATGTTGACAAAGCAGTGCATGAACAATATGGCACTTGGATTGAAAAATCAATGTATGGTAGAAAGTACATGGGTACGGCTCGCGTTACCTTTGTGATCAACGAAAAAGGAGTAATTGAAGAAATTATTGAAAAAGTAGACACAAAAAATCACACTTCCCAAATTTTAAAAGAAGACGGCTCGCCAACGGTTGCAGCAAAGAAAATTGCCAAAAAAGTAGCTCCCAAAAAGGGCAGCAAAGAAAGGCTCAAAAAAGTAATGTCCATATAATCGCTTCGAGGCGGTACTTCCGTTTTTTAGTTTTAGCGAAAAGCGACACATTTGTGCAAAATTTAGCACATGAGCTCGCAAACAGATTTCGTAAAGTTAAAGAAGGTTTCCTCTCAAGTAAGGAGAGATATAGTTAGAATGGTGCATGCATGCCAGTCAGGTCATCCTGGTGGGTCTTTAGGCTGCACAGAATATTTTGTGGCTCTTTATTATTCCGTCCTCAAACATAACACCCATTTTACGATGGAAGGAAAAGGAGAAGATCTCTTTTTTCTTTCCAACGGTCACATTTCACCCGTTTGGTACTCTGTGCTGGCGCGCGCTGGCTATTTTCAAGTTGCGGAACTAGCCTCGTTTCGGCAACTCAATACGCGCCTTCAGGGTCATCCCACCACGCACGAACATTTGCCGGGCGTTAGAATAGCTTCTGGTTCCCTGGGCCAAGGTTTGTCGGTAGCCCTTGGAGCTGCGCAAGCCAAAAAACTGAATGACGACAAAGCCACCATCTACGTGCTCATGGGTGATGGCGAACAGCAGGAAGGACAGGTGTGGGAAGCGGCCATGTACGCTGCCCATAACAAAGTAAGCAATGTCATCGCCACCATCGATTACAACGGTCAGCAGATTGACGGCCCAGTCGATCAAGTATTGTCACTCAAAGACCTTAAAGCAAAATGGGAAGCATTCGGCTGGCATGTACTTGAATGTGATGGCAATAACATAGAAGAATTAGTTGCTACGCTCGACCTCGCAAAATCTCTTTCCCACAAGGAAAAACCGCTGATGATTCTCATGAAAACGATTATGGGCAAAGGGGTTGATTTTATGATGGGCTCACATAAATGGCACGGAGTGGCCCCTAACGATGTGGAACTTGAAAAAGCCCTGGCGCAACTGCCCGAAACACTTGGTGATTATTAGTTTGAAAATTTGGCAATTAACCAATTCGAAAATCAACCAACCAATTTTCAGACCCTTGTAGAAACTCAATTTTCATCCAACATTATCATCAAATTTTATGATCAAATTTCAATACACCGATAAAAAAGACACTCGCTCAGGATTTGGCGTAGGGCTTCACGAACTGGGAAAACAAAATCCAAATGTAGTGGCACTGTGTGCCGATCTAATCGGATCCTTAAAAATGGATGCTTTTAAGAAAGAGTTCCCTGACCGATTCTTTCAAATAGGCATAGCGGAAGCAAACATGATGGGCATTGCTGCCGGACTTACTATTGGCGGTAAAATTCCCTTTACGGGCACGTTCGCCAACTTCTCAACAGGCAGAGTGTACGATCAGATAAGACAGTCGATCGCATATTCGGATAAAAATGTCAAGATATGCGCATCTCATGCTGGCTTAACATTGGGTGAAGACGGTGCCACGCACCAGATACTCGAGGATGTAGGAATGATGAAAATGTTACCTGGCATGACGGTGATCGTTCCGTGCGATTACGCGCAAACAAAAGCTGCTACGCTTGCCTTGGGCGATCACATAGGACCAACCTATTTGCGATTTGGACGCCCCGTTTGGCCCATCTTTACCGAAGGCAGACCGTTCACAATTGGCAAAGCGGATGTAATGATTGAGGGTAATCAAGTAACGATTATTGCCAACGGCCACATGGTGTGGCAGGCCATTGAAGCCGAGGCTATTCTGGCGGAAAAAGGGATCAGCGCGGAAATAATCAACATCCACACAATAAAGCCGCTGGATGTAGAAGCCATTCTAAAATCAGTTCAAAAAACTGGATGTGTAGTTACCTGCGAAGAGCATCAAATGAATGGTGGCTTGGGCGATTCGATTGCACAGGTGCTGGCACGCCACTACCCTGCTCCGATTGAATTTATTGCAGTAGACGATTCGTTTGGCGAAAGTGGAAAGCCAATGGATCTACTAAAGAAATATGGCCTCAGTCCGGAAAACATTGTAAACGCCACCGAACGGGTAATCAAACGGAAAAGCTAAGCTTCAACATTCAACAATTGATATTGAATAGTTTACCGAATAACGTAAACCCTTGAACCCGAAATCTTGAATTGTTAACTATGAGCAAGTACTTTGTTATAGATTTTGATAGCACGTTCACAAAAGTAGAAGCCTTTGATGTACTGGCCGATATTTCATTAAACGATCATCCAGATCAGGAAAAAATAAAACAGCAAATTGTCGACATAACAAACTTGGGAATGAGCGGAGAAATTTCTCTACGTGAGTCGCTAGAGAAAAGACTAGCGCTATTGGCTCCGCATAGAAATCACCTGCCCGCCTTGATTACATTGCTAAAATCAAAAGTATCAGAATCATTCAAACGCAACAAAGAATTTTTTTCTACCCATCAAGATAGCATCTATATTATTTCAAATGGCTTCCGCGAATTTATTGAGCCGGTAGTTACTGAATTTGGAATAAAGCCAGAAAATATTTTGGCAAACGAATTTCGCTTCGATGAAACCGGAAAAGTAATCGGCTTCGACAAAGAAAATCCGCTTTCATCAAATAATGGAAAAGTGGAGCAACTGAAGCGCCTGAAACTAGATGGTGATGTGTATGTAATTGGCGATGGATATACTGATTACGAGATCAAACATTCTGGGTTGGCTAACAAATTTTTTGCCTTTACTGAAAACGTGGAGCGCGACAGTATTATGGAAAAGGCAGACCATGTTACCCCCAGTTTAGATGAGTTTCTATACTTAAACAAACTCAACACAGCCATGTCATATCCAAAAAACCGGATCAATGTATTGCTGTTGGAAAATGTTCACCCCGTAGCCATTGCATTGATGCGCGCAGAAGGATTTAACGTAGAGAGCTACCCAGCAGGGTTAGACGAGGACGAGCTTTGCGAGAAAATCAAAAACGTTTCGGTGTTAGGCATCCGTTCAAAAACTCAGGTTACCGCCAAGGTGCTTGAAAATGCTAATCGCCTGATGGTTATTGGCGCCTTCTGCATTGGCACCAATCAAATAGATAAGAAAGCAGCTACAAAGAAAGGCATTGCCATATTTAACGCTCCCTTTAGCAACACCCGTTCCGTAGTTGAACTAGCCATTGCAGAAATCATCATGCTGATGCGCAACATACCCGATAAGTCGAACAAGATGCATCAAGGGAAGTGGGATAAATCAGCCAAGGGAAGTTTTGAGATCCGTGGGAAAAACCTGGGCATTATTGGCTACGGTAACATTGGTGCCCAGCTATCTGTGCTGGCAGAAAACTTGGGCATGAAAGTGTTTTACTACGACAAAGAAGAAAAGTTGGCGTTGGGCAATGCTGTTAAATGTAAGTCGTTGAAAGACCTGTTGGCAATAGCCGATATTATCACACTTCACATCGATGGCCGCGAAAGCAACACCAATGTGATTGGCTCAGAAGAATTTAAACTCATGAAAAAAGGAGTCATTTTTTTAAACTTGAGTAGAGGTCATGTGGTAGATATTCCGGCTTTAAAGGAAAATATTTTAACTGGAAAAATAGCTGGCTGTGGTGTGGATGTTTACCCCTATGAGCCACTGAGCAACGAGGAAGAATTTAAGTCCGATCTGCGCGGCCTTCCCAATACCCTACTTACGCCCCATATTGGCGGAAGCACAGCGGAAGCCCAAGAAAACATTGGCAATTTCGTGCCAAGTAAAATGATGGACTACATCAATACGGGCAGCACAAGTAACAGCGTTAATTTTCCTAACCTCACCTTGCCCACATTAGAGAATGCACACCGATTGATACACATTCACAATAATGTGCCTGGTATTTTGGCTAAGATAAACCAAGTACTAGCCGACCATGGAATCAACATTGCTGGTCAATATTTAAAAACAAACGAATCAATTGGTTACGTTATCACCGACATTAACAAAGGCTACGATAAAGAGGTTATAAAAAAGATGCGGGCAATTGAGAATACGATTAAGTTTAGGGTATTGTATTAAATGCGCCTTTTAGGTCAAGTATCTTTGCTCAAGTTGGACGATGTCCGATTTTTTATCGCGTTCCTCAGCTTTAGGTATTTCGATTCAACTGTTCCTCCACATATCTTTTATAGACCTTGCCAACTTTAAACAATTCTCCGTTAATTTTTAAACTTTCGGCCTGAGCAGATTCAACAAATCGAGTATTTACGATGTGCGAGCGACTGATGCGCAAAAAAGACTCTGGAAGTTTTTGTTCGGCTTCTTTCAATGAAAGCCGTACGATGTGTGTCTTGTGTTTGGTGACCACTTTTACATAGTTTTCTAGACTCACTAAGTAAAAAATTTCGGTGAGTGGAATTTGCTTTTCCACACCGTTTGTAAGAAATGAAAAGAACTGAGCCGTTTCTTCTGGACGGATAACGTGATTTCTCGGTTTGTCTTGAATAACGTGCAAAAATTTGAACATCACATAGATACCCAAACCAGTTAGGGTAAAAACCCAATAGTTTAAAATTCTTGAAAGCGTTTCCGATTGGTTAAATTGATAGACCAACACAAAGTGCATAATAGTAGAGCCTAACACCATTACGCCTAAAGCCCACAGAAAGTAAGCTCGCTTTCGGTTATTGAGATAAAGATCTTCAAAGAGCAGGCGATTGTGGAACACAATCCATGCGTACATCAACAAGAGAAATAAGTAAGGTAAAAATTTATCTAGCCCGGCTCGGGTTTCAATCCAATATCTATCGGGAATGTAGTAGGCAATCACCAAGGCCAATGCGCCCACCAAATTTCTCCAAATTACCGATTTTAGCAAACCTTTATACACAAAGGCAAAAATAGCCATCGGCTTGCATTTTTCCGCCATGTGACGAAGTGCTTTCGTCAATTGCCAAGCGCCTTGGCCACTTTCTACTTTTTAAATCTAGATTAAGAAACTCCTTTTGTAAGAAAATTCTAAAACCAAAAATCTATGCTTCACCACGTCAACATTGGTATTCATGTCGTCTCAGGAACTATCGCCATGATCATTGGCTTATTTGCCATCATTTACAATCGAAAAGTGGCTATACATAAAAAGCTCGGTCGGCTTTTTACTTATTTCCTGACGGTTGTGGTGACCACAAGCTCTGTTGGCTTTTTCTTTTTCAGGCAAGATCCATTTTTACTTATGTTAACACTTATCGCTTTTTATGTGGGCTATGCAGGCTTTCGCAATATAAAACTGCGTGAAAATAGAAGTACTGTCTGGGATGCCGCTATCGCATTAGGGGCATTGATAATAGCATCCATTTATATATGGAAGCTTGCAAAGCAAACTCATTGGAATGTATCTGTAGTATCTTCAACTTTTGCTGCCTTGGGCATGGTTGCCACTTACGATTTGTTAAAGTTCCTTTTCCTGCACTGCTATATTAAAAATTGGTGGCCATACGAGCACATCTATAAAATGACTTCTGCTTTTAATGCACTAGTGTCAGCTTTTTCAGGCACTGTATTAAACGAATTTCAACCTTACAGTCAGCTAGTACCAAGTGGACTTTGCTCCTTGATGGCGGTATTTTTTTTCTATATAAAATACAGGGAGAGACAAAAAAACAACTCCATTGGCAATACCATCATATTTACAAAACCCTAACAAATGATATGAATAATATTTACCTCGTGCTTTGCTTATTCATACTAAACCCTTGCCTTTCAATTGGTCAAAGCGGGTTAGAAATACGGGTTGTCAACCTTCGAAATCATAATATGGGTTTGAAAAAAAGGAGTATAAATAAACAATATTGTTTACATACTAATGATTATATTTGAATTATGAATCAAGAACAAGATCCGAACAAATTTCGCCAACTTCACAATTGCTGATGATGACTTTGATCCTATTTTCCTAAAAGGGAAATTTTTCCTAAAAGGGAAATATTGGGAGTTAATAAAGTTGGATATTGTTCAGTCCTTACGATCTTGACTTTTCTCTTCATGTGTCAAGAGCTGATTAGTATGGACTTAAATCTTATTCCAAAAGAAAAATCGCTTCAAATTTCACGATTCAATAAATGGGAGGATTAACGTGGAAATACTTACTGTTCTATCTATCCACTTAAAGTTCGGTCTCGGTTCTGCCGCACACTTCGGGTTTCTCGTTCTTATCCCCATTCAGATACCGAGCTACTTAACATCACACTCAACTCTACCTAAAATTCCTCCCCTCGGCCCATATCTTGGTTTGCTCAAAGACGGGCGCTGGCTTTTTATTACGCGGATCGTGCACCGCTGTCTTTTCATCTGCGCGCGATGGCGTAACGGATAGTTCTTCGCTCAATGAGGCCGTTAAGGTGCGAAGCAAAGAAGACAAATCGAAGCA
>JAIYCV010000011.1 GCA_027487845.1 Flammeovirgaceae bacterium
CTGTATGGCTGCCAATTCGCTGTTCTTTACTCACAAAGTAAAGTTAGACATTTGTGTAGCAACTGAAAGTCTTGCGCTGAAAGCGCATAGTTTCAACTAACGATTGAGACCAATGAACTTAAATGTCAACTAAAGAACAACAACAGCTGGGCAAAACCCTTTGGGATATAGCAGATAACCTGCGCGGAGCAATGAATGCGGATGATTTCCGCGATTACATGCTGTCGTTTCTCTTCCTTCGGTATTTGTCGTACAACTACGAAGAGGCAGCAAAGAAGGAGCTAGGAAAAGACTATCCTGATGACACTCCGTATGATGTAATGTCCAAACTAAAGTCAAAAACGCCTTTAGAAATTTGGTACAATGAAAATTCAAAGCAAGATGTGATCGATTTTGAAAAACAGATGCGCAGAAAGGCGCATTATGTAATTAAACCGGAACATTTGTGGAGCAACATTACCGAATTAGCCAGAACACAAAACGATGAGTTGCTGGTAACACTTGAAGCAGGCTTTCGGTACATAGAAAATGAATCGTTTGAAAGTGCCTTTCAAGGCTTGTTCTCAGAAATCAATTTGAATTCGGAGAAGCTGGGTAAAAACTCAACAGAACGGAACAAGAAGCTTTGCACCATCATTCAGAAAATAGCTGAAGGCATTGCCGATTTCTCTGCTGATTCTGACACGCTGGGCGATGCGTATGAATACTTGATAGGGGAGTTTGCAGCGGGTTCGGGTAAAAAGGCCGGAGAGTTTTATACGCCACAGCAAATCTCTACTATCCTTTCTGAAATTGTCACTTTAGATAGTCAAGAACCGAAGACAGGCAAGAAGGGCAAGCTCAACAAAGTCCTTGACTTTGCCTGTGGCTCAGGTTCACTCTTGTTGAATGTTAGAAAACGAATAAAAGACAGTGGCGGTAGCATTGGCAAAATATACGGGCAAGAAAAAAACATTACCACTTACAACCTTGCCCGCATGAATATGCTCTTGCACGGCATGAAGGACACTGAGTTTGAGATATTCCATGGCGATACCTTAGAGAATCAGTGGCCGTTACTCAACGAAATGAATCCTTCAAAGAAGATGGAGTTCGATGCCATTGTAGCCAATCCACCGTTTAGTTTGCGTTGGGAACCCAATGATACGTTGGCTGAAGACTTCCGTTTCAAGAGTTATGGCCTGGCACCTAAATCCGCAGCTGATTTTGCTTTTCTCTTACACGGTTTTCATTTCTTAGGAAAGGAAGGAACAATGGCTATCATATTACCACACGGTGTTTTATTCCGTGGTGGTGCAGAAGAACGAATAAGAACCAAATTGTTAAAAGACAATCACATTGACACCGTTATTGGTTTGCCAGCAAACTTATTCTATTCAACGGGCATACCGGTTTGTATTTTAGTATTGAAAAAATGCAAGAAGCAAGACGATGTTTTGTTTATCAATGCAAGCGAGCATTATGTAAAGGCGGGCAGACTTAATAAGCTAAGAGAAGGAGAGGACGAAAAGCCAAATGACATCAAGAAGATTGTAGAAACCTATAAATTCCGTCACGACCTAGAACGATATTCCCGCAGAGTTTCAATAGAAGAAATTGAAAAGAACGGGTACAATTTGAACATTTCACGGTACGTGAGTACATCACTTGACGAAATAAAAATAGACTTGAAAGAGGTTAATAAAAAGTTGACCGTAATAAATGAAAGCATTGCAACCAACACTGCCAAACACAATGAGTTTTTGAAAGAGTTGGGGTTAAGTCCTATTTAAAAATACGTATTGATAAATTTCTTAAATATAAATAATATGAATAAATATGATGAGTTAATTGAAACACTAAAACAAGAGTATAGAAGTTCTTTTGCTAATCCTGATTGGAACCAGGTAGGTACTTGGTCTAGTTACGTGCCAAAGGATATTCAAAAAGTTTGGCAAGAAATTCCGTATGCTCACCAACTTTTAATTTATCATACAGCGTTTCAGGCATACACAAAGTCACACTAAATCTAATCCTCGGTTCTTGTCTTCACGAATCAAGAAGTTTAAAGGCAGCGTGTTTCGTGAAGACACGAACCACGGGAGGGGAAATTCATCATAGAAATTAGGTATGGAAAAGCCAATAATTGATAAGCGATTTTTAGTAAAAAAAAGAGAAGCCAAAAGTGGATTCAACTTTAGCAACTGGACGTACGTTGCGCTTACAGGATTTCCTTCAGCTATAAAAAACCAAAAAGGCGGAACAATAAAGGTAAAAGGCTTTGTGGATTCGTATGAACTGAAGCACTATAATTTATTGCCCATGAAAGGGAATAGCATGCTTTTGCCGTTGAAAGCATCCATTCGCAATAAAATTAAAAAACAAGAGGGCGACTTTGTTCATGTTGTATTATACCTAGACAATTCAACTCTTGAAATCCCTGAAGAGTTGAGAGTATGTCTTCTCGATTCGCAAACTGGATATGATTTTTTTTTAACATTATCAGAAAGCAATCAGAAATATTATATCGATTGGATAATGGAATCAAAGACTACGCAAACTAAAGTTGCGAGAATAGTCAAAACCATTGAACGTTTGGAAAGTGGATTAAAATTTTATGATTGGGTAAATAAATCTGATCAATTTTAAATCGAGATTCCAGCTGTTCGACAAGTTAGCAGAGCGATTGTCGAACGGCAGATAAATGGGATTTTTAATCCTGGTTAGCGCATCTATTAAACCGCAATGATTGGAGAGTGAGCGTATCGTCCTCGTTGAGTCGTTGAGAGACGATACTTGAAATCAAAAGTTGGTGGCAAGCAGTAGTGACAACTGAACCAATATAGGAATTAAGAAATCTAACATATAAAAAAGAATGAAAACTATCTTGGCGAGCATTATCATGTTGACGGTTGTAAGTTCGTTTTCGCAGGACAGGAAACTAACGACCGACATCTTGACGACTGAAAGAAAAATTGTGGACGCGGTAATTAAAACAGATACCGTTACAGTTTCGCAGTTACTTTCTAAAGATTACACCTATACGTTGCCAGATGGAAAAATAATATCCAAGAAGCAATACCTTTCAGACATCGCACTTTGGTGGCGACCTGTTAGTATTGATCACTCCGACCAAAAAATTAGTATGTATAATGGTACAGCCATTGTGCTTGGTAAGGCAAAGTATCGCTGGAAAAATAAAAATGGAGAAATTGAAGAAGCTAACGAACAGTACACCGACACGTATGTTAAAATCAATAAAAGGTGGACGCGAGTGAGTTCGCATGCATCGTGCTTATCGGGTAGGTGTACATAAAGAGACTCAAGCTGTTCAAGCTGTTAGACAAGTTAGCAGAGCGATTGTCGAACGACAGATAAGGGGGATTTTTAATCCTGGTTAGCGCATGTATTAAACCGAAATGAATAGAGATTGAGCGTATCGTCTTCGTTTAGAGGCGATACTTTGACATGAAAGAGATCTCATACAAGTCAGTTTAGTCTAGTTTAGCTTCGAAGCGACCAGCGCGTTGGCCTGACCAAAAAGCGGGGGTGTGTTGGGTAGAAGCGGGGAAGCATTTTTTGGTCTTGATCTTTTTTCGTTCTTTTTTGTATCAAGACAAAAAAGGACAAAAGAAAATAAGGGCAATACAATTTGATATAATGCATATGCTAGGTAGTTTGTATTAAAGCCAATACCTTGATAACGGAGAGATAGTAATTCTCAGGTAAATTGCCGAATGGTGTGGAGAAATAGTCCGTCAGGTGATAGCAAGCTGACGGGGCGATAAAATAAACTTTATATTGTCAGTAAACTTGAAAGTAGCAATTTTGAAATAAAAAAATGACTTCAGATTTTGACCGTGAAATTTTTAGCTCCCGAATACTAAAAGCTCCCGTGGAAATAGTCTATGAAGCCTTTGCTAATCCCATGCACTTAAAGAAATGGTGGGGGCCTGAAGGATTCACCAATACCATTCACGAATTTGATTTACGCCCTGGTGGAAGATGGGTGCTCACCATGCATGGTCCTGAAAAGGGCAATTATGAAAACGAATCGGTATTTAAAATAGTTGAACCCGTGCGATTAGTCGCTTGGGAAAGAATTTCAAAGCCATTGTTTGAAATGGAAATTTCGTTTGAAAGGGTAGGTGATTCCAGCGCCCGAATTTCGTTTAGAATGGTTTTTGAAACGGCAGAAGAATGTGAAAAAATCAGGAAGTTTGCACAGCCAAAAAATGAAGAGAACTTTGATAGATTAGAAAAGGAAATTTTAGGTTTGTTGGTATAGGCTGTTATGAAAAGGCGAACATTTGTAAAGAGAACCTTTTTGGGGATCACAAGCGTGGGTCTTCTTAGTGCATTTTATGCGTGGCAGGTAGAGCCTTTTTGGTTGGAATTCGTTCGAATTAAAATGCCGATTAAGAATTTACCAGACGACTTAGCAGGAAAAACACTGATGCAAATAAGCGATATTCACGTGGGCAGTCGTTTCGACTATCGCTACCTCATTGAATCCCTTAAGAAAGCACAAGAATTTGCACCAGACTTTGTTGCTTATATGGGGGATTATGTTACCGCTCACAAAGAGGAAGTACAGTACAATAAGCTTAGTGAAGTACTGAAAAGCAGCGTAAAAGGAAGGCTCGGAACGGTGGGCATTCTAGGCAACCACGACTACGGCAGAAATTGGTCTCAAAAACATGTGGCCAACAAGGTCGCTGCGATGCTGGTAGAACATGGGATAACTGTATTACGGAATGAACAAATTGAATTGAATGGTCTTAACTTAATTGGACTGGATGATTATTGGGGGTCTAATTTCAACCCGGAAATTGTAATGAGTAAGTGCGACACTACAAGGCCATCCGTTTTGCTCTGTCATAATCCTGATGTTTGCGATTTAGATATATGGAATAATTATAAAGGCTGGATTTTATCCGGACACACCCACGGAGGGCAATGTAAACCACCATTTCTGCCTGCCCCGATGTTACCAGTAAAAAACAAAAAATACACCGCAGGAAAATTTGAATTGACGGGAGAACGCACACTCTACGTAAACAGGGCGTTAGGTCACTTATGGCAAATTAGATTTAATGTACGGCCTGAAATAACACTATTTGAACTCGAACAAGTTTAATTTGGAATAAATTGTAACGACTATTATGCTCTTGCCTGAGTTGGTGTTTTTGCGTTCGTGTAATGCTTGGCCAACGAACATGGTGTACATCTTGTTACTGGAGAAGAACTCCGACAACGGGCGCGGGAAGTACTCTTAACAATTATCGGTTTCTATTATTTCTTAGCTTTTAATGTTATCGCTTCGATAGCTCCGCTTAAATAAACCAACGGTGCATTCCAATTAATAGCAACTTCATTTGAAGCATAAGAGCACACATCATCTACATATGCTTCGTCTGCGATAGAAGAAGCGTACGAGCATTTGTCTTGCATTCCCGGATTGGGGCCGCCCGCCAATAAACCAGGCACGGGGTCAACAATGCCATCTGCTTCTGAAGGTCGATGATGAATGTGCATCGGTGTTTTTTTGCCATAACCAGTAACAAACGAATACCCAGTGGCATTTCTTCCAAGAATGTAATCCAAGTTAGAAAGTGCTGCATTAAAATATTTTTTGTCTTTGGTAATTCGGTAGGCTTGTAGCATAAGTATCCCTTGATTGGCGGCTACTGCATTGCTACCCCATACAAAATCATTTGCTGAAATGCCCATCACGGTTTGATAACGACTTTGAGACATCTCATCGGTCATACGAGTCGCCTCTGATAAAATTCTTTTCTTAACTGATTCTATCAACGGTTTATAGTCGGTGCCCAAACTGGCCTCATGATTCACCAAGGTATAATATCCTAACAACCGTACTTCATTCCATGACGGCACAGGATTCGTTTTTTTAGGCTCGAAGTGGATGCCATTCAAATAGTTTCCGTTTGCTGTTGTTACTGCAAGTTCCGCGGCAGCCCAGGTAAACTCATCCTCCAACTGATCATCGCTATATGCACCGGTGTTTATATCGGGATCAACTTGCTGGTTCAATTTTGTTTGATCGTAGATAATTGCGGGATTTTTCTTAGCCCACGTCCAGGCGTGTTCTGCTGCCTTGCGACATGAATCGGCTAAGCCAGGAAGTTGCCTTGAAAATTTTTCAAAAACACGTGAGGCAATGGTTGTAACAGCAGCGAAGTTCAGTGAGGCAGCGGTACTTTTCTGTACCATGTAACGCATAGTGTTACCATCGTGCGGCATTATCATTCCATCAAAATTAGCGTTGGTGCATTTGTGATATACTCCTCCATCGTCAGTATCTTGCATGGTGAGCATCCAGCGCAAATTCCAGAGCACTTCATCTAAGATGTCTGGCAGCTTATTTTTACTTTCTGGAATAGTTACTGTTAACGTATCGTAATAACTCGTGTAGTCTTCGTAGGCTTGAAGCAATGTAGCAGTGGTGATGCCACTGTTCACAATGTATTTGTTGTAATCGCCTGCATCAATCCAACCGCGAGGAGACGAAACCGTGAATCCAGCAGGACGCTTGTTGGTCGCAGCAGATGGATGAATCCTTATTTCAGCGTGCGAGTAACTTGCAGGCCTGCTCCATTGCCCCGCAAATTCTTTCGTAAGTGGAATAGAAAATCGTTGATAATAAAATGCTTTCAATGACGCCTTTGCGATGGGTTCTAACACGTTATTTTTTATTTCAAATGGGTAAGAATCGGTTAGACCGGAAACGTGCAAAACAAATTTCCCTGAAGAGGTGAACGAAGTAAAGTCAGCAATTCGGGAAACGCGGGGAGTGTAAGAAGCTTTTTTTACTTCGCTCAATTTTTCTTCAAACAGCTTTTCGGTTTCGGTCTCTTTCGTGATGTAGAATGTTGTAGCTTCGGTTTCCAAAACAACCGCTATCTTTTGCTCGTTCGGATAAAATCCGATTTGGGTAAGGCGGATAGAACTGTTGGTTTTGTCTTGCGCAATTCCATAATTCCAGCAATAAACAAAAAGAAGTAAAAGTGTTTTTTTCATAAATAGAAGTATAAAACGAAATTACGGAATTATTCAACAAGCTTTAAATAAGTTTTATTTCATGAAGACGCAAACCGTTGGATGGAACGATGAAACCGAAGCTATACTTGACATAGGGCGCAAGCAGTGGGGCCGCCAAAAACAACTCGCACCACGCAGACACCGGGAAAACTTGGAAACCTGTCGTACTTTGCCAGGTGAGCTAAGAAATCCACCGCTTTGGTGAAATGAAAAGAGTGATACCCAAAATAAGCGCAAAAAAATAATACTAATACGACATCTAAGGGAATTAAGAATGGAAGAACTTATTAAGTGAATCATTTGTCCTGAAGCGCTACCTGGGGTTGACAATGGTTTAAAAAAAATAGATGCATCTTTATAGCCGTTATCTGTGCGAGTTAAAAAAGACAAGAACAATCTACCTATGAATCCGCTATTGACACAACTAATTATTCGGACTACTCTTCGCCACAAGCGTAAATTATCTGTTGGCAAAAAAAGATATTCTGATTTTGAACTTACAAAAGGTTACAAAGAGTTTAAACTCAATGGGAGACGACTCTTCAAAGACTTAATTTTGATTATAAGCGGTATTTTTTCCGCTTCATTTGGCTTCAAAGGTTTTTTGCTCACAAACCATTTTATTGATGGCGGGGCAACAGGTATTTCGCTTCTTATTTCAGAGCTCACGTCAATACCCCTCTATCTATTAATCATCTGTATAAATATACCTTTTGTAATTCTTGCCTATAAAATTCTAGGCAAATCATTCGCTATTAAAACGACACTTGCAATTTCCGGGTTGGCACTATGCCTTGCAACGGTTGATTTTCCAGACGTAACACAGGACAATTTATTAGTAGCCGTTTTTGGTGGGTTTTTCCTTGGTGCTGGTATCGGCCTTTCAGTTAGAGGTGGTGCAGTAATAGACGGAACCGAAGTTCTTGCGATTTTTTTGAGTCGCAAGTTAGGAACGACTATTGGCGACATTATTATTGCGATTAACATTTTAATTTTCTCTACAGCTGCCTATTTTCTTTCGGTTGAAATAGCCCTGTATTCCATGATTACCTATATGGTTGCATCAAAAGCGCTGGATTTTATTATAGAAGGAATTGAGGAATACATAGGGGTTACAATTATTTCGCTACACAATGAAAAAATCCGGCAAATGATAATTGATAATATGGGAAGGGGTGTTACTTTATATAATGGCAAACGAGGTTTTGGCAAAAAGGGGGAAACGAAAGATGTTGACATTGTTTACACGGTGGTAACCAGACTTGAACTAAATAAGTTGAATATCGAAATAGAAAAAATTGACCACGAGGCTTTTGTTGTTATGAGTAGTATTAAAGACACAAAAGGTGGGATGATAAAAAAAAGGCCGTTGAAGCACTGATACGACAAATCGTTTCATTAACTTCAAAATTAGAAAGTGTACAGAAATACCAGAACTCATATAAGAACATTGCTGAAAGTGCTGTATTTTAGCGTTGAAAAAAAAGTGCTTTGCACGACAATAGCTTTTGCCTGTTGGGGTTCATTAGAAATTGTGAACACCAGCGAAGGCTGGAAGAAAATGTAAGCGAAAAATCAGATAGAATATGACCGCGATTACAAGAACACTTGAGCAACAGAAAGAAGAGTTTAAACAAAAGAAACTTTTAGCTTCGCCTATTGCAGGTTTAATTGCTTGGTCAGCGGTAGCAGTTTCAGGCCTTTTTTTTCCCGATAAGATTACGGTTTGGGTTTTATTTATTGCCACGGGCTCAATAGTCTATTTGGCTATGGGTATATCGAAGTTTACCGGAGAAGACTACCTCGACAAAAACAAACCTAAAAATACGTTCGACACGCTGTTTTTTTTCACAGTTACCCAGGCGATTTTAGTGTATTCAATTGCCATCCCTTTTTTTATTGAAAACTATACCTCGCTACCGTTAACGGTCGGTATTTTAACAGGACTCATGTGGGTGCCGCTTAGTTGGATCATCGACCATTGGGTTGGGCTGTTCCATGCGATAACTAGGACGATTTCAATTTTAGCGCTTTGGTATTTGTTTCCAACACATAGATTTGTATCTATCCCGTTAGCGATTGTGGTAATTTATGCTGCATCGATTTTTATTTTGGTCAACCGAAATAGTAAACGATAGCGAACTGGAGAAAGGGTGACTGTTCTATTCTTTGGTGAATTTTAACAGAGATTAATTCTATCGTCTGGTCTAATATCATTTAGAGAGTTGATCATTCAAAAAAAGCTATGTCAGAATCTAACTTGATTAGGTAAATGATATGTGTAAATTAGGCAACCACGCAAAATGAGGATCCAAAAAGAGTTAATTGAGTTGATACAGGCCGATGTTATTTCACAAGAAACGGCCGACCGAATTCATTCCTACTATAAGAACCAACGTGGGGCGTCTACTAACCGCCTCTTTATTGTTTTTGGAATACTAGGTGCCATATTGGTGGGGCTTGGAATTATTCTAATAATAGCTCACAACTGGGACGATCTTTCCAGAGCAACAAAAGACATCGTTGCTTTTTTACCGCTCATTGTTGGGCAGTTACTTTGTGGGTACTCATTGCTAAAGCAAAAAGCGAGTGTCACCTGGCGCGAAAGCAGCGCTGCTTTTTTATACTTCGCAGTAGGCGCTAGCATCTCGCTGGTCAGCCAAATTTATAATATCTCAGGTGACACCGGAGCTTTTCTGCTTTTATGGATGTTGCTTTGTTTGCCATTGATTTATGTAATGAATTCTGCTATTACGTCCTTGCTATACCTCGCGGGTATTACCTATTATGGGGCCTATACAGGTTATGGGTCAACTACATCTACATCGCCATACCTATTCTGGCTATTGCTTTTAGGTATGTTGCCGTATTATTATCGATTGCTCCGTAAAAGCCCCGAAAGTAATTTTATTATTTTTCATCATTGGCTTCTTCCGCTATCTGTTGTCGGTGTGCTAGGCACGGTTGCCCAACAAACGGATGAATTAATGTACATTGCCTACATCAGTCTCTTCGGACTATATTATACAATAGGAGACCTCAATTTTTTCAAGGGACGGGATTATAAATATAGTGGATATAGAATAATCGGCTTTATTGGTACCATTTCGCTGCTGCTAACGTTGAGTTTTGATTGGTTTTGGGTTGGGTTAAGAAACAAGAGGTTTCCGATCCATGAGCTAGTTGTGGCGCCAGAATTTATCACTGCTATTGTTCTATCGCTGACAGCTGCGATTCTCCTAGTATGGCCACAAAAAAATAATGGCCTTATACGATTGAAGCCATTGTCAGTTGTTTTTGTCTTGTTTCTTCTAATATATAGTGTTGGTCTTTACGCTTCTTTTTCAGTGGTGCTTGTTAACATTCTTGTTTTTACAATTGGTGTTCTTACTATTAAAGACGGAGCAAAGCAAAATAGTTTAGGCACACTAAATGTTGGTTTACTTATCGTGACGCTGTTGGTACTCTGTCGGTTTTTTGATAGAGAGTTAAGTTTTGTTATCCGAGGGCTTTTGTTTGTGACAGTTGGCGTTGGTTTTTTTGTTGCGAATTATTGGATACTTAAAAAAAGAAAAACCAATGAAGACTAAGGTAACAGTTGCTGCCTATATTTTGATGGCATTGATACAATTGTATTTCCCTGCGCAAATGATTTTTGATAGTGAGAATCTGTTACAGGCAGGAGTAGAGTATAAGTTCAAAACCGCTCCCATAGATCCAAACGATCCATTTAGAGGAAAGTACATAACACTCCATTACGAACAAAATACAATTGAGATTCGAGACGAAAACGAATGGCAGAGAAGCGAGGTAGTTTATGTGATTGTATCAAAAGACTTGTCGGGGTTCGCTAAGATTCAATCTGTTTCGAAGGTGAAGCCATCGAATAAGGTAGACTTTGTGAAGGCGAAGGTAAATTTCGTTACAACAAATGGTTCAAACAAACTAATCATTGGCTATCCATTTGATCGATACTATATGGAAGAATCAAAAGCCCCCGAAGCAGAAGTAACGTATCAAGAATCGCAGCAGGACACGAGGCGCCCCGCGTATGCTTTAGTTAAAATAAAAGGGGGAGAGGCAGTATTAGAAGATGTTTTAATTGATGGAGAGTCGATAAGGGAAATTGTAAAGAAAGGTAAGAAGTAACACCTTTCCGACTTAACTTGTCCAACAAATGTTAAGAATAATAGGCTAGAAGAGCTCGGCAAACGAGAAAAATAGACTTGATTGTTGAAGGCTCAGAAGATATTGTTTTTACAATTACAAATTTACTCAAATTTCATAATTTCACCTGTGAAGAAGTAGACTGAAAAATAAACAATTTAACAACCAAAAAAATAAAATCCATGCCACTTATCAATCCACATATCAACTTCAACGGAAATGCTGAAGAAGCGTTCACGTTTTACAAATCGGTATTTGGCGGAGAGTTCGCGAAAATTATGCGTTTCAAAGATCTTGCAAGTCCGGAATTCCCAGTAGCGGAAAATGAGGCAAATAAAATAATGCATATTGCTTTACCTATCGGTAAGAATGTGTTGATGGCGAATGACGTGCCGGAAATTTTAGGACGAACAAACGAAAATGAAAACAGAAGTAAAATTTCAATCAGTGCAGAAAGCAAAGACGAAGCGGACAAATTATTCAACGGACTTTCGGCAGGAGGACAAATCGAAATGCCCATGACGGATAGCCCGTGGGGTTCCTACTTTGGAATGTTTCGAGACAAATATGGAATTGAATGGATGGTGGACTTTGACCCAAAATACAAAGGAAGTGTGTAAAGGCAATTCTGGGGCATGAGAAAAATCATCGTGTTATCATTTGTCTCGTTAGACGGTGTACTGCAAGCTCCGGGTGGACCAAAGGAAGATCGATCGGGCGGCTTTAAGTATGGAGGTTGGGTTGCACCTTATAGCGATGAGGTTTCCGGCAATGCCATAAAAAAGCAAATGGAACCTGCCGATCTCCTTTTGGGTAGAAAAACATTTGAGATTTGGGAAGACTACTGGCCTAAACATTCAGCGATTTGGCCAGGTATAAATGAGGTTGCCAAGTACGTTTTCTCCAAGACCAGAAAAAAATCTGATTGGAATAATACCATTTTCCTCAAAAGTGTGGCAGACATTAAAAAGCTCAAAAGATCGAAAGGCGCCCACATTAAAGTATGGGGCAGTAGCGAGTTGTTTCCATTGCTGCTTAAAAATGATTTGGTGGACGAACTATGGCTCAAAATTTTTCCGTTGACTCTTGGGAGAGGAAAGAAGTTGTTTGGTAACGGAACAGTCCCCGCAGCATTTAAACTAATAGAAATTTTTGTAACACCTAAAGGAGTAATTTTTGTCAATTACAAGCGTGCCGGAAAAGTCAAGACAGGTGCGATTGGCGAATGATGCACTTAGTTACAATTGTTAAAAATGGTTATTCCCTTAAACGATATAAAGCAAAAGCAACAGGCATTACAAAGCGTAATTGACGATTGGCTTGCGCTAGTTGAAAAGTAAAAGAAAAGCCAAGTGAGTCTACAAATACCCGATGTGAAGCACCTTCAGCTCACTATCCATTTCATAATTCCGTGGTGAACCAGTGGGTATAGTTAGCTTAGCAATTTCCACTTTATCGATTGATTCCAAATACATAACCAGCGCCCGTAAACTATTGCCATGTGCCACAATCAGTATGTTTTGATTGGCTTTTAGTTTGGGTTCTATTTCTGCTTTGTAATAGGGAATGGTTCTATTGTAGGTGTCTTTCAAGCTTTCACCCTCTGGGGGACGAACCTCGAAACTTCTCCGCCAAAGCTCCACTTGCTCACCACCATATTTTGCAATTGTCTCCGCTTTGTTGAGTCCTTGCAAGCTTCCATACATGCGCTCGTTGAGGGCGGCATTCTCTATAACTGGTATGCCTCGTTCATTGATTTCGGTAAGGATAATCTTCAAGGTTTCTTTGGCTCTTTTTAGTACAGAAGTATAAGCCACCGCATAAGTAATACCTCTTAGCTTAGCACCTGCTTGTTTTGCTTCTTCTTCGCCTTGCGTAGTAAGTTCAACGTCTAAATTTCCGGTAAATCTATTTTCTAAGTTATAGGCAGATTGCCCATGGCGTACTAACGTTAACAGCGGCATATTTTTTTCTTTAAAGGTATAACTCATTTTCGATACTTAACAGCGGTAACGCGCATAAGGAGCCATTTTAAAGTATGCTCTTTTACCTGTAAAACCTATAACGAATTCAACTTGCGATGTATCTCGGTATCGTTTTTAATACCGCTCCTTTGTACAACTACTTGCAACGCAACTATGGACGGAGTACATATTCATCTTTTAATAACACATCTTCCGATTTTCGGATCGATACTAGGTGGTCTTGTGTTAGCGCATGGCATCGGTACAAAAAGCTACCAAACCATAATCGCTGCCTATTATGTCATCATTGTTTCCTCAATAGGAGCGGTGGTTGCTTATCTAACTGGTGAAGGAGCCGAAAAAGCTGTTGAGGATATTCAGGGAGTTGCCAAAAACACGATTGGGCAACACGAGGATTTCGCTTTGTATGCCTTAGTAGCATTAATTGTTGCTGGACTTATTTCATTGCTAGGTCTTTACCTAGTAATAAAGAAATCATCGATGGCAAATACGGTGGCGTGGCTTACTCTTTTTGCTGCTATTATCAGTTTTGGATTAGTTGCAAGAACCGGCTATTTAGGTGGACAAATCAGGCACACCGAAATCAGCAGCGGATCAATCATACAGAATAAGTAATGATATGGACAGCGATTGATCATACTTATTAACGATCTACACGAAAATGAAAATAACCTACCTATTACTATTTACCTTTTTAGCTGTGCTTACTGGCTGCAATAAAAAATCTATAAAAGCTGAAGAGGTTGAAAATACAACTACCCTACCAAACACTAAACCATTAGCACATTCAACCATGAAAGGATTTAACACAGATATCGAAAGGGATGTGATGGAGAATACCAACTACCGCAAGGTACTCTATACTGGCAAACATATGCAGTTGGTGTTAATGACGCTAAAGCCCGGAGAAGAAATTGGAGAAGAAGTACATGCTAAAAGTGATCAATTTTTTCGATTTGAAAGTGGAATTGAAAAATGCATTGTAAACGGTAACGAATATGTTGTGAAGGCGGGTCACGTGGTTTTAGTTCCCTCAGGCGCTAAGCATAATGTCATTAATACGGACGCTACTACTGACTTGAAACTTTACACGATCTATGCTTTACCCAACCACAAAGATGGAATTGTACGAACTACTAAAAAGGATGCCGAGTTGCATGAGGCGTCATTTGACGGCACAACCACTGAAAAAGAATAACCCTTTTAATTTTCTGCAAATCAGTAAACTATGTAAGAAACAAGTTTTGGAATATATAATTACATGCTTGCAAATGACACTCCTTTGTGTGTCCAATTAAAATGAAGTGATGAATCAAATAGGATTAGGTAAATAACAATTTAAATAAAAACAATTATGACAAAATCAAATGAGACGTTACAGAAAGATGTACAGGATGCAATTAAATGGGAGCCTCTTTTGAGTGCTGCCGAAATTGGCGTCATTGTAAAAGATGGGGTAGTGACGTTAACCGGATCAGTGGATAGCTATTCCAAAAAGTTGGAAGCGGAGGATGCTGCAAAAAATGTGGCGGGTGTTAAGGCCGTGGTAGAAAAAATTGAAATTAATTTTGGCCATGGTGACAAAAAGGATGACAATGAAATTGCTACTGAAATAATCAGCGCGCTAAAGTGGAACTGGGAAGTACCTAACGACAAAGTAAAAGTAAAAGTGGAGAATGGCTGGGTTTCTTTGTCTGGTGAACTTTCTTGGAACTATCAAAAAGATGCTGCGCAAAAAGCCATCAATAAATTGGATGGCGTAATGGGGGTATCAAACGACATCAGTATTAAGTCGGAATCCAAAGATGCCATTGAGAAGAAATTAATTGAAGATGCGTTGGATCGCAACTGGTCGATCGACAATGGCGATATTGATGTCGTTGTTTCTGGAACTAAAGTTACGTTGAACGGCACGGTTGATTCGTGGTATCAAAAGCAAGAAGCTGGCCGCATTGCATGGAATGCTCCTGGAGTATGGCAGGTAGACAACGAATTGGTGGTAGACTATGCGTACTGAAGATGATCACTCTTAAATAATTGAACATTAAAGAACTAAAAATGAAAAAGTTCTATTCGGGCAAGCCAGTAATGTATCTCTTTTGATTTTTCGAAATATTCAGTGTGCTGATATCTTTTAACCAACTAATAAATGTGCTTTTCTGCTGCCGCAAGTTTTACTGCTGGTGCCGTGCTTACGGGCATTGGGATATCCACGTTACGCAAAGTGGAGCATCCTACTTACTATTTGTTTGCCAGCATACCTTTGCTGTTTGCAGTGCAACAGTTTTCAGAAGGCGTTTTGTGGCTTACTTTACCCAGTGCCAACCCAGACTTTGGTGGCCTTAAGCAAGTAACTACTTACATGTTCTTATTTTTCGCACAGGTGATATGGCCATTTCTAGTGCCGCTGTCAGTTTTACTGTTGGAAAAACAGCGCAGTCGCAAAAAAGTACAACGCGTGTTTGTAGGGATAGGCTTAATCGTTTCCACTTATCTTTGCTATTGTTTATTGTCTTACCCGGTGAAAGCAAGAATAGTAGGTTACCATTGTTCTTACCAACAGGATTATCCGGCAGCGTTGCGAGAAGTAGGAGGGGTATTGTACATTATCGCTACTATTGCGCCTCTTTTCTTTTCGCATGTCAAGAAGATGTGGTTACTAGGTGTAACCATTTTAATCTCCTACGTAGTTACAGCTTTATTCTATGAGCATTATGTACTTTCGGTGTGGTGCTTTTTTGCTTCGGTGATAAGTATTTCAGTCTACCTGATCATGGGAGAGATTCGCAATTCTCAGAGTAGGGTTTCGGCTTGGGTCAGACCCTTGTATGCCAGTTCATAAATTGTTTACAATTAATCAAACAAAAGTAACGCGATGATCTATCTATTTGAAAACTATTATTTTGGAATGAACTTACTTTGGTGGGTTGCCTGGTGGGGCTTGCTTTTCTGGATCTTTGTGGTGCCCTACGATATACCCGGCCAACGCAATCAGCGTGAAACGGCAGCGAGTATTTTGCGAAAGCGATTTGATGCGCGCGCCATTACAAAAGACGAATACGATGAGAAGCTGCGAATCATTGAAAATGATGAAGCCTATTATGCACACCTGGATTTACCATAATAACTATCAAAAATTTTAACTTAACTACAGTATGGAACCTTCTATCGGTATTACAGACACTAACCGGCTTGCGGTGGCGAACGAACTCGCAAAATTGCTATCAGATGAATATGTTCTTTTCACAAAAACAAAAAACGCACATTGGAATATTGAAGGCGCAGACTTTTATGAGAAACATAAATTCTTTGAAAATCAATTTGGCGAACTCCACCAACTAATTGATGATTTGGCGGAACGCATCCGTAGTTTGGGGCATTATAACTCAGCTACGCTCAAAAACTTTTTAGCATTGACTCATCTAAGTGAAACAAAAGAAGGGGGTAATGACAGTAAAGCATTTATTAAAGATCTGCTGGTGGATCATGAAAGTATTATCATCCATTGCAGGGAAAATGCGCTTCGTTTTGCGAGTGAATTTAAAGATATCGGTTCGAGCGATTTTGTTGTAGGCCTGTTAAAGAATCACGAAAAAATGGCGTGGTTGCTACGCGCTCATTTAGGCTTAATCAGCCATTAGTCTATTTCATTTGATGCAATTATGTCTCACGGCTCGATACGAATGTCTCACTACGAATTTAAACACATGAAACTGGAAAGTGAAATAGATGCCGATATTCTTGTCATCATGGAAAGAATCCAAGCGGAGTTTCCCGAGCTCGTTAAATATCTACCCGAAACGCCAATTAGAAAAATGGATTCAATTGGCTTAGGGGTAAGCGTTGAAGGGCTGGCTGACTACTATAATTCGCTTGTAAATCTTGTTGGAAAGTACGAACTAGATCATCCTGCTCTTAAAAAAAATCATTGACTAGTCGACTAATAAATGGTTAGCAATATGGGCAATCAACGGCATGGACGAGGATTTAAGGCATCTTGAATTTTTAACACTAAACTCGAAGGAAATTGTTGAGAAACAAGTGGACTCATATAGGCAACAACATACTTATGCCGGAACTATTATTGGTGTTACTGTTCTATTCATTCCTTTTTTTTTGAATGGATTGGATGGCACGTTGCAAGTGATTCAGTTTATTGCCATTGTTCCGGTGGCATTTTTTATCGTGGCCATTTTATTATTGCTCAGCCTTTTTAGAAGTAAGCCCCTCGATCAAGCCTTTGCAGTAATAAAGTACAAAGAGCTATTGATTAAATCGTACAAAGAAATACTGTTGTATGAAATTGATGCAAACTCAACGTCATACACTAAAAATGTAAAGGTCACGGAAAAGGCAAATCAACGCTATACGAATGGTGTGAGACTTACCACCATTGCGATACTCATTTCAATATCGCTATTATTGGCGAACAAATTTATCACCATCGAGCAAGTACCTGCCAAAGTGCAGGTGGTTTCGACAAAACAGATGAAAGTAGATAAAGCAAAAAGTAATGCAAGTGCACCTCTAAAAAAGATATTGCCTAATCAAAAGCATTGAATGAAAATCTGTAAAGGAGGCAAATACTATCCGTCATTATGTGAGCCTTGGTATTCTTCACTAAGTGAATAGTATTAAATTTATCATGATTGTTGGGCAAGAAAATCAACGAGGGTGGAGGTGATTGTGTGTGTCTCTTCATGGTTGTTCCTCGCCATCGAATATAGTTAAAATTTATCGCGATTGTTGGGCAAGAAGACCAATAAGGGCAGGGTCAGTGTGAGATGAGCTTGGTGCCTAACTTCTTACTTCCAAAATTTGCTGTCGCGTCCACGGAGTGATGGCGACTACCTATAGGATAGGCTTTTTACGCTAACGTAATACTATCTTGTACCACATGATATTTGTTTGATCAACTGTTATTTTTAACAGATAAACTCCCTTTGGCAATTGCTGGATGTTCAAACTGCCTTCGTTTCTGGCGGTAAGAACGGTTTGCCCAAATAGGGTGATGATTTCAACGTCAAAATCTTTTGCATTTTCTGTAAAGGTGAGCTGAATAAAATCTGTAGCAGGATTTGGCGACACAATCACCGTATTTGTTTCTTTTGTTTTCGCTATAGAAGTTACAACGCAATTCGGAAAGTTAATATCCTGGTGAATTTTTAAATATTTTTTGACTATCGACACGAGTGAATCCGCAAATTGTTTACGGTTCGTATCACTATCCCGAATATTGATATAGTTGCATTCAATTTGTAAGCCATTTACCGTGTTGGTTTGTGTATAGCTAGTATGGCGTGCTGTGTTATACCCTCCGCTAAAATAATTCTCAGACGTTTGCGGAAAAGGTATTTGCTTACTAGGCACTGTTGGAAAGCCTGCATTACCAAGCAATGTTCCGAGTGCGAAATTGCCTCTTAACAAATCGGCATGGCTAGATCCGCTGATGTTGGTTGAAACTAAATTACGAATAGAGCTATTGCCCACATATTGACTTGTATTTAGCATGACATCTGTATTCGCTAACTCATAGTCATACAAAAGATACCCCAACTCAAGGCGTTGAATGGGATTCCCATGCCCATGTAAATCAATGTAAAAAGCCTTTCCGCCAAACTTACTTTGTGCACTAGCTTGTGCTGTGTTGATGAAGTTGTAAAATTCATTCCATGCGGTTTCTGCAATCGCGTTTCCGCATCCTCCATCTGCTAAATTTCTATTGCAATCCAGTTTGGATCGTTTCAAGTTGCAATAAATAATGTGTGGGTTACAACCCGTAGCCTTAGCAAATGCGCGGTCAATTTCCTTTGCCAATTCGATCGTGTTTGCATCGGTAGCGGTAACTGCGTCATTGCACGTTCTGTCGGGAATGCTAGATGGAGTGATGTTACCACCGTGAGGCACAGAAATAATGACGGGTAAATTTCCTATATGGTACTCGATGTACTTATTCGAGCCGTACACGATTTGCGAATAACTTTGGAGACTTTGAAAGAGAATTAATAAGGATAATACTATTTTCATTGGCTAAACTGTGAACGTTAAAAGCGATAAAGATACAAAAACGTTGAATTACGTGTCACCCAGCCTGGCGCAAATATATTGTGCTTGTTGCACAACTAACTTTGCAGTTCAAATGCCATTCTTTACCCTTCAAATCTGTGAAATTTCGCGGACTAATTTGATGGCTTTTCACAAATTCATAGTTGTGCAACAGCCACTATTGTTGTGGGCTGGCCTTTCTTCACCTCTTTAGATAAATTGTCAGCATAAATATTCCATATATCCAAAAGTTATAAAGAGTCGTATAGGTCAGTCCCCATTTTATACTTTCTATTAAGTCCCCCTTGCTTTTATTCGAGTTTTTAAAAACCAGTCTTAATGCTCTGAAAAATATCCAGTATAACATCGCAATAAAGGTCAGAACAACAATTACTAGCACATTGCTAAAAATCCATAGTGCAATTGAAAACACAATTGCCATTAGAATCCATAAGAGAATGCTCAGAATAAATCCCCCGATTCCTTCCCCGACCTCAATAGGTTCCGAAGAAGTCAAGTTTGAAGAAATGCTTGATGTGTCAACTGTTTTAAACCTATCAATTATTTGTCCTAGATTGTCTTTGAGCTTGATTCCGTTAAAGAGTCCGATTGTTATGAAAAGAAAAAATGCAATAGATAGAATTGTCGTGGAGATAAGCGAGTTTTCAAAAAATGCATTGTGTCGTCCGAGGCCCCAGAAATAGACGCACAAAATTGTCAACGTTGTTACTATAACACTAATTGTGAAAACGTCTCTTGTTTTAACAAGTCGGTATGTCTTAGGTTTTCTCATTTGTTCCAAAGGTTTGGCCACAACGTTTGGCTCGTGGCAGGCGGGCAAATAAAAACCTTCGTCCTGCCCAACGAGATAAAGATAAATAAAGAACTGCACACTTCAATGACACAAAGTCCCGCCTGTTTGCAATAAGCTTTTTTGGAGGTTGTTACCCAATCACAATTCCAAATTTATCATTCAAGCACCTTTTAAGATGGTCGTCCGATTGAATTACCTTTTCCATTCTCGACTCACCGTCTTTTTCTACAATTTTGTTATTGAAGATTGTCACCCGGCCGTTCTCTGTCGGTTTCGTGCAAACCACATTCTTCACAAAAAATGAAGTTGGATTGATCTGCTTGTCTAAGCAAATAGAATCGAAGTTTTTGATGTCTACTACGTCTAAACTAAATGTGTATTTTTTCGAAAAAGATAACCCGTCAATCGACATTGAAATAACGTATTCATTTTTGTTCCATCTGTCAATCCGAAAATAATTTCTTCCGTCAAATTGCACGCCCTCCTTCATTTCAATGGGGGTGACAAACAAGTCACCGTAACCTACATCCAACAAATATTCCTTTCCAGTTTTAACGTAGATAGACATATGGTCAAATTCGGGGCCAACCGTACCGTCTTCATTGAAAATTCGAGAAGCAATTATCCTACTTGTAAAACCAATCTGGGTCAGTAGCCAGTTAAATAACAAATTCAATTCATAACAAAATCCGCCACGCTTGTCATTGATTACTTTTTCGTAGACATTCCCGATATCTAGATTGAATATCCTCTTATAATAAACATCTAAATTCTCAAAAGGAATTTGGTAGACCTGCTTCTTGTGCAGACGCGTTAACACTTCGTCTGTTACGTCAATGATGTCCGTATAACCAATTCTTTTAAGATACGCAATGATGTCCACAGGCAATGATTTGCAATGTTTTTAGGCTGACGAAGGGTTGGATTTTAGCACTAAAGTTCATGCGGTGTAGAAAGTATTGATGCTTGCAAAATTGCTTCTACGTCCACTTTTTTTTATTCAGATAACTTTCTGTACTTAATAGTTTTTAAGCAACAACTGGTAGGAAAGCTAACTTTCGTCAATCTTTTAGCTTGTTATCAAATCATTTAATGAAAGTTGCTAATTGTCTATTTTCCATTTTGCTCTTTTTATTACGAAACTACTTTCCTGTTTTACAAACCCGACTTTTGGGTAATACTCTATTGCTGTTGGAACAGATATAAGTAAAACCATTGATTGTTCGCCAACTTTTTCTTTAGTTAAGTTTATGAGTTGCTTGCCAATGCCTTCTCTTTTGTAGTTATCTCTTACTGCAAGGTCTGCAAGGTAGCAAGACCAAACCCAGTCAGTAATAGAACGAGAAACTCCAACTAATAGGTCGTTGTCCCATGCAGTAACTATCAGGTTTGAATTGTCAAACATTTTTTGTATCCGTTCTTTGTCGTGCGTTGGTCTTGACAAACCTGCATTGTCGTAAAGTTCAATTATTTGGTCCGAACTTGGTAGTCTATCAAAACGATACTCTATACTCATAATTTTTGTTGTTAAGTGTCATTCTATCCTGTCGTGAACGTGAGTATTTGCATTAGAGCGGTGCTTTCGAAGCCTCGCGCTGTCCCTGGGACAAAACAAGATAAAGATAATAAAACTTTACACTACTTGAAACAGCACCATTCTGCATTCAATTAAAATTTAAAATAGCAACTAACTCGTTGTTAATAGGCGCGGAAGTATGTTGATGAATTACTTTCCACATGTCTTTCTCTTTACGAAAACCTATTGTTATTCTATTTCTCATGCTTCTTAAAATAGTATTATCAGATGAAATTGCCTGGTACGTAATCAGTGCACTACCAAACCCAATATCCCCACCTTCATGAATTTCTATCATTTCAAATAGCACGTTCACGTTTTCTTCCCCCAAGGAGCCTAACCAGTCTTTTATGGCAACAGACCATTCTGCTAAGCCCGTTTGATAACCATTTGTCCACATGTCATAAATCAATACGTTGTCATCGTACAATCCCATCATACGCTCGATGTCCTTGTCCCATGCAGCTTGTTTATAGATTGTAAAATAGTCTTCGAGTTGTTTCATTTTGTTACTTGTTGTTTGTTCTGCAATAGGAATTATTTTGATAGTGCGTCATTCGTTATCTGGCTAGTTGCCAACGGGTAGGGGAGGTTGGAACTGCGCCTCGCGCTTGACACAACTCAAGATGTAAGTTTATTTAAGTTCAGAAAGTAGTAGCTTTTTTTGAGTTAACGTATTCTTCATTGCTTTTTCTCTTACTGCAGGGTCATCGCTATGTATTAACTCAAAATATTCAGTGGGCACTACTTGCCACGATAATCCATATTTATCTTTACACCACCCACAAGAGCCTTCCTCACCACCATTTCTGGTAAGAGCTTCCCAATAGTAATCCGTTTCAGTTTGGTCTTTTGTATTGATAACAAAAGAAACCGCTTCATTAAATTTGAATAGCGGCCCTGCTGCTAATATACTGAACTCCATTCCGGCTATTTCAATTATGGCTGTTTCAATGCCCGCATCATTTCCACTTTCGTCATTATTGAACGTGCGAAAATCTTTCAGCTTACCGTCTTTAAAAATGGATAAGTAGTAATCTGCTACGGCTTTCGCATCTTTCCCAACCCACAAGTAGGGTGTAATTTTTTGAGTGATCATATTTTATTGTTGATGTTATTACTGGTTTCATTTGCAAGCCTTTGCTGAATATTCTTTTCCAACGAATTGAGTTATGCCCAAGCGCTCGGATAACAAAACTCTCAACTACACGTCAACCCAGCCTGGCGCAAATATAATGTTGGTAGCGATGTTTTTTCAGTCGAATGTTTTTAATATACTCATTCCTTCGTCCCAATTTGTGTGTCCAGAAGCTGCGTTGATATGTCCAGCGTTTCCAATATTAATAAATTCACTTCCCCAATTGTCTGCAAAAAACTTAGCTCTGTCCAACGAAACCCAAATGTCGTCTGCACTTGCAACAACGATTGTTTTAAAATTTATCTTGCCAAGTGGTATTGGAGTAAAACCAGTAGCAGGAAAAGTGTATTGTGGTGCTTCAAGGTCGCTAGGCGCTACGAGTAATGCCCCTTTAATTTCTCGCTTGAATTTTGTCGCCCAATGAGCAATGGAGGAGCAACCTAAACTGTGTCCAACAAGCACGACAGTTGAAAGGTCAAATTCTAAAACTTTCTTGTCAATCGTTTCAATCCATTCTTTACAAGTTGGTGCGTCCCACTCTTGTTGTTCAATTCTAAAAAAGTTGTCACCTGAATTCTGAAAGTAAGTCTGCCAATGTTCGGGCCCTGAATTGCCCAGGCCTGGAACAAGTAAATAGTTAGTCATTTGGTCTAAAATTATTTGTTATAGTTAATCTTATCAGGTTGCCGTGTCACATCGCTACCAACGTGAATATTTGCAATCGGGCGGGAGTTTGAAACTACGTCCTTTCCCCACACCCGGAATAAAGATAACAAAACTTTAACTCAAGCCTTCATTGGTATTCTTCACCTCGCTTGGCGTCTCCTACTGGGTCAATGCTTTTGCAAATCTAAGATTTACCGAATACAAAACCTCGAAAAATTAAATTGTCAAAGCAATCTATTCAAATCGAAGATTTGATGACACCGTAACGCAGTCGGAGACTACTCCAAGCAGGGGTTTAGTCCGGTCAATTTATAGTGAGCGATTCAGTTAAGTTTATCTTATTTAACAAGAATTTCAAACTCGTGTCACTGTAGTCGTGTTGTTGTTTAATTCTTCCCAATAGCTCTGCGAGTTCTTTACTCTCATTGTTACCTAATTTTATTTTAATGGGAGTTGTTCTATTTTCTTGCGTGTCACCTTCGAGTAATTTTATTTTACTTTCATGTCCCTGACTGTTATTGTAAAAGTGCAATAGCAATGCGACAACATATAGTAAATTTAATCCGTATTCATTTTTTATTTGCAGGGGCATTATATCAACAAAATTGTCACTCAGTTCTTGAATTGTTAGGGCATTTCTCTCTATTTTTTGATAGAATTCATTTTGCATTGTCTTTATATAAATCAAAACAAAGAGTAGGTGTGAAAAGGTATACTGATTAGACTTAAACGAGTTTAGAATTAATCGGGTTAGGCCAAATATTTTTTCCTGCTGCCGGAGTGTTGCATTTGTCTTATCGAACAATAATTCAGCTACGTTAACTAAATGCTCGCCATCACTATGAAACACAATATGCTGCCTTCGTTCCTTAGAGTAGAAGAAGTCGCCAAGCCCGTAATACTCAAACAAATACTTACAAAATAACTTATTCGAAGGTCTAGGGATGGAATACTCTAAATCAATGAAGCGTCTTAGATATTCTTCTGCATTAATTTCGTCAGTTCCATAAAACCCTTTTACAGAACTAGCTAAATGCCTTTTGTCTATTGATAAGATAAATACAATTCCATTTACAGAGAAAAAATGTTTCAATTGTTCTAGGACTTCAACCGCATAATTTGGTCTACAGCGGTCTAATTCATCAATGATAAATATTAGTGGCTTATTGGTTTCCGTCTTCTTTACAAATTTTTCCAACTCTTTTCGAAATTCAGAAATGTTCTTCTTTTTATCTGAATACTCTTTGATTTCCTCTTCAAGTATTTCTGTGGCTGCCTTTGTTGCATTTTCAATGGCATCATCAATCACATCAACGTCAACAACATACTTTTTTAGTAAAGACTTTGCTAAAGCAGGCACGACATTTTTTGTCAAAATGGCGCCCTTCTCAACAACTGACTTAAATATCTTCTCTCGATCAATCTTACCTTTTGTCAAGGGCTTTAATTCTGACATAAGCGCCACAAGGGGGTTATTGTTGAAATCGTTTTCCCAAGCATTAAAATATACTGTTAGAAATCCGGTATTACTCAATTGCTGTCGCAACATTTTAACAAAAGTGGTTTTTCCTGTCCCCCACTCGTTGTTAATAGCTAAAACAAAACCGTCAGTGTAACTGTCAATAATCTCAGTGAGAACTTTTGCGTACTGCCCTCTATTAAGCTTACAGTTACTGAATGGGCTGTCGGATGGAATCTCTATTTCGTAATGCCTTATCTTCATATTTACTTCGAGTTATTATACAGTCTGTTTTACCCAATCGTCCAGACCGATTGCCATCAACGGTTATGTTTGCGCATTGGTGGGACTACGAAGCTGCGTACTGTCCCGCGCACAAAACGAAGAACGAAGATAACACTTTGAGTAACACGTCACCGCACCATTGCGCAAACATTTTGTGTGCGCCCAGCATGGGCGAAGGTATCGAAAGATACCGAATTATTCCAGAGGGTGTAAGTCCCTTATTGGCAAGTTGGTAATGCCAA
>JAIYCV010000029.1 GCA_027487845.1 Flammeovirgaceae bacterium
CGAGAAGTTCTCAATGTCTTGCTCAATTTTCTTGAGGGTTTTGTGAAGCACTTTCAATTCTGGGAGAGTAGGCTCTGCATCGCTTACGCTGAAGTTCTCTCCATTGTGGAAAAGGTTCCAGAAGCGCCTTAAAAACTTGAACACACCATCAATGCCTTGCGTGCTCCACGGTTTGGATTGCTCCAACGGTCCTAGGAACATTTCGTACAAGCGCAGTGTGTCAGCACCGTAGTTGTTTATTATTTCATCAGGGTTAACCACATTGTAATACGACTTACTCATCTTTTCGATGGCCGAGCCGCAGATGTACTTACCTTTTGCGGGATCTGTTGTTGGGTTGCCTTCCCCATCTTCTAAAATGAATTCTGCATCAGCGAAATCTGACTTCCATTTTTTTAATGAATCAATGTTTAATTCAATACCGTTTACTTTTGCAATATCTATTCTCAACTCACTTAGGAATCTCAATCCGGTGTGGCTAAACATTCCTCCATTTACGATGTCGCCACCAGAATTCGTCTTAAAAGTTTCTTTTTTAAGCAGAGTATTTAAATCATCTGATAGCTTATTTAAATCTTCCCAATTATCCCGAACATTCCAATTTGAAACTTTATCGTATAATCCCTTGCTGATTAGAAGTGGAGTGCCATTGACTCTATAAACAAACCTCGAATCCCCCGTAATCTTCCCTTGGTTAATCAACTTCTTAAACGGCTCATCGAAATTGAGGTAGCCTAAGTCGTGGAGCATTTTTGTCCACAAGCGGGAATATAGCAAGTGCGCCACGGCATGTTCAGAGCCGCCAATGTACACATCCACTTGGTTCCAGTATTCAAGCGCTTGCTTATCCGCGAAAGCGGTCTTGTTATGTGGATCCATGTAGCGCAAAAAATACCAGGCCGCGCCAGCGTGTGTTGGCATGGTGTTGCTATCGCGCTTTTGGTTGGGGGCAAAGTTTATCCAATCGTGTAAGTTTGCCAAAGGACCTTCGCCATTGCCCGAGGGTTTAAAATTGTTGGAGGGTGGCAGCTCAAGCGGAAGCTCGCTTTCGTCCATGGCATAAGGCAAGTCGTCTTTAAAAACCACGGGGAAGGGTTCACCCCAATAACGCTGGCGGCTCCAACCAGCATCGCGCATTTTATAATTTATCTGCCGTTTTCCAATGCCTAACTCTTCCAGTTTTTGGATCACCACTTCCATGGCATCGGTCATAACCATGCCGTTAAGGAAGTCGGAATTTTCGAGGATGGCTTCTTTGGTGGGGTTGGCCTCGGTTCCTGTAAAGTGCGAACCAATAATATTGGTAATCGGCAAATTAAAATGGCTTGCGAATTTAAAGTCGCGCTCATCGCCACACGGCACGGCCATGATGGCGCCCGTGCCATAGCCCGCCAACACGTACTCGCTGATCCACACAGGTATTTGCTTTCTGTTAAACGGATTAACACAATATGCGCCTGTAAAGGCACCAGTTATCTTTTTTACTTCTGCCATGCGGTCAACTTCCGAGCGGCTCTCCACGTATTTCAAGTAAGCGTCAATCTCGGATTGCTGCTCCGAAGTGGTTATCTTTTTCACCAGCTCATGTTCAGGGGCAATCACCATAAAGTCGACCCCAAAGATGGTGTCGGGGCGGGTGGTGAAGACGGTTATGGCCTCATCCCCCGGCCCCTTCTCCGCGGGAGAAGGGGAGGTGCTTCGAATTGAAACTCTGCTTTCTAGCGTTGATTTTATTTTTGCTAGAACGGTTTGTAGACTGTTAACTACTTCATCGTTGGTGAACCGGATAACATCAAAGCCTTCGTCTTTTAAAAACCCTGTACGAGCATCATCATATTCTTTGTTATTCAAATGATATTCTCCATCCACTTCAATGACGAGCCTCTTATCGAGGCAAACGAAATCGGTGATGAAGGTTCCGATGGCGTGTTGTCTTCTGATTTTGAAACTTAGCTTATTGTTTCTAACCGATTGCCATAAGGTATCTTCTTCCTCCGTTTGATTTTTTCTATTGTCCTTTGAAAACTGCTTTAGGATATGCCAATACTTTTTGTTAGAAGTTTCATAGCCTTTCTCATTTAGTTCGGAGCTCGCTCCCCTCTCCCCTGGAGAGGGGTTGGGGGTAAGGCTAAACTCAATCATCGCGCCCACACTCTTCCCAATCCAATTGCGTTGGATTTCCTTCATCGACTCGCTAAAGTCAATTTGATCCAAGCCCGTCAGTAATCTTTCTGCATATTCTGTTATGCGTAAACTCCATTGGCGCATTTGTTTTTTCACCACGGGAAAACCACCGCGGTAGCTAACACCGTTGATCACTTCATCGTTGGCCAGCACTGTTCCCAATGCTTCGCACCAGTTTACATCGGTGTAAGCCAAATAGGCCAGCCGATATTGCATCAAAATCTCTTGTTGCGTTTTTTCGTCAAACGCCTTCCATTCCACGGAAGTGAAATGTTGAAACTTGAATTTTGAATTCGGAACGGGATGATTTGCATTTCCTTCTTTTTCGAAAAGATCGATCAGCGCAGAGATGCGTTCGGCTTTTTCAGTCTTTCGGTTGAACCAACAATCGAAGATTTGCAGGAAAATCCATTGAGTCCATTTATAATAGTTGGGGTCGCAGGTTTGCACCTCGCGGCTCCAATCGTAGCAGAAACCTATTTTGCCAAGCTGCCTTTTAAAGTTTTCAATATTGTCTTGCGTTGATTTGGCTGGGTGCACGCCATGTTCTAAGGCATATTGTTCTGCTGGCAAGCCGAATGCATCGAAGCCCATAGGGTGCAGCACATTAAAGCCTTTAATCCGCTTGAAGCGAGCAACAATATCGGAGGCGATGTAGCCCAGCGGATGCCCCACATGCAAACCCGCACCAGAAGGGTAGGGAAACATATCCAGCACGTAATATTTTGGTTTGGGCGAATCATTGGAGACTTTGTAAACTCCGCGCTCTACCCATCTATTCCGCCATTTCTCTTCTATTTTTTTGATCTCTTCTTTGCTGTATTCGGCCACGACTTTTTTGTGTTTAAGACCGCAAAACTAAGCTATTTTAACATTTAAGATGGTAGATTTGGCTTTTTAATGAGCATAACAAATTCTTTGACCTTGAGTCTTAAATGCTAAACTTTTCTGTACTGCACATAATTACAAGTGAAGCTACCGGAGGCCTGGAAACCTATGCGCTTCAGCTTATTTCTAGATTGGAAAGGGAAGGAGTAAGAACGGGGGTTTATTGCTTGCGCGATTCCATTGTAGGCCAGAAGATAGTGGCTTCTGGTTTGAAAGTTTATCCTGCCCACAAACGGGCCAAGTTTAGCGCAAAAGACATCAAGCAGGTGCTTGAAATTGCGAAAAGAGAAAACTATAACATTATCCATGCGCATACCAATAAAGATATGTGGCTTGGTTCCTGGGCGGTTTTGTTTAATCCGAAGCTCAAGCTGATTTATAGTTTATACATGTCGGTGGCAGGTAAGAAGGATTTTATCCATCGGTTTATTTTCAGTAGAGTTGCAGCGTTGGTTACTACATCGGAGGTAATTAATAGCGAAGTCGCGCGCCATTATCCGATTGATCCTTCGGTGATAAAACTAATCCGCTACGGACGAGATACGGAGGAGTATGTTTTCAATAACGAAAAACGAGCTTCTATCCGTGCAAGGTGGAATGCACCTGAAGACAAATTGGTGGTAGGCACCATTTGCCGTATCGACAAAACAAAAGGCGTGCGCGAATTCGCTTCTTCATTTTTAGAGCTTTCGAAAGAAAACCAAAACAAAATTCAAATTTGGATTATTGGCGACCGCACCGTTCACCATAAAGAACCAAATGGCAATGTTGTATATGAACAACAAGCCAACGAAGCGTATCAATTCATTACCGATTTTATTGAAACGAACAACTTACATGATTCAATTAAATTGATCCCTTACCAAGCAGATTTGATAGGCTACTTAAGTGCCTTAGATATTTTTGTGTTGGCGAGTTACAACGAAATGTATTCGCTGGCGGTGATTGATGCCATGTTAATGGAACGACTGGTTATTGGCACAAACGCAGGGGGCACCTCCGAGCAAATTGGGAAAAACGAGCGCGGTATTTTGGTAGCGCCTAACCGTGCCGATGCAATTGCCGATGGAATTACAGAAGCGGTTTCGCATTTTAAGGAGTACAACCAAAAAGCAACAAATGCTCGTAAATGGGCGTTGAAAGGGCATTCGTGGCAATCTGCGATAAATAAATTTATTGAGCTTTACAAGGAGCTTTTAGCGTGACGCCAATCCAATAATCAAAAAGAAAAACAGCTGAATAAAATAATAAGGCAATGCTAGCCGGTTTTCTGCTTTCACTTTGAAGAGGTGATAAGAGGATAACAGAATGGTTGACGTGGCGAACCACCCGATATAGTTGCGCAAGGGAACATAGCCTTGCGTCCATGTCCAGAAGTCGTATTTCATTGCAACAGGCTCTATCATCCAGTCAATAAACAGGGCTAATACAGCGCCAATCAGTACTTTCAATATTACATTTACTTTTAGTGAATCGGTAAGAGTGGCAATGGAGTAAATTACCAATATCCAATTCAAGCCAATGATGATTGGCACGTTAAGTAGTTTCGGGCCGAGTGTTTGACCATACGAGTAATCGCCAAAAAGAACGCCATAGTTAACTCCCACTACTTCTACCAAGAAACCAAAGGCGAATGTAAATGTGATGAACTGAAAAAATCGGGAATTCAATTCGCGGTGGTTAACCCACAGCCAAAAACCCGACAGCAGTAAATTTACGGGCGTCAAAAGTTTAAAATAATTTTGATAGGGCGAAATCATTCCAACAATACCCACAGCGTGCATGCTAAGAATGGCCGCAAACGAATATCGGCCTAGTGCGGAGTGAAGTTTTAAATGAAGCTGTTTAATCATTTTCTGACACGAGCTTAAACAATTTTTCTAGTAAATTGTTCCTCGATCCACAAAGAAATGATTTTCGCTGATTGAAGGCAAAGGGGAATGCCACCGCCAGGATGCACGCTTCCGCCACAAAAGAAGAGGTTTTGAAATTGTTTTTTATGATTCGGGTGTCGCATAAACGCAGCAAACTTGCTATTCGAACTGGTGCCATAAAGAGAGCCTTGGTATGAGGATGTTTTCAGTTCGATGGAGCGCGGATCGAGTATACGCTCTGAAACAATTAAACTTCCGACATCAGTTTTTAAAATCCGTGAGAGTTTCTCGATCACCTTTTTTCTGCATTCTAAAATCAGTTGATCCCAATCCTGGCCATTGTTGCTGGGCGCATTTACCATTACAAACCAATTCTCCCTATCCTTCGGGGCATCGGTTGGGTTTAGTTTACTGGTAATATTTATGTACACCGTTGGGTCATCAGTAATTGATTTTTGTTCGAACAAAACCTTAAATTCGTTTTGGTAGTCGCTGCTAAAGAAAATATTGTGCAGATCGAGTTGTTGAAACGACTTGGCAATGCCCCAATAAAAAATGAGCGCAGAACTTGACCGCTCTTGCGAAAGTGTTTTGAGGGGCGCTTTCGCGGAAGGCATTAACTTTTTGTAGGTGAAGTACACGTCCATATTGCTGATTACAAAATCAGCTTTATTAATGTGGTTGCCAAGACGAACACCGATAGCCTTGTTGTCTTGCAACATAATTTCTTCAACGGAGGAATTGAAATTGAAACTAACGCCCATATCCAACGCAAGTTGATAAAGCGATTGCGTGATAGAGTGCATTCCACCTTGCGGGAAATAGGAGCCAAGGTTAAACTCAAGATGGGGAATGGAACTCAATATTCCCGGGGCTTTATAAGGATTGGAACCATTATAAGTGGCATACCGATTGAAAAGTTGAATGAGCTTAGGATGGTTTAACAGTTTTTTATCGAATGAGTCAATAGAATCAAAAATACCAAAGCGATAAATTCTGGTTAATGCCTTTGCTACTTTCTTAGTCCACCACGTTTTCCAGCGATGGAGCGAGTTCTCTAAAAAAATGTTTGAAACGGTGTTATAGATTTCTTGGCTTCTGGATAGGTATTGGTCAACACAGGTTGGGTCTATCGCCAACTTACTTTTGAGTTCGTCAAGAAATCGCTGCCTATCTGCAAACGCAGTAATGGTTGTGCCATCCTCAAAAAAATAATTGGTGATGGTTTCAAGTTTTTGGTAGACGAAATAATCCCTTGGTTTTTTGCCTGCCAACGTAAATAGTTCATCTACCAAATGGGGCATGGTAAACAGCGATGGACCAGCGTCAAACCGGAAGCCGTCTTTCGTAAATGCCGTCAACTTTCCACCCGGATACGCATTCGACTCATACACTTCAACATCCAGCTTCAATGCCCTCAGTCGGATCGCGGCAGCGAGCCCGCCAATTCCAGCACCAACAATAACTGCCTTCATACGCTTGCAATTAACAATTTTGAGATGGAATGGTTACTATCTAATTTTACATGTCACTCAAAAGACAGATGTCTTATATAATCTGCCTTTTTGCGAGATAACTAGAACGGAATAGCAGCAAACGCGTTAATCGCTGTAACATCATACTATTAACATGAAAAAGATAATTTTATTTGCAGTAGTAATATTCTCACTTTCCTTCGCTCATCGAAGCGTTGGTCAAACAACCAAGTCAACAGTTGTGGCAACTTTACCTAGAACCGAAGAGGAGTGGCGTAAAAAATTAACCCCCGAAGAATATCAAGTGCTTCGTTTGAAAGGTACCGAGAGACCAGGGACAGGCAAGTTCGATCAATTTTTCGAGGCGGGTACTTATTCTTGCAAGGCGTGCGGTACCGAGCTTTTTAAGTCGGACACTAAGTTTGATGCTGGGTGCGGTTGGCCTAGTTTTTACAAAACTGCTGTGAAATCCAATATTCTGGAAGTCCCTGATTATTCATTTGGCATGAAGCGCGTGGAAGTAAAATGTGCGGTTTGTAAAAGCCATTTGGGGCACGTTTTTGATGACGGGCCTGAACCTACTGGTCTGCGCTATTGCATCAATTCTGTTTCGTTAGGCTTTGTAAAGAAATAAGTTGGGCGGATAGTCAATAATTTATGGTCGATAGACAATGGACTATCGACTGTTCATAAACTTAGCGATCAATTGATGAAAGTGGTGCGTACCTTGTTCACGAGTAACTGAATATCGCCCATGCTTATAAAAGCGAGATCGGATTCCCTTTTGTACATTTTGCACAATGTCTTCATCTTCTAGCTCCACTCCATGCAGATCGGCACCAGCGCCCTGCCTTAGTTTACTTTCATCCCAAACATACATTAAAAAAGAAACTTTTGTTTTAGCTACTTCCAATGGCCTAACAATGTTTACCGACAAGCCCCACGGGTAGAAATTGAACATCATATTAGGGAACACCCAGAAGTAGTACCCAGCTATATTTTTCCCATAATCAGGTGAACTTTCGGGTAGATTAAAACTTGTCTCATCGTTTTTCGTGTATCCTATTTGCAGGTTGGAATACGCAAAGAGTTCCGTTGTGTAATTTCCATAATCGATTTGAGAATTCAAGCCCGCATGCACAAATGGAATATGAAAACCTTCTAAATAATTTTCGCAATACAGTGCCCAATTGGCGTCCACTAGATAATCGCGTGAAAGTTCTGGTCTAAAAACAAATTCATCCAACGGCATCCACGCAATCCTCGCTTTCATTTCCGCAAAGAAATCCTCCGCTCGATATTCGGATTTTAAGGAAGCGAATAAAAGTTTTCCAAGTTTGTACAGCGGAATTTTTGTTAGATCATCATCTTGGGTAGGGAAATTTTCTACCTCTCTAAATTCAGGCATGGAAAGAAATTTGCCGTCCAGTTGAAATCTTCTACCGTGATACTTGCACCGGATGTCAAAGGCTTTACAAGGTTTTTCAATCAATAAGTTTCCTCGGTGGGTGCATACATTCGACATGCAATGAACTTCCCCTTTTTTATCTCTTGATAATATGATGGGTTCATCAAGGTAGTTCTCAAGGATGGTTATGGGTGTTATCCAACCCTCATCTTTGACTTGATCTGTCGTTCCAATAAATTGCCAACTCTGAGCGAAAATCTTTTCTTTAGCTTGTTCTAAACAAACTGGATCTAGATAAAAATCAGTGTCAAGCGTTTTTGCCTGCGCAATATTTGGGTCAACGAAAAATGGCATGTCAGTTTTTTCCTAAAACTACTAATTCATTTTGAATGATGTTTATGTCTTTTGACTGACATTACGCTCTGGCTTAATTGTCGTATAATGGGTTAGTTAATATCAATACATTTAATTTATTCGTAAAAAAACCCAAACTAACCACCTCGTCTTATGAACAAGTCAAGCGCCATCATCCCTTGGATAGTTAAAATTGTAGCAGCAATAATCTTGTTGCAAACGCTGTTTTTCAAATTCACAGCAGCACCCGAATCTGTTGAAATATTTACAAGGGTCGGGATTGAGCCTTACGGTAGAATAGGCACAGGCGTGCTGGAATTGATTGCGGCCATTTTAATTCTTATCCCGGCAACAGCCTATTTGGGGGCGGGGCTTGCGCTTGGTTTGATGGTGGGTGCCATAGGCGCGCACATTACCATTCTTGGTATTGTGGTAATGGATGACGGAGGTCAGCTGTTTATCTATGCTGTATTGGTTGCTATAAGTGCCGCTATTATTCTCTGGTTTGAGCGCGAAAAAATTACCGCGATTCTAAACAAGTTTTTATTTAAGAAGGGATAGCACCTGCTCCAATTCCTTCGCTACCTCAGGGACAGACGAAAGTAAACTTTTCAACGTTTCGATCTGATAATTAGCAACCGTCTCTCCTTTTTTAACTTTGGTTTCCATATCCGACAGTAAGTCAATAGCATCTTTTGATTTACTGTCGGTTGTTTTTTCAATCTTAGACTTCAAGGCAACAATAGCAGCCAACTTATCTTTCGATGTTTCTAAAAACGTTGATTCTTTGGACAGTGCTTTTGTTTTTTCATTGATGCAATTATTGTAAGCATCAATTATTCCACCTAAATTTTTCCTCCCGAATTCTCCACTTTTAATTTTTTCAGCCACCGTTTCGCAATCGCCAAGAAAATCGGACATTGCTTTTTTAAAACCAAGATTGGGCGCTTCCATTGCTTTTCCATCTAGCTTTATCAACATTCGGCCATCATACAGATTTTGGTTTTCGGGTTTAAAAGCAAATAAACTCAGGTAACCCGATTTAATCACTTTCATAAAGCGAATGGCATTACCCGACCGTTGTGGTTTGTATGTTTCACCATTTAATTTAACTTCTCTCACTTGCAGAGCCGTAAGGATCTTTTTCTTATCATTAGAAATCTGGACTTTATCTAATAAGTCATAGGAAACAAATTTGACCGATCCAGTTAGTGAATCTCCTTTGATGGTGATAATGTAATCTTGACCAAAAGAACGGGAAGCGCAAAGAATAAACAGGAATGTTAAAAGTCTCATTTAAGTTTTTGTTACAAAATCGAAAAGTAATAAAAACTTTCATTAAACCCTGAAAATAATACGGGCCGTAGCACTTTCATGTTTTTGACTTTAATCGCCCAGTCTCTTTTAGAGCTTTGTTAATGATCCATTCCAGCTGGCCATTGGTGCTCCTAAAATCGTCTGCTGCCCATTTTTCAACAGCCTTAAGAATTTCAGGATCCAATCGTAGCACGAACGGTTTTTTTTGAGCCATCTCTTTACGCTATTGATTCAATGTTCCTGCGTTTATTACTGGGCTTACATCCTTATCGCCACACAACACAACCATTAGGTTACTTACCATAGCTGCCTTTCGTTCCTCATCTAGGGCCACAATTTTTTGAGCCGACAAATGTTCGAGCGCCATTTGCACCATGCTTACAGCTCCTTCCACAATTTTAAAACGCGCAGCTACCACTGCTGCGGCTTGTTGCCTTCTAAGCATGGCACCTGCAATTTCAGGAGCGTATGCCAAATTACCAATGCGTGCTTCTATCACATTAATGCCAGCCATTTCAAGACGGTGCTTTAAGGTTTCTTCTAAGGCTTTGTTAACTTCATTATGGCCTGACCTCAGGGTAATCTCACCATCGTTATCAAAATTATCGTAAGGATACAACCCTGCAAGCGTTCTAACAGCTGCGTCTACCTGAATTTTCACAAACTTTTCATAGTTATCAATATCAAAAGCAGCTTTGTAAGTGTTTTGAACCTGCCAAACTAAGATCACGCCAATTTGAATAGGATTGCCCACTTTATCATTCACCTTTATCTTGTCGCTCTCTAAATTTTGAGCTCGTAAAGAAATGGAACGTTTGCTAAAAAAGGGGTTAACCCAATGAAACCCGCTTTCTTTTACGGTTCCTTGGTACTCCCCAAACATCACCAAAACAACTGAGTTATTTGGATTGACGAGGAAAAAACCAGGAATGCAAGCAACCGAAATTGCCCCAAACAAGATTATGAAAATCGGGAAATGAATTGCGGCTGTAACGCCAATGCCAAAGAGATTTAAGATAATGAGAACAAACGCTACCGTGTATCCAGAAATGGAACTGTACTCTTTTTCAGTTTTCATAAAGATGATATTAAAATGATATTATTTCAATACTACGTATTTTTGTTGGTGAAAGTTGCTAGTTTGTGTTTATATTATTCATTATTCATCTTTGGGCATGGTTAACTACGATCCTAAACTTTGGATTTCATCCCTTTTTCATGCCAATAGCCGCTATGTAATGCGTACGCTTACGCCAGCAGTGCTTATCATGGCGTCGATCTCGGCCATTATCTGTTACTTGTTGTTAGATTTTTTTGAATTCGACTTTAAAACTACTATTGCCATGCATTCCCTGTTGGGGATTGTATTGGGGTTGTTTTTAGTGTTTAGAACAAATTCTGCATATGATAGATGGTGGGAAGGGCGAAAACTCTGGGGAAGCTTGTTGAACAACACGCGCAATTTCTCTTTCAAATTGAATGCTTTTCTTGATAAAGCCGACTTAGAAAACCGTATGTGGTTTGCCATCATGATCGGCAACTTTTCCTTTGCCGTGAAGGAGCATTTACGAAATGGAGTGGACATTGCTGATCTGGAAACGACTAATGAACCCAATTTTGTTGAAACGATGCATTCTGTAAAGCATGTGCCGAATAAAGTTTCTTCGTTGCTCTATGAGCGGATTATTCGCTTATACAAGGATAACCTTCTTAATGGAGATCAATTGCTATTGCTTGACCGCGAGTTAAAAGAATTTTCTGAAATTATGGGAGGGTGTGAGCGGATAAGAAATACGCCCATACCATATTCGTACTCGATTTATATAAAGCAGTTTATTTTTATTTATGTGATCACCCTTCCTTTTGCCTTCGTTGAGTCGTCTGGGTATATGACAATACCCATTGTTGCACTCATCACTTTTGTTTTGTTGAGTGTTGAACTGATTGCGGAAGAAATAGAAGATCCGTTTGGTAAAGATGTAAATGATTTACCAACAGACGCTTTGGCAACAAAAATCAAATTGAACACGCGGGAGATATTGTTGGCGGAAAAATCTATGTAAAAACTACGGTGTAGATAAAATAGATGATAATGAGTAGAATTAAAACAAGATACATTACCAAATCTACCCGAACATATTCTTTATACTGTATGTAAAAATCTCTCAGCTTTTTAAACATTTGTTAAAGGTAAGAATTACTAGGAATGAATTAAAGAAAATAGAATCACAACGTGTATTTTTCGGTTGATTACAGAATATGAAATTTTTTTTACCGGTTTTAATAGTATTTTTTGGATTGCAAGTGCAGGTGGCGAAAGCACAGGAACTAGAAGTGTTGGGCGCCAATGCGCCTTCCATAAAATGGTATCAAATCAACACCACCAATTTTAAGATACTCTATCCGAAAGGCTTTGAATTTCAGGCACAACGAATGGCCAACACGCTTGAGCACATACATGCACCCGAAGCCGCTACGTTGGGGGTAAGACCTAAAAAAATCGCTGTCGTGTTGCAAAATCAAACCGCGGTATCTAATGGATTTGTAGCATTTTCTCCCCGAAGATCTGAGTTTTATACGATGCCCGCGCAAGACAATCAATTTACGGGAAACAATGACTGGCTCAATTTGTTGGCCACCCACGAGTACCGCCATATTGTGCAATTCCAAAATAGCATCACAGGGTTCAATAAACTGGCGTATTATGTTTTCGGTCAGCAATTTTTAACTGGCCTTGCCTTTGCTGCCGCGCCAAATTGGTTTTGGGAAGGCGATGCCGTTGCTACCGAAACAGCTTTTACGCATAGTGGGCGAGGTAGAATACCCAACTTCGATTTACTTTTCAGAACCAATTTATTGGAAGGCAGAAAGTTCAATTATCACAAACAGTATCTCCGTTCCTACAAGCATAACATTCCCAATCATTACGTGTTGGGGTATGAAATGGTGTCGTTCTTACGCAAGAAAACGGGCAACGCCAATATATGGCGAGATATAACTCACCGAGCGTGGAGTTTGCCATTCGTGCCGTTCACTTTTTCTAGTTCCATAAAAAAGCAGTCAGGTCTTTATGTCGTGAAGTTGTACAACGAAATGGCAGCTGATCTCAGAAAACAATGGAAAGACGAACTCAGCTTGCTCACCTTGTCGCCATTTGAGAAAGTGATGCATACTCGACCGACTAGCTATACTGATTACAAGTACCCGCAACCGCTCGAAGATGGGAGTATCCTTGTTCAGAAATCTGGTATTGGCGATATTGTTCAATTGGTAAGAATAAAAGATGGCAAAGAAGTAAAAGGGTATGTGCAGGGTCAAGTGAACGATGCAGGTATGCTGTCAGCAGCAAATCAACGCGTAGTTTGGAACGAGTATAGGTATGATCCGCGTTGGCCGATTAAAAGTTATTCAATCATAAAAGGCGTTGATTTTGGCGATAACGTGGCAACAGTAGTTTCTAAAAAAAGCAAATATAATGCAGCGTCACTTTCGCCAGACGGCTACAAAGTAGCAACAATAGAAACGGATTCAGCCTACAACACACGTTTATTATTGATAGATTACTTTAGTGGAAAAACGATAAAGAAGTTCCCTAATCCGGGCAACGATTTTATCTCGATGCCACATTTCACCCCTGACGGATTATTTGTAGTTGCACTCAAGACTACCCCAAAAGGAAAATGCATTGTTAAATTTAGTATTGAATATGGCAATCAAATAGAAATGACGCCTATTTCTGACGAGAATATCGGATACCCAGTACCCTTTAGGAACTATGTTTTTTATAACTCGCCCTATAGCGGCATAGACAACATCTATGCGCTACACGTAGAAACCGGAAAGAAATATCAAGTTACGTGCGCCAAATACGGAGCCTACTATCCGGCAATTTCGATTGACGGTAAAAGCATTTATTACAACGAGCAAACGCGCGATGGGTTAGATGTCGTGAAAATTCCATTCTATCCTTCCACCTGGATTCCTCTGGAAAAAGTGATCGTTGCCTCGAAAGGTAATTACCAGCACTTGGTAGAGCAAGAGGGAAGGCCCACTCTGTTAGACAGCATTCCCACCGTTCTTTACGAAACAAAAAGGTATCACCGCACCAGCGGAATAATAAATCCGCATAGTTGGGGGTCTTATTTTGTTAATAATCTGAACGATTTGCAGATTGGCGTTTCTTCTCAGGATGTACTCAGCACCACCGCCATCAACGCTGGCTACCATTATGACAACACTGAAAAGGTAGGGGCCTGGAAAGCCACCGCTAGCTACCAAGGGTTTTTCCCTATTATTGATTTTTCGATTTCGAAAGGCAATAGGTCAGTGAATGAGGGCAATTTTCCGGTGACCATTATTAGAGCTAAAGATACCACCAATACCAGCTACGATAATGTTAAAATAAGTTGGACAGAACAAAAGACAGAAGTGGGATTGCGAATTCCATTGAACACAACTTCATCGAAGTATTTTAGTAACGCCACATTTGCCAATTTCATTGGTATCACCAACGTGTCAAAATTCAGTAATTCCATCAACTCAGCAAGATTTATCCCAGCCGTTATTCGAAACGATACCGTTAGAAATTATTATCCGTTGAGAACTTACCTTGGCAACGGCAGGTTGGTGTTTAATAACTTCTCATTTTCCGCTTACAGACTTTTAAAAACAAGCAGACGCGATATTTTTAGCAAATGGGGGCAGTATATTGAAGTAAATGCAGTTAACTCTTTAGGGGGAGACTACTCAGGTAGCCAATTTTCATTTTTTTCAAGACTATTTTTGCCAGGGTTTCTCAAACACCATTCAATAAATGCCTATTGGGCTTACCAATACACCCAAATAGAGCCCAATCCATTAAAAAGAGACGGTACTATCAGCAATTATTTGTTCGCAAATCAGGTGCCTGCGCCACGGGGGCAAAGTATTACGAGAGCCCAAGATTTTTATAGCATTTCTGCTAACTATACGTTCCCTATTTGGTATCCCGATTTGGCACTCGGCCCTATTGTAAACTTCCAACGATTACGAGGCAATTTATTTGTCGATTATGCTTTTGGCAAAAACACCTCCAGCAGCCGAAAGTACACTTCCCTTGGTGGCGAACTTAAAGTTGATTTAAATGTGATGCGATTTCTACCACAGTTTAATATTGGAGTTCGTTATTCTCATGCCGTTGAAACTAACACTTCCTCTTTTGAGTTTCTGGTAGGAAACATTAATTTCTAACCGGCTTTTTAGAGATGGTTTCCTTTGCAACAAGAGCTTGCGCTAACTTGTTCGTTTAAATTCTGATAACGGAATAGCGTGCCCGACTAAAGCAGCAATAAAAATACGGATTGATTTTACTAGTGCGAACTTGGGCAAGGGATGAAGGCATTGTTGGAGCCCGAAGTGAATTTGCGCCCAAGGTGGCGACTGCCGACAGCCCGGTGGCCTTTGCGCCTCGCAGGGCATGCCCCCGGCAAATAAAAAAACAGCTAGGACACATAAAAATCGCCCCATTAGCCCTATTTTTGGTTTTCAAAATTGACAACTAACGATTAACAAATACGATAATGGCTGAAATTGTACGCATGCCCAAGATGAGTGATACCATGACAGAAGGTGTGGTGGCCAAATGGCATAAAAAAGTGGGAGACACGGTGAAATCGGGCGAACTAATGGCAGAGATTGAAACCGACAAGGCCACGATGGATTACGAATCATTCAACACAGGTACTGTTTTATATTTGGGCGTACCAGAGGGCCAAGCGGTTAAAGTCGATGATATTTTGGCGGTGGTTGGCAAGGCAGGCGAAGACTACGCTGCCTTACTGAAAGGCGGAGCTGCACCGGCTGCTGCGTCCGCGCCTTCCGTTGCTGCGGCCACGGTTTCTGCTGCTCCGGCAATAGACACAACCGGCATAAAAGCTGACATTGTGTTGATGCCGAAAATGAGTGATACAATGACTGAAGGAGTCATTGCGGCTTGGCATAAAAAGGTGGGTGATTCGGTGAAGTCGGGTGAATTGATGGCAGAAGTTGAGACGGACAAAGCCACCATGGAATATGAATCGTATAATACCGGAACCGTTTTGTATTTGGGTGCAAAGGAGAAAGAGCCAGTAACGGTAAATGGAGTGTTGGCAATTGTTGGTGATAAGAATGCAGATTGGCAAACATTATTAAAAGCGCATCTTGCAAAAGGATCGGGTGGCGTGGCAACTCCTGCACCTGCGGCAGCGGTTGTTTCTGCTCAGGCGGCTGCTCCTGCTCCCGTAGCTGCCCCAGAGATTTCTAACGGAAGAGTGAAGGCATCGCCATTGGCAAGAAAGATGGCGAAAGACCTGGGTTTTGATATAACAAAAATCGCTGGCTCGGGCGAGAACGGACGAATTACAAAACACGACATAGAAAATTACAAGCCGTCTGCTGCTGCAGCTCCTGCCCCAAGCCCTGCAAAAAGTTCAGCACCTGTTGTGCTTCCATCGGTTGTTGGCAAGGAAAGCTTCGAGGAAGTAGCTGTTTCGCAGATGAGAAAGGCCATCGCCCGCAGACTTTCTGAAAGCATGTACACAGCTCCTCATTTTTATTTGACCATGGAGATTAACATGGACAAAGCAATTGAAGCTAGAAAGAGTATTAACGAAATTTCCCCAGTTAAAGTGTCTTTCAATGATCTGGTCATAAAGGCAGTAGCAGGTGCTCTCCGCCAAAACCCAGACGTAAATGTGAGTTGGTTGGGAGATAAAATTAGAAAAAATCACCATATCCACATAGGTGTGGCCGTTGCTATTAAGGATGGTTTGGTGGTGCCCGTGGTTCGTTTTGCCGATAATAAATCGTTGTCGCACGTTGCGGCCGAAGTAAAGGACTTAGCACAAAAAGCACAAGACAAAAAACTTCAACCCAGCGATTGGGAAGGCAGCACATTCACAATTTCTAACTTGGGTATGTTTGGCATTGAAGACTTTACAGCCATCATAAATTCACCGGATGCATGTATTTTAGCAGTGGGCGGAATAAAGGAAACTGCAGTAGTAAAGAATGGTCAGCTAGTACCAGGTAGCGTAATGAAAGTTACGCTTTCGTGCGATCATAGGGCAGTCGATGGGGCAGTCGGTGCCGCCTTCTTAAAAACATTCAAAAGTCTGCTTGAAGAACCTGTGAGGTTGTTGATTTAACGATATGAGAGAAGCGAGAACACCTATTACAGTTAATGGCAAAACGCGTGTTAGTGTGGAGGAATATCTTTGCTTTGAAAATCAATCGCTGGAAAAACACGAATATTATAAGGGCGAAGTGTTTCCCTTACATGCTGAAGAACCTGTAATTGCTTACCAGAAAAGGTTTTTGACCGAAGAAGAATATTTGGCTTTTGAAGATGCATCTACACAAAAGCATGAATTTTATAAGGGTGAAGTGTTTGCAATGGCAGGAGCGAGCGACCTGCACAATGAAATATTTACCAATCTGTTCAGTGCCTTAACAAGCCAACTAAAAGGCAAACCTTGCAGACCTTATGGAAGTGACAAACGGCTGAAAATCACCGAAAATTCGCTTTATACCTATCCCGATATTTCAATTTATTGCAATGTAAAAGGCTCGGTTGACAATAGTACGATAATTTCGAAAGAACCAACTGTTCTGATAGAAATCTTGTCTGAAAGCACAAAAGATTACGATCGTGGCGGTAAGTTCAAATTGTATCGGGATATACCCACATTAAAGGAGTATCTTTTAGTTGATTCAGAAACTATAGGTGTTGAGGGCTTCAAGGTAAATTCATTCCATCATTGGGAATTGGAGGAATTCAAATTACTTAACGACAACCTTACCATCTACTCGTTAGGAGTTACCATCCCATTACGTGAAATTTACGAGCATACCCATCTTTTATATAAATGAACACAATCCACGCAACTACAATTTTAGCCGTTTCTCATAATGGCCAAGTTGCCATTGGTGGCGATGGCCAAGCTACCATGGGTAACACCATCGCTAAGAGTAATGTAAAGAAGATACGTAAGCTTCAAGAGGGTAAAGTACTTACTGGCTTTGCGGGCTCTACGGCCGATGCGTTTACGTTACTGGATCGCTTTGACGAGAAACTTAATGCCTATGGGGGTAATATGAAGCGCGCTGCCATTGAGTTGGCCAAAGACTGGCGTACAGATCGTTTCTTACGAAGGTTAGAAGCCATGTTGATTGCAGTCAATAAAGATGAGATTTTAGTGTTGTCAGGAACAGGAGATGTATTGGAGCCAGACAATCAAGTGGCTGCCATTGGCTCAGGTTCTATGTATGCGCAATCGGCAGCTCTTGCCCTTAAAAAGCATGCTCCTCATTTATCTGCCGAAGAAATGGTGCGCGAAAGTCTTACCATTGCTGCAGACATCTGTATTTACACCAATCACAATTTGATGATTGAAAAGATAGGTTAGTTATTTTTTCTTGCGCTTTTTTTTCCCCGCCTCGTTATCCCTTTCCACTGTCTGCCGAATATCCAAACTGGGTTTATCTTCCAGTAGAATAACAAACGGTTTCCAATAGCCAGAGTATGAAAGTAATATTCTTGCCACCCCCACTGCGGGCACGGCCAGTATCATGCCAGCAATGCCCAACATTTTTTCACCAATTAGTAAGGCAACAATGGCAGCCAGCGCATTTACACTAATGCGTGAACCAGTCACTTTTGGTGTAATAAAATTTGCTTCCAAGAATTGTACACTAAAGTGCAATACGAGAACTCCGATGGGATACCAGAGACTATCTTTTGTTAGCAACGCGAATAAAGCGGGAAACATGGCACCAATGATAATACCCACGTAGGGTATCATGGTCAACGCTCCGATCAAGAATCCAAAGAAAAAGGCATTATCGATACCAATAATTAGCAGGCCAATACTGTTAAGTGTGCCAGAAATAAGAACCACAATGGTCAATCCTGAAATGTAGCCTCGCACTACACCTGTTACTTCATCCTTCCACTTTAGCTCGGTTTCTTCAGTAAAGCTGAGAAAGAATTGATTGAACTTTTCGCGATACAGAAGCAGTAAAAAAATATAAATCGGTACTTGTATAAAAAAGTAAATGAGGAAAGAAGCCGATAGAAGAGCTGATCCCACGTAGGTGGAAAGATTCTTGAGCGCTTCTTTTAACAATTGAACCTGTTCTGCCGAACTGATGCTCAACGTGTTGCTTACTTGTTCATTAATTCGGGACAGCAACGCCACGAATCGCTGTTCGAGGTTGGGTAAGCTTTGTGCCAGCGTTGCCAATTGATTTACTACCAGCCAAACGACAAGTGTCATTAGTGAAAGCGATGCAACCAACACGATCGTGATGGAAAGAATTCTGCCAACTTTATTCTCCAGTCGCTTCTCAATAGGCAGCAAGACAACCGAGAATAAACAGGCAAATGCAAATGGAATGATAATGTCGCTTGCCATTACGAGTAAAGCGATAATCAGCGCAAGCACGATTAGCGATTTGTATACTTTATCCAAATTGGAAATTTGTGTGGGCTGATTCATAGATAGAATAAAGATCAAGAATTTTCTATTGCCTTCAAAATAATAGAGCAGGCTTCCGTTATTTCCGATTCGGTAATGGTGAGGGGAGGGGCAATTCTAAAGCTGGCTGGACAAGAAAGAAACCAAAAGCAGATTACTCCGTTTTCCAACGCTGCATCGACAATCTTTTGCACTTGTTGGGGCGAGTCAAAGTCGATGGCAAACATCAACCCGCTGCGTCTAATCTCTTTCACTTTTGGATGTTGAATAAGGGATTCAATTAACTTTCCTTTTTGTTCAACTTGGGCAATTAGCTTTTCTTCTTCCAGCACTTGAAGGGTAGCTAATGCAGATGCACAACACACGGGGTTTCCTCCGAAGGTAGTAATGTGGCCAAGTGCTGGGTGGTGGGTAAGGCAACTCATTATTTCTTTGCTAGAGACAAATGCACCAATTGGCAATCCGCCCCCGAACGCTTTGGCGATGGTAAGTATGTCGGGCACAATATCAAATTGCTCGAATGCGAAAAGAGACCCCGTGCGGCCCATGCCACATTGAATTTCATCTAAAATCAGGAGCGTACCCGTTTCATCGCATTTCGCCCTTACTGCCTGCAAATATTTTTTTGTCGGTATGCGCACACCCGCATCTCCTTGAATGGTTTCCATAATCACGCAAGCCGTGCTATTGGTTATTGCTGTAAGGTCATCGATGTTATTGAACTCAATGAGCTGTACATCCGGTAACAGTGGACGGAAGGCATTTTTCTTTACTTCGTTGCCCGACACACTTAATGATCCATGGGTGCTGCCATGATATGATTTTTTGCATGACACAAGCTGCGTTCTTCCCGTAAATCGCTTCGCCAGTTTTAATGCGCCTTCGTTTGCCTCCGTGCCAGAATTGACAAAATAAGAACAGCTAAGAGAGGGAGGTAATAATTCACTTAACTTTTTTGCTAATAAATTCGATGGGCTTTGAATGAACTCGCCATAGGCCATCACATGTAAGTGCTTGTCCAATTGATTTTTTATAGCTTGTATAACTCGTGGGTGCCGGTGCCCCACATTGCTTACGGCAATGCCCGCAATCATATCAAAATAGCGCTTGCCGGAGGGTTCATAAAGGAATACTCCTTCGGCTTTCTCAACAGGAATAGAGAAAGGATAAGGAGTTGTTTGGGCGAGATTATTCCTAAATATCTGTTGGGAAAATTCCATGTTTTTAAATTAGAATTTCTCCAAAGATACTTCTCTAATTTGTTTCTACTGAGTTGTCTGAAAAAGAGTGCTTTGCTTTTCTTCCTTATTCAAACTTAGAAGGTTTGGGAGTTCTATGGTAAAACTAGTTCCCTCTCCTAATTTAGAGGTTACCTTTATTTCTCCCCCAAGGATCTTTACTGATTCGCGAACCAGGAAAAGGCCTAAGCCAGTTCCTTTTGAATCCTGACTTGCGCGATAAAACATCTCAAAAATTTTTGGCAAGTGTTCGGCCGCAATACCCAGTCCGTTGTCTGCCATTGTCAGGGTCATATTTGACGATGTTATGGCGACCTTAATATGAATGTAACTGTCTTTCATCGGATCTGAATAACGAAAGGCATTTGAGACTAAATTTTTCAACACAATTTCTAACCGCGTTTTGTCGGAATAAAACAAACCTCCGGAAACTGAAATTTCTTTTTTTAAGCTCGAATAATTTGGCAAGAAAGTAAGATCAGAAAATACGTTAAGTATGCATTTCTCCATATCAATTCCTTCAATGGTAAGATTCTGCCTCTTGTTGCGAGCGTAATCGGTAATGTCTTTTATAAAACTGCTCAGCTTGGTTACGCTATTTTTCATCATCACAAAGTATTCACCTTTACCAGCATGAGCCAAATCTATCTGTGCAATATTTATCAATCCCATAAGGGAATCGAGGGGAGATTTCAAGTCGTGGGCGGCACTATAGATGAATCGGTCAAGGTCTTCATTAAGTTTCGTTAGCTCAAGATTTTGATCTGCTAATTGTGCTGACTTCTGGTTGATTTCTTCAAATTGAACGTTCAGTTTGGCTCGCAGTGCAAAAAATGATTCATACAAAGTCTGAATTTCCTTTATGCTGCTAGAGTAGGAGATACCATCAGCAACTGAATCTTGTTTAAGCATAAACTTCTCCATGTTTTTGGAAAGGCTTTTGATCGGTTTAGTTAGCTTGGCAGCAATAAAATAAGTGGCAATGGAAGAGAGCAGCAACGAGACAAGTCCGATACCAACTAATACAATAAACGATCTTTTGTTTATGATTTCGCTTCGATGCTCCGAATTAATCGAAATGTCCTCCAGTTCGCTAGATAGTTCGTCTGCATAAGCTGTTAGTTTGCCCATTAAGCCAACCTCAGGCGATAAGCCGATTTGTTGTTCTAGTTGGGTCATTCTTTCAAACGAATCGCGGTAGTTGGTCACTAGATTGAGCGCACGCGGCTTATCCTTCAGTTTATTTACTAGTTCGTCAACTAACGTGTTAAATTTCACCTTATAGACGTTTTCCTTTCGCAGAAAGAAATCCTTTTCATACCTCCTTAATGTTAATAGCTCTTTTACCGAAATTGTGTTATTTGTTTCAAGTTGGTGCGCGTAGCTTCTCATGGTTCCTTCCAAACCAAAGTCTTTAAATCCTCGTTTCCGAAGTGTTTCCACTAGTATAACAAAGGTGACATTGTAGTTTTCAAGAAGGCTGTCTATTTTTCTTCTATCTTCTGAATTGGCAAGTTTTTCGTTGACCAACGCATCAAGTAATTGTTGATTATTTTTTTTTAATAAAATCAAAAATTCATCCCGATTGTGCAAATCAAAATTTCTACTCGACTTACTCCAGCTGACTTTCGAGTTGTTTTCATAAAATGCTGCTTTCGTAGGGGAGAATCTCAGGAAATCTAAATCTGATTTAAGTACCTGCACAATGTCCACACGTTGGTTCTTTGCCGCGTTTGTCAAGTTGGCGTACTTTTTATTTATAGCTGTGTAGAAAAAAACCAAACAAGCAATAAGGGACACGTTCACAAAAATGATAGCGAACGAGAGAAAAAGCCTCCTTCCGATTGTGTTAAATAAAAAACTCATACTAACTGTCCTAAATATCAGAATGAATGAGGACTATTGAAGAGTAGTTCGTGTTAACGAATGGTTAAGTTTAATTTCAGCTGATGAGGTCTTCGTTAAGGGTCAGAAAGTCGATTACTTCTTGATGCACATCTTTTTGTACTTGTTCATCGGAGCTTTCAGTAGCGATGGATTTAAATAAATCAGCGACTACTTCTTTCTTAAAGCCAAGCCTTTCTGCGTAAACGCCTGCGAGTTCTAATTCTACGTCTTCTACCGTTTGATCAAGGTAGATCATTTGTACCAGGTGAAAGATCGCCTCGAGCCGATCTACCTTATTTGACGGATTAATAAATTGTATGCTTTCAAGTTCCTTTTTTGGTTGTAAAATGTCGTCAGGAGTAAGTTTTAGTTGAAATCCCCATTTGAGCAAGCAGCGCACAAACCGCGAGTCTATTTTTTCTTTTTCGAGGAAAGAGGCGAGGATGTTGAAATAGCTATCTTTCAAAGAATTGAGTTGATCCAACGAGTTGCTTTCATTCATGGCATTGTCAATTTTCAGGTAAACTAACCAATAAAGACAAGACCACAAAAAGTTGGTTGGCGCGTTGGTTCGATTCTATTTACTTTATCTGAAAACAAAAAAGGTGCCGTAAGCACCTTTTTTGTTTGAATTGGATTTATCCAATTTTTGCTATCTCCTGAACTAAATCAATGAGCTTGTTAGAATATCCCCATTCGTTATCGTACCAGGCTACCACTTTTACGAAGCTGTCATTCAACGCAATTCCAGCCTTGGCATCAAAAATGCAGGTGCGAGCATCTCCCAGGAAATCCTGCGATACGACTTCATCTTCGGTATAACCCATAATTCCTTTTAGTGGTCCTTCTGAAGCCGATTTCATTGCAGCTTTAATTTGCTCGTAAGAGGCAGGTTTAACCAATTTCACAGTCAGGTCAACTACCGAAACGTCTGCAACGGGAACCCGAAAAGACATGCCTGTCAACTTTCCTTTTAAATCAGGAATTACCAACGCCACCGCTTTGGCTGCTCCGGTAGAAGAAGGAATAATGTTCGAGAAACCACCGCGACCACCTCTCCAGTCTTTTGCAGATGGTCCATCAACGGTTTTTTGGGTTGCTGTAACCGCGTGAACGGTGCTCATCAAACCTTCTGAAATGCCAAAGTTGTCATGCAACACTTTTGCTAGCGGTGCAAGGCAGTTGGTTGTACAAGAAGCGTTTGATACAATCGTATCGGTTGATTTTAGTTGCGTATTATTTACACCCATTACGAAAGTAGGCGTATCATCCTTAGCGGGAGCAGACATCACCACTTTTTTTGCACCTGCATTAATGTGTTTTTGAGCATCTGCTTTTGTTAGGAATAAACCAGTAGATTCAATAATTATTTCGGCTCCTACTTCGCCCCATTTCAAATTGGAAGGATCTTTTTCAGCAGTAACCCTAATTTTTTTGCCATTTACTACCAAGTGGCCATCTACCGCAGCTACTGTGCCATCGAATTTGCCATGAGTAGAATCGTATTTCAGCATGTATGCCATGTATTCGGGGTCAACCAAATCATTAATTCCTACTATTTCAATACCTGGGCGATTAACTGCTGCCCGAAAGGCTAAACGGCCAATGCGGCCAAATCCATTAATACCAATTTTTGTCATGTCAGTAAGGTTATATTTAGAGATTCAAAAGTAAAATACTCTCTCACTAAAACCTATTGTCGAGAAAAGAATCTACTAGCTTGTATTTGACATTAATTGCCGCAAACCATTGCGATGAAATCAAACTAATTTAATTAAAACACGGGCTTGATTTGCAAATCAAATCTCTACGTCTATATTTGCACCCACTTTAGAAAAAAGGCCCGTTCGTCTATCGGTTAGGACACCAGATTTTCATTCTGGTAAGAGGGGTTCGACTCCCCTACGGGCTACAAAACACCAAGACATATCCTTGGTGTTTTTTATTTCTACGGGTTTTCTTCACAACCCACTACACTAATTTTACAACTCATTACCCTTGTCTTTGCTGAAAGGCAACTCTTGCCCAGCTTTATGGCGTTAAAAAGGAAAATAGAAAACACCATTGCCATGAAGCACCTACTCATTCAAACCCTGATCATTTTTGCCTTCCAATTTTTCGCATCGAGGTTAAATGCCCAAACTGAGATTTTTTCTTCCTCCACTAAAAATCGACATATTTCTTTTTCTACCTCTAATGGCCTTACGTCATTTAGCGTGGAGATCAGAGGAAAAATAGAGTTGACGGATGACGACAAGGACATTAAATCCATGACCCCCGATGGATACCTGGAGATAAAGAAAACAGTTTTTGGAAGTAAGAGGACGCTGATCGTTAAGCCGAACGGAAATAGCTTAAAGCGCGAGTACTACGAGGGGCGTACGCCTATTCCGTTTGAACCAGAAGGACGTCAATGGATGAAGGAAGTGCTTCCTGAACTGGTGCATTCTACCACCATTGGAGCTGAAAGCAGGGTAAACCGATTTTATAAATCAGGTGGTGTAAATGCAGTACTAAGTGAGATCGGAAACCTGGAAAGCGATCATGTTAAAATTCATTATGCCAAGGTGTTGGTATCCTTGAATTTAGCTGCCAAAGAATATTCAAATGTGATTACTAAAATAACTGCCTCCATTGATTCTGACCATTATCTTTCTGAGTTTTTGAGAAGTAATCTTTCCAAATTTCTATCTACGAGGGAATCGTCTGATGCTGTTTTTGCAGCTACGAACAAAATGGAATCCGATCACTATAAGACGGAAGTAATTAAAGAGGCATTGAGGAGCCAGGCGGCCTCGATTGAATCGATTAGAATTATCTTACAGGCATCTGGCAAAATGGAATCAGATCATTACAAAACGGAAGTGCTAACGAGCTTGCTGAAACAATCTGTTAACGATGCTACCGTGTCTGAAGTCTTGGCAGCTACTAATTCGATTGAATCAGATCACTATCGCACTCAAGTTATAAAAGCAGCTCTTTCGAAGCCAGGGCTATCCGCCATCTCTTACCAAAAAGCGTTGGAGTCAATTAATGGAATTGATTCAGACCATTACAAAACGGAGGTGCTGAATGAGTTGTTGAAAAACAAACTGTCAACAGCAGAACTTCAAAACTTACTTACTCTAAGCAGTTCTATTGATTCCGATCACTATGCTTCTGAATTATTGGATAATGTACTGGAAAAGCAAGATCTGAAAGAGGCTGATTTCAAATTATTGATCGACCGGGCATCTAAGTTGGACAGCGATCACTATGCCGCCATGGTGCTAAAGTCGGTGTTAGAGAACAGAACATTAAGTAGCGCAAAAGTTGTCAGTGTTCTACAAGCATCTGGCAACCTAAACTCCGATCATTACCTGACAGAAGTATTGATCGCGGCAAGCCAACAAGTAAAGGCGGGTGATCCAATGTTAAAAGATGCGTACCGCGCTGCCGCAAAAAAGCTTGATTCCGAAACCTATTATGGAAGAGCCATGCGGGCAATTGAGTAATGACGACCTACAATTTTTTTGGATTACCTTGCATCAATAAAATAGATAATTTAAAGTTCCACTTTCAACAGGTGCACCCCTTTCAACTTCCAGGTAGATTTAATTAGTTTAGTGTCAGATGAATCGGTTTTTAAAAGAGTGGTCTAAGTTCGGATGGAAAAAGGCAGGCCTACTTTGCCTCTGCTCTGGCGCGCTAGGCATCGTGTTCTATTTGTACCTGCATTATAGCACGGTGGGTAGTTTTCCTCTTCTGTTAACAAACTATAAAAGGTATTTATTGGCCGTTGGCTCTACCATTACGCTCGGTTTTATGGTGATCTTTATGGACTCGCTCCTAAACAGGCTGGTGGAGTGGAGAAAGTTTTTTTTACTCCGTTTTTTGATTGGCTTCGTTGCCAATATTTCAGTGGCCGTGTTGCTGATGTTTTTGATGGGAAGATATGTGCTTAATGCGAATCAAGAAGAGCTTTTAAAGCTTTGTATATTGTATGCGATCACGGTTTTTATTTATGAGATTTTTTATGGCTGGTTTTATTCGTATCGCTATTATTCCGTTACGCAAGTGGAAGAGCTTCGGGCTGAACGTCATCAGTTGGAGCTTCAGTTTGAATCGCTAAAAAGCCAAATCAGTCCTCACTATCTTTTTAATTGTCTCAACACCATCTCCTCATTGCTGTATAAAGACAGCCGGTTAGCCGAGGAGTTTATTAGACGAATGGCCGACACCTTTTTATACGTGGTTTCCAACCAAAAGCAAAAGCTGGTTTCGCTTTCTGAAGAGGTAGATTTTGTTAAAGCCTATTGCTTTTTGTTGCAAGTAAGATTCGAGCAAAATTTAAAACTAGAAATCAATTTACCGGCTAATGTGATGAGCAGTAAAATACCACCGCTCGCCTTGCAAATGTTGGTAGAGAACGCCATCAAGCACAATCGAATATCAAAAGATAGTACGCTTATGATTTATATTGCTGCACCTGATAACACACATATTACCGTAACCAATAACAAAACGAAGCCCCTCCAGTCTGTAGTTAGTTTAAAGGTAGGCTTGACCAACATCAAGGAACGCTATAAATTTTTTACCGACAAAGAATTAATCGTGCAAGACAATGAAAAATTTTCCGTACAGCTGCCCGTTTTAAAAGCGCTCAACGTAAAAATTAATGAATAAGATTTTTATCCATAATCCTTTCTTTCGATTGATCTCTGGGATAGTGGTCGGAGTGATGGTCTACCTGTTAATTCTACTTGTTAACAACAACCTGAGCAATCTCGAAACGATCTTCAATAATCAAGAATTATATGTAAGCATACTACTTAGTTACCTGTGTTTTGAGTTAATGCGATGGTTGATTTCGCTATTAACACGGAGCAAAAAGCCACAAAATCAACCTTCTCCTATTGTGCAAACTGTAATTGTAGTGGTCCTGTCTATGATAGCGATAGGTTCAGCAATTTCTGCTTATTATACATTTGTGGTGGGTTTTAGTATTGGGCAGCAGGAGCTTAACTTGTTTCTTACCATTTATGGATTTGTAAGTGTTTTGTACAACGTGCTGTACTATTCGCAATATTATTTGCAGCGTGAGAACAAAGAGCGCATTGAACAAGAAACAAAACTGCGGGAAAAGATGGATGCAGATTTCTTTTCATTCCGAAATGATATCAATCCGGACTTGCTTTATGAAAGCCTTGAAAACTTGATCCTAACTATTCACAACGACACCAATTTAGCAGAAGAACAAATAGACTATCTTGCTGGCGTGTATCGCTACACCTTGGTGAATCGGCATAAGGAATTAGTTACGTTTCAGGAAGAATTTTCTTCGGCAAGAAATTTAGTTGCCTTGCTGAATTGCAAAATAGAAGGGGGCGTGAAATTAAAAGAAGTAGAGGGAGCAGTAAGCGATGGCTATCTTATTCCTGGTTCGCTGTTAGTGACCATCGACTCCATTGTGCGCAATACGTTGATTTCCAAAAAACACCCACTGACGTTGTCATTATATGTAGAAGACGACTACCTTGTGCTGCAACATCAATTAAATGATAAATTAATCGCGCACCAAGACAGCATGAATTCCTTTAAGCGATTGCAACGATCCTATTCCTTTTTTAGCGATAAAATATTTGTTCAAGTGAAAGCGGGTAACCAAAACTATATCAAGTTTCCGATTGTGAATGTTCCATCATTAACAGAAGAAGCGATATGAGTTTGGCACTGAAAGTAGTGATTGTGGAAGACGAGGCACTGGCTGCCGAGAAGCTAAAGCGCTACCTGTTGAAATACAGCCAGGAAATAAAAGTTAGCGAGCGCATTGATTCCGTGGCCGGGTCAGTAGAATGGTTGGAAGAACATCAATCAGACATTGACCTGATTTTTATGGACGTGCAATTGGTGGACGGAATGAGCTTTGAGATTTTCAAGAAAGTGAAAATAGTAAAGCCCGTTATTTTCATCACCGCGTACAGTGAGTATGCGTTGGAGGCCTTCAAAGTAAATGGCATCGATTACTTGCTCAAGCCGATTACGTTCGCTGATCTAACAACCAGCCTGCAGAAGTTGGAACAACTGAGCGAGCATCTGAGATGGGATGAAAATAAATCATCGCAGGCATTGCAAGCCCTTGCGGGAAACGACCGATCCATTAAAAATAGATTTATGGTCAAACTGGGAGACCACATCAGATCAGTAACGGCAGACCAAATCAGCCTTTTTTATGCCGATGGGCGAGATGTTTATTTGATTACCAACCAGTTGAGAAAATTCATCATCGATTATACACTGGAGAACTTAGAAGAAGTGCTGGATCCAAGGCTATTTTACCGAATCAACCGCGCTTACATTATCAATATCAACGCCATTCAAGATGTAGTGGTCTATTCCAATAGTCGCCTAAAAATCACCCCATTGGTTAAATGGGAGAATGAAATCATCGTAAGCCGCGAAAAAGTCAGCGATTTTAAAAGCTGGTTTGATGGAGTTCATCAATAGGGAGGAATAGGCGGTTATAGTCGTAATGGAACGCTCATCTGTCTGAGATTTACTATCCTTCGGGATACCTTCAGGTAACCTTCGGGTAACCTTCGATCATTTTTTCAATTTCCCGTGCATAAGAATTTCACCCTGTTCCATTTCATTGCCCTTTAACCCCATAAACCTTCATTTTGGCGTTTCGCCTACCAGTTTAATAGACCGATTATATAATTTCAAACGTGAATAGAGTGGGGTCCATCTATTTTGCTCCAATCATATTTTTTCGGTATGAGGAAAGTAAGATATATGTAAGTAAAGTGGTTACTTTTTATTAATTTTTCGATCTATGGTTATGCGCGAGAAAAGAAAAAGCAATGTAAAGACGAACAACAAACTCCGACTTTTTTTACTAACGAGTATTTTGTTTGGCACGCTATCCGTTTTTGCCCAAGAGTCGAATTGTGGAGACGGAATCGACAACGATGGTGACGGCTTAATCGACTGTTTTGATGGCGATTGCGCAAACAACGCCACGTGCGTAAACTACTTTATTGGTACAGATAAAACGTGCCAAATCCCTCCTCCAAAAACAAGCTTGTTCGGAATGAAGCTGGCAGCATCATCTGCAAATCTTACCGCCATGACATTGGGCGTGGTGGTAGTAGGGGATTTAGACCGAGATGGCGTTCCCGATGTGGTGACCACACATCAGGGCTCAAAAAGAGTCTACATTTTAAAAGGGACTGATCTTACCGTGCAAAGGTCGTTTACCACCATTGGTAGTCCAGAATTTTTCGATCATTCAATTGGAAACATTAATAATGATAATTGTGCCGAAATTTTTATTGCCGAATTGGAAGGCACCGATTATTACGTTACCTCTTACGATTGTCAAGGCAATCAACTGTGGCGTGTCAAAGCCTATGACAAGCCGTATGATATTGGCTTGGCTGATTTCGATTCGGACGGGAGAGTGGAGTTGTATTATCGAAACGAGATTTTAGATGCTCGAACAGGCACGATCATCGTTCCAGGTTCTGGCGATTGGAATTTGGTGGATGCAGGGCCCGTGGCAGTAGACGTGTTGCCCGGCAATGGCCTCGAATTAGTGTTGGGGGGAGAAATTTTTACCGTTGGCCTGGGGGCAAGAACTGCGGGCGCGGGCTCACTCACCGTGGCAAAACGTTTTAATGATTTGCCCACCCTCGGACCGATCACGTATTTCCCCAAATTCAATGGCAGTTATGTTACCAGCCAGACAAGCATAGCCGATTTTAACTTAGATGGAAAGCTCGACATCGTAATGAACGGAGCAACCAGCTCTTCCAGCACAGCTACCACCACGGTTTTCTTCTGGGACGTAACCAACAATAATTTTAAAACCTATCAACCCAAGCAGCTAAACGGTTCCAGTTGGTATAATGGCACAGGGCGAGTAAACCTGGCCGACATTGATGGAGACGGAAAGCTGAATGCCACGTTTGTTTCGGGTTCCCGGCTGTTTGCACTCAACGATGATTTTAGTTTGAAGTGGGCAGTTACGATTTCTGAATTAACCTCTGGATTTACCAGCACTACGGTTTTTGACTTTAATAATGACGGAGCCAACGAAATTGTCTACCGCGATGAAGCCAATCTTTACATCATCGATGGAAAAACCGGAAATGCCTTTGCTACAGCCGTTTGTAAGTCTAGAACAGCCAATGAATACCCCATTGTGGTAGATGCCGATGCGGACGGAGCTACCGAAATTTGTGTGACGTGTGCCAGCAATGACGGCACCGACATTAACGTGTTGGCAGATAACGTTTTCGGGCAAGTGCGCATGTTTAAGTCGAATTTAGATCCGTGGGTGCCAGCACGAAAAGTATGGAACCAGCACGCCTATTTTAATGTGAACGTAAACGATGATTTAACCATCCCTCGCTCGCAGCAGCAACATCAGTTGATTTCGGCCAGCGGAGTTGCTCCCTGCAGGCCAGGCCAACCTTTGAACACCTTTTTGAATCAATCACCGATATTAGATTCCAAAGCATGCCCTACCTATCCGTCACCTGACGTAGCATTTAAAGGGCCACTTACGTTTACAACGCCTACGTGCCCCACTGCCAATTTCACGGTTTCATTTACCGTTGAAAATGTGGGCGATTTGATTCTGACGGGAAACATGCCCATTACATTTTACAATGGCGATCCCTCGAAGCCGGGGGCGCAAAAGTTAAATACCCAAACCATTGTCCTCAACCAATTCAAACCCGATTCGCTGCGCAAAGTGGTGAACATGACCGTGGTCGGAACGGGCGGCTCATTTACCCTATTCGCTTCGTTGAATGATGCGGGCACAACCACTCCCAGCCCTATTGCCCAACCTAATACGTCAATTATCGAGTGTATTTATACCAACAATTTTGTGTCGGTGCCAATTGTACCTACCAATTTTAAAATTATTACGGAAGACAGCGATCAGATAAAATGTGGTTCGCTTCCCGCCAACCCCAATGGAACAGTGCAGGCCTACAAGCTGGAAGGAACGAAGGTAACCGCGGGGTATACCTTTTATTGGTTCAATGGCGCTACAACCGGTAGTATCTCGGCTGCGGCTTTCACAGGTGCACAGTGGAACGGCTTAGCGGCTGGTACTTATTCCGTATTTTCAGTAAATAATGCTACTGGCTGTAGATCAGACTCCGAGATAGCGATCGTTGGCACAGCTACTAAGGCGTTTGGAGCAACCATCGCAGTGAACAACCCATTTACCAATTGCGGCACTCCCGATGGAAGACTTACTGCTACCCCCACAGGAGGCGCGCCCATAACAGACTACAATTATGAATGGTATACGGGTGCGGTAGTTGGCACCAGCCCTGTGTTATCTCGAAGCAATGTGTTATCCGGTGCTCGTGGCGGCACGTACTCTGTACTTGTTACCGATAAGGCATCCAATTGTAATACCATTTTAACAGCCACCGTGCCTGACGTTACCGTAGTGCCAACTGTGCAAGTGCTGGCAGCTAACGTGAAGCCTGCACTTTGTAATCCTGCTAATTCAGGGAGTGCTTCCGCGGACGTGGGCGGGTTGACGGCTGGCTTTACCTTCCGTTGGTACAATGGCGGTGCCGTAAAGCCCACACCGGATTTTGTAGGCCCAACCTATAATAACTTGTTGCCCGGATCGTACACCGTGGTAGCCTCCAATACCGCTACCGCTTGTGCTTCTAACTCATTTACCGTGGTAGTCACGTCTACCAGCGGTATCACCGTCAGTTCCGCTGTCACTACGCGCCAATTTTCATGCAATGCGACCACCCCGAACGGAGTGCTGACAGCCTCGGCCGTCAACGTGAGCGGTGTGCCACCCGTGGGAGGCTTTACTTACACATGGTATACCGGTGCTAATTCTGTTGCAACAGCCGTCACCGGACAAACCGCTGCGCCTGGCACAGCGGCTCAAGCCGTTCTTTCGAACATCGCTGCGGGCAGCTATACCGTGTTGGCTACCAATGTGGAAACTGGCTGCTCCAACATCAGCACCATCAACATGACTGATAACAGGACTACTCCCTCCATTACCTCCACAAATGTGTCGCAAAGCACCTGCAATCCCGCCAACGGAAGCATACGTGCAACGGCCACGGGGCTGCCAGGCGCCACCTTTAACTATTACTGGTACAACGGAAATATAGGAAGCCCTACCCTTACCCAAGTAGCCAGCAATTTCTTTGAACAGCCTGCAGCGGGGGCGGCATCCAATTATACTGCGCTGGTTGCTAACCAATATACGCTGGTAGCCGAAGACAGAGCCACCAAGTGTGCTTCCAACCGAGCCATTATCACCGTGGGTGATGCCACCAACACCCCCACTACTGCGCGTATAAACATTACCAAGGTAGACCTTACCAGTTGCGATGTCACCAAATCAAATGCGAGGGCCACCGCCTCGGTTACCATCGGGGGCACGTACTCGTACCGCTGGTTTATGGGCAGCGATACTACCAGTGCCGCTCTGCCTCGGCCATTGGCTACCACAGCGGCAATCACCAACCTGGCCGCAGGAAGTTATACGGTAAAAGTAACCAATAGAACCTCTACTTGCTTCGGAACCAAAGTAGTGAGCATCAGCAACAATGCATCCAAACCTTCGCTGGCATTGGCGAAGAGCGATAACTCAAGTTGTGACCCTTCAGTTTATTTGGGAACATTAAAAGCCACATTTGCTTCTAATCCCAATGATCCCACTGGTAATCTAAATACCTATGTGTACACTTGGAGACAGACAATTGGAGGCGTAGGCCCCACCACGCGCACAGAGACAACGAACCAAATTACTGGCTTAAATGGTGGCACGTATTCCGTTTTTGTAGAAGATAAAACACTCAATTGTATTTCCGATCCGGTAAGCCAGGCCATTAACAACAGCCCGGTGCCGCCCACCATTAGTGTGGCGCAAACAGGTTCTACCAATTGCCCTGGCGGTGACGCCAATGGAAGAGTAACACTCACCGTATTTTCCCCCAACTCTGAAGCACCTGACCAAATAGGATATCAATGGTATGTTGGTAAAACAGCCACGGGAACTCCCATATCAGGAGAGACGTCCAGAATACTTGAAAGGCAACAAGGAGGTCCGAATAACTACTTTACAGTGCTTGTTACCTCGGAAATTTCCAGTTGTGATAATACCGCCACTGTGCTACTGCAAGATAATAGTGCCGCACCCGTGCTTACGCTAAACACCGCTACTAATACTATCTGCACACCCTTGGTGAGCCCTCTTAATTACAATGGTTCGGTTTCAAAAAACAGACTTACAGACAACAATAGAGCAAGTGGCGATACCTACACCTATAATTGGTACAATGGAACGGGAACCGCTACCCCTTACGTGCCTACCCCTACCACCACGGGCCAAACATTTAGTGGAAGCACCGCATTGAATAATCTCAACGGAGGGCAGCAGTATACGGTGACTGTCCTTAACGATCGACTGAACTGCCTTTCGAACCCAGTTACGGTGACCGTTAACAATAATTTGATTTTGCCTGATTTGTCAGTCACCTCTACACCCAACACGGTATGCCTCGGAACGGCCGCCAATGGAGCAGTGCAGGCAATTGTAACTCCTGTTAATGGATCGGATGGCTATAAATTCTCATGGAACAGCGGAGCCATTACAGAAGATCCAGGTTCATCCGGAAATAACAACAGTGCTATTATAGGGCAACCTGCGGGAAGTTATAATGTGGTGGCCACAAGAAATTCTACAGGTTGCGTGAAATCATCGACTATTTCAGTGGCCGATAATAGTGCGCTGCCCGTGTTAACGTTGGCCACTACCGCTAATACTGGCTGTGCCGTATCCACCTACAATGGCACGGTGACAGGAACGAACACCGATGTAAACAGAAGAAATGGACAAAGTTTTACTTACACGTTAACAAGTACAAGTCCGGTAAGAACCGCACCTTATGATGTAACAGCAAGTGCACCCAACCCGCCAACGACTTTTGGAAGTTTAAATGCCGGATCGTATACCGTAACTGTGCGAAATAATACCCTCGGCTGTACCTCTAATCCTGTAACTGCCACCGTGGCGGATGCAACTGTGTTACCTACAATTACACTGAGTTCGGTAGCTTCTACTAACTGCGACCCACTTTTGAAAAATGGTTCGGTAACCGTTACCTCACCTACCACAGGTTCAACCTATGCGTGGTTTGATGGATTAACCACCGCCTCGCCTGTATTGCCTTCCACCTCCACAACTGCGAGTGCTCTGCAAGGAGGCTCGGGAAGAAATTACACGGTAGAAGTAACTACCACCGCTACGCTATGCAAAAAAACCTCTACACTTTTATTAGCTGATAATAGCTCGAAGCCGATTGTAACCTTGGCCACCACCACAAATACAGTTTGTGGTGCACCAGCCGCTTTCAATGGCACGGTCAGGGCAACAGTTACAACTGATACGAATCAAAAGAATGGTCATGTCTATAGTTTTGCTTGGTTTGATGGAGCTACCACGGCTTCTCCCGCTATTCCTCCACCTTCTACCTCTACTTTCCCTACCGTCACCTCCACATTAGGTGGCCGCAAGGCTGGTTCCTATACAGTTAGGGTTACCAACACGAGTTTAGGTTGTGTTGCAAACGCTGTTACTGCCGCTGTCGCGGATAATATAACGTTGCCAGTGCTGACTACCACCGTATTTAATGAGCAAAAGGCGTGTGCGGGTGGTAACCCTTCAGGGCAACTACTCGTAGCAACTACAGGGACAGGGCAATGGGAGTATAATTGGTATCGAGGAATTGGAACTTCTGGTGCTGTTGTGTCTACTTCAGGAGGGCCAGTAGCCACGAACCAAAACTTAACAACTCTAACCCCAACTGGGCTTACAAGTGATAACTATACTGCACAAGTAAAAGACAACAGCACAGGTTGTACATCTACAAAGACCATTTTCTTGCCAGATAAAATAGCCTTTCCTGTAATAAGTGCTTCCAATGTTCAACCGGCTACGAAATGCGTAATTGCCAACGGCAAAATGCAAGTGGACATTGATTTAACCACTATTACCAGTAAGACTTTAACCAAGGCTACAGATTATACCGTATTTTACTTGCGCGAAGTAGAATCTCCACGCGGGGTATATGCAAAAACAACCGATAAAGCGGGGGTTACAACTACGCCAACCGCGAAGATTATTGTAAAAGACCCTGCAGCACCAGCTGTTACTCAACAAAACCCTCCTTTTGATTACATCAGTTTTTTACAAGATCCTACATTGCCGTTCAATGCAACAACTAATCCTATTGAACCCCTTATTACTAAACAATTACTCCCTGGAAACTATACAGTAGTCGTAAGAGATGGTGTAACAAATTGCGACTCTTCTCCCATTACTGTTACTATTTTAGATAAAACAAATAAGTTAATAACTGTTAATGCGGCCACAGAGGCAACCTTTTGTAATGACAATAGTGGCCGAATAAACGTTGATAAAATTGAGCCGATCAATAATCCAAATAATGGTGGCTTACCTTTTGTATATGATTATTTTTGGTTCACTGGCGGAACACAAAATACTGATTTTAACTTCTTTAATAATACAGTACTTCCGCAGTTTTTATCGACCACTCCTTCGGGCCCTCAAAATTATGATGTTGCGGCTTCCGGTGGAACTCCAGCGGTGCCAATCGCTCCAATATCTTCGGTTAATGGACAGTACCGAGGACAGTTTGGTCAATCTGTTAGTGGAGCTGATTTTAGTTTAACTAACGTGCCAGCTGGTATTTATACTCTTGTTATTAGAGATGACTCCGGCTGCGGCTCCGTTGCTTTTTATAATGTTCCATATGTCAATGCGCCTACTGCTGCTTTAACTGCAATCAATTCAACTAAATGCGAACTGGATTATCTTAATCCAACAAAATCGAACGCACGAATTGACGTTAGCTTGACTTCAAATAATATTGTTGCTGGAAAAACTGATTATTTCTTTAAGTTGTACAAAGGCTTGCAAACCGATGTAAGTGGTAATCCTTTGCCAGCAAATCAAGTAGGTGGCAATTTTGGAAATTTCACTAGTAATTTGGGAGTTCCTGATTTTCGATCACTTACAAGTGGAACTTTTGGCCCGTTGCTGGGTGACTATATTGTTGAAATTACCGACTTAAGTGTCTCGCCTGCATGTAAACTGACGAATGCTGTTACACTCAAGTCAATTGTAAGCAAGCCATTAATTACTATAGATAATTTAGTCCCCAATACAGCTTGCACACCTGGTGCTGGTGACGGAGAGGTTAACTTTACTGTAACCCAAGATCCGGCTCAATTATCTCAGCCAGTAACTCCACCAGCCGTTCAACTCTTGCCATTTCCTCTTCCTGGAACATTGGATTATCAAATCACAAATGTATCGCCTGCGCCAGTTCAAGCTTATACGAATTCAATAGGCAGCAGTTCAACTCAGAGTAAGAATTTAAAGGGGTTTTACTCAAATACAGCGTATACAATTTCCATAATAGAAAATACGAGCGAATGCACTGCTGATCAAATTGTTGTCATACCTAACCAACCCGATATTCCAGGCAAAATTGGCTTGGATATTAGACCAGAAGAATTTTGCGGTGTTACACCTGCTTTTTCTAACGGCCGCGTACTGGTAACAAACGTAACCCGTGCCGACAACACTACTCCTGATAACATTACCGACTACACTTTTGCCTATTATCCCGTAACAGATCCTAGCTTGGCTTCTACGGCCCTCTACAGCGCAGTCGCAAATGGCACTGGTATGGGTGGGGAGTTGTTTGAAGGTGACCTTGCCAAAGTTGGGCTACCAGGGTCGGGTTGGATTTATGGCGCTAGTGGTTTTGGCAATACTCAAACCTACTATGTGAAAGCAACTCGTACTTCTGGTGCAACTGGCATTGGTTGCGTGGCACCTATAGAAACAGCTGTCATTAAAGATGAGCATGTGGAGCCAGTACCCGTGATTACAACTTTGCCTAATACCTCTTGCGATCCGACCGCTCCAGAGGGAAGCATCACCATTGAATCAACTACTACGCCAGGTTTTCTGTCTACTTATTCGTATGATTTTGTTGGCACGTATGCGCCACCATTATTTACGGGTGAAATTGGAACGGTAGCTCGCACTAAATCACTTTTAGCTGCTGGAGATTACAACGTTGTCATCACCAATGAACTTACTGCGTGTAAAGCATTCCCTGTGGTAACAGTAGCAGATAGCAAGTTCCCTATTGCGATTACAGCAACGGCTGATGTTAATCAAGTTATTTGCAATCCCGATGGCTCGATCAGGGTAACACAAGTAGACCTAGATAGGAGCGCGAAAACTTCCGACCCTAGCTTAGTTCCTCCCGTTGTGAAAACATTTACTTTATCGACAGACCTCACCAGTAATTTTGATTTCAATTGGTTTAGTTCAGCGCCTCCTGTTTTAACCACAGCTAATTTTGGCACAGTAGGTTCACCTTTAGTCGATTCTGGGCCTGCCACGATTACTAATGAATTCTTATCAACAGCAAATTACCCTGTGGTGGCAGGTACTTACTATGTTGCTGCGAAGAAAAAAACAACAGAAGGACGAGGTTGCGTATCTCCGCCTTTCCTTGTTACATTAAAAGATGTGCATCAAGATCCATCCGTCACCATTACTACTTTGCCGAATACCTCATGCGATCCTACGGTGGGCGAGGGTGAATTGAAGATAAGTGTAACAGACCCACTTCTGCTATCTAGCAGCTACGCCTATACTTGGTCTCCTGTAGTTTCTTCCAACGGGTCAGCAGTTTCTCCAGCAAATTCTGTCTCAAACAATGGAAACCAGTTAGCCGATGGCGATAATGACTATCTAGTAGGTTTATTGGAAGGAGCATATACTGTAAAAGTTACCAGCAATCAGACCAATTGCTTTTCTAATGCGACAGCCACATTAAATTTGAGTAAGTATCCAGTTTCAATTGTAAGCGCGAATTCAGTGAATCAGTTAATATGTAATCCAGATGGTTCCATTCAGCTGAAGGAGGTAAAACTGGATAGGAGGGCAAAGGCACTTGACTCGGTTAGGTACCTAACTTCAGCACAGATAACCACTAATTTTGATTTCAACTGGTTTAATACAACTCCACCTACTGTAACAACTGCAAATTTTGGCACGGTTGGTTCGCCTTTAAAAGACGTTGGGCTTGCAACGATTGTGAGCGATGTCTTATCAAAATCCAATTTTGTTACGATGAATGCTGGAACTTATTATGCCGTGGGTAAGAAAAAAACCGCAGAAGGTTTGGGCTGTGTGTCACCACCAATTGAAGTCAAAATCCAAGACAAGAGTATTAAGCCCCAGCTCACTTTCGCAACGGTAAGCAATAGCGCATGCAGTCCAGTCTTTTTTGATGGGCAACTTACTTTTGCTGCTTCCGATTCAACAGCAACGACCTCAGCACCCAAACCCTATGAATACAGCTACACTTGGTTAAGCAATCCAACGGATGGTATTTTAACACCACCGTCCAATAATTTCGGAGCGGTTACAGACATCAATGAGGCTAGCGCAACTAGAACCAATTATAAAGAAGGTCAATATAAAATACGTTTAAGGAATGAAACCACAGGTTGCGTATTGGATTCTGCCAGAACTACGATCTTTAAAAACACAGTTCCTGTTTTTGTGGAAGAAGTAAAAACAATTGATCAATTATTTTGCTCAATAAAGAGCGGTAAATCGGAAGTTACAAAAGTTACTTTCAGAGACAGGGGGGGGGCAACCCTAACACCTACCACCGCGGAATTAACCAGTGACTTCTCCTACCAATGGACGGATGCAACAGGTACTAATTTAGTGAGTAATATCAAACTAGATTCTCTTTCAGCCAATGGCGCAGGAACCTATTATGTTACTGCTAAACGCAATACGGGCCTATTGCCGGGCTCGGGCTGCGAGTCAGCACCATTTAGAGTAAATATTAAAGACAACCGTCAATACCCTACGGTGTCGTTCAGCACTTCGCCTCAAACTATTTGTAATAATTTGTTTGAAACCTACGATGGCAAAATAACGGCCACGCCTTTTACCAGCAATATTAAGTTTCAGGTGAAAGATCCGGTATTGTCTACGGCTACAACCACCGTATTTAAAACAGACAGTGTAAAGTATTTTGCTGCGCAAGATCCTACCTATGATTTTGTCTGGACTACTCCGGCTACGCCAACGGTTACTATCGCCAATGCAACCAATAGAACCGCCTATACCACTGCCGCACCAGATGTAGTTTCGGAAGGAACTTACACGCTGGTAGTTACAAATAGAAAGAACTTTTGTTCTTCCTCACCGGCTTCAACCGTAATTGTTGACAAAGCTACTCCCGACATAGCCGTGTTGGACGTAGACGTAAAACACCAATTTGATTGCACCCCTTTTGATGGAAGCCTTGCCATCAATGGTAGAGATGCGAAGTACGTAAGTCTTCCCGCTATGGCGAGTGAAACGTACACCTTTGATTGGTACAATGGCAATTACACACCGGGCATTCCAGCGAGTGCTGTGCCTCCTGTACCTACAGGCTCGCCTTTCGCATCTCCCAATTCAACGAGTGCATCGCCAAACGCAATCGTATCTTCATTAGGTGCTGCCAGCTACCATGTGGTGGCCACCAAAAAGGGCGGCAAGGGCTCAGGCTGTTTTTCTATTCCCTATCCGGTAGTTTTGAGAGACTCGACTCAAAAGCCAGCCATAGATACCAAGAGCATTGCTAACTACGCATGTCTTGCCGCGCTCGGCAATGGCAGTATTTCTGCTACGGTAAATGATGGAACTACCACCGGAACAAATGTGATAGAGCCCAATTTCTCATTTGTTTGGGCGGCAGATGCATCAGGTACACCCATTAAAAATGGCGCTGGCGTAGCAAGAACGGACTTAAATAATTCAACAGTTACCAATTTGTTTACTGGAACTTATTTTGTGACGGCTACCGATCAGGCTTCGCCTTTCCGAGGATGTGTTAATACCGTAAGTGGCGTGATCGATTTCCAGAAAACGGAGTTTACGAGTAGTTTCACCTCCGTGGCACAAATGAAATGTCCTCCGTTGGAAGACGGAAGTTTAACCGTGGTGGAGATTACAGAAGAAGTGCCTGGCTTGGTGCCTTCTAAAACATACTCTATGGCTACTACTGCCGACCGCACCCGTTTTGACTTCGAGTGGTTTGATGATAAATCTACGCTGCTCACCGCCCGAGCAAATGGCGTCCATGTGCTGGGCAATCGGGTAGCGGGCAATTACTTCGTTAAGTTTACCAATCCGCTGGGTTGCACTTCGTCCAACCAAGGGGGCATCGTGCTCGACAACACCGCCAAGCCCGTCATCAGCCTCGACAACTTCACCAAACCCACCGTTTGCTTGTTGCCTGCCCGGTCCGGTAGCTTCCAGGTATCGGCCGATGGAAACCTGAATTTTTCAGATTATACCTTCCAATGGTTGCGAGGTGCTTCGCTTACAGACCCCGAAGTGCTGGCGGATAGTCCCGATTTGAGTGGCATATTTTTTAACGACCCGCTTACCTACACGGTAAAAGTGACGAATAAAGCTACCCGCTGCTTCAGTAAAGAAACGTATAAACTAGCCATTGATACCATTGCGATAAGGGCACTTGCTTCAGCCGTTCCGTTATCCAATTGCTTATCGCCCAATGGCGTATTGTTTGGCGCTACTGCCGATGGAATTGGCAACTTGTATCGCTTTGATTGGTATAATGGCACCACGGCAACGGGTACACCTGTTTATGCCAATCAAAAGCAAATCAATACTGCACCGCTTGGCACGTACACCGTGAAAGCCACTGTGCCTGATCCTGCATTTAGTTTCTGTCCGTCTTTCCCGGCCACCATCACGGTAGAGGATGCGCGGGTGTATCCGATACCCATTATAGAACAGATTGCGCCACTGACCTTTTGCGATCCTGCCAAAGCCAATGGTGTGGCGAGGGCATCGGTGGCAGGCGAGGTGAGGGGCTACAATTTTGACTGGTACGAAGGCCCTGTTACCACGCCCATCATCTACTCTGGCGCAGAGGCACAAGGCTTAAGGGCAGTGCTCTACACCGCGAAAGCTACGGACATTGAGTCGGGTTGCTTCGGAACGAAAACCATCACCATAGAAGACAAACAGCGGGTGACACCTCCGCCAACGGTAGTGGTGCTGTCGGACAGAACCAGTTGTGTAGTGCCCGATGGTGCGCTCAGTGCGTCTGTGCAAGGCGAAGTGCAGGGCTATACGTTCCGATGGTCGGATGGCAAAACGGCAAAAGCAACGCCCGATTATGATAAGAGTGAGTTCTATAGAGACTTGGACGTGGGCTTCTACACCACCGTGGCGGTGGAAGATAGTTCGGGCTGTGTTTCGGCCCCTGCCGTTACAGAAGTAAAGTCAGCGCAAATTCTTCCCGACTTCGATGTGGCAACAAAACCCACCAATTGCGAGCAAAATATTGGCGAGGCCAAATACATACCGCTGAACGATGTATTGATATCGAGCATTGTGTGGGACATCGGGGGCATCACTCAAGTGGGTTCTATCTTATCCGAGTTGCCGAAAGGTACATTTAAGGTAACTGCCACCTCCGATAGGAATTGTGTGCTCACCAAGTCCATCCAAATACTTCCGGAGATTCTCGTCTTCAACGGTGTTTCTAATAATAACGATGGCCAAAACGAAGTATTTGAGATTGCTTGTATTCAGGATTTTCCGAATAACCAGGTGAAGATTTTTAACCGACAAGGCACCATTGTTTATCAAGCGAAAGGATATGATAATAGCGATGTTGCGTTTAGAGGTATTTCTAACGAGGGAATAAGTCTGTTAGGTACTGAATTGCCAGAAGGCACGTATTTTTATATTATCGATAAAGGAGACGGTTCTACACCAAGGTCGGGATATTTAGAGCTACTGAGATGATGAATCAATTACGAATTACGAATTGCAAATTACAAGGCTCAATGGGTCAATGGTTAATTGTCCATTATCTCCGGAATAGCTTCCGTTTTCTAAATATTAGCTTGTCTCTCTTATGTTTTAACTTACGTGATCAAAAAAATAACATCCTGCGTCTGTATTTTAAGTTCTGTTACCAGAAAAATAATTTCCTTCGTCTGTGTTTGAATTTCCTTTCTCTGAAAAAGAGCTTACGTGTTCTGTATTTTTGTTTCCGTTATCTGAAAAATAGCTTCTATCGCTTATGTTTTAGTTTCCGATACCTGATAAATAGCTTCCTTCGTTCAAGGGATAACCTCCGCGCCTTAATTACTGGCTACTGTGGACTTATTACTGTGAATAACTGCTGCCATGCTAAGGACTCTCGACTTCGGACTTCGGACTTTCGACTATGGACTATCATCTTTCTTCTAACAACCAACTCCCTGGCCCACAGCCAACAAAACATAGTAACAGCGCAGTATCTTTATAATGGATTGCTGATTAACCCTGCTTATGCAGGAAGCCACGTTCAGTTAAGCGCTACCCTCACGTATAGAAACCAATGGGTAAATTTCGAGGGAGCACCTGTTACGGCAACGCTTGGTGTACATAGCTCTTTTTATAAAGGCAAGGTGGGGCTGGGTGCGCTGGTAACCAGCGATCGGATTGGGAGCTACACCAACACTGGTGCTTTCGCTAGCTATGCGTATATTATCCAAACTGCTTCGGGTGGCTCGTTCTCTATGGGTGTGCAAGTAGGAGCAAACAATTACAAGGCCGATTTTAGCGCACTAAAGCTGCGAAGTGCTGCCGACCCTAGTTTTGTAAACAACAGTGAGATAAAGCCAAATGTGGGTACCGGCATTTTTTATTACGATAAAAAGAAATTCTTCGGCTTGTCTGTTCCCGGCCTGATTAGCTATGATAAGTTTTTTAACAATTCGTTGCAGCCGTTGTACATACCAAGGTACTATTATTTGAATGCGGGCGTTAAATTAAGGGTAAATCCACACTCCGATAGAATAATGCTTACCCCCTCGGTGTTAGTACGAATTCAAGATGGCACTCCGGTGAGTATGGACTTTAACTTAAACTTAATTTTTGATGAGCAGGTGAGTATAGGTACGTCTTACCGAACCGGAGATGGCATCACCACGTTTGCCAATTTGAGAATAACCGATAAGTTATCCGTGGGCTATTTTTATGATTGGATAACAAGTGATGTAAGAAGTTATTCGAGAGGATCGCATGAATTGATGATCAACTTTCGCACACGGATAAAAAAGGTGCACAAAGACCTCGACTGTCCGCATCTGTTTAGTCACTAGTAATGATGGAGAAACGATTGAATTTTAGCATATTGCTACGTGAATAAGACTACATCTTCGATGTCGAAACTCAAGACACACGTTTTACTAACGTTTTTATTCTTTTTTTATCTGATAAGTACGCACACTTATTCGCAAGACCTGCAAAACTTCACACAGTTTTACTTTAACCCTTCTTTAATTAATGCCTCGTTGGTGGGGGTGGAGGGGAGGCCCGCGATGTTTGTTTCTTACCGAAAACAATGGCTCGGACTTACCGGAAGCCCCGCAATTGCCAATTTCAGTATTCAAGCCCCGCTACTCAATAGAGTGAATATTGGCTTATCGTTAACGAGTAACAAACAAGGAGTTATTAACACCTCGTCTGCGCTTTTTGCTGGCGGATATACCCTACCCATTTCTGAGAACCAATCTTTTCGGTTTGGATTTTCGGCAGGAATAGCGTCCAATGTGGTAGATTTCGAAGCGCTTGATCCAGCCTTCCGAAATTCGGGTGATCCGCTTCTTGGTAACTTAGTTCAAAGTAATTTGCAGACCATTGGCAGTGTGGGGGCATCCTATAATGGACAGACGTTCCATGCGGGCTTGTCGATCCCCAACTTATTTCAGCCCTCGTATCTAACTACTACCTCTTTTGGGGTTTCTCAATTTAAGCCACTCGAATCAATTCTGATACATGCTAGCAATCGGTTTTACTTCAACAATAGCCAAAACATATTTGAGCCTTACCTGATTTACCGATTTAACAATTCGTTGCCTTCGCAAATAGAAGTGGCAGCGCTGGTACATCTTAAAAACTTGGTTCATTTCGGTGCTTCTTACAAGGCCAACTTCGGACTATCTGCGCTGGGAGGTTTCCGGCTGAATAAAGAGATGGCCGTGGGCTTTTCTTACACTATTCAGAACATCGGTGAGAATCAGCTACCCAATCCTACATTTGAGATACACCTGGGTTACTTGTTTGGCAAACGGAATAAAAAGATACCGATCTACTCGTTTGTCAATACGGAGTTAGAAAAGAAGCCGAGAAAAACAGCGCTGGAACTGGCAAATGAAAAGCGCAAAGTAAAGGCAGAACTGGCTAAAACCCCCGAACAATACAAGCCTTCTTCGGGAGCTCCTGCTCCTCGCTACCAACGAACTGAAATGGAGGTGTCATCGGAAACAGACGACAAAAAACCCGTGGTAGTTGCCAAAGGCACACCAGAAAAGAAGCCTGTGGAAACTAAGAAACCAGGGCCGGCTGAAAAGAAAGCAGCACCCGCGGCAGCTCAAAAAAGTACTCCTCCGCAGAAGGCAAGTGAACAAAAGAAAACCGATGGGCTAGGTGAAAACCCTACCCTTGAGGAGGTAGTGGCGCATAGACAGAATCAGTTGATAAAAGGCGTTCCTAAAAGTGTGGCGAAAGATTTGAAAATTGTTCCCACAACACGCATTGTATTGGATTCCGTAAGTCAGCACAAGGAAGAACAAGATCGGCTACAGCGATTGGAAGTCCACGCGGCAGATCCGGATATAGAACACAAAGACGAGAAAGGTACTCATCCACATGAAGAGCGTCACGAGTTTGCTAAACGAGGAACGCATAATTCGGAGATGAACCTGGGAGATTACGTAATTGCAGGGGTATTCAACTCAGAAGCAAATGCTAAAAAGTACAGTGATGGATTGAGGAAGTTGGGCTTTATAGATGCGGATTATGGATTCTTATCCGCGCACAATCACTGGTATGTGCACATCTCCGAATCGAACGATATCACCATAGCTCGGGCCGATCGAGATAAGTTCCGGAAAATGGCCATCTTCAAAGAGTCTTGGTTACTTACCGTTCATCCGTAAGTGGTTGTCCTAGCGAGTACTTTCGCAGTGACTTCCCAGCATTACTCGTTTCTGTACTAAACGGCTCGCCTTTCAATTGCCAATTTTAACCGATGTCATCGTTAATGAACCGCCAACGGCTTTATCATTAAAAAAAGAAACATCGTCATTTTTTCCTTGAAGTGCCAACGAATAAATCAAGGGTAAATAATGCTCGGGAGTGGGTATGGCCATCATGGCTTCCTTGCCCAGCTTTTCATATTGAATCAGGCGGCCGTGCTCTTTGTTTACAATCAGGGTTTTGAAGGTAGAATTCATCTCGTTAGCCCAGTCATAGCCGAGTTCACTCTTAATCATCTCCCACGACATCAACCGAAGGTTATGCACCATGTTTCCGCTACCAATAATGAGTACTCCCTTTTTTCTTAACGCGATTAATTCTTTTGCCAAGTCATAGTGGTATTGGGGCGCTTTTGTATAGTCAATGCTAAGCTGCAGCACAGGAATTTTTGCTTCGGGGTACATATGCCTTAAAACAGTCCAGGTGCCATGGTCTAGCCCCCAATCGTGCGCAAGGTCAATAGTGGCGGTGTGAACCATGGAGGCGGTCTCTTCTGCAAGAGATGGGCTTCCTGGGGCGGGGTATTGAACGGAAAACAATTCTTTTGGAAAGCCACCGAAGTCATGTATGGTTTCGGGATGGTCCATGGCCGTAATGTGAGTGCCTCTCGTAAACCAGTGTGCCGATACAACAATTACGGCAGTTGGCACTGGTATTTCTTTGGCAAGCCCCTTCCAGCGTTGGCTAAAGTCATTGTCTTCTATGCCGTTCATAGGCGAGCCATGTCCAATGAAAAGTGCAGGCATAGTATAATCGAGTAGTGGAAGTGTCTGATTGAAATTTCTGAAGTCGTGTGTTGTCATGGATGGAATGTTAGCGGCATGAATGGAAGAAACACTTTTTTAGTTGTGAAAGTTCTTGTGGCAAACAAAAAAAGCCCCAAGGGCTGCTTGGGGCTTTTTTATTCGCAGAGAATCTGATTGTCTTTATTCTTTAAACACCATCACTTTTTTACGGATTACGTTATCGGCACCACTATTCAACTGAATGATGTAAATGCCGTTCGAGAAATCTTCTGAATTAATCGTCTTGCTCCGCTGGCCTTCGTTGATGCTTCCGGTCTGTATTACTTTTCCGACTTGATCGAATAGTTGATATTCCACTTTTTGCGTTGTTATTGATGGCAATTCAATCGTAAATTCTTTATTCGCTGGGTTGGGGAAAACGGAAATGTCTTCTGCCGTGAGTTCGCCAATGCCAGTAACTACATTCGGATCGTTTATAATACCCGATACTTGCGCCTGATAGATTTCGCCCGTCTTTGAGTTTTGCACGAACGCAAATACATATAAGTCATTGGTAGGCAAGTATAGTTTTTTCGGATCGGGTATCCATGTTAACGGGGCAAAGGTTACCGATTCGTTGGCTTTCAGGTTCCTGTTGAACTTTCTTCCAGAGGCGTTTGGGAGCATTTTCTTAAGTACAAATTCAGAATTTACTTGTCCTCTGTTTTCGGTTGCTATCAGTTTCTGATTTTCGCTATTGAGCGCGGTAAAGGCAATGGACCGTTCTAATACGCCTACATGTAAGACCGTGCTAGCGGAGTCAAGGTCGGTAAGTGCGGTTACTTTTACAGGAATGGTGATGCCCGTTTTTTCATCCGATAAAATTCCGCTCAACTCAATAGAAGCATCTGCTAATCTCAATGCTTGCTGGTCGTACTTACTCGTCCATTCGGAGAACAATGGGTCGCCCGTATTAGGGAAATCTTTTAGGCCATTGAGTCCATCCAGCCTTGATCGGGGCGATTCTTTCACATTGTAGAACAATGCCCTTGCACTTGGGTCGTCTGGGTTATCTAAATTAAATGGATCTTTTTCGGGGAACGCAATATGGTAGTTGATATTGAGCACATCCTGCTGATCAAAGCCAGTTTTCACATTTCCAGTAGTTGTTCTATTGGTTAACGTTTTAAGAAGATCACTTTCACTTTTTTCGTTGGCTGACTTGTTACCTAGGTTGCTGAAGCTTTCAATTACAACAAGCCTTGTTCGCTCGCCAATAGAGAAGTTATCTAATGCAAAGCCGTTTCCTCTTACATTAACACCATCAACACCTGCGAGCGCGAATCTAAATACCAACCGCTTTGACTTTTCTGGCGATATGAAAATACGTTTTCCTTCTTTATCTAGCCCCACAGCAATGGGGTAACTTAGCGTGTGTTTAGATTCTTTCCAACCTTCCGAGTTGCCGCTCCATCCGTAGTCGCCAACAGTTTGAAGGCCTGGCTTCGATGCAAGCCCCTGGCTATTGTACCAGTTATAGCCCGAAGGCGTTATTCCATCATAAGTTCCGAGCGTATACCAGGTTTTGCGCGAATCTACAATGTTATAGACGTCAGTTGAAAACTGCAACACTACACCATCCGGCACATTTGCATTGTTAGCTTTGAAATTATAATAACTATCGAAGCTCACTAATGGCTTGGCCACCTTAGAGATATCGAACGCTGGTGAAAACAGGTAAGATCGCTCACCCGAGTTATAAGGGCCGCTTAAATTGGTCTTCCAAATGCCTTGTCCATTTTCAGGTTTTAATTCAAACGGTAGGGTAGATCCTACAGCAGGTTTTCCTCTCGCCCACGAAGAAGCGATGGGGCCTACTGCAATATCAAACCATTGCTGGTCGGTTTCAAAGTCAAATTTCTTGGTACCTGACACCAACGGCAATACGAGTAGCCGTTGAGGCACAAGGGTATTAATACAGCCTATGTTAGAAGTCAATTTCAAGCTGGCGTTATAGAGTCCAGCTCTCGAATAATTATACTTCACTGAATCGGTGAATGCGGTGGTTATGTCTCGTCTGTTCGCGTCACCAAAATCCCAGGTTAACTGTTTAATGCCGTCATTTGCCGAAGTGGCCGTTGCGACATTGGTTAAATTGAAGTAGAAATCACTTCCCGTTGAAACGCCCTTAAAATCGAAGGTAACCGTAGGAACTGCGCCTACCTTTACATTGGCGGTATAGGGTTTCGATTGACATCCATAATTAGAAGTAACCACATGCGTTGCCGTGTAAGTTGCGAAACTACTATAGCTGTGAAGCGGCTTTTCTGCCACTCCTATGTTCTGGGAAGTAGAGCCTAGCAAAGAGCCTTTGCTCGCATCCGTAATTGAGTTTACATTGGGACTTACGGAGTTAAGAGGATCGCCAAAGTCCCACGTAAATTTATCTACCGTATTGGTCACTCCCGTAACATCAGTAATATCAAATTTACTTATAAATTCAACCGGTCTATTTTCGCAGTACGCATCATTCTTACCAGCAAGCACATTTACGCTTGACTGAGAAACTGCATTAAAGGTTACGGTTGGGTTGGGTGCTATACGTAGAGTGATGTATCCCGTTCCAGAGACGGGCGAAATGTTTTCTCTAAATGTGTAGCCCAATTTGATGTTTTGATAGCCATTGTTATTGGGGTTATTCATTAGTGCTTTTCGCAACACGTCTGGTGTTAATGTTGCTGTTCCATTGCCGATATCAATAAAACCAGGTACTGTGACGGTTACCGCGAGGTGTGTGATTGTGTTAGAGGGGCTAAAAGCATAGTCTAACGTAATTGTCTTAAAATCGCTGGATACGGCTAAGACACTTTTAGATTGACTAATACTGGTTCCGGTGCTGGTGAATCCAAATATATTTACGTTGTCATTAACCTTTAAGCTTACTGGCTTTGACAAGGTAACTTGGGTGTTGCCCCCAACATTGGTTCCTGCGTTCGTTGTCGTTATCTCAAGATTTTTGGCCCAGAAAATCAATCCATCGGAAGCATTTTCCAAGGAGAACGAACCCACCGATGTGCCCGCTAAGGCATTAGGCAATCCGTTGAACGTGATGGGAGACGCCCCAGAAATGGAAGGAATTACACCATCTTCGCAATAAACCAATACATTGTTATCAGTTGCTGGCGGTGCTGTACTTTTTGCAAATTCAATAATTGGTACGGGGGCAAAAAACAACTCGACTTCTTGCCTAAGAGGGATATAAACGGAGAAGTCCGCGGTACTTTGGTACCTGCCAACAAAATGAATTTTTCCTAACGATCCTCCCTTCCAAAAATCTCCTTTCGGTTTTGTGTTGGGATTAATATAATCATCGATAGTGATTTTTTTGCTTGCATCATTCTGTATTGCATTAATGATCTTAGTGTAATCCCACTGGTAGTCTCTAAAGTACCCTTCGCTGTTGCTGTTAACGGGTATGGTTTTGACCGATACTGGAATCTGTTTCACCAGTTTTCTCCAGGCTGTTCCCCGCATTATTTGTGTCGTATCTTTGGGTGAATCACCAGCATAACGATCAGGAAGATCAGCATAAAGATCAATTAGCCTATACCCAGCTACATCGGTGTTATAAAGAGTTGGTAAAGAATTGTCTGGAAAGACGCCATCCAAAACGAATCCGGTTGGGAAGTTAGGATTTACAAGTGCTTGCTTTGTCCCCATGGGTACGTTATTTACGTCCTTTCCTAAATTCTTTGCGATCGGGAAGTTATGGTCATACACATAATATTGGTTACTGGCAGTTGAAACGCAGCCATTCAAATCTGTGTGTGTGATGGTAATATCAAAAGGGGCATTAAGGGGAGCACTTGTCAAGCTAAGTAAATCATTTGTAATTGCAGTCCCGCTAAAAATATCGATACCGTAATCATTCGCATTTTCTAGTTTCGGGATCAACCGAATAAAACCACTGATTGTTGGATCTTTGTCCTGATAATTATCAGGTATGGCAGCAATGATATCTTTCGCCTTATTGAAGCCAAAGGAGCTAAAATCGTTGTCCTTAGAGAAGCTGTTGTCAAAGTTTGGATTGCCTAGCGCTAAGGTTGAAATTGAACCTAATTTACTGAGGCTATTTAATTTGGTGGAACTGGTTAGCTGTGCATTTCCTGCAAAAGGAATAATGTCTCCGGCAATGCTTCCACCAGCACTTTTTATATAAATGTCAGAGATAACAATATTATCAATACTTCCCATTCCTTGATTTATATAGCTAACGGTAGCGATCGTGTTGTTTACAAGAGAAACGCTTAAGGAAGTTTGGTCGAAGTCGCTACCATTTAAGGTCACTTTGGGTTTATTGATGAATTGAAACCCTGTTGGCAAAAGGATATTGAAATCCTGAGTTGAGCTTGATTTGAAATCACTAGCAACTCCTTCAGTTAATATGATGGGTTCGGTAAGTAGTGTGCTGCTACTAGGACAAACGCTATAAATCGGTTGGTTAAATAGTCGATTATTCCGAAGGGTCGGAGTGGTTATCTGAACAGTGGGCCCGGTGCCTCCGATGGGATAGCCAATGCCAACTACATACGATCCATATGGACTGGGTGCAACTATTGGTGTAGGCAACGCATTATTTTCAGCATAAACCCAGATGTCATACGCTTTGTTAGGAAGAAGAGAACCTGCAAATGAAACAAATTGAGCTGCATTTACTTGACTGATGACAAAGCTGTTAAAGGCTACCACCGAGTTTGGATTTGCAAGCAAGAATGCAGCAGGTGATTTTATATCAGCATTTGTTGGTTTGGTGGTGTACTTGGATGGGTCAAGCACCAAAAAGTAGCCTGTGCCTTGTTGATCAAACTTTACACTGAATGAACCCACGGTGGAATTTACAAATGAAGGTTTGATATCAAGTAACTTAGGGGGATTAGGGCTGCTTACCTTAAAATACAATGCGCCATTGTAGGAAATCCCTCCAAAAAAATTCAGTGCATTATCAGAAATACCAGAATCAATATTGTTTCCAGAGGAGCCCTTAGCGATTTTTATGTAATATAGTGAATCTGGCTGCAAGGTTATGCCAGACGGAATTCTAAAACTAATGGGATTTGCCGTTGCCACATTTTTATCAATAGAATAATTTCCATTGATGGCAGTTAAATCAGCTATTTTTTGGTTCGTGGTTCGCTTGTACAATTCAATTTTTCCATCTAGTGACCAAACCCCAACATCAAAGGCAAGATCTATTTGCTTAATATCAGGATCTACATTTAGCTGAGCGTTAAAAGGACTTGTACCAGAACCATTGGTTGTTAGCAAGGTGGGCGGGCGTGTAGATGCAAATTGATACTGGGTTCCGATAACATTTCCAGACGCACTTCCTTGCGAGACCACTATGTTTCCAGCGGTCGATGAACCATATCCATCAGAAATTAATTGAGGGGTTAGCTGTTGAGTTTTATTATCGGCTGTTACGCTAACATCACAAACCAAGAAATACGACTTTGGTGATGAATTTCCAGTATTCACGTCAAATAGGGCAGGAGCAGGGTTAGTCCCCCAATCGACTGTGACGAGGTCAAGATCAGTGTTGCTTTTGGAGGAGCCTTGGGTTAACGTAGCACCTTGCAGTGTTACATCAGATCCGTTCACATCCCTTACCTTAAAGTTTTGAAGGATAGTTTTACTTGCGGTTTTATAGGGGAAGTCAAAGGTGAAAGTTAATCTTTTCAGAGCGGGTTCGTTAACAGAGCTGTTGTCAGCGGTGAACGTAACCCCAAAAATGACGGCATTATTTGTGCCGCCTTTTATGTTATTGGTTGTCAACACACCAGATGGATTAATTGTGGCACTGACGTCCATCACTCGAATTGGCTGGCAAGGGATTGACCCGCCCGTGTTGCTCGAAAGGCCGTTGGCAGTAATCGTCAACGTGCCATCACCTGTCGAAGTATAATAGAAGGAACCAGAAAGGATCGTATTTGTCGGTAAGGACAATTCGCCAAGAGCGAATTGGTAAGAAGTGGTAGCCAGTTGGGCGGAACTACTTATGGTAGCGTTTTGATAATTTACGTTCGGATTTCCTTTATCATAGTCCAAATCAACTAATCCAAAGACATCTCGCGCCATCACTATTGGCGGAGCAAAGGGCTGGTTTATACCCGCGATCAAATTCGGTGGCTGTGTAGTAAAGTCTAAGCGAGTTGCATTTACTTCAATTTTATTGGCAATCTCTCCTCCTGAAGTGGTCGAAGGTGTCTGCAAACCGCCATTAACACCTCCAATTAAGTTTGGGTCGGGCGCGGAGGGGTTCGTGCCTTTAAAATTGGAACCACCAAAAGCCGTGGCTGCACTGATACGTAGGCCGATTGGGTCGTTATCTGCAACTGAGGCCACGTTGTCCAAAAACGTAACCAATATGCTCACTGCAATATCTTGCTCGTCAGGTGCGATAATGTCCACGCTCGTAAATGTGGTAGTTGACTTTCCGCTTATCAATGCAGCCGGTGGCATTTCTTGCACTTCCACCCCGTTTACGTAGAGGGCAATGCTCCGTATGGGCAACTTAGCGCCTCCCGTGTACAATTCTAAGCTTACATCTTTTAACGTGGTAGCGGCACCATCTATATCGCGCAGCGTGCCACTGGCATAGGGCTTGGACGGGTCACCGTCTTGAACTAAGAAGCGTGCCAGCTCGTAGCCATTGGTGGTGGAGGTAATATTGGCAGTTTGATAAGAAATGTAATTAATATCAGCCGCAAAAGTGTATGTGGGATCGTCCGCAAGGCGCGAATCAAACGAAGTAAGCACGCTGATAGCGCTCGATGTGCCTGTGATGCTGGGTGATGACGCACTTAACTCTAACTGGGTTGTTGTTGTGCCAGAGATAAATTGGAAGTTGGTTGGAAAGTTTAAAACGCCTGCTGCAAAGGCACCTGCGGGGTTATTTGCGGTGCTAAAAGCAGAAGTGTTGCTAAACCCAGAAACCGAACCCGCATAATCCAAATCAAGATTTTGATTAACGTCCCTCGCTTCCGCCACCACGCTAAAAGGCACATACACACTGGCGCTGGCGGGTAGGGTAGTGAAGTCTATTTGCGTGGCAACCACCTCAATCTGGTTTTGTGTGCCACTCACATTGCTTTCTATGCTGGTAGGGGCGGAGTTGGCAAACTGTGAAGAACCGGTGGCTGCGCTAGCGATGGATGCAACTGAAAAAGAAATTATTTGATTATCGGTTACTCCGCTACTTCTAAAGATCCCTCTTACCTGAATTACCTTTTGTGAATTGTCGTTGATTGGCAGCGGAGTTGCAAGGTTAAACGTAACCCCACCCGACGTAGCTACTGTCGCTGAAATTGCTACTGAACTCAACTGTGTGCTACCATCGTACAGCAACAATTGACTTAAGTTTTGAAGATTGGTAACGTTTAATCTCAATGACGATAGCCGAGTTGCAATTACATCTTGATCATTTAAACCAGCCCCTCCATCGCGAATGGTAAATTCATCCAGTGCAATTTCACTGGAAGTAAAGTTATTGTGAAGAATGTCAGAAGAGTAACTGAAGGAATTATGAATTACATCGGAAGATAAAGACGTGGTAGCAGGCGTATTGACTAAATAATTGACTGTAAGACTTGCTGGATCTGATGAGGTTACATTAGGAGACAGTGAATAGGGATAGACCCTTACGGAATAGTCGGCTCCGGGTGTTAGCCCGGTAAAGGTGGTTGTGGATGCTCCGTAGGTAACGTTTCGTACCGTGCTGCTATTCGGTTGAAAGACCCCGTCCACCGGATCGGAAAACGTGGTGGGTGACAAAACAACCAAGTAATGAGTAGGAAGATTGAATCCCAGGGCATCCGCCCATGTGGCGGTGATATCAGTTCCTGAACTCGACTTTGAAGTCGTGACAGCGAGCACGTCAGAAGAAGGTTCTGGCAAGGCGAAATTGTAGGTGCCTCCCGTTGTGCCAACAGCTACCTTGTTTCCACCAATGTCAACTGCGGTGCCGTTGGGCAGGAAGTCTATTCGTAATGGACCACTTCCACTTGCATAACGTATGTTGATCTTAAAGACGCTTTGCGAAACTGGTTCAATACGAGTACCTACGGAAGGTGCAACAAGATTAAGTAAAGAAGAATTGAAGGTAGATCCCAAGTTAGAGTTATAGTTAGCATCACTGAAAGTGGTAATTGGTTCCGAGAAGGTTACGGTATAATAGGTGTTATCGGTATTGGGGATTCGTGTGGTACCATTTACAGAAACGCTCCAAGAGTCAATGATACTAGTATTTACCGCCATGGTTACAGTAGGGGCAATGTCGTCCCTCAATGTATAAAGCGTGGAAGTTAATGTGGCGGGGGTGGTGACCAGTTGCGACAGCCCGATACTGGCGAGCGTATTAAAGCTCAATTGAATCGTAGGTAGAGCAGTGGCAAAATAAGGTTCTAAGTTAGCGCTAATGAAGTAATAATAAGTTGTTGCACTAGGGATCGTTTCACCCGTAATGGAAGAAAACGAAATGGTACTGCTGGTGGTATTTACAGTGGCAGTTAGTACTGTGTTATCTCCCGCGGTGGCAAAATTGTTATCCAGCGAACGGACAAGTGCAATGTTCTTAATCAGACCTGTTGGGTTGGCAGTGGTAGAAAGGGTTAAACTCGTAACGTCTACTGATGCATCTTGATTAAAAGCAGAGAAACCCAGTAGTGCAACCCGACTACCCACACTGGCAGTGCTGGTGGGTATTGGACTCGCTGCCACACCAGTGGTAGCCAGCGCAATAAAAGTGGGAGATGTAATGTTCGCAGTCAAACCTGTGGGCTGAATCAACGAATAATTACCCGATTGAGGCCCGTTAATGGAATACCCAGAAACTATAACCGGAATATCATTAGCCACTGCTGATGAGGTGAAAGTTGCTACTGCCGATCCCGTCAATAAATTTACTCCACCAGCAATCACGCCAACCAGATTTGGAGTTCCAGTTATGGTGGCGGAGGTGGTAGTGTCAAATTCTTTATTGTTTATGCTAATGCCCGTAATCGTTAATGTGGCAGGTGTGATGTTGGCGGTTAGGCCAGTTGGTTGTGTTAAAGAATAATTGGCTGCTTGAGCTCCAGAAATACTATAACCAGAGACCGTGACCGGAATGGCGTTGGCAACAGTCGAGGCTGTAAAGGATGCAGTTGCTGACCCGGTATTGAGGGTAACACCGCCTGCTATAACTCCCACAAGGGAAGCGGTTCCAGCAATAGTCGCTGAGGGAGTGTTATCAAACACTTTATCATTAATACTAATGCCAACAATCGTGATCGGTTTTTGGGTAATGTTTGCAGTTAAGCCTGTCGGCTGCGTCAGTGAATAATTCCCTGCATTCGCACCACTAATTGAATAGCCAGATAGGGTAATGGGTTTAGAAGTACCCACCGCTGCCGTGTTAAAAGTAGCCGAAGGCGATCCGCCCAATGTAACACCACCTGCAATCACCCCAACCAGATTTGGGGTTCCAGTTATTGTGGCGGATGTGGTATTGTCAAAAACTTTATTGTTTATGCTAATGCCCGTAATAGTTAATGTAGCAGGTGTAATATTGCCGGTAAGCCCGGTGGGTTGGCTAAGGGTATAATTGCCGCTGTTTGTACCGGCTATGCTATAACCACTTATCGTAACCGGAATGCCCGTGTTAACTGCAACTGTGGTAAAAGTTGCCACTGCCGATCCTGTGTTGAGAGTGACTCCGCCAGCCAGCACACCACTCAAGGCAGCTGTTCCCGCAATGGTTGCTGTAGCCGTGTTGTCATACACTTTCGGGCTAATGCTAATACCCGTAATTGTTAGCGTTTCAGGAGTGATATCAGCGGTAAGCCCTGTTGGCTGACTAATCGAATAATTCCCTGCTTGAGCGCCAGTTAATGTATAGCTTGTATTAATAACCAACGCGCTGCCAACATCTGTCTGAGCAAATGTGGCACCCGGTGCGCTTAGAGCCACATCGTCTCCAGAAAGTACTCCCGGGTTTAATACTGCAGAGCCAGTCAGGGTGGCAGCAGTTGTATTGTCAAATACTTTGTTATTGCCTGTTACTCCTGTAAGGTCAATGGTAAGGGCAATTTGCGTAATATCACCTGTTAGGCCCGTAGGCTGCACAAGGATATAATTCCCAATATCGCTTCCAGTAATTGCAAACCCCGTCACCGTGATGGATTTTGCGTTGCCCGCAGCGGCATCGGCAAAAGAAAAAGTAGCTGAGGAGGCATCTATGTGTACGTCTTCTGAACCAAGAACGCCCACAAGCGAAGGGGATCCACTCACAGAAGCAGCCGTAGTTTGGTCATAGACTTTGTTATCGCCTGCAATGCCTGTTATTGTAAGGTTTTTGGCTAAAACAGTGGCGTTGCTATCTCCAATATCTTTTGTGAGGGTTGTTGCGCCTGCGGAGGCGCAATCTACAGTTCCAGTTTGGTAATTAGCTACAATTGCCGTTGCCGCAATTCTAACATAAATGGTAGTTGTACTCACAGTCCCACTAGTTGGGGTGAGGGAAAGTGAAGAGGCGTAACCGCTGCTGCTTGAAAGAGAAACTTCTAGGCCAGTAGTTGATGGAGTGATTGTAATATCACTTGTGAGGGCTGTACCGGATACAGTAAACGTATCGCTTCCCGAAGCGGTACCGTAGGTAGTATTGGGTAAATTGGCATCTCCACTTGAAAGGTTTATGTTTTGTGCATTGGCAATCCCAGCAATCCCAAGCAAAACAACAAATAGAAATCTTTTCATACAATAAAATTTACTTTACTTCAAAACAAATGATTAATAAGAATATAAAGTCCAAGATTTTATAACAGCACACACCCAAGCAATGGAATTGCTAAGGTTTAAACTTTATTTTGTTTATCCTGTACTTTCAATTTAGATCAAAGCCATACAGGTTTTTTTTGCGTTAACTAGCTATTGTATTTCACCATTCCGATCGGTCTTCATAAGAAAAATCGTTTTCGTGCTTCCAAAATCAGTGGTGCCGAGCACCATAAACGAACCGTCAGAGGCCTGAATAACGGAGGCACCTTGATCGGTCGATTTACTTCCATAATATTTTGGCCAGCCTGGTTCCATATTGCCGAAGCCATCCACCTTAAATAGCATGTACTCTGGGCCATTTCCGTTTTTTTCATAGCCAGGTAGTTCAGATGCATTACCCGTTCCGAGAATAATAAGTCCTCCATCTTGCGTAGGATAAATGGAATTTGCTTCTTGGTCGCCACTTAGTTGGAAAACGACTTGGCCGATCAATCCGGGAGAGGGGATTGGTTCTATTTTTACTTTGTTATCCGACAACGTAATGGCTATCACTTTGGAATCACCACTCAAGGCAGCACTTTGGTTTAAAAAGTAATAGCAGATATCTTTTCCACCTTTTTCATTTGTAGTTCCGGCTATAACAAACCCATTTCCAAAGCGAGATAAATCCGAGGGAGTTTGGTTAAAACCATTTGCGCCAATTGAACCCGCAGATGTAGATGTTGTTCTTTGTGGAATTTGTAGTAGGGAAATCTTTTCCGTCCCTACTGATATTGGAGATGCCCAATATACTTTATTGTTTGCATCCAAAAATAACTTATTCACAATACCATTGGCCTTACCTTGAGCATTTAGCCAGACCCATTTAAACGTGTTTTTGTCTATTTCGCCAAGAAACATGGTGTTGTCAGAAGCCCTAATGCCAGTAATAAGATAATTTTTAGGGGCAATGTTGTTTATCGTAATGCTTGTGCCATCAATTTTTCCGGTATTGCCACCAAAAGCAATGTTAGGGAAGGCATCGGCAACACTCAACGAATTTTGAGCAACAGTTTTTCCTTCCAAATCCATTACTACTATATTCGAAGCGCCCAGTAATAAGTAACCGTTGTCTAGAATCAACAAATCCTTTCCAACATCGGCCGTTTTTTCATCTCCCGTTTCAAAAAAGACACTTTGCCAAATTGGATTGCCGTAGACATCTATTTTGATAACTTTTGCCCCGAATTCGTTTAAGAACTGCCCAGTTCCATCTTTAGCACCATTTGATAGTATGATAAAACCTCCATCGGGAGTCTGCTTTATTAGTTTGGCTTCATCATTGTAACCACCGTTATAATAACGCACAAATGTGGAGGGTTTGGCAAGTTCAACTCCTTTTTCTGAACCGCAAGCCAGTAAGAATATCAAATAGAGGGGAAGTAGCCTGTTCATTTAAATCGGTTATTTAACAAGTTTTTTTGGTAAGAAAATAGGTTTGATTACCCCAATGGTGGCCATAACATTATGGGTCTTGAAATCAGGGATCTGAAATCCATAGTCGAATGCGGCTTCTTGATTTGTTCTTTTCTCTGCAGTTAGGTTACTAAAGCCATATTGAAACCGAATATCACCTGTTACATAAATACTGCCTATTCTGAACTTACCTCCAGCCATGATTACAGCAGAGTAAGTAATTTTGTTAAAGGAAGAAGTAGGATTAATCGTTGGTCCAGAAATTGTATTTCCCGAATTCCCATCAATTGATTGTCGCGGTGTTTTTATTTCGTTCTCCGCGGCTAGTAAATAACTAAATCCCGGGCCAATTGCCACAAAAGGATTTATGGCACTTTTCTTTTTTTGGAATAAGCTATATTGAATCATGGGATAAAAATCCAATCGAGTTTGTGTATAATTACTTGAAATGTTTGCAGCAACTTTGGCGTCACCTTCAGCGCTGTTTAGCTGATCAAAATCGAAAAATCGGGAATTGTTGTAGGCGAAGCTTTTCGTCATGTAGAAAATTTCAGCACTTAAAGTCCATTTGTTCTTTACCAACATCTTTTTTTTGTTCTTTACCAACATCTTTTCAACGCCTAATCCAAAATAAGGGCTAATGGCGGGTGAAAATTTCCCGTCAGGGGAAACGGAATTCCCTGTGTTAAATGTAGTGATAGGGCTAACAAAAGTTCCGGTAAAACCGAACTTTGCGGTCAAACTAATTACGGGTAGGCTTCTGAACTTTATGTATTGACCGATGAACTCAGCAGGGTCTATCTTATCATTGATCTCAAAAAAGCCGTCCGTCTTTAACAGACTAAGCATGGCTTTATCAGCTTGATCTGGCTCCTCAAGATAGATGTAAGCTTGTGTAAGCAGTTTGTACGCATCTCTTTTTTCCTCTTTCGAAAACTGATCTTCACTTTTAGAATCCAGACATTTTTCGCAAATCTTTGGAAGCTCATGCAACCTTCCAGCATTGTAGGTTTCGTTGGCCAGCCTGAGTGTTTGCGTGCAAGTTTGTGCGACACCTGCCATAGAACCAAAAAATAAGACTACACCTGCTAATAAAATTCTCTTCATGTGTCGCTATTTATCGTTTGCGGGGTAATTTTCGCATGTTTTTTCGTAAGGAAGATCTTGCATGCGCGTTTCCCATTCGTCTTTCGTTAGGTTACGGGTTACATAGCCGCACAATAGACCCGCCATGGTTTCCACTTTTGTCGGATAAACGTGAATGGTTGCGCGTGAACTTTCTGGATTACTATGCATACCCACCATTACCTGTTGATCATCTGGCGCAAAAGCAGCACACCAAGCCCAGTCATTGTTATCGCTCATTACGATGGCGGGGATATTGGGATCACTCCAATCCCAAAGCCGAGCAGATCGGTCGCGGCTAATGGTAACTACCGACTTTCCTGAATTGTTGAATTTGATTTGCTCAATGTGTGAAGTATGACCAGAAAGCAGTTTACTTGAAGTTTCAGAGCTAATTATCCTTACTTGCCCTCTTTCATCTCCAACAATCATTCTTTTATCTGGTATGGGAGCAAATGAAACGGCAGTTAACGAGACCGTTTTTTTGTTCTTGTCTAACGGATTTTTAAAATACTCTCTAGCAACGTAGTTATTCTTTATATCCCACAAATAAAGCGTGCCGTTATCTCCAGCACCCGCCAAGGTATTTCCATCAGGGCTTAAGTTTATTGCGTTAATTTTAACCTGACTAGCAACTACTTCTTTCGTAGACGCGAAATCAGAGTACTTGATGCTTCTTCCTGAATTATCGCGGACAAAAATACCCTTACTATCATTGGTAAACTCAATGTGCTCTACGCTTCCAATAAAACCATAAATTTTCTTTGGAGGTGCGCTCATGTTTCGGATGTCATATAATTCAATATAATTTTTGGTCGCATCGCCTGAGGCAGCTCCACCTGCTGCCAACAGGTTTCCATCGGGGCTCATATCCATTGAATAAATTTGATAGTCAGCTCTCAACGGCACCAATTCTTCCGATGTCCATTTATTATTGCTGTTGTCCGTCCAGCGTATCAGCCGTCCATCGCTGCCCCCGGAATATATTTGATTTGTTTTCACGCTGGTTACCATGGCCCTAGCGGCACCTTTCTCGTGTCCGTCTAGGCTGTTGGTAAGTGGGTTAGCAAACGATTTTAGTGCTTGATAAAGGCCGCTATACACGTCATTGTCATTAATGATACCTTGGTATTTCTTGTTGAACAAATAACCTTGCTGTGCCAACAGCGCTTGTTGCTCGCGATCACTTTCCCTCAATTCTTTGGATTTAAGAGCAATGGCTCGAGCTGTAGAGAGGTATTGTTGACGGGTGGCTTTTTCACTTGCGATCCTCGCTTCTTCTGCCTTTTCTTCTGCTATTTTCTGTTGTTTTTTAGCCTCCACTGCACTTGCAACAGCCAGTTTCTTTTGTTCTTGAGCTTCTTTTTCAGCTGCTACTGCTTTTTTTCTCTCCTCTTCAGCTCTTTCCTTAGCCTTGATGGCTTCAAGTTTTGCCGCCTCTGCGGCCAAACGGGCTTTATCAGCCAATTCCTTCTGTCGTTCTGCTTCCTTTCGAGCTTTGTCTGCCGCAACTTTTTCTGCTTTGGCGATCGCTTCGTTTTTTCTGGCTCTTTCTCCAGCCTCTAGCGCTAACTTTTCTTGCTTTTTTGCCTCAGTAGTTTGATAAACAGCAAAAACAACCGCAATAAGTGCAAAGACCAGCAAAACACTCACAACAAGCGCAAACGTCCTGGCTCGTTGAAGTTTACGCTTTTGTTCTAGTTCTTTTATCCGTTGCTCGGTTTCGAATTCTTTTTTCGAATACTCTAAAAAGATAAGTGTTCGCTCAAAAGCTGGGTGGTACCGCTGCCCCCAGACCAACGTGGGCTTGTGTTTCGCTTGCCAGTTTAATGCCAACTGCAAATCAGGTGGCCTCCATAAACCAGCCTTGCCTATCTGATATTGAGATGCCGCTTCGGCCAACCGTTGATACATGTGCACGGCATCTGCTTCATCATCTACCCAGTTCTTTAGCCGCGTCCAAATGCGCATCAAACTTTCGTGCGAGATATCAATCATCGACTTACCGGAAAGGGTAATGCCGTAGGAAGGTGTGAGCAACGACCTTCCAGGTTCCCGGAATTTATCGACTACAGCAACTACCTCGGCCTCTGCAACTTCGGCTATCGAACCAATCTCCACCAACCGGGTGGGTCTTCTAATGCCAAAATTCTCTCCTCGCTTTTCGGTAATGGCCTTAAACAAGATTTCGCAAATATGCTTTTGATGCTCATCCAACTCGTCATACGCTTCGTTTGCGTGCATCGACAACGCTTCAGACATGGTGCCGATGGCCTCGTAATGCTTCAAGTCAACGGGCTCGTCTTGTGTGTCTTGGTAACGTGTCCAATAACCCCAAGTGCGCATCAACGCATGTTGCAGAATAGGCAATTGATCTGGATTATCACCCAAATCATTTAGTAACTGCTGAACAAGGCGAGCGGAGATTTTTGCCCCACCCACTGCTACGGGCCCTTCAATAGCCCTGCGCTTTTGTTCGCGGGTCATTTGAGGTATCAGGTAATGGCTGTCATTTATTTTACGTGTCAGTTCCGGAAACTGTGCGCAGTCGCCAATAAAATCAGAACGCATGGTGATGGCCACGTAGATGGGAGAGTCGGGGTAATTTACGGCCTCCATTAAAAGATTAACAAAGGCCAGTGTTTCATCCACCGAGTTATCACCGCTGTCCTTGAAGCGGAATAGCTCTTCAAACTGATCGACCAATATTAAGTAGTTTACATCAGCCGATCTTCTGGATTGTTCAATGGCTTCAACGAGTCCTAGTGAACTGCTTCTTAGTAACGTAGAAACAATTGTCCGTTTGATCTTTTTATCTTCCGTATCTGAGGTGGTATATTCGCCAGACGTTTTTAACAATGCTTCAGATAAATTGTCAATGGGGCCGCCTCCAGGCCGGGTCACGATAACCTCCCAGTTCGGACTTGCATCGGTTAAAAATCCACCATAAAGTATTGGCATTACCCCGCAGTAAATGAAGGATGATTTACCACTTCCAGAAGGACCAATTACACCAACAAATCGACTCTTAGAGAGCTTGAGAAGCACCTCATCGCTTTGGCCTTCTCTGCCGAAGAAAAGATGGCTTTCGTCAATTTTAAATGGCCGCAGCCCCGGGAATGGGTTATTTTCCACTACAGTGGAAGACGATCCGTGTGTTGCGTCAAGTAGTTGGTTCATATAGCTATTCCGTTAAAAATCTTGTAAAAACATCTTTAAAGATTCAAGTGAACGCGAGTTATCTCCAGTAATTAATGTCAAGTTTTGATTTTTGAATCCGTCTACAGACGTTGATTCGGAGCCGATGATGGCCTTTCCTAAAATCGGTTTTTTTCGGCCAAACCCGGGTGCTTTCAACAGGTCCAGCACTTTCATCCTAACCCATTGGTCATTGACTTTTCCTTTAAAAATAATGGCAGCATCCAAATTTCTTAAGTTTTCAATATGATTTTTCCTTACTTCCAACAAGTCGCCTTCAAACGCAGGTTCAAGCACCTTGAATCCTGATTTTTGAATTGCCTCTTTAAATGGGCGAACTTCATTCACATCTACTTTATCGTGGAGTAGATAAATTGATTTTCCATTGAAATCATCTTTGAAGTCTCGCTCATCGGATTCAATAAGCTCTTCGCGCATTATATTTTTGAAATCTTCTAATGCATTTTGAAGTATTTCTGCACTTTCCTGCGCTTCAGTATCTCTCTTAATGTTTTCGATAAATGACTTTTGTCGATCACTTGCCGTCTTTAAATTCGAAGAAATCCAGATGAGACGAGCAAAGTCTTCTTTCCTCTCCCGTTTGGCTGAGGCAACTTCAGACGCAAGACTGTTTTGTATATCAACAATTGATTTATCGGCACCTTCTGGTATCTCTCCATAAGCGGCACCAATTAAGTGAATTGACAAGCTGCTTTCGTCCAGGTCTTTCCTCACATCTTTTTCAAGTTCAGCTAAATTAGAGGGGAGTGTATGATTTGGCAAAACCACGTAACCGTGCCGTTGCAATTCTCTTTTTATGATATTTCGTTGAATAGAAATATCATGACCTGTATCTGCCAGATAGATTGTTTTCCGCTTAAAAATATTCTTCACTTCAGCTTTAGCGCCATCTTGACTCAAACTAATAAGAGATTCGTGTATATCATGAGCCAAATCAACTAATTTCATCCAGTACTGTTTTTCAGCTTCCAAACTAAAGAAGTCGGAGTACTCCTTCATTTGCCCCGAATCACTGTCCAATTGGTACATTTCATACCCTAATAAATCCCTGAGCTTAGGAGGTTGTTCCTGCAGCGTTAGAGGAGATTTTAATACTTTGAAAACACGATTCACTTTTGAGGGCGCTGTGGCCTTGTAAAATTGTTCAAGGGTATCTAAGCATCGACCCGATTGTACATATTCTTTGGAGGTGATGGCTACCAAAACGCCCACGTTGGCGAGGTTAGAAGCGGTAAGACCATCAAATTCTGATTTTATAACAATGTTCGCTTTAGTGCCCAGCACTTGATAAAGCATCAAATCAAGAAATTTTTTGAATTGCGAAATCCACCCAGCTTCGCTTTTATTTATTGCCTCATTATCCTTCTCAGCAAAATTAATTATTACGTCAATATCAAAAGCCATATTTTCTGTTGTTTCTTTTTTTATGAATTTGTCACAGCCTCCTTTTCGCCTGTTATATTATGAATAAGGCCTTGCGCCAGTTCGTGATAGTTTGCAAGCACAAAGTAAAAGTCAATTAAATTAATTTTGAAAACGATGGATCGCTGTTGAGCAATTACTTCGGTGAACTTAGGTGTTTCGCGCTCTTGGAAAAGATCACCAAAGACATCTCCTTTCTTAAGGTCAGTCACTAGCTCACTGCCGTGCATAACTTTTACTTCCCCAAGCGCAACGATTAAGATGGGGCTGTTCTCAAACGAATTGTTAACTACGATTTTATCTTTTGGCTCCAGATCAATGGGGACTATTTTGTCGGCTAACTCACTAAGCAACGTTCCTTTGATACCTTTAAACTCCGGAAGCTGTTTAATGAAGAGCACCATTTCGATACCAAGGTAAAAGCCATCGTCCAGGCCGTCTAACAGTTGGTTGTTTTCAATCGATGAGTCAAGGAATTTTTTGTCTTTGTGGGGCAGTCGCTCGGTAACTGTGTTATAAATAGCACGGTCTTTATTGTAGATAACCCACGCAGAGGTTTCTTGTAAAAGCCTGTCGTTATTAAACATTTGGCTAATTAATCCTCTGCTTACGCGGAAGTCAGTCATATAGGCGGAGGCATGAATTGCGCAGGCCTTTGTCCACCGATTATTTAAATTAAAATCCCTATTCAAAATGTAATTTAATGTCTGGATCGGTGCATAATCTTCTCGGGGGAAATAAATTTGAAGCAATTCCATCTTTTCAGCTACATCGGTATCATCAAGTATGGGGATGAGTTTTGGTTTTAAATCCTGATCGACAAATAAATCAAGAAGCTCTAGCCCGTAAGCAACACCATCGGGAGTTCCTGTTTCAATATTTTCTTTCACTAATTGAACTGATTGTGGGTCGTAGATTAATGATAGCAATAAGCTGATATGATCAAAGTTTTCCTTTATTTCTTCGCGCATCGCTTCCTTTAAGAATATGAAATGGTCTACTCCACTTGGCAATTCTTTTAAGGCGGCAAGATTCCACAGCGTCTTTCCAATCTCCAAATCCAACAGTTCTTTAATTTGGATTGCCTCTCTTCCTGTTGCTTGGTATTTTATGAATCGCAGACAAAAAAGTATTTGCCGAACTATTCTTTTGTTTGGATAATCAATCTTTTTCCAGAGCAATTGCAGTCCTTCGGTGCCACCAATATGGCCTATTATCTGGACGATTTTAAGCATAATAAGATCGGTTTGCCCCGATTTATGAAAAGCCGCTTCTAAGGTTGGCAATACTTCTTGACCTGCTTCTTTTAGTGCAGAGGCTGAATGATGGCCGAACAAAGGCGAAGAGAGCATCTCGATCAAAACAGGCCATGTTTCTCGCCTTTTCACCTTTCTCGCGGTTAGCAGAGCTTCTGTTCTCACTTTCGGATCTTGATCTCTCAAAAGTTCAAGCAAAATAAAAATGGTTCGCGCGCTCAATAACTTACGAAGCAGTTTCGCGGCAAGCATTCTATCAGCCTGTCTTATGGATTTACTTAACTTCAATAGATTATCCACCGAAATGGAAAGTAGATCGCTGTCTTCAGCTTCACCTGCTGCTCGCACTGCCAACCCTTTAATTTCGCTGTCCTCTTTTACGAGACCTAATTCTTGAACCTTAGCTATCGCAAACTGCCTCACACTTTTCAACTTGCTTTCAACAAGTTGAACAATGGAGGTTTCGAAGAGCGCAGGTTCTAATTTTTCCATCAGTTTTAGTCCATAAACTACTTTCTGTTCAGCAGCACTTTTAACCTCTTTTTCTAACACACTATCCATGGTGAATTCTTGAATAATGTTCTTTTCAAGCTTTGTCTTATTTTTCACCAGCGAGCCTTGGAGTGTTTCTTTGTAGCCTGCATACATTCGGTTGGTTACCCAATACCAAATGATGAGCAGTGGGAGGGTAAACAGCGTTATTGAAAGTAAACTGAAAGCTTTGGAGCTATTGATCAATACAATCGCGCCCCCCGCAATGGTGCTTGCTAAAGCGGTAACCACACCTTCCATTTTGGTTTGAGAATCCAGTTTTATCGATTTATCGATGGGCACATAATAGAACTTGAAAATCGGTGCGTCAATCGCCTCCCTAAGTGAGTTGATAAAAAGTTTGCTCATCGCTACCGTGATGAAGAAAATGATAACACTGCTTCCCGGAATGGAAGGGTCATAACCTAAAAAGAAGCCAGCCCCTAATGCCAGCGAAGTAAACAAGATGAGAAGAATAGGGTTCACCAAAAGCGCCACTTTTATACCATAATTCTGACTTAACCAATCGGTGCCCCAAGTGCCAAAAGCGAAGCCGAATATCACAATGGTAGCTTCGAAAAAACTCAGAAAATAGGGGAGGTTTTCTTTGTTATCACTAAATTGATTGATCGTAACGTTGAAAAAAGAATAGTCAACAAATCTTAATGCCGTCATTGAGACTATTATAAAAATAGCCATCGAGAAAATGTATTTGTTCCCCAAAAAACCAAAGATGTTCATCTTTTTATGATCTTCTTCACTGGCAACATCTTTTATCTTATTACCGGCTAAATACGTATTTGACATTAAGAAGAAGAGTGCTAAAAAGCCCCCAATGCTAAAGACAGACACGGTGTAAAGGGATTGTGTGTCGAGCCCTGATGAAAGCAAAATTGGGATGATAAAGAAAGATAGCAGTTGGGCTGCAGTCGTTCCTAAATCCACGCTACCTATTACCCTTTTGGACTGACGCAGGTTAAACATCCGCTCAAAAGAGCCCCAAAACACCAAAGAGGTGATGAACGTAAAAGGTAAAATTAGTGTGAAACCATAAAATTGAAGCGTTTCTGAATTACTAAAATAACCTTGACCGAATTCAAAGCCTGCCGTAAGCAAGAGGGTGATCAAAAGACTTAAAAAACCAAGCACTCTAAAAGGAATTCTACCTTGCAAGAAATTGTAAATGGCAGTGCTTATAACGCCAAAAATTCCTGAAATGAATAACGCTTTTGGTAAGTCTTCACTTTCGCTGAATGTATTAAGAAATATTGTTTGGGAGGCAACGGTAAACGTGGCAATGAACATACCCAGCATGAAGCTAATCGCCAGCAGATAGAATACTCTGCCCGATTCTTCCTCTTCAACATCTAAGAACTTTAGTATCCTTTTTATCATGGGCAACTATTACTTCCACCCAATTTTGGCAATTTTTGACGAAAAATCCAATTCATTTGCTACTTCATTTAGCGTTTGATAAAGAGTCAATGCCAGATTGTTGTATAAAAATTCTAGTTTTGCCTATTGAAATCGATGTAAATGAAGATAAAAGGAGTTTAATTAAAACTATGAAGGGATTATTAATTTTTATTCTAGCGGTTAGCTTAGTAAATCATGCTTTAGGGCAAAACACGAAGTCGCTTTCTGAGGCGCAACGGCTATTTGACTCTAAGAATTATGAAAAGGCACTGCCACTCTTTCTTGCAACCATAGGATCGGGCGTAAACAACTCGAAAATAAGCTATCAAACTGGAGTTTGCTATCAAAAGTCGAAGGATTTGACAAATCAACTAAACGCCATACCCTATTTTGAGGAAGCACTAAAGGATAAAACTACCGCGATATCGGTGTATTATGAACTGGCCGAGTTGTACCTAAAAAATGAACAGGTTGATAAAGCGCTAGCCCATTTTTCAAAATATCGAGAGTTAAGCAAAACAGATCCAAAAGCGCAGGCAATTGCAAAGCGCAATATTGAAATCTGCAACAATGCGTTGATTTTTATGTCGGCCCCAAGGGATGTTCAAATCAAAAGCTTCCCTGGCAACGTCAACTCAATTTATACGGAATATAATCCTGTAGTTTCCGCGGATGAAGGAATAATGGCCTTTACTGCCTTGCGGCCAAATACGGGAAGAACAAGAACTGGCGATAAGTTTATAGAGGAGATTTACATTACTTATAACCAGTCGGGAAGTTGGACGGAGCCTGTGGTAGTGCCAGTTTCAGAAGAACATAACGTAGGCACCGCAGGTATTTCACCAGACGGACAAAAGATGATCGTGTTTTATGGAGGCGCAGATGACGAAGGTAGTTTGTACCAAATTTCGAAAACCAATGAGACTTGGTCCAAGCCGTCTGTCCTGGCGAATACCATCAATTCCAAATACCTGGAATCAACAGCAAGCATAACTCCTGATGGAAAAACCGTCTATTTCGCAAGCAACAGGTTGGGTGGAAAAGGCGGTATGGATATTTGGAAAATCGAAATGAAAGCAGATAAAACATGGAGTCAACCAATTAACCTTGGGGCTGATGTAAACACAAAAGATAACGAAGACGCTCCTTTCATTCACCCTGATCAAAAAACGTTGTTCTTCACTTCAGATGGCCACAATACTATGGGCGGAAACGACATTTTTAAAACGCAACGGGTAAATGAAAAGTGGACACGTCCTGAAAATATGGGTTACCCAATCAACACTACCGCCAACGATAATTACTTTACACTTCTGGCGGATGGAACCCGCGCCTATTTTTCATCTGATAGGAAAGGCGGCAAAGGATCTCAAGACATATATTTTCTTGACATGCCTGAAAATGCTTCTAGCATTCCGTTAACGATGATAAAAGGAAAAGTAATTAACGGAGAGACAGGTAAACCCATGCCCACCAAAATGTATGTTATCGATAACGATACCAAGAAAGAAGTAAAATTTGTGTATGATCCTGACCCACAAACGGGCAACTACTTAATTATTTTACCCCCGAATAAGAATTATGATATCATCATTGAATCCGAAGGTTTTTTACCGTACACCCTTAATGTTAATGTTCCAAATCAAACCCGTTTCTATGAGCTCTATCAAAAGATTAGCCTTTCAACAATAAAACAGTTTGACGTAGTAGTGGGCCAAGAAGTTAGGGTAAAAAATGCCTTTTATGAATCGGAACAGGAGGTGAAAACAGAACTTCGAAAATCACATGAGTCGAAGTTAGTGAAGTCTGGAAACATTGATGTATATGATCTGATGCTCGACTTGATGGCAGCTAACGATAAGGTGGGCATCGAATACCTGGTGGCATTAATTGAACAAACTGAAAGCGTAGACGAAATAAACTTTGACGAAAGTCAAAATCCTAAGGTAGAGTCGGCTGTTCGTAAGTACTACTACGATGAAAGCGATGAAAGTAAATTCGAGAAGAAATTGGTGGAAGGAAAGACCGTTTTCTCGTTGCCGACTATGGTGATGCATGAGGAATTGAAAAAACAAGCCGAACCGATAAAATCGGTGAGCTACGACAGGAAGGCGCTAGCCTCTTTTGTGAAAGTATTTTTTGATGTTGGTCAGAGCGATTTAAAAACGCAGTACATTCCAGAGCTAGATAAGATTTTGTTGTTGCTGGATAAAAATCCTGACTTGGCCGTTGAAATTTCTGGTTTTGCTTCAGCCGAAGGCGATGAAACAAAAAACAGAGAGCTATCTAACAAACGGGCGATTACAGTTTTGAATCACTTTAACTTTAAAGGAATTGTAAGAAGAAGAATTGTTGCAAAGGGGCAAGGCATTGCTAAGGAACAGTCGGGCAATAAAGAAGAAGGTAGAAGGGTAGAGGTAAAAGTGATTGATCCTCTTAGTAGCCTCAACAAATAAAAATGCTAAGGTAGCAACAGGGAACTATCACCATAGCTAAGAAAGCGGTATTCATTTTTGAGTGCCGCTTCATATATCTTCTTCCAATCATCTCCCACAAAAGCTGCGACCAGGAGCATGAGTGTTGAGGAAGGCTGATGAAAATTGGTGATTAATCCGTTACATATTTTGAATGAATAACTGGGTACAATGTAAATGGAAGTTTCTCCTGCAATAAACTCCAGTCCTTCGTTCATCATCTTATTATAAATGGCACAGAGGCTTTCTTTCTTCGTTACGTTATTTCCTAGTTCATAAGGGTCCATTTTGTAAACTATGAACTCAGCTGCGTTGTCAGCGATAAGTTTTACACCGTACCAATACAAACTTTCTAGCGTTCGCATAGAAGTGGTGCCAACCGCAATTACCTTCTGGTCGTCAATTAAGAGTTTTTCGATGATACTTTTTTGCACTACCACCTGCTCGGAATGCATCTGATGGTCGAGTGCGTTGGTTGTTTTTACTGGTAGAAAGGTGCCAGCACTTACGTGTAGCGTTAAAAAATCTACACCAACACCCTTTTTCTTGATGGTATTTAAAACCGTTTCTGTAAAATGCAGGCCAGCAGTAGGAGCAGCTACCGCTCCATCTGCTTGTGAATAGATGGTTTGATACCGATCTTTATCTTCTTTAGTAGCCTTTCTTTTAAGATAAGGAGGTAACGGGGTAGCACCACACTCTTTCACTACCTCAGCAAACGTAAGACTTTTTGAGTTCCAACGGAAGCGAACGATTGCATCTTCCCGGGAAATCAATTCTGCGGTTAATTCACCCCAGGGAAATAGATAACTAAGGAGTAATCCATCTGACCAACGTTTAAGGTTACCAATGGCGCATTTCCAAGTGGCAGATTCGATTGCCTGCATGGCTTCATAAACTAATGAAGAGGGCTCAATGGGATGAAGAATAAATACTTCAATCTCAGCGCCACTGTTTTTTGTGAAAGTTAATCTAGCTGGAATAACCCGCGTGTTATTGAAAAACAAGGTGCAGTTGTTGGAAACAAACCTGTCAATATTTTTGAATGAAGTATGAACAATATCCCCTTTTTGGTAAACTAGTAACTTAGATTCGTCTCTTTCCGAAAGTGGGTGCAGAGCAATTCGTTCTGAAGGCAATTCGTAACCATAGTCGCTAATTAAAATTTCCTTCATACCTAATTTTATTACGAGTTCTAGCTTGCTTTTTTAATATAGAATATTTAGTAAGCGCAAAGTTAACTCTGAATCTTAATTTTAGATTCCCATTTGATTTGTAATGTGTAATTTTAAATTCATAATTTTTACCATGTCGTTAAAGGCCACGTTTGTTCAGTATACTTTTAAGTTTGATTTTGATGCCCGAACCTCTCGCGGCCTAATTCGCGAAAAAAAATCGTGGTTTATTAAGATCTGGGAAGAGAATACGCCAAGCACAGTTGGTATTGGTGAAAGCGGACCATTGCCCGGATTAAGTGTTGAACCAATCGCTGGTTTTGAAGAGAAAGTCATACTTGCTATTGATGTTATAAATGGCGCGAAATTGGCGTTGTCATCAATACCGAATGTGCTAAGTGAATTACATACAAAGCTTCACGAAATTTTCGCCTCCGACTTTCTATTTCAGCACCCTTCCATCGCTTTTGCTCTTGAAACTGCTCTGCTTGATTTGAAAAATGGCGGGTCACAGCTAATCTTCAACAATAGGTTTGTTTCTGGCGAACCCATCCCCATCAATGGGTTGGTGTGGATGGGTGGCCTTGATTTTATGCTTCAGCAAGTGGCCATAAAAATATACGATGGCTTTTCATGTATTAAACTAAAAGTAGGGGGCATCGATTTTGAAAAAGAATGCGACATTGTGCGTTACATTAGAAGAAAGTATTATCGCGAGAACATCACTATTCGGTTAGATGCCAATGGTGCATTTAAGGTAGACGAGGCGATGTATAAATTAGAAGAGCTATCGAAGTTCACCATCCATTCTATTGAACAGCCTATAAAAGCTGGATCTGGCGAGATGCATCTGTTCTGTAAAAACTCCCCCATACCCATTGCGCTGGATGAAGAGTTGATTGGGGTATCCACAACGGAAGCAAAGATTGACTTGCTTGAAAACATCGAACCACAGTTTATCATCTTAAAGCCCACGTTGCATGGCGGCCTTTATTCCTGCCAAGAGTGGATTGCGTTGGCCGAAGAAAGAAATATTGGTTGGTGGATAACTTCTGCGTTGGAATCGAACATTGGGTTGAATGCCATTGCCCAGTTTACCGCTAATTACAACATTACTTTGCCGCAAGGGCTTGGCACAGGTGGCATTTACAAGAATAACGTTGAATCCCCCTTGAAAGTAGAAAAGGGATTTTTATCTCTTAAAGAAGATGAAGCATGGGATGTTTCAGCTGTAAGTTGAACAGATATAGTTGGGTTTTCTGTTGGTGCGGTTGTGTTCAATTTTGCTGTTATCTGATCATTTTTGCTAAACAAACTAAATAATTTAGTTTTTACTTGCTTTTGCTAAACAAATTGTTTTGTTTTGACTAAAATATTTAGTGAATGAGCGCCTACAAACTAAAACTGAAAAGCAAGAAACTTATGTCGGGCAATTATCAAATTGATTTTACAGCTCAGGCGTTTTCGCAAGAACTTTATGGCTATTTACTAGCTGAAAAAAATGTTTCGGTAACCGAAGTAGTGGAGAAGATTGGGAGGCATATTGACGCCATGCAAAATGCTGAACGCTATTATCAACGCAATCTTTTTTCGCTGACTAATCGCGAACACAATTCAGGAAAAATATTAATCTTTAAGCGCGCATGAGTAAGGTAAACGAGAATATTAGAAACCACCGAAAGCAGTTGGGTCTTACCCAAGATCAATTTGCTCAAAAGATTGGAATCAAACGATCTTTAGTAGGCGCCTACGAAGAGGGTAGGGCAGAGCCTCGGCTTGAGCTCCTGCAAAAGATGGCTGCGTTGTTTAACATTTCAGTCGATCAACTAATTGGCGATGGAACGGAAGTTCAGAAATCAGATGAAAAAAAGTACGCAAGGGGAAAAGAAGTAGTTGTAATCACCGTAGATGAACATCAAAAAGACAATATCGAGCTAGTTCCACACAAAGCAGCCGCAGGCTACCTAAATGGATATGCAGACACTGAATACGTAAAGGAATTGCCCAAGTTTAAACTCCCTTTTTTAACGAACGGCACATATAGGGCATTTGAAATAAGTGGCGATTCAATGCTTCCTATTTTGCCCGGAACAATTGTAATTGGTGAATATGTAGACGACATAAGAGCGGTAAAGAATGGTAAAACGTATGTGTTGGTAACCAACCGCGAAGGCATTGTGTATAAAAGAGTGTTCAATTACATCGCAGAAAGCGAGAAACTATTTTTGGTTTCAGATAACCGGCACTATGCACCCTATCAAATTGATGCCGAGGACGTAATTGAAGCCTGGGTTGCTAAAGCCTACATCAGTGTTCAATTTCCTGATATTGAATCAAAGAATGATGTGTCGGTAGAGCAGTTAGCAGGCTTGGTGCTTGATCTTCAAAAAGAAATTCTTCAATTGAAAACAGTTAAGTAGCGGTTGCTTTTTTAGAGTTGGTCACACTTTAGGAAGTTAGAAAGATATAACCTTTGCGGGTTTTGCTGATCCCTTTTGCCCCTCTTTTCAGTTCTGGAAAGAGCGGGTAGGGGTGAAGCCTTAAGAGTGATGGTGTTGGCTAAATAATACTGTCCATCTACTCTTCAACGAGCTTAAGTGTTTCGGTTCTGTTGATTTTTTGCGTCTGCGTTTCTATAAAGTTGGGCACAAAGACAATGGCTTTGGGCACTTCATATTTTGAAAGACTTTTCTTTAACTCATCTGTAATTGCGGTTTCAGTATGCGGGGTAACTCCTTCCATTACCAATACAACCTTGGTGCCAAGCTTAGCATCCTTTTGTCCAGCAATGAAGTACCGATTGTTAATGTCAAGTTTTTTGAAAACCAGCAATATGTTAGCTTCTATCTTTTCGGGAATTACTTTTACCCCACCCGAATTGATCACGTTATCGAACCGGCCAATCCATCGAAAGGTGTCTTTGTCAATCAATTCAATCACGTCATTAGTGATTACTTTTTCTGGCAGGTGTGGCGCTTCAATGACGAGGCATTGCCGATTGTCCACCGAAAGTGAAACACTTTTTAGCGCCTTAAAACAGTCTTGCTTGTCAAGCCCATTTAACTTTTGTAATGCAATGTGGGTGATCGTCTCCGTCATGCCATAAGTGGCATAAACGTTACCGTTAAGAGCTTGTAATTTTAGCCTCGTGCGCTCGTCTAGTGGAGCACCGCCAATAATCACACACTTAATTTTATTCAACTTAGCGGTTGATAAAGTCGACTCTAGGATTGCTTGTAACTGATAAGGCACAAAAGCTGCAAAATCAATCTGCTCGTCCATCGAAATTTCTTTTAAAGGATCAGCAGACGGTTCTACAGCTATTATATTCATGCTGTTTTCCAAACTTCTAATCACCATCATCTTACCAGCGATAAACCGCGTGTTAAGACAGATCAACGATGTTTGTTGAGGCTTTAGACGAAGCGCACCAATACTTAAATGAGCACTCGCTTTGAGTTGATTTCGGCTAAAAGAAATAGATTTGGGTAATCCAGTAGAGCCAGAGGTGAAAAAGCTGAATGAATCGTCCGAGCTTTTCCAACGTTGAAGTGATTCCAGAAATGATTTTTCAAAATCGGATTTATGAAAAAGAATCTCAGCGGTTAATAGTTGTGAAAATTCGATGATTTTGCCATTCAACTTTACGATCGACTCCAAGAAAAAATATGATTAGAATAAAATTTATCTCCCGTAAAGGAAAGATTAAATTTATTTCCATTCAAGATTTTTTTCTGGCAACATTTCTTTGATGGAAAAGAGACTTCTTTCTAAATCCCTCGCGGAGAGATCAAGATAATTGGTGAATTTCTCCAGAAAGAGCATTTCATCATCATCAATAATTTTATCTGACCAGATGGTAACGATGGCCATTTCAAGGAAATATTTTTTCACCACCCACGTGTTATCTGGGTGAACCTCTAATTCGCGGATATCAATTCCCTTTGCGAAGATCTGTCGCGCTTCTGTAATTTTACTGCCTGAAAGAAATGAATTTTTGATAAAAGATTCCATAAAATCCTTCTCCGCATCAGCAATGAATTTGTTAGAATGGGCTGCGGCAGCAATTACTTTTATAACCGAAAAACGGTACTCTTCTAAAAGCGATTTGAACAAAATGGAGGCTACTTCATCGCGCTGTGTATTTACCCAACGGCTAAATATGTAGATGTCAAGAAATAACAGGCCGTTATGGAAAAACTGTTCGACTAACTGATGATTATTGTCGATCACGCTTTTCACTCTTTTTTCAACAATCGCTTCGACTAACTCGTTTGGATTTTTTCGTTTGCCAAATAAGTTGTTGTAGCTAATTTTCATCTGAGGGTACAGGGCCTGATAGAAGTAACCAACGTTTGTCACTGCCTTGTTAATCTGTTCGTCCGCTACCGCATCATCCTTGATTTTTATGTTATCATAATTCAATAACGAACTGCTGATTATGCAATCCGCAAATAGAATCTTTGTTCTTTCAAGCGGTGTCCAACCTTCTGAATTAGGGTAACTAATGTTGCCAAACAATTGCCCATTGATTAATCCAACGGGTTGGATGGCTTGATAAATTGTTAATAGAGAACTCAGTGCCTTCTTATTCTCTATGAGTAATTCTTCGAGATTCGCTTTACGAAAAGCAATTAATTCTGAAAACCAGCCAGCTTTTTTCGGATTGATTGACATTGCTAATTCTTCTTTAAGTGTAATTTTATCAAAATTCTTTAGAAAACGCGGGATGTTTTATTGAATTAACTTGATAAACCTACGCGTTTCATACATTGGCAATCAATTAGACCCAACAGCCCGATGTATAATTAGAGGAGTGGTAAAAAAGAGTTAGTTGTTTCTCGGCTTGACTATCAATTCTTCATATCCGTAGGTGTCATCTTTGATTCTTCCGAATTCAAGATCAGTAAGTTCTAAAATCACTATTTCTGCTGTGGTATATACTTTATTGCCGTCAAGAAGATGCCCGCCAATAGTTTTACCTGTGCTGTCTGAAACCGATAAATGCAGATGACCATACGTTTCAGAAAAGGTGCCTACCAGCGATACAATCTCGAAATGGCCTGACAGCTCTGTTCCTTTTGGTTGATTCGCGAAACGCAGGTTGCATTGCTCTAAACTTCCTACCGTGGTTACCATGCATCCCGCTTGAATCTTATGATCGGCTGCAAAACGGAGAATGCCTTGCTTCAAGTCTTCATGAGGCTTTAGCCGAAAGGCATACGATTTTTGATGAGAGCCATCCATAACAGATTGCGCAGAGATTGAAATAGGAACAAAAACAGGAAGAAGAACAGCAATTAAGGAACATTTCGTTATGAAACCCATATTTTGCTATGGAAACTTAGGATACTTGCTGAAATCCGGATTCCGTTTTTCGATGAAAGCGTTCTTACCTTCTTTGGCTTCATCGCTCAAGTAATAAAGCAGTGTTGCATTGCCCGCCAATTCCTGAATGCCGGCTTGGCCATCAAGTTCGGCATTAAAGGCGCTTTTCAGCATCCGGATTGCCAACGGGCTTTTACTTAAAATTTTATTTGCCCACGCTACATAGGTTTCTTCTAACTTATCAAGCGGCACAACTTTATTTACCAGTCCCATTTCAATGGCTTCCTTGGCATCGTATTGATCGCAAAGGAACCAGATCTCACGGGCTTTCTTTTGACCTACAATCCTAGCTAAATACGAGGCACCAAAGCCACCATCAAAACTACCTACTTTGGGGCCAGTCTGCCCGAAACGAGCGTTCTCAGCTGCGATGGTTAAATCACAAACAACGTGCAATACGTGGCCGCCACCGATGGCCCACCCGGCTACTGCAGCAATTACTGGTTTAGGAATAGAGCGAATTATTTTTTGTAAATCCAGTACATTGAGGCGCGGCACGGTATCGATACCTACATACCCACCGTGGCCGCGTACGCTTTGATCTCCACCGCTACAGAATGCCTTTCCACCTTCGCCCGTTAACACTATTACTCCAATCTCAGTGCTTTCTCTGCATACTAAGAAAGCATCAATTAATTCTTGCACAGTAAGAGGTGTAAAAGCGTTGTGAACTTCGGGCCTGTTTATACTAATACGTGCAATTCCCTCGTATTGATGAAATAGAATTTCTTTATATTCTTTAATAGGCTGCCAGTTGTAGTTTAAATTCATAGATCGTTATTGATAAGTTGATTTTATATGCTTTTTGAATTTTTCAAATGCGTTTTTGTTTACTTTTTGAGTGCCTTCAAGTTCAAGTATTTTTGTCTTTCCATCAAAGGTAAAAAAATCAACTAGTGCATTTTTTACTTGCCGGGCGCTTTCTATTTTTAGGTAGTCGAATCCAAACTCTCCACACAAATTCTTTGCCGTAAGCTTTTGATTAGTGATGAAAAACTCTTGTCGCTCAGGTGCGTTTTCAGGCCCATCAATCAAATTGAAGATAATGCCTCCATGATTGTTCAGTATAACCACTCTGAAATTTGGTAATGCGTAGTTATGCCAGAACGCATTTCGATCATAGAAAAAGGCCACGTCACCAATTATCAAAAAATTTGGAACTTCGCTTGAAAGCGCATGCCCAACGGCCGTGCTAGTGCAGCCATCTATGCCGCTGGTGCCGCGGTTAGCAAAAACGCGAATCCCCTTTTTGCCCGCTTCCAGTCCAATAAAGTTTGCATAACGTACCGACATACTGTTGGCTAGGTGAATATTGCAGCGAGCAGGTAATTGAGTGATTACCTCCTGAAGCAGACTCAACTCATGGAGTTCACTCTTCTCAAAAAATTGACCTACCGCTCGTTTTGCTCGATGTTCTTCTGCTTCCCAAAGGGTGTAAAAATTTTGCCGTTTAATTAATTCAAATTCAGACGCACTTTTGGTGTTCATCAATAGCTCAAAGAAGTTCTCAGGTTCGCTTTCAATTACCTTGTTTAAGGATTGAAACGTGTCGGGCACATCGCCTTTGGGTTGGATGTGCCAGTGTTTTAGACTTTTATTTTGGCGAAGAAAGAGTTTTAGATTTTTGGAGATAACAGATTTGCCAAACGTAACAAGCAGTTCGGGTTGAAGTGCTCGCTTTACCGAGTCGGGGCATTGGCCCAAAAAAGAATCAGCGTAACGAATGGTGTCAGCAATGCTATGCACATTAGAGATTACATCGCCTACCAACGCTACTTTTTGATGGCGAATGAATCGCTCCAAGACTTTCGCGAGGCGGTCGTTGTAATTATCTTGGCCAGCTACCACCGCTATTTTAGAGAAGCCATTCCAGTCAGCGATTAGTTGATTGGCTTGTTCTTCGCTAAAAAAAGTATGTGTTTCCATCCGTTCAATTACCCTGGTAGATTCGCTGAATTTTATAGATTCATTTTTTTGAAGATATAAGGGTTCCCGTAAAGGGACATTGATATGCACTGGGCCGCATGGGAAATCTTTCGAGAGATTAACCGCTTCATTAACAATGCGATTGATATGCCAACTTACATCCACATGACTCTCTGCTTCTGGGAGTTGGAATGATTTTTTTACATGCTTTCCATACAGTCCCTCCTGCTGAATAGTCTGTCCATCCCATTGATCAATCCACTCGGTTGGACGATCGGCAGTTAGAATAATTAAGGGAATCCGTTGGTAATAGGCTTCTGCCACCGCAGGCGCGAAGTTGTAAGCGGCTGAGCCAGAGGTGCACACGAGCACCACGGGCGTTGATGTTTGTTGGGCTATGCCAGTGGCTATGAATGCCGCACTTCGTTCATCACTTATTGTTCTTGTGTTAAAACCTGGATGATTGACAAAAGCGAGTGTGAGCGGGGCACAACGCGACCCAGGACAAACAATGGCCTGGCTCAACCCTTTTTGCGAACACAACTGCGCAATATCATAAATGGGTTGAAGCCTTGTCATTTACTTTATAATGTTTAAGATGGCTTCCATTTTTAGCTCTGTTTCTTCGAATTCTTTCTGCGGATCGGAGTCAATGGTAACTCCCGCTCCCGCATAGAGTAGCGCACTCTTGGTTAGCACTTGCATGCATCTCAAGTTAACAAACAAATGACTCTCATTTTTTACGTCTACTGGCCCTAGAAAGCCCGTGTAGTATTCTCTGTCGTACCCTTCGTTCGCCTTTAAAAATTGTTGCGCATTTTCGAAGGGCATGCCGCACACTGCGGAGGTAGGGTGTAGTAATTTTAACATCACGGAAGTGAGCAACGGAAAATTAGTGGCCACTGTGTCTACTTCAAATTCAGTCTTTAGATGTACCACGTTGCCGGCCGTGACTGTGCGCGGGCCGCGTTCTTCATATTCGCGCAAGCGGATTTTTTTAAAGCAACTGATTATGTACCTGCATACCAATGCCTGTTCTTCAATCTCTTTTTCTGTCCATGCTACGGACTTTATATTCATCCCTGACCTCCATCGCTTGGTGCCAGCTAGGGCAACAGTTTTAAAATGCTCTTTTGCATCTAGACTAACTAATAGTTCGGGCGTAGCACCAATCCAGGTTCCGGTTTCTTCCGAACTTACAAAGGAGACAAAAGCAGCAGGATAGGCTGCGCATAATTTCTGGAATATAGCAACACAATCAAAGTCTTCGTTTAGTTCAATCTCTTTAAAACGTGTAGGAACTATCTTATCCGTTGTTCCAGCTTTAATGTGTGAAATGCTCTTTTGAACCAAGTTCTTATAATGATCGCCACTTGTCGGATCATGATCAATAGAGACCGATTCCCGCTTTCTTGGAAGCATATCCATGCCCACTTGTAACACGTTTTCTCTAGCAAAGTCAGTGACAGTGCCTTCTATCAACTCGCCCTCTTTGAAGGAGTATATCAGATCGCCCTTAAAGAACGTCTTTTTCCTAGCAGTATCGAAAGGAGCAAAAACAAAACCCGTTTCTGTTTCTTCTACTTGTAAATCATCAATTTCTTTAACTCCCGTGGTACAAATAAGTAACTGCTTTTCGTTGGAATTTGGAGCCCTCCAAAGTGCTACCGCGTTTCCCTCCGCAAGATGATGACTAATAAGGAAAGAGAGCTGTTCTAATTCATTGACAGTTGCGGCTTTTACAGAATTTGTCGGTTGCATCAAGCTTATTTCTTTTAGCGCCTATCTATCACTGCCATTGTTATGCGGCTAATGCAGACAAGCTCTTTTTCGTCATTTGTTATTCGTATCTCCCAGACGTGTGTCTTTTTCCCAATATGCAGCGGTTTAGTTTTTCCATACACAAATCCACTTTTTACGCTTTTGATATGATTTGCATTGATATCTAACCCCACGCAGTATTGTGTTTTCAAATCCACACAAAACGTTGCTGCTACACTGCCCATTGTTTCGGCCAGCGCAACAGACGCTCCTCCATGTAACAATCCAAGTGGCTGATGAGTTCTGGCATCTACTGGCATTTTTGCTTCTAGCCAATCTTCACCGATGGCAGTAAACTCAATGCCTAAATGAGATACCATTGTGTTGGTGCCCATTTTGTTCAGTAATTCGAGTGTTAACTCACTGTTAAATATTGACATACTCGGGTGTGTAGGATGACGAAAACAAATGAAATACTTACTTTTGCGGCAAATTAAGGGAAATTGAGCAGCAAAAAAATTTACATCATTCGTCACGGTCAAACGGATTTTAACCTAACGGGAATCGTGCAAGGCAGCGGAGTCGATACCTCGCTGAACGATCAAGGTCGTAGCCAAGCAAATGCTTTTTTTGAGATGTATAAACATGTGAAATTTGATAAAGTTTACACTTCTGCACTGAAACGCACAAAAGAAACTGTTCAGCCTTTTCTAAGTTTAGGTATTAAAAACGAGGCCTTTGCAGGCTTAAATGAAATAAGTTGGGGTGCCAATGAGGGCAGGCGAATTACGCCAGAGGAAGATCGATACTATCATTGGATGTTGGAGCAATGGCAGCACGGAAATACCAGCCAGCGCATAGATGGGGGCGAAAGCCCTGAAGATGTTGCCCTCCGGCAAAAGCCTGTCTTGAAATACATCTTGAGCCAGCAGCAAGAAGAAACCATTCTTATTTGTATGCACGGAAGAGCCATTCGTATTTTGCTTTGCAACTTGCTAAACTACCCCTTAAAAAGCATGGATATGTTTGAACACCAAAATTTGTGCTTATACTTGTTGAATTGTTCTGGCACAATGATGACTATTGAAAAACATAACGATGTGCAACATTTGCTCGCTTTTGCGGATGCGGCAGTATAGTAAATTGAAGATTTTATAAAATGAAAGTCCGTTTATTTCTTTTATTGATGGTTCTAGGAGTTGTTTCCTTTGCGAACGCGCAGACGGTGAAGACCGTTGCCGCTGCCGACTTTGAAAAAAAGGCCGCTGCAATGAAAGATAAAATAATCCTTGATGTGAGAACTGCCGAGGAATATAAAGAGGGTCATTTATCAGGAGCTTCTCAAATTGATTATTACGGAACCGATTTTAAGAGTCAAGTAAGTAAGCTGGATAAATCGAAGCCTATTTTTGTTTACTGCAAAGGTGGCGGTCGCAGTTCTTCTTCTTGTGAGATTTTAAAAGACCTAGGTTTCAAAGAAGTTTACAACCTACAAGGCGGCATTACCGATTGGAAGAAAGCGGGCAAGGCTGTGATAAAATAGGTTTTTGCGTACTTCGAGCAGGCCTAACGGGGCATCAGGCATCCTACTATTCCTTCCCAATGCGTTGGGTTCAGGTTGTAATTCCACATCGTAAAGGCTTCGTCACCAAGACGGGAATAAAGAAGGTGACCGTTTCAAAGTCACCTTCTTTATCGGATATCTAAAAACAGGATTTAAGCCAAATCGAAACGATCGAGGTTCATCACTTTATTCCACACAGCGATAAAATCCGTTACAAACTTTTCCTGAGAATCGCTACATCCATACACTTCTGCGATCGCTCTTAACTCGGAGTTTGATCCAAATATAAGGTCAACACGTGTGCCTGTCCACTTAAGTTGATCGGTCGCTCTATCATGACCTTCAAATATTTCTTTTGAATCAGACGAAGCGCTCCAAGTAGTATTCAAGTCAAGCAGATGAACGAAGAAATCGTTGGTAAGTGCCTCTGCTTTTTTGGTAAATACTCCATGCTTAGAATGATCGAAGTTAGTATTTAGCACACGAAGCCCCCCGACCAGCACTGTCATTTCGGGGGCTGTTAAGGTCATCAATTGAGCTTTATCGATCAGCAATTCTTCTGCAGAAGCAGTGTGCTTTGCTTTCAGATAGTTTCTAAATCCGTCTGCTTGTGGCTCTAGCACGGCAAATGATTCCACATCTGTCTGCTCTTGCGTGGCATCGGCACGGCCAGGTGTGAAAGGCACTTTTATTTCGTGTCCAGCATTTTTAGCCGCTTTTTCTATCGCTGCGCAACCACCAAGCACAATCAAATCGGCCATTGATACTTGCTTTCCAGTAGGCGAAGAGGTATTGAACGAAGTTTGAATCGCCTCCAGCGTTTTCAAAACAGTTGCCAGTTGAGCAGGATTATTTGCTTTCCAATCTTTCTGTGGCGACAACCGAATGCGAGCGCCATTTGCACCGCCACGCTTGTCCGAGCCACGGAAGGTAGATGCAGACCCCCAGGCGGTAGAAACTAGCTGCGAAACGGACAGTCCTGATGTAAGTAGTTTTGCTTTCAGCGAGGTAATGTCGGCTTCGTCAATTGACTTGTAAGTAATGGCAGGAATAGGGTCTTGCCAGATCAACACTTCGTTGGGAACTTCCGGCCCTAAGTACCGAGCAATTGGCCCCATATCGCGATGGGTAAGCTTGAACCATGCGCGTGCAAAGGCATCCGCAAACGCAGCGGGGTTTTCAAAAAAGTGCCTTGATATCTTTTCATACACTGGATCTAGCCTTAGCGCTAAATCGGTAGTGAACATAATAGGGGCATGCTTTTTAGCTGAATCATGCGCGTCTGGCACTGTTCCGGCACCACCGCCATTTTTAGGTGTCCATTGTTGAGCACCCGCGGGGCTTTTGGTAAGCTCCCATTCAAAACCAAATAAATTCTCAAAATAGTTATTACTCCATTGGGTGGGCGTGGTTGACCAAGCACCCTCTAATCCACTTGTAATAGTGCTTCCAGCATTTCCAGAGCCAAATGTATTCTTCCACCCACGACTTTGCTCCTCAATCCCTGCTGCGGCAGGCTCCACACCCACGTACTTATTTGGATCGGCTGCACCGTGTGCTTTACCGAAAGTATGCCCGCCAGCAATAAGTGCAACGGTCTCTTCATCGTTCATTGCCATACGGCCAAAGGTTTCGCGTATATCGCGGGCCGCTGCGAGTGCATCTGGTTTACCGTTAGGCCCTTCTGGATTAACATAGATCAATCCCATCTGAACTGCTCCAAGTGGATTTTCAAGTTCCCGATCTCCTGTGTAGCGTTGGTCATCCAACCATTTTTTTTCAGCTCCCCAGTATACGTCTTCCTCGGGTTCCCAAACATCTTCTCGCCCTCCTGCAAAGCCGAAGGTCTTAAAGCCCATTGATTCCAACGCGCAGTTACCGGTTAAAATCATCAGGTCGGCCCACGAAATCTTTTTACCATATTTTTGCTTAATCGGCCAAAGCAATAGACGTGCCTTGTCCAGGTTTCCATTGTCTGGCCAACTATTGAGTGGAGCAAAGCGCAGCGTCCCTGCTCCAGCGCCCCCGCGACCATCTGCAATGCGATAGGTGCCCGCACTGTGCCAAGCCATTCTTATAAAAAAAGGACCATAGTGACCATAATCAGCAGGCCACCAACTTTGAGATTTCGTCATTAGATCGACTATGTCTTTTTTCAGAGCCGCGAAATCAAGACTTTTAAATTCTTGTGCGTAATCAAATGAGCCGCCCATTGGATTAGATAGCCCCGAGTGCTGTCGGAGGATATTTAGTTTTAATTGATTTGGCCACCAATCGCGATTGCGTGTGCCGCCCCCTGCGCTTTGTTTAATTGCCCCTCCATGAAAGGGGCATTTACCTTCTCCATTCATGCTATGAGAAGGCGTACTAGTAATTGTTTGTTTTTCCATTTTCTATGATTTATACACGATTTTTAACAAATTTCAGTTCTTCAAGTTTACAACAGAGATAGAAATAAATCAAATTGAATATAATTTGATTATTGCGGGCCTTGAAGGCGCATCTGCTAGAAACCAGAACAACCGAAAAATCCTTAAAATGATTTCTGCGCCTTTAGCGCTGCTTTGGCTTTTGTGTCTATGCTACTCTTGTACTCGTGCCGCTTGTAGCTCATGGCTTTTTCAAAAAACTTTTTCGCATTGCCATAGTCTTTTTCCGATTGGGCGATATAGCCTAATTGCAGGGCCGCGTTAGGCGCAAAGTACCACGGGTTCGTCCCGGTCATTTCTATTGTTTGTTGATAGAATGTTTTGGCAGCATTTGTGTCACCCATTTTATAGGCCAACCTACCTTTTCGATAGGCATATTCTGTTTTATCTTTCTGTGTTGTCAATTCGCTGTATGAAATAAGCTGAATAGCCTCTGTTGCCTCTTTGAAATATCCGCCATCGGTAAAAAAGCGTACTTTTAGAATTTTGGCATTTGGGAATTTAGGGTCTTCCAATTGTTTGGCTGCAAACTTATCAGGGTCGGCCATCTCGCGGCCCGTTACTTTCGCTTTCTCATAATTCTGTCGCGCTTGCTCTGGTTGGTTCAACAACCAATGGCAAATGGCAATTTTGTAGTATGCATCTTTTTTTAAATTTTTGCTATTGAATGTTTTTATAAAGTTTTGATAGACGGGGATGGCTTTGGCATATTCTCCTTTTTGAAGCAGCGTTTCCGCACGTAAATATTCCAGGTATACGATTTGGAGTCCCTTTTTATTTTTATCTATTTCCTCGATGAGCTTGTAGGCCTCTTCACTTTGTGAGCTTTTAAAAAACATGTTTACACCGATAAAAAGCAGCAATCGGTTATCTGGATCGGTTTTTAAACATTCTTGAATTCCTTTTGCCGCTTCTTCAAACTGTAAATTGATAAACCCTTTTACTGTGAAGAAGAGTATTGTTGCCTCACGGCTAAGGGAAGATTTTGATAACCTTAGGTCTTCTAATTGTTTTTGCCCAACGGGCACTGAACCATGCATTCCCATCAGGCTGACTAGCCAACTGAATTTGTCGGGTATTGACCCCACCATAACCTGAATTACACCACTTGTTTTTCTGATGGGAATAAAATTGGGATATTTTTTAATACAATCTTGGGTAAGATTGTATGCTCTTCGCAGGGCAAACGTGGCACTTATGTTTTGATTTAAATTGATGTAGTTGAAGGCACGCTGCAAGGTTAATTCAGCCTGAAGGAAAAGCGTCTCCGCATTTTCAGGTGCATCTTCTGCCTTTGCAATTCGTTGTTTTATTTTTTCATCGACCAGCTCAAAATTTTTCTCATCTTCAGTGATAAGAATTTCCAATGTTTCGCTAAAGCTGAGTAGATAACTTTTATGTAGCGCGTTCGACTTTGTGTTTTTCAACAAAAGTTGGGTGGCCTCTTCGGTGCGAAGGTTTAGAATTAGCTCATAGGCTTTTTGCAGTTCTGCATCAAAAGTCCATATGTTATCTACGGCCTGGGCTGTTGAAAAACTAAGTAAAAAAAAACAGGCCATAAAGCCTGTTTTATAGAGTTTACACAGAATAGATCTATTCAACCTTTTTAGTTCGTTTTACAGGTGCTGCTTTCTTTGCTTTTGGCTCCTCTTCTATTGGTCCCATATCTACGTCAGCTAAAATGCGCCCTGAATGTTCATCAATTACAATCTTCTTTTTCTCCTTTATCTCAGCAATTTTCTGTGGTGGAATAATAATGTTACAGCCTTCCGCTGCCCCCCTAACCACACGCACTACCGCCAACCCATTGGTTAAACTTGCGCGAAGACGCTCATAATATTTTAACAGTTTTTCTTCAATCTTCTTTGCAGCCTTCGCTCTATCCTCTAACAACTTTTTCTCTTCTTCCTGGCTTTCACCCAAGATGTCGTTTAGTTCTCCCTTCTTGTTTTCAAGATCTTCCGACCTTTCTTTGATCAGGGTTTCTATCGATCCTATTTCATTCTTTTTTGCCTCAATTTTATCTTTTGATTCCTTAATTCTCTTCTCACAAATCTGAACTTCCAGCTCTTGTAGCTCTATTTCTTTGGTGATCGCATCATACTCTCTGTTATTCTTAACATTTTTCTGCTGCTCGTTGTATTTTTTTACAAGTTTTTCAGCTTCCTTAATACCCTCTTTATTCTTTTTAATTAACTCCTCTAAATCCTTTAAATCAGATTCGAACTTACCTAAACGAGTTTTGTAGCCTTCCATTTCGTCTTCTAAATCTTGCACCTCATCAGGAAGATCCCCACGGAGCTTTTTAAGCTGATCAATTTTTGTGTCGATGTACTGTAATTTAACTAAGGCTTCTAATTTCTGTGTAACTGTTTGATTTTCCATTGCTTATTTAGAGATAGCTTATTGGATTAGTAGGTGTATTTGAAAAATTGATCGCAAAAGTAGGAAATCTTTTGGTTAAAACCTCTTGCAAAAGTTCTTTCGTGAATTGTTCACTTTCATAATGCCCTATATCAGCGACAAGAATTTGGTTATCAGCATCAAAAAATTCATGGTATTTGAAGTCGGCTGAGACAAAGGCATCGGCACCGGCCGCAATTGCTTTTTGAAGCAGAAAACTACCCGCTCCTCCACAGACAGCAACCTTTTGTATCGGTTTCTTGCCCAGGGCAGTGTAGCGAATTGAGTCAGTTTTCATAACTTTTTTCAAACGCAAAAGAAATTGTTTTGGTTCTTCCGGGCTTTTTAAATCACCCATTATTCCTGCTCCGATAGAAGAATTATCATTGCGCAAGGCAGAATGATAATAGGCGACTTCCTCATAGGGGTGGGCGTTTCTTAAGGCTCGAAGAACCTTCGTCTCATCTGCCGTTGGGAAAATAACCTCAATTCTTGTTTCTTCTACTTTCTCGATCGAGCCAGTCTTTCCGATTACTGGGAGGGCGTCTCCCGTTGGTAGAAAAGTCCCCGTTCCCACGGAAGTGAAGCTGCATTTTTTGTAATTACCAATGTTTCCGGCTCCCGCCTCGTGCAATGCATCCAATACTTTTGCTGCGCTTTCAACAGGCGCGAAAGTCACCAGTTTTGAGAGCGAATTATCTTTAGGAAGCAGGATTTTCTTATTAGTAAGCCCAATTTTGTCTGCTATCCGTGCATTTACACCTTCCAGCACATTATCTAGGTTGGTGTGGACAGCATAAATCGCGATATCGTGTTTAATGGCTTTAATGATGGTTCGCCCCACATACGTTTTTCCAGTAATTTTTTTTAATCCCTTGAAAATGATAGGGTGGTGGCTCACAATCAAGTTGCAATTTCGATGAATGGCTTCTTCAACAACCCCTTCTGTGCAGTCTAGCGTTGTTAATATGCCCGAGACGTCCCATTCTGCCGACCCTGTTAACAAACCACAATTGTCATAATTTTCTTGGTATGCAGTGGGTGCCACGGCTTCTAAAAAGTCGATGACGTGGCTGATGGTTAGTTTTTCCATGATTAAATTTCGAGATGGTGGGCGGTGTTGAAGATCAGCGATCGTTGGGTTAAAAAGCCTAAATTTAAGCGGCTAAATAGAATTTGACTCATGCTTTTAAAGATCTTTTTATATCCGTTCGCTGTGCTTTATGATGGCATTACCCGATTTCGCAATCATTTGTATGATATTGGACATACATCTTCATTTGAATTTGAAACTTTTGTAATCAGTATCGGCAACCTTTCTATGGGCGGCACCGGCAAAACTCCCATGGCGGAGTACCTTATTCGATTACTAACCGATTCTAAAAATGTGGCGACTTTAAGCAGAGGATACGGAAGGAGAACGAAAGGGCTGCGATTTGCTTCCCCTCACGATTCTGCCGCCACTCTTGGCGATGAACCATTTCAGTTTTACCTAAAATTCAAGGAAAAAATTAACGTAACGGTGGCCGAAGACAGAGCATTTGCCATCCCTCATATTCTTCATGAGTATCCGGAAACAGAGATTATTTTGATGGACGATGCCTATCAACACCGCTCTGTAAGGCCGCAGCTGTCTATTTTGTTGACCGATTATGCGAATCCTTTTTATAACGATTGTGTGTTGCCGGCTGGCAGACTGCGCGAACCCAGATCAGGTGCCAAAAGAGCTGATGTGTTGGTAGTAACCAAATGCCCACCTAACTTGGATGAGGCCACACGGAATAGGATCACCACCGAGGCTCAAAAGTATGCACCCGGCAAGCCCGTTTTTTTTAGCGCGATAAAATATGCCGCACCCATACCTTTTGGAAAATCGGTCGAACTGATGAAACAAGTAATCTTGGTTTCAGGTATTGCAAAAGCCGAAACACTGGTTGCATATGTTGAAGCGAATTTTACGTTGATCAAACATTTTTATTTTACTGATCACCATAGTTATACACAAAATGATTTGACTAAGATCCTAGAGGTTCAAAAAAAAGCGGGTGCCGAGGTTTGTCTAGTAACGACTGAAAAGGATATGACTAAACTTATCGATGCCCAGTTTAAAGACGCTATTTCATCCGCACCTTGGTATTATTTGCCGATGGAATCTTATTTTTTGAAAGATGGCCAGAAATTTGATGATTTTATTTCGGATTCAATCGTAAACTCCCGGCTGGCAGTTCGTAATTGATGGTTTGATTCTTATTTTTGCGCGTGTTTAAAAAGGAGATACTAGCAATATTATTCATTGGAGTCGCTGTTGCTTCGCTAGCTCAGCCTGTTGGGCCGAGGGTGGGCTCAAAGTTTATTGACGACTCCACCAAGAATGTCTATGGCCCCAAGACAACCCTTTGGACAACGGAAAAAAACATCTTTTTCAACACCCCAACCTATTACACACTGGACACGGCAATTTATAATTATCATAGGTGGACGCACGTGCAAAGGGCGAACAATTTTTACAAAGATTTAGGCAATATCGGCACTGCCATGCAACCCATTTTTCCGGAGATCTCCTCCACCATTGGCGTTACCGCTGGGTTTACTTCTTACAGCGGCTACTTCGACAGTGAAGAGGTGAAGTATTTTAACACCAAATCGGCTTATACCAGAATGAGAATCATTTGGGGCGGTAATGGAAGAGCAACTACAAAAATAGAGTTTAGCCGAAATATCAATTCACGATGGAACTTTGGTTTCAATTACCGGCCCATCTTAGTCGAAAAGCAAATAGGCAGCAAAGGCCAGGGCGATCGCCAAACGATCGATCATTACTATGATTTTAATACCAACTTTTTCTCTAAAGACAGCGCATACTTCGTGCTATTCACATTTCAACGCAACCGCCAAAAAGTGAAAGAGAACGGGGGCGTAATAATTAATTCTACCGACCCGGATGTTATTTTTGATCCCAGTGCCAAAACAAATTTGACTTCTGCGGTTACTGAGGAATATAGATGGAACATGCATTTGTTTCAGCAATACAAAATTGCAAAGCAACTTCAGTTGTATCATATTTTAGATAGGGGAAGCCAAGTAAATAAATTTAATGCCAATGAGGGTGACTCTGCTACCTTCAATCGCAGAAAAATTAAAGGCGAAGTCTTTGATGAAACCGAGTTTAAAGTGTTTCAAAATGAAGCAGGTATTAAGGGAAATCTCGCTTTTTTATTTTATAATTTTTACGCCAAAAACAGGTCGTATGAGTATAGTAACTTTAGAAAAGGCCCGCTAGGAACTGCGAACGGAATAGAGAATTTTATAGGAGGAAGGGCGAGCCTAAAAATTGATTCTTTAACTCGGCTTTCTGGGCAAGTTGAGAATTTAGTAGGAAGTGCAAATTATCTTCTATCAGGAAGTTTTGAGAGTCCTTGGCTAGATGCATCGCTAAAAAGCACATTAGCGAAGCCAAGTTATTTGCAGCAGAGTTATTACGGCAGTTATGATGTTTGGAACAATAATTTCGGTAATGTTTCTTCCACTCAAATTAACGGATTTATTAAGGCTAGATTAGGGCCAGTCACCATTTCACCGGGGGCAAATTTTTACACATTTAACAATTTTATATTTTTAAAAAAAGACTCCACAAACCAAGCGCAGAAAATAGCGCCTTTTCAATCCTCTGGTAATCAAGTGATTTTTTCGCCCGAAGTAAAAATGACTTTGCGAATACTTAAGAAGATTTATTTCAGACCTCAAGTTATTTATACTAACCTTATCAAAAATGACGATGCTGCTTTCCAGATACCGCAACTATTTATTAATGGGCAACTAGCCTATGAAGGTTTTTGGTTTAAGAAACACTTACAAGTGCAATTTGGAGTAGATTTTCATTGGAAGTCGGATTACAATGCGTTGGATTACAATCCTTCTGTGCAATCATTTTATGTTCAAACTACCACCAATACACCTTCCTTTTTGTTGGCTGATGTTTTCTTGAACGGCAAGATAAAGCGAGGGCGCGTTTTCGTCAAATACCATAATTTATTAAACGCTTTCACGCCAACCGGTTATTTTCCTACACCAAACTATCCAGGGCGTTTTAATATTTTAGATTTCGGTTTTGAGTTATTGTTATTTGATTAATGAGCGAGAAGCGCGTTTTAGGATTAGAATTACCCACTGATCCGCGCTGGGTGGACGTGGCGGAAATGAGTATTCATGAAATATTGATTGACCATGCTTATTGTGAACAAAAAGCTGCTTCTTCCTGTATTTCCCTAATCATACAACATCCAGATAGACAAAAACTTGTCGAGGTATTGACGCCCGTTGTAGCGGAAGAATGGAGTCATTTTGAGAGGGTGTTAGTTGAACTGAAAAAACGTGGCTTGAGTTTTGGCCCGAAGCGAAAAGATGAATACGTTGAGAAACTTTACGCAGCTACTCACAAAGGTGGGAGCAAGGGACAAGCGTTGGCGGAAAAACTTCTTATGAATGCACTGATTGAAGCAAGAAGTTGTGAGCGATTTAGATTGCTCTCAAAAGAAATTAGCGATGGTGACCTCAGAGAATTTTATCACGAACTAATGCTCGCGGAAGCCAGCCATTATAAAAATTTTATAACATTGGCTAAAGAATATCACGATCCTAAGTTAGTAGAAACTCGTTGGAGAGAGCTTCTACTAATGGAGGCGGAGATTATCAAAAACCTCGAAGTCCGAGGCGATAGGATGCACTAATCAGTCACTAACAATCGCTTTGTTGAGATACCTTCAATGGTTTTTATTCTGATAAAATAGATACCTGGTTCTAATGATGTCGGAATTACTTCTTCGTGAGCACCTTTTTGTTTGACTCCTAAACTGGTATCAGCTATTATTTTACCATTCAAATCTGAAACACTTAACTGAACCTTGCTCTCATGATAAAGCGTATAGAAAATCCGCCCATTCACTTTAGCATTAATGGGATTTGGATATACACCGAAGTTTAAATCATTTTTACCAGGGAGAAGATTTTCAAGTCCTGTCGGGGTTTGTTGAATATATAGGTCGTCAATTGACCAACCCCATGCTGTGCCAGTGGCGTTAGAAGATAGCCTAAATCTAACTAAAATAGTGTCGTTCGCTGCAAATGTGGGGGTTAACTTTAGACTGTGTTTTACCTGCATAGCGTCTGTTCCAATGCTATTTGAGTTAACTGCATTTGTCCATGTCGGATTAGCTGACGAATTATAGTTCGCGATAAGCGGTTTCCAAGTTACCCCATCCTTTGTTCCTTCCACGGTCACAAAATCACCATCATTTGCTACTAACGCGATATCTGAATAATAGAGATTTGGGTTTTCCTTAGAGACTATTATTGGAAGTGAAAGAATAGATGTAAGCTCAGTATTGAGCGGATAGTTATGTTCCGTCTGAAAACTTGTGTTACCGTTACCCCCGGAAAGGCTAGTCACTGAAAAAGTAGGTTGTGTAGTATTATTATTGAAATTAGTAAAAATCACATTGCTAGTGTTAAAGAAATCAAAATAGAAACCTACGGGTAGGCCAACGCTGATTTTATCTTTTACAAAAGGTGCTGATTGAACTGGTGCGCCTGCTTGATAGGCCAATAATTGCGAGGTTATAGGGCCAGGACTTACGTTGGTGGCCGTTAGGTTGTACGTGCCGGAAGGCTGATTTTTTAGACTTGTGACAGTAGAACTATTGAGGATGATATCGACTGCATCGTACCTGGTTGGTAAGTTAAATTGTAGAATGTATCGTGATTGTGGAGATGTGCCAGACGTAATAATAGTAGGGCGTGATGAACTTACTTGGGGCGCACTTATCTTGGCAGTCCATATCCCTCGGCCATGCGTGGCAATTACGATTTCGTCATCTTGACCTTTCATATCCCAAACAGAAACATTGGGTATTCTACTATCATTTAACAGCGCCCAAGAATTTCCACCATCTAATGATTCTACAATTCCAATTTCAGTTCCAACCCAAATTATGTTGACATTATCAGGTCTTACATATAAGCAATATACCGCTACGTTTGGAAACCCATTGCTGCTTGTCGAACTTGATCCAAAACCACTGATATCCTGCCAAGTATTTCCAAGATCCAGTGTACGCAATATTTTCGGCCTATTGGCGAACGAAAAAAGTGCGTAAGCAGTATTCGGCTCCGTTGGATGAGATGCTAATTTTGTTATGCTACCCAAGGCACCTGGATAGTTGGAGGTGGGAGAAAATGTTTTGCCTCCATCTTTGGAGACATGTAATTTACGATTGTCATCTACAGTTTGAGTCATCCCGCTTCCTGCCCATATAATATTTGCATTAGCCCTGGAAACTTCCACATCAAAAAACGATGGATTGCTACCCCAATTTTGAGTGATGGGGGTAAGTGACCATGAACTTCCGAAGTTAGCCGATTTCCAAACACCGTCAGTGCCTATGGCATACAGCACGTCAGGCACACTTCGTGAACTGCCAATTTTAGAAACGAAAGGATATCTAGAGGGATCGGGATAGGTACTTCCATTGGCATCAGTAACTAACGAAAATCCAGAAAAAGCGGCAGACCAGGAAGATCCACCATTTACTGATCTGAGGAATCGGTTATTATAAAGACTTCCAATTACTTTTTCTCCGTCTATCGAATTCCATGAAACCTCAAAACCATCTCCGCCAAGAGCGTATATGTAGTTACTTTTAGAGTTTGCAACTTGGCCTGAAGGTGACCTGCGTGTTCCATTGTCTTGCATTCCTCCAATGTATTCTTCAAACCCAGGTTTTTTGTCTGCTCCGTAGAACTGGCTCGTATTATATCCGAAACCTTTAAACTGCCAATCTCCCTCAGCTATACCCGGGGTCGTGGAGATATTCGAAGAGAATACTCCACCATCTGTTGTAAGCAATACTTGGTAGGTCTTTGCATTTATGTCATATGGCAATATCACCGTAAAATGATGATCAGCATGAACTCCTATTGTCTGATTTATCTGGTTTCCTGTATTCTTACTATCAAAGGAGCCACGCGAGTCTGACACCGTTATAGTGGCGGCATTGTACTTTGTAATGAGCGAATAATAGATTTTCAAAGTTGTATTGGAAGGCGGCAAATTTGCGATGTTCCAAGTTATTTGATTGGCAGAAGCTGGAAAAAAGGCATAAGCCAGTTTTACTTCTTGACCGCCATTTACCGACAGTAAACTGTTTGCAGTTGTTGAATAGTCTAGATCATGGACATACACATATTCCCGACTATCAAGAAATGCACCCTCGGTAGTGGTCGATGAACTAGTTGCAGTAAGCACAACAGGTATAAGGTCGAAGCCATTTCTGTTTTGATCCCTAAAAGAAACGGCCAGCTGGCGTTCTGGCGAGGTGCTTACATCCCATGCTTCAAACGGAATATCCACGAAATCTTGATAAGTATATTCGCTAACTTGAACACCCGATGTTTTTTTATCGGGTACAAAAAAACGATGAGCTTTTTGGCTCTTACCTGAACCAAAACGAATTTCAACATTCCTTTTGTTAGCTGAACTGCCTACCTGTAAACGACCACCGTCAAAGAATGTGGCATTGTTAAAGGCATTTAGCGACAGAAAATTTTTGGTATCTTCCCCATCAACAGAGTAGTTGTCTACCGTTGTTGAACCAGTACCTAGAGTTACTCTAAAGTGACTGACGCCTCCCACGTATACAATGTCTTTGTTATAAGGATCACAGGCTATAGTATTGTCGTAAAAACCTTGACCTTCAAGGAAATCAATGGCAACGTTATTAAACTTCACATCTACCAACTCCCATGACTCACCTGAGTTATCTGATTTATACAAATCTGCGCCCGTTTTAGAAAGCGCCCCCGTTGTACCCTGAGAAGATGCGAATAGTCTTTTTGGATCTACATGTGAAACCGCAATCTCTAAACGGCCGGCAGGGGCTTGGCCCTTATTTGACAAAAACCAAGTTAGCCCCGCGTCAGTTGATTTGATAACCCCGACTTCGTTGATGGAAGCATATTGAATACTGAAGTTGTCAGGAGTAAAGATTATTTGTTCAATATCCCTGAAGGCTTCGTAAACCTTATTCCAAGTTTCTCCGCCATTTGTTGACCGTAAAATCAAGGAACTATCGTCAGTGCTGAGACTCGATTTTGACGTGGTGGCTAGCAAAACACTTGGATTTTTTGGGTCAACGATAATTCTCGTTACAATTGAAAAATCCGGATTAGATGCGGTTGACGATAATTGACTCCAAGTTTCGCCTTGGTCTGATGACTTAAAAATACCATCACCAATTGCAGAATAAATAGAAGAAACTAATTCACCAGTACCTGCATAGATAACATTATTGTTAACCTCTGACATTGCCAATGAAGAAATAGGTAACACGGGAAAATTCGCACTTTTTTCTGACCAGCTTGTACCCCCATCGGTAGTCTTCCAGATGCCCCCGGTTGCTGCTCCTGCCAGCCAGGTTTTTTTTGATGCATCCGATGGAAGCACCAAAAGAGATCTTGTCCTGCCAGGTACATTACCAGGGCCGCGCTCTTTGAATTCGATCACTCCATTGGCGTCTTCTGTCCTAGCTTCAGGGCGTGAGTTTCTAGCTTTCAAAGCTGCTGTGAGAGCTTTCTGATATTCGTTAATTTTATAACCAGCTTTGTAGCTAGGTTTACTTTCGTCCGAGGCTTTTCGTATACCTTCATGAAATTTGAAGAATTGTAGTGGCTCATCTGTATGGGAATCTTCGCGCGAACCTAAAAGTAGTGATTTTTTCGAGCTTGTTGCGATAGTTTTATTTTTTACAATAATCGCTGTGCCCGCAGCTGCAAAGAAAACGAGAACTAGCAGTATAATCTTTCTCATTGTTTAATGTTAATTTTAATTGTTAGGAAGTGTGACATTTACTATCTTTTTGATTGGCTCACTTTTATTGTCAAATAGAGCATTTGAAGTCAAATACTCTATTTGTGAGTTGTTTAACCATTTAATATTATTTAATACAAAAAAATCTTCTGCCACAATTTGAGAGTTCTCAAGGTTTATCACGATAAATCTTAATTTTTTTGAAATATGCTGGTTTCCGTTAGGTGATTCATAGTAGAGTGCATGGGTATTTGCATCATTGTTCACAACGGTATAATAAGGACCAAGCTTAATTTTAGCAATAGATGCCACATCTGGTTTACTCTTGCTAGCGGGTGCTTTGCACGCGATCAATGTTAAAAATAAGATGAAAAAAAAGAATGAATTTTTTGCAAGCATATTATTAGGCAGTTATTGCGATCTAATTTACGTTTTTTGTTTTTTCTTTTTGGCCGCGGGGAAAAGAATATTATTTAAAATTAGACGAAAGCCAGGAGAATTAGGATGAAGATTTAAATCGGTTGGCTCTTCCCCCACCGTATGCTGATAGTCTTCTGGGTCATGGCCAGCATAGAAGGTGTAAAATCCCTTGCCCAAAATGCCGTGTAGGTATTTGACTTCCTTAATCGAAGCGGTTTCTCCCATAACTACAACGTCAGATTTTATCAAATGTCGTTTAAACCCAGTAGTTTGGCCATAGAAGCCCCTAATCACTCGTGTATGGTTTTGGGTGAGCATGGTAGGTATAGGATCCCACTTTGCCGAGAATTCAAAAACCGAGAAGTAGTCATTATCTTGCCGTAAGCCCCTTTCCGCGATGTTATTGTCTATGTCCGAGAATTCGTATTGGTAAGGATCTTTGGTAAGGGTAAAATCTTTGAACGCCAATGTGTTATTGAAATTTAATTTAGACTGAGCATTCGGATCGGCCAGGTCACCATCATACATGCGCTCGCAGATATCAACGCCTTCGGCCGAAAGTGCGATGTCATAAGTGTCGGTGGCAGAGCACATAGCAAACAAAAATCCACCGCCACCAACAAATTCTTTGATTCGTTTTGCTACTGCCAATTTGGTTTGAGAAACTTTATAAAATCCGTACTTACGCGCAATTCCTTCGGCTTCTCGCTGTTGCTCAATATACCATGGCATATTTTGATACTGAGCGAAAAACTTTCCATATTGGCCTGTAAAATCCTCATGATGTAAGTGCAGCCAGTCATACTTGGGCAGAAGTCCGTCCAATACCTCATTATCAAAAATAACATCATAGGGAATTTCAGCATACGTAAGAACCAACGTAACGGCATCGTCCCAAGGTTGCTTCGATTTAGGAGAATAAACGGCAATTTTAGGATACTTTTCCAGCTTCATAATGTCACTATTTGAAGCCGGACTCGCTATTTCAGTGATAATGGCGTTCGCTTGAGCATCTGAAATAATTTCATATCCTACACCCCGCACCACAAGTTCATTTTGAATCTTAGCGTGATATTTACACATAAAACTGCCCCCGCGATAATTCAACAGCCAATCTACCTGATCGTCCATTTTTAATATCCAATAGGCTATACCATAGGCTTTTAAATGATTAGTCTGTTTTTCATCCATGGGAATGAAAATATAATTTGCCTCGGCCACCCGAAACGTTAAAATAAGACCTAACAAAATTGATAATCGCATCGTTAGAGGTATAATTGAATAAAACCTATTTGTAACAATTTGTTCAAATATAAGTCAGTAGTCAACGCAAGAACATTAATTTTGATTGTTTTTAAAACTAGCCAAGTATGAATATAGTTGAAAATTTGAAAGAAGGTCTCCGCTCGGTGAAGGCAAATATGCTTCGGTCTGTGCTTACTGCATTGATCGTTGCCATTGGGATTACGTCCCTTGTTGGGATTTTAACAGCCGTTGATGCCATTGAATACTCGGTGGCTGAGAGCTTATCTTCTTTAGGGGTCAATACGTTTGATATTTATTCTAAGAGAAATCGAGGAGGAAGCCAAGGGGGTATTAAATCCAAGGTATTTGAGCCGCTTCAATTCAATGAGGCTCAAAAATTTTTAACTAAATTTAACTCATCGGCAGCCACGAGCTTTTCAGCTGATCTTACAGGTGTGGCGGAGGTGAAACATAACTCTAAGAAATCAAACCCCAACGTAGCAATTAAGGGCGTCAATACTGAATTTGTTGCCATTAAGGGACTGAATGTGGAGAAAGGACGAAACTTCTCGACCATCGAAATACAGTATGGGTCGAAAGTAGCGATTATTGGTAGTAAGCTGTATAAAAGTATTTACGAGAATAATGAGGAGGTGATTGGGTCAGAGATTTCATTTAAGGGAGCTCGATTTCGAATAATAGGGATGTTAAAGGAAAAGGGAGAAATATCGGAAGATAACTACGACAACATGGTGTTAGTACCAGTAATTGTCGCAAACCAAATGGCTGGTGGCAGGGGTCTCGACTACAGTTTGACGGTGGGAATAAACGATCCAAGCAAAGTAGAAGAGGCCATGGGGGAGGCCACGGGGGTAATGCGCCTCATTCGCCATGATCAAATCGGAAACGAAAATTCATTCACCATAGAAAAAAGCGAGACGTTGGCTGAGAACCTTGAAAGCATTACAAGCTCTTTAAGGATAGGAGGCTTTGGTGTTGGTTTTATTACATTATTGGGTGCTTCTATTGCCCTGATGAATATTATGCTGGTTTCAGTTACTGAAAGAACCCGGGAAGTTGGTGTGAGAAAAGCACTCGGTGCAACACCTCTTAGAATCCGTCAACAATTTGTAATCGAGGCCATTGTAGTTTGTCTCTTGGGTGGCATTGTCGGTATCATCTTAGGTATTATGATTGGAAACTTGATTTCCCGATTGATGAGTATTGACACCTTTATTATTCCTTGGCTTTGGATGTTTGTTGGATTAGTCGTGTGTATTGCGGTGGGGCTTTTGTCTGGTTATTATCCGGCCAGCAAAGCCTCTAAGCTCGATCCTATTGAGTCATTAAGGTTTGAATAACATGCAATTGAAGAGATTTTTTTTTGAACGGCACCTTGCTATTTGGCCAAAGACGCTGTTAATTGTCCTGTTAATGAATCTGCAAGCCCAAAGTCAGACGCCAAAAAAATATCTCGCCTTGGGCGATTCCTACACCATTTGTGAAAGTGTAACCGAAGCTGAGCGTTGGCCAAATCAATTAGCCAATAAGCTCACAAAAAACGGAATTGCGACTGACAAACCTACTATCATTGCTACAACAGGTTGGAGAACTGATGATTTGAAAAATGCCATTTTAAAGGCGCAGCTGCTGCCGACCTATGACCTTGTTTCGTTGTTAATAGGGGTGAATAATTTTTATCAAGGTAAGCCAATTGAGCAGTATGAATCGGAATTTGCAGACTTACTTGGAATTGCAATAAAATTGGCGGCAGGAAAGAAGGAAAATGTTTTTGTAGTGTCTATTCCAGATTATGGATTTACCCCCTTCGGTAAACCGAAGCAGTCTCAAATTACTGCAGGCATTGATAAATTCAATGCAGTCAATAAAAGAATAAGTGAAGAAAACGGTGTCAAGTATTATAATATAACCGATATCTCGCGTAACGGCTTAGATCAACCAGATTTAGTGGCCAGCGATGGATTGCATCCTTCCGGAAAACAATATTTACGATGGGTTGAACGAATCTCCTTAAACTGATTCTATCTGTTGTTATTTCAGGTCTGAGAAATCAAAAGAAGTCTCCAAGAACTTGGTCGTAAATTTACCAGACCTAAAAATGGCATTGTCCATCAATTTCAAATGGAAAGGTATCGTTGTCTTTATCCCTTCAATTACAAACTCGCTTAATGCTCTCTTCATTCGGGTAATTACCTCTTCGCGCGATTGCCCCGTAGCAATTAATTTAGCAATCATGGAGTCGTAATTCGGGGGTATGGTATAACCGGCATAAACATGGCTATCGATACGAATGCCGTGGCCACCTGGAAAGTGTAAGTTGGTAATTTTCCCTGGGGATGGTCTGAAACCATTTGTAGGATCTTCCGCATTGATTCTACATTCCATTGCAAATAAATTGGGGAAGTAATTCCTTCCCGAAATGGGCACTCCAGCAGCTACCTTTATTTGTTCTTTGATTAAATCGTAGTCTGTAACTTCCTCTGTTATCGGGTGTTCAACTTGAATACGTGTGTTCATTTCCATGAAATAGAAATCACCATACTTATCCACTAAAAATTCGATGGTACCAACACCTTCATAGTTAATAGCGAGTGCACCTTTTATAGCCGCCTCGCCCATGCGCTCGCGTAGTTCTTGACTTACAATAGGTGATGGTGTTTCCTCCACCAATTTCTGATGCCTTCTTTGTATTGAACAATCGCGTTCAGATAAATGGCAGGCTTTCCCGTATTGATCGCCAACAAGTTGTATTTCAATGTGACGAGGTTCTTCCACAAACTTCTCTAAGTAGAGGCCGTCATTTCCAAAGGACGCACCCGCCTCGCGCTTGGCATCGTCCCACGCTTTTTTAAACTCAGACTCATCGTTGATAATGCGCATCCCTTTTCCGCCACCACCGGCTGTTGCTTTCACAATAACAGGGTACTTTATTTCTTTGGCTATCGCCATCCCTTCTTCGATGGAAGAAAGTAACCCGTCTGAGCCTGGAATAACCGGAACACCCGCTTTTTTCATCGTATCCTTCGCAGTCGCTTTATCACCCATAAGGTTGATCATCTCTGGTGTGGGACCGATAAATTTTATTCCATATTCGTGACAAACTGCTGAGAACTCTGCACGCTCTGAAAGAAATCCATAGCCGGGATGAATAGCGTCTGCATTTGTTATTTCGGCAGCACTAATTATTCGAGGGATATTTAGATAAGAATCTTTACTAGGCGCAGCTCCAATGCAAACTGCCTCGTCAGCAAATTTTACATGCAGGCTTTCTTTATCGGCTGTTGAATAAACAGCTACTGTTTTTATATCCATCTCCTTGCATGTTCTGATTACACGTAAGGCAATTTCACCACGATTGGCTATTAGTATTTTCTTAAACATAGTTTTTATTCAAAGTTTAAAGTCCAAAAGTTGAAGATCAATTCTTTTTGTTATGTTGATCTTGAACGTTGAATCTTAAATTCTTAATCGGGTTCCACCACAAAAAGAACCTGATCATATTCTACTGGAGATGAATTTTCTACCATTACTTTGACAATGGTTCCTGAAATTTCAGATTCAATTTCATTGAACAGTTTCATCGCCTCGATTATACAAACGGTCTGCCCTTTACTCACTTTATCGCCTACGGAAACAAATGGAGGGGAATCAGGATTGGAGGTGCGATAGAAAGTCCCAATCATCGGTGATTTTATGTCGAGTGTATTTTTGCTAGCAGTAGAAATCGATTTTTCAACCTTCGGGGGTGCTGGTTGCGCGACTTGTGCCGGAGCGATAGGAGCTGGCAGGGCAACAGCAGTAGGAGCGGGAGTCGATTTAAATACTTTTTGATCCGGCTCGCGTTTTACATGAAGCTTTAACTCTTTAGTTTCAATATTTACTTCATTTAATCCCGATTGTGAAATAAAATCAATAAGATCTCTGATTTCGCTTGTTTTCATTTCTGATGGAGTGGGGTTAGAGGTTAAAGTAGCGCTTGTTTTCGTGGTTGATTGTTTTGATGCCTTTTTTGCCATAAACATTATTTTACACGTTCAACATATTCACCTGTGCTGGTTTTCACTTTTATGCGGTCTCCGGTATTAACAAACAATGGAACTTTGATCTCAGCGCCCGTTTCAATTGTGGCCGCTTTCAGCGTGCGTGTTGCTGTGTCACCTTGCACTCCAGGTTCAGTATACGTGACGTCTACTTCCACATGCGCTGGGGCTTCTGCAGTAATGGGATTTACACCATTTTCGAAAGCTACCAAAAGAGTCACACCTTCTTTTATGAAATTTACTGATTCTCCAAGCAGCACCTTATCAATATAAATTTGCTCGAAGGTTTCATTGTCCATGATAACCAAACTATCTCCATCAGGATATAGATAATTGTACTCTTTGGTCTCCACCCGTAATTGATCCACGCTATCACCGGGGCGAAACCTGTTTTCAACGGTTTTACCCGTTCTTACGCTCCGCATTTTTACCTGATAGAAGGCACGTAAATTGCCTGGTGTTCTGTGTTGTAACTCTTCAATTTGAACCACTTCGCCATTGTAGCGGATGTAGTTTCCTTTGCTTAAATCTGATACGGTTGCCATACTATATAAAAAAGATGTTAAAATTAGTGCTCAATTATTAATGGTCCAGCTTTAATCAAGAATTATAGGCCCACTTTACGTAGACTGCCCCCCAAGTGAAGCCGCCTCCAAAGGCAGCTAAAATTAGGTCATCTCCCTTTTTTAACTTTTTTTCATAATCCCACAAAAGTAAAGGAATAGTGCCTGCTGTAGTATTGCCGTATTTTTCGATGTTCATCATTACTTTGTCTTCCGTAATGCCAACCCTGTTTGCAGTAGCATCGATAATTCTTTTGTTTGCTTGATGGGGTACAAGCCAGTCAATACTTTCTGCTGTAAGGTGATTTCTTTCTGCAATTTGCGCGGCAACTTCGGCCATATTGGTGACGGCAAATTTAAAAACAGCTGACCCTTCTTGGTAAACAAAATGCTGCTTTTTATCTACTGTTTCGTGAGACGCGGGAATTCTGCTTCCCCCAGCTTTCATGTGCAGATAGCTTTCTCCACCGCCATCACTTTTCAAAATTGAATCTACCACGCCTACGTCTTCAGCCGTTGGTTCTAGTAATACGCAACCAGCACCATCTCCAAAAATAATGCAAGTGGACCGATCTGTATAATCCATTATAGCAGACATTTTATCGCCACCAACCACCACTACCTTTTTATACATACCGGATTTAATGAAACTAGCACCGGTAGTAAGTGCATAAATAAAACCTGAGCAGGCGGCACTCATATCGAAGCTAAAAGCATTTGTTGCGCCAACCGCAGTGGCCACAATATTGGCGGTTGCTGGGAAAGTCATGTCGGCAGTTACCGTAGCAAAAATCAATAAGTCGATCTCTCGGGGGTCTAGACTTGTTTTTGCAATTAAATCTTTCACGGCATTTATGCCCAATACAGACACTCCTTGATTTTCTCCCTTTAAAATTCTTCTCTCTTTAATCCCCGTGCGTGAAATTATCCATTCATCACTGGTCTCTACCATTTTTTCTAACTCGTGATTGGTAAGAATATATTCTGGCACATATCCACCAACTCCAGTAATCGCGGCATTGATTTTACTCATTGAATCTGACTAATTATAGTTTACCAAACCTATTAAACGAAAAATGCCCGGTTTACCCGAGCATCTATGAATTGAGCTAGTTGAACACATTTATCCTGATTAGCGAATGTTGCGAAAATCGTTACGCGCGAGGGATAAATCGAGTTGAACGGAAGCATTAGAGAAAATTACGCCAGCACTTCTTTCTCCATTACTACATTCCCTTTGAAATATAGTTTTCCTTCATGCCAGAAGGCACGGTGAGGTAAGTGGTGTTCTCCCGTAGTAGGATCTACGGAAAATTGTTTTGCTACCGCTTTGTAATGGGTTCTTCTTTTATCTCTGCGTGTTTTCGAGGTTTTTCGTTTTGGATTTGGCATGGACTTACTTTTTTATAGTTACTTTTTTCAATTGTTCCCATCTTGGATCCATTAGTTGCTCAGGATCATTTTCTACAGCAGAAGTAGAAGAGGTATAGACCAATTTCCCTTCCTGCACTTCTTCATTATCGTCATGATAGCGCGGGTGAAGTTTTTTCATTGGAATCGCCAAGGTAATAAATTCATGCAGATATTGGCCAATATCTAAATTCACCCTATCTCTGGCGATGACCACAATCTCTTCGCTTAGTTCTCCCTCTTCTTCACCGTACTTAAAAATGATCTTCTCATTTAACCGGATTGGAAACTTGTAGGGTTCTAGGCTTCTGTCGCAGACTAACTCTGCTGTCCCGTCTATTTGAAATTGAGCATCAATGAACGTTTCGTGTTTATCCAGACTAACCACCGCGCCAAAATCTCCTTTTGAAAAAAAATGATTTTGGTAAGCATTAAAAAACGCATCGTTCAATTGAAATGTGAACTGATGAACTTTTTGGCTTAAGCCGAGGATGTTAACACTAAAATCTTTCAATTTTCAATCCCTTTTACAGGATTTTAAAATCAGGGTGCAAATTTATTAGGTTTTATTAGAATTCGGCCACAAATCTCGATGAATTTTGCTTTCTAGGTAAGATAACTGGCATTTTAGGACTATAGAAGCCTATTTCTTACTGATTTTTATATTCTCGAACGAGATGCGATCGTACACTTTCACCATAAAATCGATTATTTCGCTTTGAAAACCGAGTTTTACCGCAATATTTTTCGCGAATTTAAGTTCGACATGGAAAATCTTTTCATCTACAAAAATTAGACGGGCACACGTCCAGAGATAGTCGAACTGCTCGTTTTCGGAAAGGTCCTCCAGATTTCCAATGGGCGTTGGATTTCTGATTAGTTCGTTGACGAGTTGCCTGCTGGAACCATTTGATTCAGCTATTTTATAAATCATTTCTTTTTCTTCGGTAGCAAAATGTTTGTCAGCTTCGGCTAATTGAATTAAAATATTAAGCCTCCTACTTATATCTTTTTCCATGGCTGTGTTAACCCAAGGCATTTTGCCGGTTATTAATAATCTCGGTAGCTAAAAAGATAGCTTGTCTCATAGAACTTTCATCGGCTATGTTTTTTCCGGCAATAGAATAGGCCGTGCCGTGGTCTGGCGATGTTCTTACAATCGGAAGCCCACCCGTATAATTAACACCGTTAGAAAAGGCAATATACTTAAAGGGTATCAGGCCTTGGTCGTGATACATAGCCAATATGCCATCAAACTTGGTGTGCGCACCAGAGCCGAAAAAGCCATCGGCAGGAAAAGGCCCGAAAAGAAGCTTCCCCTTCACTTTTAATTCTTCAATAACCGGTTTCATAACCTGAATTTCTTCCATCCCGATTAATCCTTCGTCTCCGGCATGTGGATTTAGACCAAGGATTGCGATTTTAGGCTTTAAAACTCCAAAATCCTTCCTTAATGTCATCTCCATTAGCCGTATCTTTAACTCAAGCCTATCTTTTGTCAGGTGGTTGGAAATTTCTGACACCGGAATATGATCTGTAACTAAGCCTACTTTTAAGCTTTCGCCTACAAGAAGCATCAAACTTTCGGTAGTGTTAAACTCTTTGGTAAAGTACTCTGTGTGCCCTTTAAATGGGAAATCCGTGCTGTAAATAGTATTCTTATCTATTGGGGCGGTAACAATGCCATCCAAAAAGCCTTCTTTTAACTCTTCTACACATTTTTTTAGACTAAGCCAAGCTGCCCGGCCAGCATCTTTTGAGGCTTGGCCAGGGTTTATTTCGATCGCGTCTTCCCAGCAATTGACAACATTTACCGATTTCGATAGTACTTGTCCTTTCGCCCGAACTTGATTGTAGTTAAACTCTTCAATATTCAACTGCTTTTTGTAAAAAGAAAGCACCCTTGAAGATCCATAAATTACGGGTGTTACTAAATTTAGAATTCTGTTATCTGACAATGCTTTTATTATCACTTCTGGCCCGATTCCATTTATGTCGCCTAAGGTGATGCCTATGCGGGGTTTATCTTTCGACTTAAGTTGGTTCGTCATCTTAAAAATTAAAAAAAATCTTAGCGCGCAAGTTATAATTAAAATTTAGTTTTAGGCGCTTATTGAGCATTCTCTATCTTTGTCCATGCCTCTTGTTCGCCCCAAAAAATACCTCGGTCAACATTTCCTAAAAGATGAAACAATTGCATTTAAAATTGCGGAAGCACTTAGCGGTAGCTATCCCAATACAATTGAGATAGGTCCGGGAATGGGCGTTCTTACTAAATACTTGCTCAATAGGAAAGAGCTCGATCTTACTTGTATTGAAATCGATAAAGAATCGGTGGATTTCCTCAACAAAAATTTCCCACTATTAAAAGGTAAAATTATTAGCGAAGATTTTTTGGAAGTAGACCTAGCAACTATCAACGAGGGGCCAATTAGTTTGATTGGTAATTTCCCCTACAATATTTCGTCTCAAATCTTTTTTAGTGTACTAGATAATAAAAACCGAGTGAAGGAGGTTGTCTGCATGCTTCAGAAGGAAGTGGCAGAGCGCATAGCTTCACCGCATGGTTCGAAAACTTATGGTATACTCAGTGTTTTATTACAAGCCTATTATTCAATTGAATTTCTTTTTAAGGTTCCACCTGGCGTCTTTTTTCCTCCACCTAAGGTAATGTCGGGGGTAATTCGGTTAACTAGAAACTCAAAAGAACAGTTAGCATGTGATGAAACGCTATTCAAAAAAATTGTTAAGCAGGCTTTCCAAATGAGACGCAAGACCTTGCGCAACGCACTTAAAAGTCTAAATTTACCAGCATCAATAGTAACACTTGAATTGTTAAATAAGCGTGCCGAACAGTTATCGGTAGAAGAGTTTGTTGGATTAACGAAGTTAATAGAATCATCGAAGTGAAAGAATTTTTGGAATTTGAGTTAACGAAAGAATTTAGGGATCGCTTTCAGCAGGCAATAGATGATCATGACCATGATTTTATCAGAAGGAGCCTCGAGGATATCAAACCCGCGGACATTACTGCCCTGCTTTATGAATTCAATAGTGAAGAATCAAAATATGTCCTTGATCTTCTTTCGCTGGAAATACGCTCGCAAATTATAAACGATCTTGATTCTGAATCAAGAATACAATTCTTGAAAGTATATAACTCATCGGAGTTGACAGAAGTGGTCAACATGCTCGATTCGGATGATGCGGCAGATATTTTAAATGAGTTGCCAATAAAGATCAGTGAAGAAATTATTGCGGGTTTAGATGCAATGCTACGTTCTCAAGTAATCGATCTGTTGCGCTATGATGCCAACGTAGCGGGCGGATTGATGGCTAAGGAGTTGATTAAAGCTCGTGATTATTGGACGGTTGTTCAGTGTATTGATGAGATCCGAAAACAAGCTGAAAACGTAACTAAATTTTATGCCGTTTATGTGGTCGATGATCAAGACAAATTGTTAGGCAGAGTGGCACTTTCCAAATTGATTCTTACTGATTCAAAAACATTGGTGAAAGAGATTTTTGATGATGATGTAGTCGCGGTCGAGACCTACCAAGAAGATAGTGAGGTGGCGGAGATAATGAAAAAGTATGATTTAGAATCGGTGCCTGTTGTAAATGTGCAAGGCCATTTAGTTGGGAGAATCACGATCGATGATGTGGTGGACGTGATTTCTGAACAGGCGGAAGAAGAGCGCCAAATCATGTCGGGTATTACCGAGAATGTGGAAGAGGATGACAGCATCTGGTTAAATACCCGCGCCCGTTTGCCATGGTTGTTAATCGGAATTTTGGGCGGCCTTCTTAGCGCACGCTTTATGGGCTTTTTTGAAGCTGAACTCGCCAGAGTTACAGCCATCGCATTTTTTGTTCCCTTGATTCAAGCAACAGGAGGTAATGTTGGCATCCAGTCTTCATCTCTAGTGGTGCAGAGTTTAGCGAACCCTAGTTTCGTGGACGAGGGCTTATGGCAGCGATTGCTCAAAGTTTTTAGCGTTGCTCTCATTAATGGATTTTTCCTTTCTGCCATCGTCTACGGAGTAACTTGGATTGTTTTTGGTTCAGGAATCTTGAACTTAGTGGTGTCCATCGCACTTTTTTGTGTAGTGCTTTTCGCTTCCTTTATCGGAACCATCACACCTTTGATTTTGAATCGCTTTGGTTTTAATCCGGCTTTGGCTTCTGGACCATTTATCACTACCACGAACGACTTACTAGGCATAGCCATTTATTTTTTAACCATTCACCTTTTGTTATGATCAATTTTTATGATCAAAAAAGTGGAGATAGCAGATGTAAGTTCTTTCTGAAAATAGATTTGCAGTTAAAAACTTAATAGTATATTTATCCTGTGAGAAGGGGATTCGCTTACGTATTGAAAAGTACTATGAAGTTTTTTAGAAAAAAGTTAAAGCAGTTAGAGGATTTTTATAATGACATCGTAGAGAAGCCATTGCTTACTACTTCAATTGTTCTCTTGTTCGTCATCCTGTTGGTGTTAGGGCTCAGTTTTTCTTATTACCTCAATGAGTTTAATACTTTTTGGCCACAGATTTTAGCGGAGGCTCACGGTATGATTTTCGATATCGCTATCATTGGTATTCTGATTTTTTGGCTAAACCAAAATGGAGAGGTTCGCCAACGAATTAGAACCTACAAAGATGAAATCGATGACTTTCGTTTATGGGAATCTGAGGAAGCGGCCTTCCGAACTGTTGGTAATATTAAACGTCTGAACAGGCATAAGATTCATGAAATAAACTTGGTGAACTGTCATTTGAATCGCACCAATCTAAGTTATGTAAACCTAAAAGGCTCAAACCTAAATTCAGCGGATATTTCCAATTCGTCACTTATTGAAACGAATCTTGAGAACACCCGACTCAATCAAACGAACCTCGAAAATTCTAACTTAAATCAGGCTAACTTAAAAGGCGCCTACGCAAGCGGAGCAAACTTTAAAGATGCATTTCTTATCAAGTCGCAATTCGAAAATTCGTTTCTTATCAAGGCTAATTTTACCAACGCTTTTTTAATGGAAGCCAATTTGCAAAATAGTTATCTGATGGGTGCCGATTTTGAAAATGCGAGTTTGTATAAGGCAGATCTTCGCGGTGTAAAAGGTCTTACGATTGAGCAGTTAGAAAAAACAAAGACAATATACTTGGCTAAGTTTGATGATGAAATGTGGGAATTGATAAAGCTAAACCTTCCAGATTTAGTAAGTGCTAGCGTTTAGCGCTTTTTTGATTTAAAGAATTAAAGCTTAATTTTACGCCAACAACGGCCTCATACAACGAAGCCGTTGTTTCTTTTTTATGAAGGTATCCGAGTTGGTAGCAATTTTAGATGAAAAGTTATGAGTAAGAAATTTTCGTATTACACTAAGGAAGGACTTGATAAGTTGACGGGTGAATTAACGATGTTAAAAACGAAAGGACGTTCTGATATTGCAAAGGCAATTGCCGAAGCGCGCGATAAAGGTGACTTGAGTGAAAATGCAGAATATGATGCTGCGAAAGATGCCCAAGGACATTTGGAAGCTAAGATTGCTCAACTCGAAGATGTTGTAGGTAATGCTCGCCTGATTGATGAATCAACGATCGATATCTCGCAAGTGTCAATACTATCTAGAGTTACGATCAAGAATAAAAAGAACAACGCCACGGTAACTTATTTGCTGGTATCAGAAGAAGAGGCGGATTTAAAAGCCGGGAAAATATCTACACAGTCGCCCATTGGAAAAGGATTGCTTGGAAAAAAAGTTGGAGAATCTTCTTTGATTAAAACCCCTGCTGGGGAAATTGAATTTCAGGTAATGAACATTACACTTTAGCATGCGGTTTTATTCGCGTTATGGTTCAAAAGTTAAAGTATAATTTTCAGTTGAAATGACAATCTTTTCGAAGATCATTAGCAGAGAAATAACCGCCCATATAATAGCGGAAGATAATCAGTTTATTGCTTTTCTTGATATCATGCCATTAGCAGAAGGACACACGCTTGTTGTGCCAAAGAAGGAAATTGATCGTTTTTTTGATTTGCCTGATTCGGAGCTTGCATTGATCAACCTTTTTGCCAAGAAAATCGCAATGGCAATTGAAAAAACATTCCAATGTAATCGAGTTGGTATTTGTGTCATTGGATTGGAAGTTCCACATGCTCATATGCACCTTGTTCCGCTTAACGCTAGCAATGACCTAAATTTCAGCAACCCGAAATTGAAGCTGACCAGTGCTGAGTTGGCCGAAATTGCCAAAAGAATCAAGGCCCACCTTTAGCCATTTGATGTGTTTTTTATACACATTAAGAATCTTTACAACAAATAATTGCCTTTTGTATTAAAGAGTCGACAATTTTTGCTCTATTCGATTTCTTTTAAACAGAAAAAAAATTACCTTTTAGCGTCATTTTAAAAATTGTGTTCTTTAATCTCATTTTTTGGGTAGATAAAGTTTCGCAAGTCGTTCAATTGACCAACTTAAAAAACAATATTAAAACATGAACTTGAATCTTGATGCAGAAAAGCAAATTACCTACGATGCAATAGTTGTGGGCACAGGCATTAGTGGAGGGTGGGCCGCTAAAGAATTAACTGAAAAAGGGTTAAAAACTCTTGTGTTGGAACGTGGTAGAATGGTTACGCACCCAGATTACCCAACAGCAACGAAAGATCCTTGGCAATTACCCTATTCAGATAGGCCTACAGAAGAGGATTTGAAACAGCAAGGAGTGCAGAATAGAACGGGGTACACTGTTCGCCAATCATCAAAGCATTGGTTTGTAAATGATCTTGAACATCCTTACACCGAAGCACCTGGTAAAAGAACGGATTGGATGCGAGGATATCATGTTGGTGGCCGCTCAATTATGTGGGGACGCCAAAGCTATAGATGGAGTGATTTGGACTTTGAAGCCAATGCAAAAGATGGTATTGGCGTTGATTGGCCCGTTCGCTATAAAGATATATCGCCTTGGTACGATTACGTTGAAACGTACATCGGTGTTAGCGGTGAAAATTTAGGGCTACCTCAGTTGCCCGATGGAAAATTTCTACCCCCGATGGAGTTGAACTGTGCGGAAAAGGAATTACAGAAGTCTGTTAAAGATAAATTGGGAAGGGTTGTTACCATCGGACGCACGGCACATCTTACGGGGCCTCTAACTCATAATGATAGCCCTCAACGGGGCAAATGCCAATTTAGAAATATGTGTATTAGAGGATGCCCTTATGGGGGATATTTTAGCAGCAACTCTTCGACACTTCCCGCGGCCGAGAAGACTGGAAATATGACGTTGAGACCGAATTCAGTTGTCAGCGAAATTATATATGATGAGGCCAAAGGTGTTGCAAAGGGGGTAAAGGTAATAGATGCAGAGACGGGCGAACAGCTTGAATTCTTTGCGAAAATTGTGTTCTTATGCGCTTCTACTTTTGGTTCCACTTTTATCATGTTGAACTCTATCTCCAATCGTTTCCCTAATGGCTTAGGAAATGACAGCGGAGAATTAGGTTGCAACATTATGGATCACCATCTCGGTGTGGGTGCTGGTGGATCTTTTGACGGATTCGAAGACCAATACTATACAGGAAGAAGAGCTAACGGTTTTTACATTCCGCGATACCAGAATTACGGTAAAGAAAAGCGCGACTACCTGCGTGGCTTTGGTTATCAAGGAGGCGCAAGTCGGGGAGGGTGGTCTAGTCTGGTTTCAGAGTTGAGCTTTGGCGCTCAATTAAAAGAAGCTGTTGGTAAGCCCGGAAAGTGGACCATAGGCATGGGAGGTTTTGGCGAGATATTGCCTTACCACGACAACAATATGGTTATCAATAAAGACCTGAAGGATAAACACGGCCTACCTACCATTTTGTTTTCTACCGATTTTAAAGAAAACGAAATCAAGATGCGTAAGGATATGGCTGCCGATGCGGCTGAAATGCTCGAGGCCGCGGGTGCCAAAAACGTGAAGACATTTGACAATAAAACTGGAATTGGTTTGGGAATCCATGAGATGGGTACTGCTCGTATGGGAAAAGATCCCAAGACGTCCGTTGTAAATCAATGGAATCAAGTTCATGCGTGCAAGAACGTTTTTGTTACTGACGGATCGTTCATGTCATCGGCAGCGTGTGTTAATCCATCGCTTACCTACATGGCATTCACAGCCAGGGCAGTTGATTTTGCCGTAAGCGAGTTAAAAAAGGGAAACCTGTAATCAATTATGAATTCTAAATTTCGAATCGTACCTCTAAAGCCTCAAAACTAAATTCAACTATTTATGAATAGAAGAGAAGCCATTGAAAGAACCGCGTTAATACTCGGTTACGCTATTTCCGCGCCTGCTATGATGGGCATTTTAAATGGGTGCAAAGCTACGCCTGAGCTCGCATTTAAGCCAGTTTTTCTTACCCAAGAACAGGCCAGCCTGGTGAGTGAAATCGCTGAAGTTATTATCCCTAAGACGGACACCCCAGGGGCTAAAGATGCTGGCGTTCCTGCATTTATAGACCTCATGCTTAAAGATGTTTATAGTCAAGAAGACAAGGATAAGTTTATAGCGGGATTGAACTCATTTAATGAGGAAGCGAAGAAATCTGCCGGTAGCGATTTTATTGACCTTGATCCTGCTAAACAAGTAGATTTTTTTAAATCTGTTCATGATCCTGCCGTTGCAGCATTTAAGAGCGGAGAAATTAAGGAAAGACCTTTTGTATTGGTAGTTAAAGAACTTACCTGCCTAGGTTTTTTCACTTCTGAACCAGGAGCAACACAGGTGTTGCAGTATGAAGCAGTTCCAGGTGCCTACCATGGTTGCGTGCCATTGGCTGAGGTAGGAAAGACGTGGGCCACCTCGTAAAGCGTTAGCCTAAACAATGCTATAATCAAAAAGACCTGAATAGTTCAGGTCTTTTTGATTTACAAGGAATTAATTTGAGCCTTTGGGGTTTGCAGGCTTAACTACTATTGTTCTGCCATCTAATTCAGTTTCGTTTAATGCTGCAATGGCCTGATTAGCTTCCTCATCGTTAGCCATTTCAACAAAGCCAAAGCCTTTCGATCTGTTTGTTTCGCGATCTTTTACAATCTTAGCAGACGACACTTGGCCGAACTTTGCAAAAGCAGCCTCGAGCGTTTCTTGAGTAGTTTTAAAATTTAATCGAGCGACAAAAATGTTCATGATTACTGGAAAAATTAGGTTATACTATTTCAAGCACATGGTTTGGTTAAACAAAATGCTTCACAAATTAGTAAATTATAATTAATATTTTCAAACAGAAATGTATTATTGATTTTTCTTTTTCGATGATCTAAGTTCAATGGAGATGTAGTTACTATCATTTTTGGCCTTAAACAGCCCCGCAAGGCTAAACTTTTAGTGACCTACTTGGTTTAGTTTTCGTGTTGATAACAATCGTGTTGGCATAATTGACGTATGTTATAACTTTGCGTCTTTCTTTCGTAAATTACTATGATAAAAACTGATATTTGTATAATTGGGGCAGGTCCGGTAGGTCTTTTCGCTGTTTTTGAAGCAGGTTTGCTAAAAATGCGCTGCCATTTGGTCGATTCGCTCCCAGCTATAGGAGGCCAACTCTCTGAGATCTATCCGAAAAAGCCGATTTACGACATTCCCGGTTTCCCCTCCATTTTGGCGCATGAACTCGTTGATAATCTGAAAAAGCAGATCGACCCTTTTAATCCAACTTTTACCTTAGGTGAAAGGGTAGAAGGGCTAAGGAAATTAGATGATGGCTCTTTTGAATTAACCACCTCCGACAAAACAATAATCCATTGTAAGGTTGTGGCGATAGCCGCGGGTCTGGGCTGCTTTGAACCTCGCAGGCCAGAGTTGCCCAATATTATCAATTATGAAGGCAAGGGTGTGAGCTACATGATTAAAGACCCCGAAACCTTCCGTGATAAAAAGATTGTAATTGCTGGTGGTGGAGACAGTGCATTAGATTGGAGTATATTTCTGTCAGATCTGGCGAAGGAAGTAACTTTGGTGCATCGGAATGAATCCTTCCGGGGCGCACCTGATTCTGCTGAGAAAGTAGTTGAGTTGGCAAAAGAGGGTAAGATAAATTTGTTGCTAAGTGCTAACCTCACTGCAATTAAAGGTGATGGAAAATTGGAAGCCATCACTATTACCGGTAAAGATAAAAAGGCAACAGAACTCGAAGCGGATTATCTTATACCGCTATTCGGCCTCAGCCCTAAGCTAGGACCAATTGCCGAGTGGGGTCTTAATTTGGATAAAAACGCTATTGAAGTTAACACCTTTGATTATGCTACCAACATACCCGGTGTTTTTGCTATTGGCGATATTAATACCTACCCGGGAAAACTAAAGTTGATTCTATGCGGGTTTCATGAGGCAGCGTTAATGGCACAAAGTGCATTTGCGTTTGTTTATCCAAACCAAAAATTAAGTTTTAAATACACCACCGTTAACGGAGTAAATGCGTTTTGATATGAGAGTAGTGAGACGTAAGTAGTAGGATTTCATAAATCTTAAATCTTCAGTCTCCCGTCTTACTACTTATGTCTTACGTCTTTTTCCTAAATTAAAAACAAAATGATCTCATTTGAAGTAGAAGATTTACAAGGCGAAGTAAAAACAGTAGAGGTGCCTGAAGGCATCAGCTTAAGTTTAATGGAAGTTTTAAAGGCAAGCGAATACCCAATTGCTGCAACTTGCGGAGGGATGGCGCTTTGTGCCACCTGCCACGTGGAGGTAGTAAAAGGCTTTGATGATCTTCCCGCCTTTACCGACCCCGAGTTGGATATGATTGACACGCTGCCTAACGCCACCAGCGAAAGCCGCCTCGCCTGCCAAATCCACGTAAGTGAAAAATTGAATGGAGCTTTATTTAAGTTAAAGGAAACGGTAGAGGAATAGGCCAGAATCTAGCAATTTGACCAATTATTACCACTTACACCTACCAACTAGTATTGATACCCCAGACAAATTGGTCGCTACGTTACCAACCAATTAGAAACAAGAACCTCGACCAATTGGTCTGGGTTCTTGTACTTTTGGTAGAATATGAATTATTGCTTTACTGTGCATATATTGTAAAGCCATCGCTTCGCACCAGCACTTCTTCGCTGCCTTTGTAAGCACATTTCCACTCGTATTGTTTACCGGCCGTAAAGCCCGATATATTGGCTTTGTGTTTGTTTGAGGTACCTGCCGATAATCGTTAATTAAAACCTGGTTAGAACGTCTTTGCGAGAGGCGTCTCGCCCGAAGCAATCCTTGTCTTTGTTGCTTTTTGATGACACTGTTTCGTTACCTCGCAGTGGCGCAGGGAACATGGTTAGGACGTCTTTGCGAGGAGTGTCTCGTGCGAAGCAATCCTTGTGTTTGTTTTTAGTTCTTTATCCTCATTTTTTGTTTTTGCCTGTTAATTTGCCCCGTTAAGTAACTAGACTTATCTTTAGTTGTCAATTTACCCCATTGTGAAGCGTGTACGGTATTTAACTTTCAAAGTAGAGCGGAAAAAGATAATTACGCCCTCGCCAAACGCACTATTCGTTTTCAGCCAACTGAAAGCTGCGTTTGCACCCTTTAAAATTTATTTTAAAATCGTAAGTGATACCCCAGACGAGTTTGAGGCAATTACGAAAGAGGTAATTAAAGTACGAAAGGGTTCTTTTACCACTACTAACACACACATCTCCTTTTTATACATAACGCTATACAAAGATTATGTAAAATTACAGTTTCACCCCTTTCATTTAGACAGCAGCCTAGTAGGGCTCATACCCCCGGAGCTGCTTCGCTTTAAGAAATACACCAATACCTTTCAATTTAAAACAATTGATCGGCAGTTGTTGCAATACATAGACCTTCTTTTCCGCATAGGGGTGGAGAGTTATAAGAAGCAGAAATTTATAATCGGAATAGCGTTGGATTTGCCCCCCTTGCAATGACGTTTTACGCAACCATGCATCAATCACCCCTTCCTGTAGAGAGGGCTTTGCTCGTACAGTTACAGAAAAGAAGAGAAGGGGTTAGGCGTTAGCTTATGTTCAAGGCTTCACCCTTCCCCCTCTCACGGGAGAGGGAAGAATGTTACCAAACTCAGTTACTAATTAATTCTTGTAGTGTTTAGCAATAGCTACTATTTTGGAACGAAAAATAACTACTATGCCCCATTTACTTGTTGCCTGTAAAGCCTGCGGAAACACTTTTAAAGGCAACTATTGTAATAAATGCGGACAAAAGCTGATGGGCCGTTTTTCCTTTTCTTACTTATGGCAGTGGTTGCGCGAGGAGATTTTTGAAATTGACCGTGGCCTTTTGTTGACCTTTTATGAGCTATGGGTGCGGCCTGGCAAGATGGTATTGGACTACATCGGTGGAAACACCAAGAAATACTACGGGCCTTTAAAGTACCTAATCTTTTGGACAGCCATTTTCCTAGTCACTGCTTCGTTCATGCCTCAAGGCCTTGACGGTGCGTTGAAGATTCCTACAGCTCAGTTAATATTCAATGATCATAAAGTTCTTTCAGAAGCAGGTATTGATGACTTTTCAAAACTGGTTGTTCAACTTATGGTAGGGAATGTTAATATTTACGTCTTAGTAATTATTCCATTTGTTGCAGGTATAGCCTACTTGTTTTATCGCAAAAAGTTCAATTTTACAGAACATGTTATTTTGTTCACCTATTTCTTTGGGCAATATAATTTCTTTCTTGGCTTAATTTTTCTAGTTGGTAGTCTCTTCGGTGCATCTCCCTTTGGTAGCACATCTCTTGATCCCCTCTCTGCCTTACTGATTCCGAATTTGGTGATGCTTCCCATAACTGTCAACTTTTTTATGATGTTAAAGCAGTTCTTTCAGCAGAAATGGCTCACCACAATTTTTAAAGGCATTGCCATATTCTATGCTTCTTTCTTCTCCTACTTGTTGTTTTTATTTGGAGTGTTTGCTACTCTTAAGTTTATTTTTTAGAGCCTGTTCTAGGCCTCACCCTCATTCCCTCTCCACAGGAGAGGGATGACTATTAATCTAAACTTACCTGTCTTTCTAATGCACGTGCGCATCCACCGCCCTCTCCTATGGAGAGGGTTTTGCTTGTCGGGTTTAAAGAAACGAAAGGGGGTGAGGTTTTAGCTTGTTCTAGGCCTCACCCTCGTTCTCTGGCGTAACCCCCAACCCCTTGCAATTTTCCCTTTAAACCCGCAACTTGTAATCTGTAATTTTGAATCTGCAATTTGTAATACCCATCCATGCCCATTAACAAAGTGATACTTGGCGATAACCTAGAGATACTTAAACAGCTGGAGAGCGACACAGTAGACTTGATTTACCTCGACCCGCCTTTTTTTAGCAACCGTTTTGCCGACCGCTGGAGCGGAGGCATGGATCACTACATAGGCTGGCTGAAAGAGCGCGTAGAACAAATGCACCGCATAAAAGTGGTAGACAACGATGGTTTGGATAACATCGAGTTGATCCGTCTAAAAGTGAATGGCACGGTGGAGAGGAGTTGACCAGTAGTCAAGACACCTCGAAGGTGTCAGACGACTTTGATCAGACTGCTAAAATTAATTCTGTGAGTCATTGCAGGTGCGTCTCGCCCAAAGCAATCTTCGTCTTCGCTATAGAAGCATAACCGAGGCAACCTATGACTTACTTTTTACAGGTAGATAGTTTCTGTAGATTGCTTTAATAACATCTTTTTCAAAGTGGTAACCTCTCATCGGTTTTTATTAGACTAAAAGAGGGTTTTGTGTTTAATGAGGAAATCCATTCTTGATTTACAGAAATGTTCTTTTTAAGTTTAGTGTTATTTTTGTCAAAATGACGCTGTCAAAGACTTCTTTCTGGAACTCACTTCTAGGTAACAACAAAAATCAATCAGATAATGACGATAAATTGGCTGCGTTTACTTCTCAAGCAGCTATACTTACCTGTATTGTTTCGTTGGTCTATCTTCTAATTGACTTGCAATTCAATAACACGGTTGAGCTGTACTTGGCCCTTAGTGTTACTCTTGTTTCGTTATGCGTTATTTTTGTAGGTAGAAAAGGGTTACACATTAGTGCAAGAGTTATTTTTATTGTAGCGGTTGATATTATCATAGGTATTGCCGTGTTGTTAGAACCAATTGAAACCGGTGTGGCCATGCTTTTTAGTGTCGCATTTATAGGCACCATATTAGGCTTTGGTTCAAAAGATACCAGAATCACCCTCGTCTTGTTAGGCTTTACTGTGTTATCAACTATTATTTCAATTCTTTATTCACCTTTCGAAAAACAACTCTTTACAAGTCAATACCTAAAGACTATTTTCTTTATTAATCTTTTCATAACTATTTTTCTAAGTTCATTTCTTGTGTATCTCGCTATTATATTGAATCTGCGCTCGGAAGCAAGCCTCAAAAAAAGCAAGCTTCAAATCCAAGAAAAAAATGATGAACTCGCTAAAGTTAACAGCGAATTAGATCGTTTTGTATACAGTGCCAGCCACGATTTAAAATCGCCCATAACTTCCGTAATGGGGTTGATTAATCTATCCCGATTAACGGACAATCCCAATGAAGTAAAAAGCTATCTGAATATGATGGAAGGAAGGTTGATTCATTTGAATAAATTTATAAATGATATTGCTAGTTACTCGCAGAATTCCAGGCAAGCTCTTAATCTTTCAACTGTCAAATTAAAAGATTTAATTGATAGCTATTTGAGTGGGTTGGCGTATCTTCCGGAAGCCAGTATGGTACAAGTAAAAATTGAGGTGCCCGATGACCTCACTATTATTAGCGATGCCACGCGCCTTGAAATGGTTCTTGGGAATATTATTTCGAATGCCTTTAAGTATTGCGATCCAGCCAAGGAAAATAGTTTTGTAAACATAAGGTCTGTTGTAAACGGGCGGAGTTTACAGGTAGAAGTTCAAGACAATGGCGTAGGCATACCCAAGGATTATTTGAATAGAATATTCGATATGTTTTTTAGAGGCGACCATAAAGCAAAAGGGGCGGGGCTTGGCTTATATATTGTGAAGGAAACCTTAGAGAAACTAAATGGAAGTATTTTGGCAGAAAGTAAGGTAGGTGTGGGGAGCAAGTTCACAATTAATTTGCCAATAAAATACAAGAAAGAACCTCAGGAGGCATTGTTCGTGTGAGAATAAACAGGGTAAGAGTTAAAACCTGACTCGTAGTTGGGTCTTGATATCATTTTTACTACTGCCGTTTATCGTTTCTAGTCCGCTGCCTATAGTGTCCACATGTTGGTAAGAGGTATTTGCCCATCTAAACCAGAGATCCACTTTATCTGAGACCTTGTATTGAAACAACAGGTAGGATCTGGTACCTACACCAGCATAAGGTTGAAACGAAAAGCCCAACCAAACGTCACGTTCATAAACGTAGAGCCGATTGTCATAATCGTCTGTTTGAAATAATGCGTAGCGCGCAGATACAGAGAGTTTTCGGTAAGCGAAATTGACATCTTGCACTACAACAAAGCCCTTTGTGTTTGACGTGCCCAATTGATAGTTACTCGTTTGAATTCGTGTTTTAAAACTGAGCGCGGCACTTACTGCGTAATCGCAATTAATCCAATAAGAGTATTTATTTCCTTGTGCCGTTTGATACAACGATGTTTCGGTAGGTAAATTTCTTTGTTTTGATTCCTGTCGGCCTTGTACAAAAACAGACACGTTCTTGGAGGGTTGGTGGTTAAATCGAATCAACCATTCATTTCCGGACGATGGTGAATAGCTTCTATAACGTAGCCAAGGAAATTGGAATAAATCAACGTACCCCGATAAAGAATACACTTTCGAGAACGCATATTTCCAACCCCAATACATTCCAGATTCATTTTGCGCTTGCGTATTTTCGGCTAACGCATTTCCATAGAAACTATAAAAATCACGTGCATAATGTCGATATAGCAGCGAAACATCTAGCTTATTAGTGAGGCTAGCGAGCACGCCCACCACAATTCCCTTTCCGTGATTCACAGTCTGTGATGCTTCACTGAAAAATGCCACGTTGTTTAGGTTGTAGTTTAAGTAAAATCCAAGGTTAGTGTTTCGATCGCCAGTAAAATTGAATTCGTTATATGGTCTTGATATCTTATTGACGGGCTGCTCAAAGTTTGTTTGGTGAACGATGATGCCTGTCTCTAGATTATTCTTTTTGTAATCTAGAATAGCGCCAATGTTTTTTTCTGACACCTGTTTTCGCCTAGCAAGTTCATTGACAGTTCGATGTAAGCCAGAATACGAGAAGGAAGATAGATAAATACCCTCGTCACTTACGCTATCATTTGCCAACCGACCGTCTCCTCGAGTAGAGGAAAGAAGTGTATGGAGTGTTAAGTTTTTTTGCAGCGCATAGCTCAAGGCAGCACCCCGAAAGAATCCGGCTTCATTCACGGATGTGTAAGGCAAAAAGCCGAGGTTGCTTCTTCTCATTGCCGTAATGGTTTCCGCACCTTTTCCAGTGCTGAAACCACCACCGAGAGTTAGCCCCTGGCCAAATTGAGCTTGATAATCTCCCAGAATCACGTTTCTCAGTTTACCACGATTTAGCAATTGACCATGAAGCGAAATAAAGTCGAATCCATATTGTCTTGATGACGGATTCCAGCTGATTGCTTCACCAGCATCTTTTTCAAATGTGAAGCCAAAACTGTAGTCATTACTTTGTGAAGTTCTACATCGAGAATAAAATTTATTGGGCGACCCTATATAGTTGGTTAGTGAATCGGTCTCTGCACGATATCCTTTCTTTTCTTCTAACGTTCTTTCCGTCCTTAGTACAAGGTAATTGTTCGTATTACTCAGAATTCGAGCAGCTAGGTTCTTGTTGATCGATCCCTTGTCTATGGAGACGAAGTTTACCAGCTTTCGGGTGCTACGATCGTCAAAAAAAGGTATACTCTGTAATTCATATACGGACAAAATGGGCCCTAGTTGTCTTCGATAGGACAGGAATGAATTGATTTGAGCTTCACTCAAAATGAAAAGAGATCTAAGTTGTTCGCGCGTTACCGTATTCAAATCAAACGGATTAGCAAGTAACTGTGCTAGGTTTTCATACAAGTCCTCGTAGTTTATTTCCAAGTCTTGAACGGGGTAAATCTCATCAATGAGTCGTTCTAAATCAATTTCTTTAGGTCGTAATTGCTGAGCAGCTGAAAGTACGGGCAGAAGAAGCAAGATGGTTATACTTACAGTGGCGATATGACAACCTACTCTTGTCATTCGTCTTTTCTTTTAGATTTTTTAAAAGAGTAAACAATTGAAGCCTGAAAAGAATAATTCAACAATTGTGTGTATTGGAGGGCGTAATCAATTTTTAGATTACTGTTGACAAAACCCATTCCGAGGAAGAAAGCCTCGGGTTTCAAATTAAAGCCACTTCGAGCAAACACTTTTCGGTGGATTTTGTATTCTAAGCCTGCCTTTATAACTGGGTCGTTGGTTAAATCTTTATCAATTTCGGTGGCGATTAGAACAGATTCAGTTGGTTTAAAACTTACTCCAACAACTAACTGGGCAGGTACTTTTTCTGCATTTACCGTTGACAGTCTCGGCTGATTTATGTTGGTTATATATGCTCCGATACTTACTTTAGAACTAAGTTCAGTTATTCCTCCGAAGTTAAAACTTACGGCTGAACGAGTTTCAAATCCGATGGCGCGATATTGAATGTAGTTAACTTTAAGGCCAAGAGAAGTATTACCTATGGTGTTACTGAATCCAGAGGATACAATCTGTTCACTATACAAATCATCACCAAATCTAACTACGCCAACTCCACCAGTTCCAATTCTTGTTGGAATAGAGAAAGCGGCTGCCATCCGGTTTGCCCCAACTAGTCCGGGTCTCGCTTCATAGGCAACGGCAACTGAAGTTCCTTTTACTTTACCTAATCCGCCCACGTTATTTAACAATGACCAATCATCGCTTAACGTGGAGGAGGCATTCCCTAAACCTAGTGAACGAGCGTTGATAACGGTATTGGAGCTTTGGCCATTTGATAATAGAACAACGGCTTGAAATAGGATAAAAGATAGGTGTATACGCAGTGTATTCATCTTTCGCGGATGTAGGAGAAAGTTAAAAACTATTTTTTATTTTTACTAACGGAGTACGTTTTTTGGCGGAAATGATCCCAGCGAACGTCTTAAACGAGCGACCAAATAGATTTCATATTGTTGACATGGAATGTTGCCAAATGTGAATTGCTGAAGGTCTTCTCTATTGACACTCCGGGGCGTGGTTATTCTGGATGGAACGTTAAAATTCCTTTTTGAGATTTATGAAGAATCCCCGTGTGCCTTCTCCGGTAAGTGTATATTCAATTCGAAAGGTGAAGTCATACACAGTTACGAAATCGATTCCGGCTCCGGCACCTACCAACATTTTTCCAGTTAATCGTGTGTTTAATCCGAGGTCGCTGTAATACTGATAGTTAGTGACGTAGCCAAGGTCAGTAAAACCTTTTAGATAAATAGATAGCGGGAAGTATCGAAATTGTTCTAGTGGCATTGACTCTACCCTCCACGACCGTTGAAAAATACGCTTTTTCAGCGTGGTTTTATTCAAAAGAAATTGCGGTCCTTCAATTACATAAATTTCGTAACCACGCACCACTTGGCCTCGGTAGCCCAATGCGCTAAAAAAATAATAGGGCTGTTCGGTAGGTGTGCTAATATAACCAGCCGAGAAATTGGATAGATAGAATTTCTTTTTAAGCGGCCAGTGCTTAGCGTAGGTTGCATTTGCCTCCAATTGATTTACCGACTCGTTAAACAAACCTGATTTTGATAACGAAAATGTAAATTGATAACCTTTGAGTGGATACGCAATTACATCGCGATGTTCGGAATTGAAGGAGTAAGAAAGCGATGAAAATTGCTGTGAAGTTCCGCCATTTTTGAAATAATTAGAATTCAATGCCAATACCGTATCTATTATACTTGAGCTAACAAAGTCGGCCGAAAAATTATGTGTTTCATAAAATGATTTACGAAAGGTGTAGCCAATACTTGCACTTCTGTTAATTCTGACGGATCTTTTTTTACTTACAAAGCTCAACACATGATCATCGGTCTGGTATGCTAAATTCCTTGGTTCGCTGTAGTTGAACCCAAAACTTATTCCATGTTTTTGCTGCCTATCTAAATTTGGTATGCGATAGCTCAATTCAAATTTTCTTGTAAATCCAAATTGAGCCGTAAACTGCAGGGTCTCGTTTCTTCCCCGGAAGTTCTTTTGCTTTAATCGTAGGCCATAGTTAATTCTTCTAAAATCATGGTTGTAGTTTGTCCACCACTCATTCAGGTTACGATCCGAAAGTTCGAAAATGGGGGAGGGGTCAGTATAAAACCGCTCGGTAACTTCAATCAATAAGTCTATTTGACCGAACCCCAAATCTAACACACGGATACTAACTGTGTTAAAAAGCCGAAGATTGTAGATTTTGTCTCGATCTTTCGTCAATGTGCTAAATAGCAATTTTGTAGAAATAGTATCTCCGGGTTTTAATGATAGCTCTCGCAGAATAATTCGTTCTCGTGTTACTTTATTTCCAATGATGATTATTCTGCCCATGCTAACAATGGGATTCGCAGAATCAGCCATTGGCACGATGACAGTATCGCGTTGAGCGGCTCTTATTCTTTGGCCGATCGAATCCGTTGAACAGACAAGGCATAGTTGTATAGCGAAGGCTAAATAGTAAAAATTGACTAACCTTCTTTTCATGATTTGCAAAACGAAACGGTCGGATCTTTTTGTATACCTGGCTATGTTCTCTAAAGCGAAAATAGAATACTATGAGTTAGGAATATCCATAGATTTATCAGGCTGCGGCCTATAAGATCGGATTAAAATCAATATCCCTGCCAAAAACATAGGGATGCTTAAATTTTGCCCCATGTTAAAAACAAGGTCGTTTTCAAACTGAACTTGGGGTTCCTTTAAGAATTCATAAGCAAATCGCAAACTCCAAAGAATTACCATAAAATAACCAAAAGTTCTACCAGCAGGTAAATTCTCCTTGTACTTATTCCAAATAAGAAATAACAAAACAAACAATGCAATACAAGAAAAAGCCTCGTACAACTGTGCCGGGTGTCTAGAAACGCCCATGGTGAAAATTTTCACCCCAAATGAACCGCTTTGTTCTTGAATAAGCTCATATTTCAGTTCTTCACTTCTTGGTTGATCAACAAACTCATCGAGTGTCGCCAGGTATGATTTTACCTCGTAGTTCAAGAAATCATGAATTCTTATTTGTTGAGTTCCTGGGTTGAAAAACATGTAAATACTAATAGGTACCCGTCCGTTATTCAGCGCTTTTCGACTAGCGTCTTTCTTCACTTGCACGAAATCTACTGGGTTGACACCGCTTTTGTTTTGTTTTATGGCCTCCGTAATTCGGTTCACAAAAACAACCCCCAAAGGAGAATCTGTCGGCTTGCCTATAATTTCTGAATTAAAAAAATTTCCCGTTCTAATGAGTGCCCCCGTCAAGGCGACAACGATTACTATTCGATCTACGATTTGTAAAAAATTCTGTCCGGGTTTCTTTTTTCTGGCGTAAAGCCAAAGTGCAAATAGAATGGCAATAGCAGCTCCATGGCTCGCTAAACCCTGAAGGCCAGTAAACCGGAACTGAGGGCTAAATTCAAAAGGCAAGAAAATGGAAAGCGGATCCGTCCAAATTGTTTGAGGTTCATAAAAGAGAATATGACCTAGCCGAGCTCCAATAATTGTGGCCACAACCATGTATACTGTTAAGATCTCAACGTCACGCTCTGGTTTTCCTTCTTTTTTGAACATATAAAAAAGAATTTGCTGGCTAATCAAAAAACCAAGAGCGAACAACAGCCCGTACCAACGAAGCGCGAAAGATCCAAAAGCGAAGATTTCTGGACTACCATTCCAAATCAAATAACTAATCATAAAATTTTAAAGAAAGTTAGGCTAACTGCTACCTTGAAACATTTAAGTAGTGGACAAAGATATTAGCTTAAATGTCTCTGGCAAAGCTTAAATTTTTTGCAGTATAGCTAGCTCGTCAACAAAACTTCCCGACAGGATAGGAAATCTGCACCAACTTCGTGGGTCGACATTAAAATCATCTAAATGAAATGAAGGCGCTATCCTTTCGCGTTTCCATTGATTGGCCGCCCACATTTTAAAAAATTTGACGATGTAGGCCTTTAAAGTGCTTTTATCAAGCCAATCTTCACTTAATAGTTGGTAAACTTCAGCAGGCGATTTTCTATCGCGGATGGCCAACCGTTCAATCTTAACCAAAAGATCATACGGCATGAGGTCTTTTTCATCGGTTTGAGTGCGTTCTAGAGGTCTTAATTCAGCCGTGGGTTGAAGGGTGTTTACCCATTTAAGTCCGTGGTAGCCGAGCTCTTTTTCTGCCCAATTTAGCCATTGAAGTATAAACGATTTATCAATTCCTGCCAAAGGGGCGAGGCTTCCGCTAGTATCACCGTCCATGGTAGCATAACCCACATCGCCTTCGCTGCGATTTGAGGTGGTAAGCAGGATCGATTTTTTAATGTTAGCGAGCAGCCAAATAATGGGCGATCGACTTCGCGCCTGAATGTTTTGCATCGCAATATCGTCTGTTTCCCAAGTTAGTTTTCGGCCCAATACTTTTTCGATTTTGGACGTGTAGGAATCGACTTCTTCATCGATTACCCAATGTTCAAAGACAGCCCCTATTGAATAAGCCAATTGCTTTGCCGCATTCAATGTTTTTGCGGAAGAATTGATAGTTCCTTGGTAGGCAGTGGTTAGTAAAATATTTGTTATTCGTTGATGATAGTTCGTTGTTGGTTGTTCGAAATGAGCAGCGTGCAATACTTTGTTTGGTATGGAAAGTAATTCACAGAAAGACTCAACGCCAAGTTCAGCAATTCCTCTCCTAACCATTTCGGCTACGAGGACTGCGCAGCAGGACGAATCGGCACCTCCGCTTAAACTTAATACAAAACCCTTGGCGTTGCTTTTTCTGAGGTAATCGAAAAGGGCTAGTGATTCCGCTCTGGCAAATTCTTCATTTCTTTCCTTGCTATCAAGCATCGGCAAAATTTGCGAGCTGTTGGGCTTATCGAAATTGATTTCACATGAAAGGAGATTGAACGATTTAAAAGATAATCGCTTATTGATTCTGAGAAGCCGTCCATGTTGGCCAAAAATTATGTCACCATCATAAATCATTCTTCCGGCTTCATTTCCTAAAAGATTTACAAAGAGGTATGCACAACTGAATTTTTTGGAGCCATCTATTACTACTTGCTTTTCTCTCGCTTCACTTTTTCCTAACGCAAAGTGGCTTGCGCTTGGATTGAGAATAAGATCGACACCGCGCTCGCATAATCGGTGGCCAGGTCTATCAACGCGCCATGCGTCTTCGCAGATTTCAAATCCAAAAGTAATTCCCAGTGCATTATAAACAACGTCTCCCGCTTGAATGAATCTGCCATTTCGTTCGGTCTCGACTATTTCATTGGCTCGCCAAGGGGTGAACCAACGGGGTTCATAATGGACTCCATCCAGCGCCATGTTTTGTTTGAGTGTGATGCCCTTTATCACTTGATTCTCCACCACGGCCACGCCATTGTAAACAACGGAATTTATTTTTACAGGAATGCCAAGACATACAATTATATCATGACATTCAATGACAATAGATTCTAGTTCCTGCCAAGCTCGGTCGAGCACCCAATCGCTTAGAAATAAATCTTCACAACCATACCCAGTAACACACATTTCAGGGAGACAAAGCAGCTTAATTTTTTGAAGTTTAGCTGTTGCGATGGCGCTTAAAATGTTCGTTGTGTTGTTATGCCAATCAATAGGTGTTTGATTGAGGGTTGCGCCTCCAATTTTTATGATTCTCTCCATGTTATGCTATAGCTAGCAATTCGCATGTTTTTTCGGCTGCGTCTTGCTCGGCTTTCTTTTTAGTATAACCATAGCCTTGACCGAATGGTTGCTCTTCAATGAACACTTGGGCAATAAATTCTTTTGTGTTTTTAGCTTTCTTAATGATGGTAACCTCAAAACGTATGTCTTTACCATTGCGTTGCACCCATTCAATTACTTTACTTTTAAAATTGGTGTTTGAGCTTACCACCAGTTCCAAGTCGAAATAAGGTTGAATCAATTTATCGATTACAAATTTCTTGCATTTTATATACCCTTTGTCCAAATAAATGGCACCAACAATTGCCTCCAGTGCATTACCTAAAATAACCTGTTGAAGCTGTGCGTTTTTATGATCAAATTGAACGATGGAGCTAACTCCTATTTTACGGGCAATGTGGTTTAGTGACTCTCTGTTGACAATGCGCGATCTGATCTCTGTGAGGAAGCCTTCGTCTTTAAAAGGATATTTTTTGAAGAGATAATCGGCTACAGCGGCACCTAGTATGGCATCTCCCAAGTACTCAAGCCGCTCGTTCGATTCTCTAAATCCTTTGGTCTCCTTTCCTTTGCTGCTATGTAAAACGGCTAGTTTGTAAAGTTCTAAATTGGAGGGTGTAAAACCAGCGATGGTGTGGATTGCCGTTAATAATTTTTTATCTGTTTTGGATGGTGAGACTTTGCGGGTGAGTAATTTCCACACGGGAGAAAAGCTTATTCCGCTTTTTTTATGATGATTGAGGCATTGTGTCCGCCAAAACCGAATGTATTGCTCAGCGCAACTTTTACATCTCTTTTTTGAGCTTTGTTAAAAGTCAGATTCAACTTCGGATCTAATCCATCATCATCTGTAAAATGATTGATTGTAGGGGGAACGATCCCTTCATTCAGAGCCAGCAAGCAGGCAATTGCTTCAATCGCGCCAGCCGCGCCAAGCAAATGGCCCGTCATCGATTTGGTAGAACTGATGTTCATTTTATAGGAATGCTCTCCAAACACTTTTTGAATGGCTTTTATTTCGCCTATGTCGCCAAGGGGGGTTGAAGTGCCGTGGGTATTGATATAGTCGACTTCTGTTGGTGCAATACCCGCTTCATCCAACGCCAATTTCATAACTCTAGATATTCCATGCCCTTCCGGATGCGGTGCCGTAATATGATATGCATCGGCTGTCATGGCTCCACCCAAAATCTCTCCGTATATCTTGGCACCCCTTCTTTTGGCGTGTTCATATTCTTCCAAAATCAAGGCGCCAGCCCCTTCGCCCAGTACAAAACCATCCCGGTCTTTATCGTACGGACGGGAAGCCGTTTCGGGAGCATCATTTCTTTCCGAGAGCGCTTTCATGGCGTTAAATCCTCCTATACCTGCTTCGCAGACTGCTGCTTCGGAACCTCCGCTGACAATTATATCGGCTTTCCCCAGCCGAATGTATGTGAATGCATCGTAAATAGCATTGGTTGCTGAGGCACAGGCAGATACGGTAACAAAATTCGGCCCACCAAAGCCATACTTTATTGAAATGTGACCTGCACTGAGATCGGGGATCATTTTGGGTATAAAGAAAGGATTGAAACGGGGTGTTCCATCTCCTTTCGTATAGGATTTTACTTCCTCCTGAAAAGTAAGTAAACCGCCAATACCCGATCCCCAGATTACTCCAGCTCTGTCTTTGTCAATTTCTGACAAGACAAGCTTCGAATCCAGAATTGCTTCGTCTGCAACCACCATTGCAAACTGAGCAAACGGATCTAATTTACGAGCCTCTTTTCTGTCCATGAAGTTCGTAGCATCAAACCCTTTCAGCTCACAAGCAAATTTCGTTTTGAAAAGCGTAGAATCGAAATGGGTAATAGCGGCTGCTCCGCTTACACCTGCTTTCAAACCTTCCCAAAATGCAGGATAAGTATTGCCAATAGGTGTTAGCGCACCAACACCTGTTATTACTACTCGTTTAAAAGTCATAAATAGACTTAGGTGGAAGAATAAACTCTATTTTTTAACGTTTTCTTCTAAGTAAGAAATTGCCTGTCCTACGGTAGCAATGTTTTCTGCTTGATCGTCAGGAATGGAAAGATTAAATTCTTTTTCGAACTCCATAATAAGTTCCACTGTATCTAATGAGTCAGCGCCTAGGTCGTTCGTAAAGCTTGCCTCTGGAGTTACCTCAGATTCTTCTACGCCAAGTTTGTCGATAATGATCTGTTTTACTTTTGTTGCGATTTCAGACATGTTTTTAATGTTTAGAGATTCAAAAATCTGTGCAAATAAAGAGATTTAGTGCAATATTGTCAAACTATTTCGGAATGTGCATCCGATTTAAGAGACTGAAATCAGAGAATCAATGCCTTATCTCGTTTAAAATATGTTTTTATGATCTAATCTTTATTCGATAGCAAAATTCAATCGAACAAAACGAGCATGAAAAAGAAAAAATTAGAGATGGATTACTCCTATGATTTTGAGCTGTTGGGCATAACAACCGTGGCCAAAGGATATCGAGTTGCATGGGAGATGAACAAGTATCTAAATCTTCACTTGAGAAAAGAAAGTGATCTAGTTGTAAAGGAAGGCGAGCTTGCCAATAGCTATTCTTATTTTGTCCACCAAGCTGTCTTTAATGTGTTACGGGTTTTCAAGAATAGATCTAACGAATCTGATCAAACGAAGCATTTCCTCGCGCCAGAGCACACTCATTTCGACTACATTATTATGATTCAAGGGCAAGAGCTCAATAGCAAACGTTTGCAAAAAGAGTTAAAGGCTATTCCTTCCATTGAATTGGTTGCTTTTATACCTTTGGACTCACTTAAATCAAAAGACCACTTTATTTTTTAATTTATCATGATGGAAAAAATCTCTTACAACAAGACGAAAATAGTTGCCACAATAGGACCTGCATCGAACAATAAAGAAATGCTCAGAGCCTTAGTAAAAGAAGGGGTAGATGTATTTAGGTTAAATTTTTCTCATGGAAAACATGAAGACCACCTGAAAGTAATCAACTGGGTAAGAGAAATTAATTCAGAATTGGGAACCAGCATCGCATTACTTCAAGATTTGCAAGGACCTAAGATCCGCGTAAACGATATGTTGCCCGGAATTGAAATAGTTGCTGGGCAGGAATTGATCATTACCACACGGGAGGTAATGGGTAACAATGAGCTTGTAAGCACATCATACAAACATTTGCCCAAAGACGTAAAGATCGGTGATATGATTTTGGTGGATGATGGAAAGATTGAATTGAAAGTAGTAGAGGTCAGAGATATTGATGTAGTTACAAAAGTAATTTATGGAGGTCCGTTAAAACCCCGAAAGGGAATTAACCTGCCGAACACGAAAGTTTCGGCTCCCTCTCTTACGGAGAAAGATAGAGAAGATCTTGAGTTTGGATTGGCTAATAATGTCGATTGGGTGGCACTCTCGTTTGTGAGAAAGGCAAGCGATATTGAAGAGCTTCGCGACATTTTAAATGATCGCAAGTCTGCCGCAAGAATTATCGCAAAAATCGAAAAGCCAGAGGCACTCGAAAATATTGATGCCATTATTGCCGCTACCGATGGAATTATGGTTGCCCGAGGTGATATGGGTGTTGAAATTTGGATGGAGGAGGTGCCGATGGTGCAGAAAATGCTGGTGGAAAAATGCAACAAAGCAGCGAAGCCTGTTATCGTAGCTACTCAAATGATGGAGAGCATGATCGAAAATCCAAGGCCTACACGTGCAGAAACCAATGACGTAGCGAACGCAGTAATTGACGGAGCCGATGCGTTGATGCTTTCTGCAGAAACGGCCGCTGGTAAGTATCCCATTGAAGTAATTAGAAGCATGGTTCGCACCATTGGCTCGGTAGAAAAACAGGGGAATATTTTTTACAAATTTAGAGAAGTAGACCCTAGCTCGTCTTATTATTTAACGGATTGTTTGATTCTTTCCGCTTGCAAGTTAGCGCAAGAGGTAAAGGCTAAAGCCATTGTGGGCATGACGCAACTTGGGTACAGCGCCTATAAAGCATCGAGCCATAGGCCTAATGCAAATATCTTTGCCTTTACAGATAATGCTTCTATCATAAATTCAATCAACTTGGTTTGGGCCTCACGTGCCTATCATTATGCGGAGGCGAATTCTACTGACGACACGATCAACGATGTAGAAAATATTCTAAAAAGGGACGGGCATGTTAAATCCGGGGATATCATCATCATCCTTGCCAGCATGCCGATCCATCATAAAGGCAGGTCCAATACGATCAAAGTGAACGTGGTAAAATAACGAGTTTTAGGCTTGAAATAGTGCTGAATTAAAAATGAGGCGAATCACCTCTATTGATGCTGTTCGTGGATTCGTAATGATCATTATGGCGTTGGATCATGTGCGTGATTTAATCCATTTTAGTGCATTGAATTTTGATCCTACAGATTTATCGGCCACGTCTCCTTTTATCTTTTTCACACGATGGATTACTCACCTTTGTGCGCCAACTTTTGTTTTTCTGTCGGGAGTATCAGCTTATTTAAGCTATTCAAACGCCAAAAATCAAAGCGAAGCAAAAGGCTTTTTCATAAAGCGAGGCCTTTGGCTCGTGTTGCTCGAAATTACAGTCGTGAATTTTGGAATTTGGTTTGATATTGATTTCGGTATTATTATGCTGCAAGTAATTGCTGCCATTGGGTGTGGCTTTATCTTGTTGCCGTTATTTGTTACTTTTTCACATAAAAAAAACCTGGCGATTGCAGCATCGATAATCCTAGTTTGCAACGCGGTGGTGGGGCTTAACTTCCCCGAACTTCCTGCTTTAAATTTTTTTTACCATTGGTTGTTCAGCAGTTTCTTGTTTCAACTAACACCCCATTTTATGTTGTTAATTGGTTACCCTGTGCTGCCGTGGTTTGGTATCATGCTGGCGGGTTTTGCTTGCGGTGTGATGTTTAAAGAAAAAAGAGAAGACAGACAAAGGCTCTTTCTTCAATTCAGCGTGTCTCTACTGGCCTTATTTATTTTGGTGAGAATGATTAACCTGTGGGGTGATCCTTCCGCATGGAGCTTGCAGAAAGACTGGGTATTTACATTCATGTCTTTCATCAATATTTCTAAATATCCACCTTCTTTGCTTTATGCGTTGGTTACTCTTGGCATTGCGTTCTTATTCCTTTTTGTAGCCGAAAGGGTGGAGGAAGCGAGTTGGAAGGACATCCTCATGGTGTATGGTAACGTTCCTATGTTTTATTACCTGATACACTTTTATTTAATCCACAGCGTAGCACAATTGATTATGCTTGGGCAAGGGTTTAGTTGGAGCGATTTTCAATTCGAGCCGTTTAAGTTTGGCCGGCCGGCAGCCCCTTCGGGCATAAGCCTATTTTATGTTTATATATTTTGGCTTGGGGTAGTGGCAGCACTGTATCCCGTTTGTAAAATGTACGCAGCCTATAAAAAAGCGCATCCTGAAAAAGGATGGTTGAGGTACTTGTAGTAGTTTTATTATAACAACTTGATATAAGACATTCACGCGGTGAACTAAATTTTCTCGCGGATTAGATTCAATATCCTTCACCCAGCTTTAATTTGTATGGGATTATTTCATCCGATCATTGCCATATTATTAATTTCCCTAGCCAAGTTTTTTACAAACCTGACCAACTAATTAATTTTCTTTTCCATGTTTTTTAAAGGTATACCCATATTTTTATAAAAGATGACTAAGAAAATTAAAAATATAGGCAAGAAATTAAATTTCTTGCCTAACAAAATAAAAAACGTAAGCATGTAAATTATTTTGTTGCCTAATAAAATTAAAAACATAGGCATTAAAATTAAAGTCCTGACTATATTTTCTTTATTCTTGCCTACGGAAATGGCATTTCTGCTTGAAGTTGTACGTTTTATATAACTGTAAACAGATAACGTGCTCTTGGCGACTTTTTATTAGCGTTAAAAAAATACGCTTTGAGGTATAACAATCTAGAAAATAACCTCGTTGTAAGGTAGTATAAGTAATTTCTATTCTTCAACTTAACCTTTTACAACTATGAGTTTAAAACCAAAACTAGAGCTGTCCAAGAAAACAGATGTTGAACTGGACAACTACACACAAGACAAAGTAACCCGCATTACAGGCAACACGTACTTTCCATCGGCTCAAGCAACCATTGCGCTGGTGGCACTGGCACTGGTAAAGTATGCCGCTGCATTGGGCATACAAAACGGAACAAAGGCCGACACGGCCACTAAAAACAATTTGAGGGCAGAAGTAGAAAAACTGCTTACCAAAACCGCCACCCTGTGTGCGTTAGATGCCGATGACAACGATGCATTGTTTCTCACCTCGGGCTTTGCCGTGGCAGAAACGAGAACGCCTGTGGGCGAACATCCCAAGCCCACCCAATTTCAGGTGGAGCTAAGCGTAAACGAGGGTGAGGCAACCGCTAGCATGGAGCCGTTCCCGAAAGCGCGCGGCTTCTCGTTTGCTTGGACCAAAGACCCCTTAACGGCCACCAGTAACTGGACGGTGATACCTTGGCCCAAACGCAGCTACACCTTTCAAGGGTTGCCGAGTGGCGCTAAAGTATGGATTAAAGGCGGTGCAGTAAGCCCCGATGGAACTATCAATTATAGCGACCCGGTAGGGCGGATAATTCAGTAGCATACATCATCGCGAGGTACGAAGCGATCTCAATTAAGTGTAAACTAAAAAGCCTACCGAAAACGGAGGCTTTTTTATAACGTATTGCCCGAAACCTTTCCAATCATTTATTTTATCACCACCAGTTTTTCGGTTTTGCTGATTTTGTTGGTTTGGAAGGAAACAATGTACACGCCAGGCGGTAGACCAGAGGTATCATAGGTAAGCGAATAATTTCAACTAAAATATCCTATAGCCAATTCTAATACCTAAAGCTACGTGCAGTAAAGTCTTCTTGCCTTCTTGCGGTATATATTCGTTATACATATCATAGCCGCGTGGAAGTTTTCTATATGGAGGGTTGAGCAATCCTCTATTTGTGAACTCATAATATTCTCTATTAACAAATCGCACCCCCAAACCGAAAAAACCTTCGATGTACAGCGGAAAATTGAACCTCACCACATAACCAGCCTTTATATCACCACCTTTAATTTCTCTGCTTACATGCGCATTATCAAATACGTATTCCATACCATCTTTAGCCCTGTATATCCAATCGTTTATCTCATAGGTGTAAGGAATGTAAAATCCTTCAATCGCTAAATACGGACTGCCGCTGCCCATTATGTTAGTTGGATCTAAGTATTTTCGCAACTCTAAATGGTACTTTGAATAACGTTTATTGACATAATTAAAAGGATCTAGTTGACTAGAAATTGAGGCGTTATCGTAAGGGTGAGGGTTTGCGCTTATTCTGTACCGAAATCCATAGTCAAATTCAATACTCAGCCCACGTTTGCTGAATTTCGGCAATAATACCTCTACACCAAAGCGCATAGTTGGTGTTTCTGGTGTTAACAATGAACTGGGAGCCCATTTGATAATAACTCCCAAACTATCCTTTCCCCGTTTTTGTGCTGAAACTAAGGTTGACGACAATAACATTATTAGAACAATGAAATGCGCTTTTATTACGCACCTTCTAGTTTTGTATAAGCCATGCATTGCGCCAACCATCAAATTACCCATTTTTGATAAACATATTTAAAAAAGACGTTGAAAACAATATTTAATTGGCCTAAGCCGTAGTTCAGAGATAAGTTGCCGACCTGTAACATCGTTTACCCCACGGATCACGAAGGCAAGAACGTTGTCGTCTAAATGTACGAGTTCACATGTACTTGTTCCTCCATTCAAAATAAGCTCAATACTAGCTTTTTTGGAATCGCTCGTCCATTTTCCTTGCACTAGTTCCGGCACTGCACTTTCTTGAATACCGCTTAGAGTAAATTGATTATTAGCACGAAAAGTGAAGTTCATAGACTCAATGGTCTAGTTGATGATCCGCAAACTGTCAATATAAAACTCATCCAATTTCCAGGTTTTGCCATATAGTTTGTTAAACTGAATTGTCTGTGCATGGACTACCGCTGAGAGATTAACGCAACGTACACACCATTACAACCTAGGCACCACCATCATTACACTTTCCTTCTCCACCACAACAGCGCCAGCGGGATCTCCCTTTCTTTTGCGAACGAATTTTTTAGGAGTAAAAACTACCGGGCACAAACTATCAGTTTTTCGCTTTGAGTTATAAGCCGCCAATTCTCCAGCTCGTTCAATAACGTCCTTCGGAAAACTTTTGCCCGACTGATATTTCACCAGCACATGGGACCCTGCTACGTCTTTAGCGTGAAGCCACAAATCATCTTTGAATGAATGCTTAAAAGTGAGCAAATCATTGGCTTCTGCGTTTCTTCCAACCAATATTTTGAAGCCTTTAAATTCAAACTCATGGTAGGGCAGCGGTGTGGCTTGTTTTTCCTTCGTGGGCTTACCGGCATCTTCAATTTTTTTCCGCAAGCTCTTTAACTCGCTCTCCTCGTCAATGGCTGTCAACTGCCGTTGTAGCCTTTCGATCTCTTTTTGCTTTGCTTCAATTGTTTCTTTTAACTTATCAATTTCAATTTGTTGATTTTTTGATTTTCGGTAAAAAACTTCTGCGTTTTTTTGTGCGTTCCATTCTTTATTCAATTTGATTTCAATGGGTTGGTTGTCGTGGTAAAAATCTTCCACCACCACGTTGCCCATCCCTTGCGAAATGCGGTGCATGTTAGCCATGATTAAATCGCCCCACGCCTGATAAGTGTTTACGGCAGTTATCTCGGTTAGTTTTTGCTCATTTTTTTGTATGTATTTTTCTGCACCACCTATCTGTGATTTTAGTTGACTTGTGATTTTTGCTTTTTCGCTATTGAATGCGGTGAACGAAGTGTAGGTATAATGGAAATCAGTAATTGCCTCTATTGGATCTGAAAATTGTTTCAACGCATGTTGAGTGGGTAATAATGAGAATACCAATCGGTGGTTCTTGAGTTGGATCGAATAAGTTGGATTTTTAAGTTTTTCGATCGTACCCTCGATCAGCTTCCATTGGCCTTCAGCGGATTCGCACTGAAAACCTTTTTCGTTTATGTATTCCCAAACAATTTTCCCAAATGTAAAATAATGTGATTCAAGTGTTGAGTTGTTATTTATAAACGATTCGCGGCTCCAATCAATCACGCGATCTAGCTGATCATATTTTAACTCTAAGTCTGCAGTAATTCGATTTTTAAAAATTTCTTTTATCGTATTACTTTCAAATAAAATAATATTGGACTGACCTCCGTGAAGTTTGAAAACGATCTTAAAATCATTCTCAAGTTCTATAGCAAAGCTTCTCTCGTTTTCAAATTGTCGTATCGCAACCACCTTCAGCATAAAGGCATTCAGAAATAAATCAATACTATTTTTTCGCGCTCTATGAAACGATTCAGGAAAAGACAAACAATTGAACTCAGAAAGAAGACTGGCTTTGATGAAAAAGGATTCGCTGGCGTTATTGAATTCAAAAATCAGTTCGTCTTTGTTTTGACTGAAACAGGAAACAAGAGTGAAGCCTTTTAACCTTTTTCGTAGTGACTTGCTTAACTGTTTAAGAAAAAAGTAGTTGTTATGCACGGCTATAACTGGATGGTCAATCCGTCATAAGCCAAGCGTACAGAAGAGAGCAGTTCTTTTTCAACTGATTTATGCGTTCCTAATTTATGGCTGATATGGGTGAAATAAGTTTGCTTGGCATTTATCTTTGTTGCCATTTCGATCGCCTGGTCAAACGTAAAATGCGAAGGATGCGGATCGCGCTGAAGCGCATTTAAAATCAATACGCTACAATTCTTCATTTTATCCAACGTGCTTTCCGAGATATGATTAGCATCCGTGATGTAACAGAAGTCGCCAATTCTAAAACCTAGCACGGGCATCTTCATGTGCATTACAGGCAGCGGAATTATTTTGACACCTTCAATGAAAAAAGGGGATTCGTTGATTTCATGAACTTGTAATTGAGGCGTTCCGGGGTATTTAATCGCTTCAAATGCGTAATAGAATTCTGTTTTTACTTGTTGTAATGTGGCTGCCGATCCATAGATTGGCATATCTGCCTTCTGTAAATAGTTGAAAGCGCGCACATCGTCAAGCCCGGCAATATGATCCTTGTGACTATGTGTTAAAATTACGGCATCTAGCTTATCTATATTTTCTCGCAGCATTTGCTGGCGAAAATCTGGTCCCGTATCAATAACAAAGTTCATTCCCTGAGTTTCGATAAAAACAGAACTCCTCAGTCGCTTATCACGATAATCCAAAGAGGCGCATACTTCGCATTGGCAACCAATAACAGGTACACCTTGAGAAGTTCCAGAGCCAAGGATGGTTATTTTCAAATCTAAAAATTGAAGGCTTGTTTAAGTACAACAGAAGTGAATTTCCCTTTTGACGATGGCAATTCTTTGTATTTGGCATCGACCAACCTAAAACCTACACAAGCTCTTGTAACAGGCTCAATCACCCAATACTCTTTTACTCCAGATTTTTCGTAAACAGATTTTTTCTTCGTAAGGTCAACACTTTTGGTACCGGGGGAAAGAATTTCAACAACCAAATCGGGTGCGCCATAAATACCATCACCTTTTAGAATTCCCTTATTTTGTTCTGAAACAAAAATGATGTCTGGTTGGTAAGCATTTTTCGAGTTTAGATAAACGTCAACCGGTGCGACATAAATTTTTCCAAGTTTTTTTCTTTTCACAAAATTGAACATAATACTTCCAAGCGAGAGCAACGTATCTTGATGATTCAATAATGGAGCTGGTGACATATAAATTATTCCGTTGATTAATTCACAGAGTGTTCCTTCTGGCAGCATTTTAAAAACGTCCATACCAGTGCGCGGGGGCGATACATATGTTCCTAAATCCACCATTTAACTGTTAAAATATGAAATAATAAATCATTTAACAACTGTTAACCGACAACCACCTGCGTCATCTCTGCATAAAGTTTTTGATTCTTTTCGCTGAATTTTGCAGTCTCTAGCGGCACTGTCCTGAGTATTTCTAATAGGGCGTTGATTTTGCCTTCGGTCGTAAAAAACTTATTGATGATCATGATTTTCTGCTCTTTTAGAAGGCAATATCCAGCCTTGAAATTGCCCTTTTCATAGCGCAAAATATAATCTGATTCAGAGATGAGGTCTTCCAGTTTTAAAAGGAATTGGTTTGTGTATTTAATCATTCGTAGTGGCGAATAGTTATGCCGCAAGGTATAAAAAATAGAGCAGAATTAGGTCAACGTTTGTGTTTGCGCGTAACTTGCTTCCGTGGATTCGAAAAAGCGCCTAATTGTGATTGTAGGCCCTACTGCGGTGGGAAAAACAGCACTTTCTATTGAATTGGCTCAAAAACTGAATACCGAAATAATTTCTGCAGATGCTAGACAGATTTTCACCGAATTGGAAATTGGAACGGCAAAGCCTTCGTTTGCTCAACTTAACGAGGTAAAGCACCATTTTATTAACACGAAATCCATTCAAGAGGCCTATGATGCCGCCACCTTTGGCAGGGAAGCACTAGAACGAATAAACCAGTTATTTGAAACTTACAACCATGTCATTTTATGTGGAGGTTCAGGACTTTACATCAAGGCATTATTAGAAGGTTTTGACGAAATGCCGAATGTGCCACCAGCAATTAGGGAATCGATTAATCAACAGTATAAAATCAACGGGTTGGGTTGGCTGCAACACGAAGTCCAACGGCTGGATCCTGATTATTTTCACTTGGTAGATCAGATGAATCCTCATCGGTTGATCAGAGCATTGGAGTTGAATTACTTCTCAGGTAAGCCGATGGCCTATTTTCGGCAAAAGAAAAAGAAAGAACTGCCATTTGAAGTGATAAAAATTGGATTAGAATTGCCTCGTGAAGAATTGTTTGCCCGTATCGACCAGCGGATGGATGATATGATAGAACAGGGGCTTTTCGAAGAGGCCGCGAGGTTCTACGAACACAAGAACCTGAATGCATTGCAGACAGTTGGCTATCAAGAGATTTTTGATTTCATGGACGGCCTTTATGACAAAGAGGAGGCGATTAGACTGTTGAAACGAAATACAAAGCGCTACGCGAAGCGACAAATAACTTGGTTTAAAAAAGATCGCGAAATAAGTTGGTTGAAGCCGGATGAAGTAATTCAAAATTTCAAATTCTAAATTGATAAGTTTGTCGATTATTGATTTCTTGAACCTGAAATTTGAAATCTTAAATCTTGAATAAGATATTAATTATAACTTACTATTGGCCACCTAGCGGGGGAAGCGGTGTGCAACGTTGGTTGAAGTTCGTCAAGTATTTGCCCCAAACGGGATGGAAGCCATTTGTATACACGCCTTCCAATCCGTCCTTTACAATTACAGATACGTCATTGACTAAAGATGTTCCTGCGGAAGCGGAAATCATTACTCAACCTATTTGGGAGCCGTATGACGCGTTTGCCAAGCTTAATAAGTTTCTTGGAAGAAAACAGGTAAAGCCAAGCGATTTTATATCAACTGGAAAGAAATCTTTTTTTAAGTCGATCAGCACGTGGGTGCGAGGTAATTTTTTTATTCCCGATGCTCGTGTATTTTGGGTAAAGCCTTCCATTCGATTCTTGAATAACTATTTATTAAAAAATAAAATTGACGTCATCATCACAACAGGGCCACCCCATAGTATTCACTTAATTGGCCTTGGTTTAAAAAAGCAAAATAAAAATCTAAAGTGGATTGCTGATTTTCGAGATCCTTGGACAGAGTGGGATTTACTTGATAATTTGATGTTGACTAATTGGGCGAGAAAGAAGCATATCGCGTTGGAGAACGAGGTACTTACTAAAGCCGATGAAGTGATAACCATTGCACCTTATCACGTTGAAAGGTTAGAGCAACTAGGCAACAGAAAAGTAAAGTTGCTTACAAATGGTTTTGATGAAGACGATTTCAATTCGATAGTCCATAAAAAAACAACTCGCTTTACTATTCGCCACATTGGCATTGTAGATGAGCTGCGCGATCCTCGGCCAGTAATGGAAGCTGTCCTCAGTTGCTGCGAGCGAAATTCTAATTTTTTCCAAGAGATAGTTATCGAATTTATTGGAAATGTAAACTCTAACTTTAAAGAGTACATCAGCACCAACTCAACGCTTGCAGCCATCACCCGCTTTGTAAATCAACTACCACATAGCGAACTACTAAAAAGTTATGGTGAAACCGATTTGCAATTGTTGGTATTGGCACATACAGCTATTGCACCAGGAAATTTACCGGGAAAATTTTTTGAATACCTGGCCTCTGGAAATCCCATTCTGGCAATTGGTCCAACACTGGGCGATGCTTCCGCAGTATTGAACCAAACAAAATCCGGAAAAATTTTTGAACGTGAAAATAAGGAAGGTATTTGCAAAGCAATATTAGAATTTTATGCCGAATGGAAATCGGGGATTAAGAAAACGGAATCGGATGTTTCGATGTTCACTCGTAAAGAACTCACAGTTCAATTAACAAAAATCCTGAAATCACTTTAGTTTAAATTTGGTTAGGATAGCGTTTACTATTCTCGTGCCATCTTCTGATGCGTTAGAAAAATAAACTGCTCCTCCAAAGAAAATGGTTACTATGCTTGAGCGAAATATTAAATCGAGCAGGGGTGTTTCTAGTTTTGGCAGTACATAACTTAAGATCAAAGTAAGTAGGGCGATTGCCACTACTTTTAGCGTATTGGCAGTAAAGGGTTGCAACCCAAATTTCACATAAATAAAAATGTACTTTACCGAATTGAAAATGATAAGTGCTAAGGCTGCGCCAATGGCTGCGCCCGTTATACCGAAAGCCGGAATTAGTGTATTATTGGAAACAATAACAATTCCAGCTAAGATTACAATCAATACGATGTTGAACTTATAGTGTTTTGACAAAACAATTATTTCACTGCTGGGGCCAAAAAGCATGTCCACTAACTTCCCTATTCCAATAAATAAGACCACCCAACGGCCCGCCTCGAAAGCCTCTTTCTTTGGCATAAAGTAAAATACGGTATCTAAATTGATCCAAATGCCGATCAGCAGCAATGCACCGATGATAAACTGGTTAATGGCTGTTTTTGTATAAAGTGTTTCAATTTCTTTCATATCATTTTTTTTAAATGCCTTTGCAATAAGGGGCATTGTGAGTTGGCTCAAAGCTCGCTTTGGCATTTCAATTACGGTTGCCATGTATAGGGCAGTTGTATAAACCGCGTTGGCCTCAAGGCCAATTAAACTGGCGACCATAATGCTATCCACTTTTCCGATCAAAATCATTCCTGCCATTCCAGCAAAACTTAAAATGCTGAACATGAACATTTCTTTCATAATGGGTTGATCTAGCTTCCCAAACCCAAAGGAAATTTTAAGATCCCCCGTTGAAATTAGAAAAAACAAGAGTATTAACAAACACAACAGATAAGCCAGCACCGAGCTAATAATGAACTGCTCGAACGTAATTATGCCTTTGAAATAAAAAAAAGCTAATAAAATAAGTAGAAGCCTTATTACTACTTCTTTTAACAAGTTGGGGATTGTAGTTTTAAGCACCGCTCTGGAGAATGTTTCCAACACACTGGTAAGTAACAGGATCAGCGTAAGCCAAATAACCAAATAAGAATATTGGATGATTTCTTTTGCGTTATCTTGAAAGTAGGCAAGTGTGGGTGTTTCAAAAATCTTAAAGACCATTAGAAATAAGAAAAATCCAACCAACGACAGTAACAGCATTAAACTTATAAAGCTGGCGGACGTCTTTTGATCTTTGGCAAGTTGGGGATGGTATCGAAAAATACTTTGAGTTATGCCGAACTGTGCAAAAGGGGAGAACAAAATAGCGGCATCTTGTATGGTTCGTAACAAGCCAATTTGCTCCAAACTCATAAATTTTGGAAACAAGTACAAAAGAGAAACATAACCAATCAATACTCCTACATACGAAATGATGGTAGAAATAATGCTTTGGCGGATTACGATGCCCATTCTCGAGTTAACTAGTTAGCTTATCCACAATATCTACCATAATTTTTTTGTTTTGTTCCGCACTTAGTCCATGGGCAACCTTGGCAGCATTATTCTTAAACTTAATCAAATCAGCAGAAGTAAGTTGATTCAATTTTTTTGCAAGACTATGAGGTGTAAAATCACCTGATACAATACCTAAATCGTGATCATTTACAATACGGGCCATTTCTGGTGTTGGCCCAATGGCAATAGCTAACCGAGCCTGAATAAAATCGAATAATTTATTGGGCAGCGTATTTTCGTAATTGAAGTTAATGGGCGGTAACAGAAAAACTCCCATGTCATATTGATTGATGAAAGGCACAATCTCATCTGGCTTTTTAGGAGGTAAAATTTTTATCCTTTTTGGATCTTTGATTAATTGCTCTAGCTCATTGATATAACTTTTTGTTTTTGAATTGGCGATTGGTGGTGTAATAAGCATCATATCCAGGGTAAAACGCTCATCCAAATAATACATCATTTCAATCATCAATTCTAGCTTTCGCGAATGATTAGCACCACCATGATGGATTAATCGAATTTTGTTTTCTTGAAGGGGTTGGACGGGGACATCAAAATACTGAGATGCATTAGTAACGACAATCGGCTTTACGGGATAGTGCTTTGCGTATTCTTTCGCAAGGCCTTCGCCCACGGTCGTCATGACACTTGTTAGTGGAATGAACTTCTTACAAAGAAATTTATTATAACCTTGAAAGAAAATTCTCCAACTTAATTTATCTTCAAAATGGCGTGGAGCATATTCATGCGCATCAAATAGAACTTTAGCTCCATGAAATTCGAACGCCAAAGGAAGGCTTTCAATATCATTAGCAATTACAAGATCGAATTTTTGATTCGCTAATTTCGTTTTTACATATGCGTAATCATTCAATAAGCGATAAGCTATCGAGTAAAAGCGAGTCAATAAAAAAAAAGACGAGGCCAACTTTCGAGACAGCGTAAGGTTGGTCTTCTTTATCTTAAAAATGGTATAATCATTCGAGTCAACTGCATCAAAGCAAACAATAGTAACTGCATATTTTTTCGCGAGGAAATCAAGCTGGCGTAAAACCCTGGCATCGTGCTTTAAGTTGCTGAAAGCTAGAATGAGTATAGTCTTCATTCTATCAAGCCTTTTTTCTCTTAGCCTCCACCATATAATAGCGAGGTGTAAAACGTCTTAATAAAGGTCTTATGCCGTTTAATGGTGTTGGGCTGGTCCATTTTTCTTTGCGCACAATTTCCCAGCCTCCTTTTTCTAACAACCAATCAAATTGCCAATCTTCAAACTCATGAAAATGCTGATCCCATTTATCGTTTTTATTGCGGTAGGCTTTAGCAAACCACAACGATAGCGGAACACTTACAAAAAGCCTCTCTGCTTGTATTGCTCTTAAAACACCGAGTGGATTTAATAGATGCTCAAAAATTTCAAAGGCTGTAACAATATCGGTTTTATTGTTAGAAATAGATTCGGGATAATCGTCTAGGTCTTCGCCACCTGTATTAATTACTTGAAAGCCTTTTGAGGAAAGAAGTTCTGAAAATGGGTTGGGAGTTCCGATATCTAAGATGGACGCTCCTGGTTTTAATGATGGCTCCATAAAGGCCCATGTTTTATCGTAGCGTCTTTGCTTGGAGGAGGAAATTTTATAGGTATCTAATGACATGAACCAATCAATTTAACAGCAAATTTACTATTTTATGCTTCAATTGAATTATTGGATTATTTGGCCTTCAACCGTTTCGGGTTTGCGGTAACAAATGCCTCCCATGATTTCTTTTTGGTGCTCGTTTCCCCATTTTGGTAGTGGTGGCAAAGGGCAACGGCAAGGGCATCGGTGGCATCCAGTAATTTTGGTAGTTCTTTAATGCCCAATAATGACATTAGCATTTTTGCCACCTGCTCTTTACTGGCATTGCCATTGCCGGTAACGGACTGCTTGACTTTTTTTGGCGCATACTCCACAATGGGTATTTGCCTGTGCAAGGCGGCTGCCATCGCTACACCCTGTGCCCTTCCTAGTTTAAGCATAGATTGTACGTTTTTGCCAAAAAAGGGGGCTTCCAGCGCCACATCATCAGGGTTAAATTCATCCAGTAAGGTAAGCACCCGATCAAATATTTTCTTTAGGCGCAGTTCGTGCGACTCCAACTTGCTCAAATGAATGACGCCAAATTGCAAAAGTGTTAGCTTTGAGCCTTTTATCAGAATAATTCCATACCCCATTATGCTTGTTCCAGGGTCGAGGCCAAGGATAATTTTTTCTTTCAGGTTTTTTTTCTCCATTTTGCTCGCTGCTGCAAGTTAATGACATTGTATCAATGACCATATTCTTCGTTTTAGTCTTTGGGCTCTATTTCCTGCTTATCACCACTTTAATGTTTGGCCTTGACGGGGCATTAACGGAGAATTCAAGCGATAGACCCGATATTCCCTATTCTCACATTTCGGTGATTGTTGCGGTCAAAAATGAAGAAGCTAATGTGGCCTCTTTGATCCAGTCCATTGTTGCGCAAAACTATCCCAAAAAATATTTTGAAGTTATTTTAGTCGATGACCACTCGAGTGACCTCACTCCCCGAGTTGTGCAGCAAACGATAAACGGCCTTTCCAATTTCAAGTTGATTTCTACCCACTGGGGAGACTCTGGAAAAAAGAAGGCGATTACCAGAGGGATTTATGAGGCAGAGGGCGAATTAATTGTAACGACTGATGCCGATTGCATTGTGCCACCCAATTGGCTAGCGCGCATCAATGAAACTTTTTATTACTACCGCCCAAAACTTGTTTTTGGAGGGGTTAAAATTATAGACAACGGCAATTTTTTGTCAAAACTACAAGTGCTTGAATTTAGCAGCTTGATGGCTTGCGGTGCTGCAACTTATAATTTGGGTATTCCGTCTATGTGCAATGCAGCAAACCTTGCATTTTATAAATGGTATTTTTATAAAGTGGGCGGTTATGAGGATAACTTTGAAATCGCCTCTGGTGATGATGAGTTCTTGATGCGCAAAATATTAGCGCATTATGGGGGCGGTGTAGTTTTTATGAATTATCGGGATGCAATTGTTTCAACACAACCTCAACCTTCAATTGACGAATTTATTAATCAGCGGTTGCGGTGGGCATCTAAGTTACCTCACAACCCCTCGCGGTCAACAAAAGTATTGGCATGGTATGTGATTTTGTTTCAAAGTAGCTACTTACTCTTACTTGGTTTAGCACTTACCAATTCTATTTCTTTGGAACTATCAGTCATATTATTGGTTGGAAAGCTTTTGTTTGAATTCACATTCTTAAAAAAATCTACTTTATTTCTCCAAACTAAATGGAGTTTCACTAGTTTTTTTGCGTTACAGTTCTTGTATCCTATCTATGTGGTGTATGTGGGTATTGCGTCTAATTTCAGGTCCTACCAATGGAAAGGGAATCGATACAAAGCGTGATCACGGCAGCGAGTCGATGTATAAATCCTCCACCTTTTTTCTCGCCCAAGGTGTTTTTCTTAAAAAAGTCAAACTGGACTTGATGCTTGGGTCAAAACGAAAACAGTTAATGTTAATACGTTCGCCAAGTTCATCCCAACCATAGCGCGCTACTAGTGAAACAAGAATTGATTCGAGCGTTTTACCGTGGAGCGGATTGTTCTTTTGAGCTTCCATTTTACAATAGTATGAAATTCAAATCTCTTTCATAGTCGGTGCGCAAGTCTTCTGGCAACTTAGCGAAGGCACTTTCTATTTTTTTCAATTGACCTACATAAAGATTATACAATACCGTGTTGGATCTCATCATTAATCTCGCTTCTTTCATTTTCCTGCAAAAGAAAATCCTAATCTCAAGTTCAGTCTGCTTATTTCCCGAATATTTTATTTGCTTATTAACAAGCCTTAAAATCTTCCGCAAGGTCTTTTTTTGAAAATAGACGGTTGTGGGGTTTACTGCAAAAAACAATTCGTTTAGTTGATTTTTTATTGAAGTGATATAGGTTTGCTCATCATGAGCATCAAATAGAAGGTAGGTAAGAAGCTCTTTGTTTTCTTTTTTGTATTTGGCGAGTTTCATGCAAAGCTCTTGCACCGTATTTTCATCTAATGTGCGAAGTGCTTTCTTAATCTCAGCCAATGACGCAGTAACCATGCTACAAAGAAACAAAACCCGCGGATGTAAAGTCCTACGGGGGTTAAAAAAATAAAGGATATACTGATTAATTTTCTTTTTCAGATCTCTGCCGCACTGGCTGCATTTGCCCTCATGTTCGGAGGTTTCATCCGCGTATCGAAATAAGGAAATAGCGAGGTGTTTGTCAACTAAATTTGCTACATCTAAAGAATATAAATATTCCACGTAATGACAAATGCACCTACTGCCATTAACAGCAGGAAAAGCGCCATCAATTTGTGTACGTATTCTTTCTGAACTCTTGAAATTACAATAGTCATGGATGAAGTGAACACAAAAAATTGAATAATTTGTTCTTTTGGTGAAATACCTGCAATAAAAATATTATCAATGATAGCCAGCACTGCCGAAATTGCGATAAACAAATAAATTCTTCTAAAATTGTCATAATAAAACTCTTTCAAGTCAATCACTTTTGTGCGGAAAGAAAGGGGAAAAATAATTCTAGCTAGCACATACAGATTAACAGGATATAGAATAATAAAAAGAAAAATGGGCAATCGCCATTTATAGTTGAGAAGATTGTACGTATCCCACCATTCCTGAATGTGAAGGATGAAAATAAGAATGATGAGCACCAAGTGTGGCCAGTAAATTTTTACCCTTTCCGAATGTTGAACCATGCTTGTAAGGCCAGATACAACTTTTGTAAGTCCCATTCCCAGAATGATCGCAATAAGAACAGTTACATACTCGAAAGGAGAAATTATACTTGTCATTTTTTAACTCCGTTTATAGCCGGCCAGTTTGCATTTGCCTTTAAGATCAGATTATTCTCGTCTTTTACCCAAGGTTCTAGTGAGTTAAACTTGGTGCCACTTAATTTATGCGATGAATTATAAAATAAATAGAGCTTACCATCGGTGACTTTGAAAGTCTCAGGATTGATGTTGACTTTCTTCTTTTGTTGCCCAATTGCCAAAGCACACCAACCATCGTATTGCGGTAAGTACTTTTCGGGATTTAGTGCAAAAGCATCTCGATTTGAAGAGCTTGAAAAATAGTAGGAGATGCCTTTGTGGACTGACTTTATTTCTGGGTTTCCCTTTGTTGCTTTCCCAGGAATAAAATAGGCTACCAGATCATAACCACCGATAGCAACTTTGTCCTTACTAACTGGCTCCACTTGGGCGAACAATTGAGTTGTTACGATTAAAAGGATACTTGACAATATGATTTTCATAACTAAAAAATTTAGATTTTCTCTTAGTGGCAAAACGCAACTCGATCATTAATAGTTTTTATGTCGTAAGAATATCAACGGATCTGGAAAATTTGCTTAGCTAATTGTCAAGCAGTTGACAATAAACACCAGTTTCCTATTCTTAGTTAGAATTTAAAAGTAGCTTCAGTTTTTGTAGTTCCTGCTTGTTTCTAGGATGGTTTATCGTTTCCATAATGCTTTGTTTTTCTCGAGTGGTAAGTCTCCAACTTAACGAGGCCCTCGCACTGTGTTGTCTGATACTATCCATATTCTGAAGAATGGGGGTATAGCTGGTGGGTAGATACTGAAGATCAATTCGATCGATTGATCCATGAAACCAGGAGGCAGCAAATCCTAGCATATTGTCGTTATGAATGTCTTGAAAGTTTTCGAAATTGTTGTAGACACTGGCGATGGGTTGCGTAAAATTGTCGATGATGGAAGAACCTGTAGGAGCGCCAATCGAGGAAAGTTTTTGTGAATCTCTGACAGATACGAAAACAACCCCCGATGTGTTTTTTTCTATCCAGTCGCTGAAAGAATATAAAAACTTAACGGCATCGGAAACGCCAAAATTGTCTGAAATGCCTGCGTCCATAATGTCTATGGCCGGTTCTGTGGGCAGTGTGGTACTGGGCGAAATGTAAGGGAAAGTGGCACTCATTCGAAGGGCAGATAGAAATCGTAGGCTGTCAGAATTTTGATCTAGAAAAAGGCCATGAAAATCGACCCCGCCTACTTTGATGTTATCATAAGTTGGAAAATTTAATATGTCTGAGTTAAGATAAGAAACCGGCAACGCACTGATATATAGCTTCCGGCCATCGTTTACAATAGTTGGGGCAAGAACGAGTAGAGGTGTGTTGGCGGCAAGCTCATCTTCGCGGTAACCCGTAACAGGTTTGTCCATTAACGCATCCGTATCAATGTTGAGTTCTTCCTCAAAGGAAAAACCCCGGTCGCGCACATAACGTTGTCCTCCATACTCAAACTTAGTGAAGCCCACAAAGAGGTCATTTGCCAGTAGGCTAAATATCATCGGATTTAAATTGTCGGTAGCGATGTTTTTCCTATGTCGGTAAGAATAGGGTTTTATGTCTTCTCCCTTTATCTGGCGAAGCTTTATTTCACGAAAATAACTTGCTCCTACTAATCCACCCGATGCGCCCGTCATTAATATCGTGTTGTTCATTAACCTTCCCTGGGTAAGGCTATCGGCTGTTTGTAATGCCGTAACAGTCCACAAAGCGGCTCTTTTACCCCCTCCACTCACGCAAATAAATATCATTTTAGGTTTTTGGTCAGCCGGAAACTTTGCACGCCAATTTTCCAGGGCGTTGGTCGTTACTGCTTTGTCTTTATTTATTCGAATGGTATCATTTAACTTGTGGATATTTTCTTGCGTGTATGCAGCTGGCTTTCCATGGTAGTTTAATCCAAAGGCGGGGTAGGGTTTGCTAAAAAAGTCTTCTCCAACTAGAAAGTTTAACACTAGAAAAATAGCCAACCCCACCGTAACCGACCAGCCTCCAAACCAATAGGAAAATGCGCCACTCATCATTACAAAAACAGTCAAGAAAATCATGAAGCTTGCTGCGGCAGGTAATTGAAACGCAGGCGAATCCTTAAAAATCCCCAGCACTAATATGAAGGCGAAAATTAGTAATTCGATAACTATCAGATTAAAATGATTTTGGTCAAAAACTTTTACAATGGAGTTTCGATCATAAAACTCTTTTTCATTTCCTACTTTTTTAAATCGCAAATTTTCATCGAGGTAGTAATCTACTCGCAATTGTTTTTTTCGGGCGATATCTAATTTGGTCATTGCACTGCCCCTTGTAACGCGCACACGTTGCTTTATTTTTTCATCAAGGCGACAGGCCATGTACACAAAAATATCTTTCTGCGTAAACTGTAGGTAGATCACGAAAAGAAATCCCATAACAAAATAGCCACCCATAAAACCTGCGAGGTTAAACCCTAATTGTGTTTGGCTTGAAAACTCATTGTTGATTTGAAAAAGAACAATTTGATAAAGATAGGTTGCTAAAAAGGCCAGTGGAATGATGCTATTGTTGAAACAGAATTTTTTAAATGGCTTTGAAAGAGCGCCAATAAAGGTGGTTCTGTGCCCATCAGAAATGTAACAAGTAATATGAAAAGCCATGGTAAACCCAGAGGTGAGCAAACCCATAATAAAGAAGCTTCTGAAATTTACCTCATTAAGATATTCCGGATCGAGAAATAAGTAGGGTATGCCCAAGTACTTACCAAAATTTCCGGTGACCATGGCAAATAAAATGATCCAACAAACCATTATCGATTGATTGCGCCTCAAGTTGTTGAATAACAACTGGATGGGGAAAGAAAAAATAAATGCGTTAATAGGTTTTCGTAAACTCATGGTATCGATTTCAAGGTAAGCAATTCTCTTTAAATTTAAATCAATCGTTTGAATTATCTAAAAAAACAGCCTTGCTTTATATTTTGATTTATTGCGTTAACTTTCATTCACCGTAAAAGATAGATTTTGTCATTACTTTTTAAAATTTACCGATCTTCTGCTGGCTCTGGCAAGACGAGAGTACTGGCCAAAGCGTATTTGACGCTAGCACTTCGGTCGCCCGACTATTTTAAATACATTCTTGCCGTAACGTTTACCAATAAGTCTACGCAGGAAATGAAGGAGCGAATCGTTCAATACCTTGTTGATTTTAAGTCAGGCAAACGTGACTCTCTGAGTCACGAACTGATGGCCGAGTTGTCTTTAACCTCCGATCAGCTTACTCAAAAAAGCGCTCTTGTGTTAGCCAACATACTGCATTCCTACAGTCAGTTTTCAATTAGTACCATTGATGCGTTCTTTCAAAAAGTAATACGGTCGTTTACACGAGAGTCGGGTCTTCTAGGTAATTTTAGACTCGAGATAGACAATGAATTGGTACTGCACGAAGTAGTTGCCCAATTGATGGATGAGTTGGGCGAAGAAAATCCGCAACTTACACAATGGGTAGTTCAATATGCCACTGGTAGGTTAGAGGAAGGTAAAAGCTGGAACATCAACGAATCGCTTGAACAATTTTCTAAAGAAATTTTTAGAGAAAGTTTTAAATCCGTTGAAGAAGAAATTCTTCAGCGCGAGGATAAAATCTCTTCCCAAGAGTTTCTTACGTTAATTAAAAAAGAAAGAGTTCTTTTCGAGAAGGATAAAGCGGCAAAAGGAAAGCAAGCGCTGGAAATTATAGCACAGCACGGGATTACAGAAGATGATTTTAGTTATAAAAGCAGCGGAACCCCTTTTGGTTATTTTACGAATGCCACAAAAGGGGAGTGGAAAGAAATTCCAGAAACGGGCAGATTGAGAGATCGGCTAGCAGATGCCAACCTTTGGCCTAATCCAAAAAGCCTAAATAGAAATTCGCTCATTCGATTGGCCGAAACAACGCTGATCCCGCTGTTACATTCAATGAACAGCGAACAAGATAATAGGAAATATGAATCACTAAAGGTGGTTGAGAAAAATTTCTATAGTTATGGGTTGATGGCCGATATTACGAGAAAGCTTAAAGACTATAAAGCGGAAAATAACCTGATGTTGTTATCGGATGCTCCTTCGTTTTTAAATGGAGTGATAAACAAAAGCGACACGCCTTTTATCTACGAAAAAGTGGGTTCGTTTTACCGAAATTATCTGATCGATGAATTTCAAGATACTTCAGGCCTGCAGTGGCAGAATTTTTTGCCGCTGTTGCGCGATGCGCTCGATCAGAACCACCCCAGCATGATTGTGGGCGATGTGAAGCAATCTGTTTACCGCTGGCGTGGGGGCGACTTAGAATTACTTCAATCAAAGGCGAAGGAGACCATTGGGGCTTTTCGTGTGGAAGAATTGACATTGGATCGCAACTTTAGAAGTGCCTCCAACCTTGTTGAATTTAATAACCAGCTCTTCGCCTCCGCATGTCAGTCTGTTGCAAGTATTACCGAAAAATCATTGCCACGGTTGGCTTATGAAAATAGTGAGCAGATCCCTGTTAAGTTTTTAGGAGAGGGGTTCGTTCAGGTTTCATTTTTGGAAAGCCAACAAACCGAGGAGGAAGAAGAAGTAGATTCAACAAGTTTGGAATTGGTGAAACTAGTAGAGACGTTGGAGCGGCTCCAAGAAGAAGGAGTCAAGCTAGGCGATGTAGCTATTTTGGTTCGTAAGAACGAAGAGGGGCAAGACATTGCAAACTATTTGCTGCAGTTTAAGAATTCAGGCAAGACAAAGCAGGGTTTTGTTTACGATGTAGTTTCAAATGAGAGCTTACGCATGGATAAGGCCTCTAGCGTTTTGTTATTGGTGAGTGCGTTAAAAAACATCAACAACCCCGATGATAAAGTGGCAAGGGGCGAGTTGGTATATGAATATCATCAACACAAATACGACACATCGACTTTGAGCACATTCTTTGCTAGAGCGGGAAAAAACTCGCTGGAAGATATATTGCCTAGCAGCTATCTAAAAAGAAGAAGTAACCTAATTAAACTTTCTCTATTTGAACTAACAGAAACCCTGATCGAGATTTTTGAAATAGGAATAGAAGGGGAGGAACTAGCATATATTCAGGCATTTCAAGATTTGGTATTGGAGTTTACACAGCAAGAGAAAAACGATCTCGCCTCTTTTTTGGAATGGTGGGAAGAAAACAAGGCTAAAAAGTCAATTCAGGTTGGGGGAAATTTAAATGCAGCAAGCATCTATACCATTCATAGAGCGAAAGGTTTACAGTTTAGATTCGTAATTGTCCCATTTTGCACTTGGAAGTTAGACCATGAGATCAAGCCATTACTATGGTGTAAAACGGAAGAAGAGCCATTTAACAAGATCGGTCATGTTGCAGTAGTTTACTCGAATAGTCTAAAAAAAACATTCTTTAAATCGGACTATGAAAGTGAGTTCGCGAAAGCCCACCTAGATAACCTTAATTTATTGTACGTAGCCTTTACCCGAGCTGAGGAGGGTATGATTGTGTTCGCACCCAAACCGAAAGACAAAAAGAAGTCGAAGAATGATGACCAGCCCAAAACAGTTGGCGACCTACTGTATCACACAATTACCAGCACAAAACTACTTGACCATTTTAATGTAGACACCAATACACTTGAAATCGGAAAATTAAACGTGTTAGAGACGCAGGTCAAGGAGATAACTATAAGTACTGTCAAGCTAATGCACTACGCCACCAATAACTGGCGGAAAAAATTGGTAATAAAGCGCGAAGGCAACTCTTTTTTTCAATCCAACGTAAGCGAAACAAGGCATCGTATCAACTATGGTTTGTTGATGCATAGGGCCTTGTCTCTGATTCACACAAAAGAGGATGTAACTCACGTACTTGCGAAGTTGAATAGGGAAGGTATTATACCAAAGGATGAATCGGCTTCGCTCTCGAAAAAGTTGGAGGCTATACTCGTGAACCCGATGATTGCTGGGTGGTTTACCAACGAGTGGCAAGTGAAGACGGAGGTTTCGATAATTACCCAAGATGGTAAACAGCCTAGACCCGACCGAGTGATGATTAAAAATCTTGTGCATAAAGGCATTGAAAAACAAAAAGCGATTGTAGTTGATTTTAAGACGGGCTTGAGAAACAATAGTGATAGGAGGCAAGTAGAAGAGTATACATGTACATTGAGTTTGATGGGCTATTTTGATGTAGAGGCATTTCTGCTTTACTTGGAGCCAATGGAGGTTGTGCCTGTGGTGAGTAAGATGAATTTGAGTTTGTTTTAATATCTACTCATGAAACCCTTTCTAAAAGAGCTCGCAGAACGAATCATTGCCAAACATTCAAAGCTGGAGGAGTTGACTATTATCTTTCCTAACAGACGCGCTGCCTTATTCTTTCGGAAGTATTTAGCGGAGTTGTTGCAAAAACCGATTTGGTCGCCCAATTTGATCAGTATAGAAGAATTGTTCGCTCAACAGTCATCACTGGTAGAAACCGATCGGTTGGATTTGATTTTTCGTTTGTATTCGGTGTATCGCGAGGTAATGCCAAACAAAGAATCGTTTGACCAGTTTTACTTTTGGGGCGATATGTTGTTGCGCGATTTTGATGAGGTAGATAAATATCTTGTGAATGCTCCTTTATTGTTTAAAGACCTTAGCAACCTGCGTGAGCTAGATGAACGCTTTGATTACCTTACAGAAGAGCAAAAGGAATTTCTCAAAGATTTCTGGCTAAACTTTCAAGATAAACCAGTAGGCAGTAAAAATGAATTTTTGAAAGTGTGGAGTGGATTGCCAAAAGTTTATACTGAATTTACTAAGTCGTTGCAACAAGATGGACTTGGCTATGGAGGCATGATACACCGACACGTGGCCGACAAATTGGCAAAGGCAAAGAAAGAAGCTAACGCGCATCAAAATGTCATCTTCGCTGGATTTAATGCGCTTACTAAATCCGAAGAGATATTGTTAAGTTTCTACGTTAACCATGGGGCGCATGTTTATTGGGATGCCGACACTTACTATACGGAAAGCCAGCAGCAGGAAGCCGGGCAATTTTTCCGTGCATATAAAAATCATTCGGTACTGGGTAAAACATTTAATGAACCCCTTCCTTCGAATCTTTCTAACACGGAGCTGGAGAAGAATGTTACCCTGATTGGTGTATCGCAGCGAGTGGGGCAGGCGAAGCTAGTTGGCCAACAGTTGGGGGAAAAGCTGAAACAAGGGCTCGATCTTGAAAAAACAGTAATTGTGTTAGCAGATGAATCGATGCTGATGCCGGTGCTGCATTCATTACCCCCTTATTTGGAAAGTGTTAACGTTACGATGGGTTACCCCCTCCGAAACGTTCCGCTCTATAATTTGTTGGAGCTTTTGCTGGATCTGCAAATCAACAGAAAGGGGGAGTATTTCAACCACCGACAAGTGGTGGCTATACTTTCTCATGCCTATATATTGATGTTGGATGCCGACCGGGCACATGAAATTCGTTTAGACATTATCCATAAAAATCGTGTTGTAATTAAAGTGTCTGAATTTGAGGTTTCTCCAGTCTTGCCTTTATTTTTTAAAGTTGTTGACGAATCAAGTATTTCAGCCTATTTACTTGATGCAGTGCAGACCATAGGCGTAAGACTGACCGAACAATCTAGCTTTGATCAAGAATACGCGTTTCATTTTCACAAACACCTCACCCGCCTGCACGATGTATTGAAGGACAGTAACTCTCAACCAGATACAAAGGGATTTCAAAAATTGTTTAGGCAGGTGATTCAATCACTGCGCATTCCTTTTGCAGGTGAACCGCTTAAAGGGTTACAAATAATGGGCGTGCTGGAAACGCGTAACCTGGATTTTGAAAATGTTTTTATGCTGTCGTTGAATGAGGGTCACTTACCGGCTTCGCCACGTCAGGGTTCTTACATCCCCAACGCTATCCGTAAAGCCTATAACCTTCCCACCCATGATCATCAGGATGCAATTTATGCTTATTTGTTTTACAGGGTGTTACAGCGCGCAAGAAATATTACCCTGTTGTACAACACCGAACCTGATATTCTAGGTATGGGCGAAATGAGTCGTTATGTAAGGCAGCTGATCAACGAATCAGGATGGAACATCAACCAGCAAGTCCTCACCAATCAAATACAAATCGATACTCGATCTGCCATAATAATTGAAAAGGAGGAATCGATTCTATCGTTGTTAAGAAGCAAGTATGCCGATCCTGCTGGCCGTGGACTTTCTCCTTCTGCGTTGAATGAATACATTGAATGTTCGCTCAAATTTTATTTGAAACATCTTGCGGGATTAAAAGAAGCCGCGGAAGTGGAAGAAGACCTAGATGCGCGCGTGTTCGGAAACTTCCTACACGATGTAATGCACCGCTTCTATGCTGATATTATTGCACAGCGAGATTCACGAATCATTACGATTGATGATTTTGAGAGTGCGACAGTAAACGAAAAACTAAAGAAACTTATCGATATCGCCTTTATTAACCACTACCAACTCGATCCGGAAAAGGAAGTTGTGTATCAAGGTCAGCGGGTAGTAGTAAAAGAGATTGTCCGTAAATTTTCGGAGCATATTCTTAAACTGGATAAAAGTTATGCGCCCTTTACGATTGAGTTAATTGAAGACAAAGATTTCTCGATGATGGTTGCCGTTGAAGGTGCGAAGGAACTTTCGATTAAAATAGCGGGACGGATAGACCGCGTTGACAATAAAGACGGTGTTGTCAGGATAATTGATTATAAAACAGGTGCTGACAAACTGCCGTTTGAGAGCATTGACTCGTTTTTTAGTCGTGACGGAAAGCGGAATAAAGCTGCCTTTCAAACAGTTCTGTATGCATGGATGTTTTATGAAAAGAAAAAAGACACTATTGCGATAAGCCAGCTAACCCCAGGACTTATTAATCGGGAAAACCTGTTTAAAGAACCGTTTAAGTTCGCGTTTGAAATGGATCGAAAAAGTTTGCTCGATGTTAGGCCGTACTTGCCTGATTTTGAAGGCGGACTAAAGCGCTTGCTTGCAGAACTTTTTGATGAAGGTATTCCGTTTGCTCAAACAAAAGAAGAGAAGGTTTGTATCTATTGCGCGTATAAATCGATCTGTAGGCGGTGAAAGCTTTTAATAAGCCTTCACAAGTGTTTGGCTAGCTTGCATTTCAATTAATAGCCGTAGCTTTTATTTTCTCGGTAGGATTCATCAAGTAGGTTCTGATGGTATTGTTTTCTAACAGCTCTACAATGCGATACCCTTTGTAGGAAGTCCCCCAGTTTCCGCCAATATGCGAATCGTACAGATGGGGAATCGTGCCAAGCATCTTAATACTGTCTTCATCGTGATCATGGCCATGAAACACGCCTCGCACATTCGTATAATTTTTTATTAAGCTAGCATACTCACTATTATCGATGCTGCCTTTGGTCCATTTCTGTTGGCCTATATGAAGAAACAAAAACACGTTTTCCGTTTTGTGTTCATCTAACTGTTCCTTAAGCCACTTTAGATTCGGTGAAAGATACTCGCCCCGTTCGTTGGAAGTTGACATCATCAAAAAGAGCGCACTGCCCACCTTTGCCTTATTGTTATGGGGTGTGTTCCAAATCTCTTGCCAATATTCTGGCGTTACCTGATCATGATTTCCTTGAGTAACGAAGTAGGGCATCGAGAGCTTATCGAGGGCTTGTTTGGCATCTTTTAGAAATTCTTTTTTATCATGAATAATATCTCCGTTTACAACGCAAGCGTCCAGTCTAAGGCTTTGATTGAAGGTATTTATGTTTGTTACAAAATCCGTCAGGAATTTAGCAAATTCGGTATCGGGTTGGCCATAGTGTGCATCGCTACCAACCGCAAATCGAAGCCGTATCTGTTCATTCGAACTAAAAATATCGTCCGCTGCCAAGGCAGATACGCCTCCAGTTAAGAGATAAGCAGAGCCAATTGTAAACCGTTTAAAAAAAAATCTACGAGACGAGTTCATACACTAAATTATATTGTTTGATGAGAAAAATTCATTGCACGAAATCAATGCTTAAAGGGTGTTCACCATCCCTAAACGATCCTCGTTTATTCGGTAATCAAATAGACCTCATAACTCGTCATTAAGAACCTCTCTAACCGAATCAACCAGCGTTTCATCTTTCATAATGTAATTACGCACGCCCTTTTGAATGAATTGTAAAACCATACTTCCATCGTCCAAGGAGCTGATCATAATAAGAAGCGATTCTTTTCCTTGAATTTTTTCAAAAAACTCTATTCCTGTCATTCCAGGGAGAAGATATTCAAAAATAACTACATCTGGTGATTCCTGTAAAATAATTGGGAGCGCATTTTCTGCCGAGGTAAACTGAGTAATAACGAAGTCGTTGTTAAATGCTGCGAAGAGTAACTCTGTTGCAGCCTTATCACTGTCGACAATAAAGAGGGTAGGTCTAGGCATGAACAAAAATATGTAATTCTTTTGGAAAAATCTTTATCTTGATACGTTGATAAACGACTTATTAATGGCCTTGGGAAGAATTATATTATTCGCTTTATTGATTACTGAATTCGGAGCTGTGACGGCTCAGAAAAGGAAACTTGTGATCGCAGATTTTGAGTTGAAGACCTCTACTTCAGGATGGTGGCGAGACAATCACCATGTGAAATTTACCTATGGAGAGAAACCTGAAAATCAGCCGTCTATCTTGTCCAAAACGTGCCTCCATGTTCGGTGGGATTCAATTTCGAATTCAAAGCCCTTTACTTGGTTCACGGATTTAAAGGCAGATACGTTTGCTGTGGAAGGTATGCAAAAAGAGTGGAAAAATTTTAAACAGAATACGTGGATATCGTTCTGGTATAAAGTTGGAACGGGTGACTCTCTGATGTTTCATTATTTAGTTTTGAGCAAAGGACACACCAGCAAGTGGGGTGCTAAGAAAATGACTGCCGCAACAGCCACTAAATGGACGTTTGTGAAAGTTAAGTTCGCAGATTTGCAATATGATAATTGGGGCAAGATCACAGCCGATTTTGATTTGAATTCTGATGCCGTAAAATGCTTTGAAATTGGCCTTCGTTCTTCCGCCACAAGTCCAAAGGGTTATATCGAAGCTTGGTTCGATGATATAGTGCTTACCAATTATGAGCCTTTTGAATAGGTAGTTGTCTGACTGTAACTAGTTTGTTAGCATATGCAACTGAACCGACCCTCTAATAACTCCGACTTTTTAATCGAACGGCTATGCCAGTTCTCGCATTTACCAGTTCTAAATCAATAATCAGCCTCTCGAATAATAAGTCTGCTTGCTCCTTTATTATTGAATAAATTTCTTGCTAATCGTACTGTTATGAAAGCGAATTGTTTTTTATCCTATTTTCTACTGACGCTATGCATCGGGGCCATCGCTCAACCCAACCGCCTTCGTATAAAAGGACTTTCAGATCAAGTTGAAGTAATACGTGATATTTACGGGGTAAACCATATCTATGCCTCTAATGAGCACGATTTGTTTTTTGCTCAAGGCTATTGTGCTGCGAAAGATCGATTGTTTCAGTTTGAGCTGTGGAGAAGGCAAGCGACTGGCACAATAGCTGAGGTTCTTGGAACGCGCGAAGTAAAGCGCGATCAAGGGGCTCGCCTTTTTAAATTCAGAGGTGACTTAAAAAAGGAGTTGAATCATTATCATCCGCATGGCGAGCAAATTGTAACTGCTTTTGTTGAAGGCATTAATGCATTTGTGAACCAGGCCAATAAAAATCCAAAGTTATTGCCCTTAGAGTTTAGGTTGCTTGGCATTAGGCCAGGCTTGTGGACGCCCGAAGTGGTGATTTCCCGTCATCAGGGTTTGTTGGGTAACATTACCGATGAAGTTATTTACGGACGGGCCGTGTCCGCGATGGGTATCGATAAGCTAAAGGACTTACAGAAGTTTGAACCGGGCGATCCTTCGCTGGTTATAGATCCTAGCATCAACAAAGAACTTTTATTTGATAATGTGATTGAATTATATGACGCTTTTCGAAAGCCTATTACTTTTTTGCCCAAAGACGTGGTGACCTCCGCGAACAAGAATAAGAAAAAAGTAAAAGAGGCCATTAATGGCGATGATTATGCCTACAATCTGCTGATGAACACCGAGCATGAAACAATAGGAAGCAATAATTGGATTGTGAGTGGTTCTCGTTCTGAAAGTGGCTTGCCGATGTTGGCAAATGACCCACATCGCACCATCGTTGCCCCATCACTTCGTTATATGGTTCATTGGTCTCAATCGTTAGTTGAAACTATGCGCTTTCAGCGCAAGACTTTCAGTTGCTACACAAATGTCTAACTTTACTTTGTGAGTAAAGAACAGCGAATTGGCAGCCATACAG
>JAIYCV010000028.1 GCA_027487845.1 Flammeovirgaceae bacterium
GTAGTGTTTACCGAACTCCAAAGTGTATTTGCGCTAGTACCAAACGCATAGTCAGCCGCGGCAGCAGCCAACGAAGGGTTTAACACCAATTTTGTACCTGCGCTGCGTGTGGTAAAGGCCGGATCGCCTAGCCCGGAATTGGTGTTCACAAATAAGTTGCTTGTGTTGATAGTTCCCTTTACATCCAGTTTGTATGCAGCGTTAGGCGTTGATGTTCCGATTCCCACATTGCCTAGATTATCAATACGCATCCGTTCGAAACTAGCATCCGTTCCACCGGTTCCAAAAGCAATTGAGCCTGAACTATTATAAGCAGCAAACATCAACCCATTAGCTCCGTTATTGCTAATAAACGTCTGATTTGGTTTCCATAAACCCCAGGAGTATGCAGAACCTGTTAAACCGAATTGAGTTAAGTCGCCAGCGTCATTTTTTAGATTGATAGCATTATAAAGTGAGGCGTTAGTTGATTCAATTTGTAATCCTTGATTAGTATAATCTGAATTACCCGGAAACACTATATGCAACTTATGAGCTGGGGCAGGAGTGCCAATACCGATATTTCCCGAGGGTACATAGGTGTTGACTCCATCGGGGGAAGCCCAAAGGGAAGAATTGCCTGAAATAGGCTGGCCGCCTACCAAAATACTGGTGGCGTTGATGGTGCCAGCTACATCCAGGCTGTAGGCGGGTGTAGGTGTACCAATACCTACATAGCCGGTATTCGCGTCAATACGCATTCGTTCGGCAGCACCGTTTGCATACAAGCGTAAATGAGCTTCGGTACTTCCAGAGCTATTGTAATTAACATACATGCCGTCCAGATTGGTGGTTGACTCATTTCTAATAACACGACTGTTAATATAAATATCATCACCAGCACTTGCGGCTGTATTTATTACGGGTTTGCCGTTGATGCCAATTACTCCATTTACATCCAGTTTATGGGCAGGTGTAGGTGTAGCTATCCCTACGTTTCCTCCAGCTTCCAATACAAGAAAACCAGGATTCGAGGGAACATCAAACTTTAGGGTTGATTTAGTGTAATCATTTTGGTTAAATTCATAATTTAAATGAAATTCGCCTGAATGACCGGTATCGCTGGTATTGGTAAAAACTAATGTACTCAACCCGGACGGTGCCGTTGATGAAAGCTTTAGTGCTGGCCGATCACCTGCTATTTCTAATGTTTTACTTGGAAACCATGTGCCTGGATCAGAAGTACCAATGCCCACATTGCCGCTTGAAACACGCAACCCATTGCCCTGCACATCTACATAACTTTTGCCATACGAATTACCCGGGTTCAAAATGATACCAGTATCCCAATTCAATTGCAGTTGTTGGTAGTTGGGTGCATCCCAAGCCCCAGCACTTCTGTAAATCCCATATACCGAAGGTGCAGGATTATACCAAGTTAGCCCATCGGTGTTATCGCTAGTCAAATCACTAAAACTCACTTTTGCACCAGGCGTGGTAGTGCCAATACCGATATTTCCTGTGGGTATATAGGTGTTAACCCCATCAGAAGCCCATGAAGAAGTACCACCTGAAATAGGTTGGCCGTTTACAAATAAACTAGTCGCGTTGATGGCGCCATTTACATCTAATTTGTAGGCAGGTGTCGTTGTACCAATCCCTATATTTCCATCAGCTGTAATCCTCATTTTTTCTGTATCATAAGTAGAGAATAACAACGGTGAGTTTTCTCTATTCCATATGTAGGCTCCATAACTATCATCATACCCAAAATTGACTCCATCATTATTAGAGCTCCCCGTGGCATTGGTAGTAATTCTTGTGCCAGAATAATTATTACTATGCACATGAAAGATCTGTGATGGGTTATCAGTTCCAATACCCACATTGCCAGAGGTGCCATTGATCGTCATTCGCGCAGTGTTGTTTGTGTTAAAAGACAAATTGGTAGCCCCAATCGTGTTCAATACGCCACTAACGGAATTAAACTGATTAGCTCGGATATTCCCATTCACATGAAACCAATCGTCAGGCGTTGTGGTATTTAGCCCAACAAAGCCAGCAAGACGCGAACCTGTAGTCGCGCCAAGTATCGTCATCCGGGCCGTATTATTGGTTCTAAACGAAAGGTTGGCAGTGCCAAGGGAATTAAGAATCCCAGAAACCGAATTAAATTGGTTGGCCCGTACGTTTCCATTCACATGGAACCAATCGGCCGGAGCTGTGGTATTTACCCCCACAAAACCTGCACTAGTACCAGAACCCAGTATTGTAAGGCGGGTAGTAGTATTAGTGCGTAAACCCAAATTGGTAGTACCTGCAGCGCTGAACGTGCCGTCTGTAGAGCTTACCTGCCCGATGGCTGCCAGTGAAATACTCAGAGTAAATAAGAGAAGTAATTGTTTTTTCATAGTGAATGGTTAATGAAAGGCGTTGATGTCTGTAAAGGGGTTACTATTAATTTAGCGTTGTGGCGCATCGGCAGATAAAAAATGGAGTGCCTGCTAGGTAATTGAATCTGGCCACGTGCATTAGAGTTTTCCTGTTAATTAAATTGTCTAATAAAAATGAGCTTTTTTGCTACAAAAGTAGACTTAGGTACAAAAACAGAGGTCACAACTAAATCTGCTTGAAAAATAGAAAATTTATTTCTAAAAAAACAACGACTAGGAAAATATTTTGGTTACTGTACAACAAAAATCCCGACCAAACCCACAACAACCATAGTAAGCCTACGTTACTAAAAATATCTTTTTAATAACAATTTAAACACTACCATTATGGCATCTACAAGTGAAACAGGGCACGCCAAAAACGTGGCCAACTTCGAGTCGCTCATAGGTTTTTGCAAAGGCTATGGCGCAATGTTCAACCCGTCCAACCCTCTCATTAAAATGGAAGGGCTTACAACGGTGCTAACCAACAGCAAAGGTTGTTTGGATACCCTTAAAGTGGCATCGGTTGTTTATAACAACGCCACCAATGCACGCGAGTTGGCCTTTGGGCCGCTCAAAAAGCTTTCTACCCGAATTATCAACGCACTTACCGCCTCAGGCACAAGCCAACAAACCATTGACGATGCCGATACCAACCATGCCAAACTGCAAGGCAGGCGCATGGCGCCCAAAAAGGAAGAGACTCCAACCAAAGAAGGCTCCACAGGCGAGGGGTCTACTATTTATTCGGTGTCACAACAGAGCTACGATGCACAAGTGGAAAATTTCGCCAAACTAGTCGAAACCGTATCGGCCGAGCCTAAGTTTGCGCCCAATGAACCCGAGCTGCAGCCTGCCGCGCTCAATGCCCTGCTGCTCACATTAAAAAACCACAATACCGAAGTGATCACCGCCACGACCGCGCTTAGCAATGCGCGCATCAACCGCGACAAAGTGCTTTATGCAGCCTCCACCGGCCTGCACGATGTAGCACTCGCCACCAAAGCATACGTACTCTCCATCTATACAAAAGGCAGTGCGGAGTACAAACAGATCGGTGGCATCCGCTTTACCACTATTTAGTTGCATATTATTGCCTGCTGTATTAGTAAAAAGCCCTCTTGGTTGCTCAAACCAAGAGGGCTTTTCTGCAAACTGCCTTTCGTTGTCTGCATAATTACAGTCTGTTTACATATTCTTGTCTTTGCCTTCTATGGTATGCAACTCTCCCGTTGTGTTATTGCATTCGCTGCCCCAAAAAAAGGGATGTGCTCCCGTATATTTCCGCTGTTTATCTGTTGGTTAGCATTCGTCATCCACCTAGTCAGGTTACTGCTCGGCAGTGGAATTATGTCCTAAATCAGCCCATATTTCACCTTGTTTTCTTATCAGGGTGTGTGAGATCATCTCACCCCTCTCCAGCGGGAGAGGGGACGAAAATCGTGCGACCAGCACACATTTTGCTGGCGTGAGGCTGACCTGGCACAGTTTGGGATGTGCCGATTGAATATTTCAAGTTGTTAATTCACAATTGCTATTTATCTTGTACCGCAAATTAGCCGAGTTATCCTCTGGCTTTTTATTGGTTTGAATAGGCAGAAAGTGGGAATCTAATAGGTAAATATGGCAACAACGGTAAAGAGCGATCCGCTATGGTTTAAAGATGCAGTATTTTACGAGCTAAGTGTCCGTGCATTTTACGATAGCAACGGAGATGGCATTGGCGATTTTCCGGGGTTAATGCAAAAGCTCGATTACCTCGAAGACCTCGGCATTAACACAATTTGGCTCTTGCCTTTTTACCCGTCACCGCTAAAAGACGATGGATTTGACGTAACGGACTATTGCGATATTCATCCCGACTACGGTACGCTTGCTGATTTTAAGTTATTCTTAAAAGAAGCACACCATCGCGGCATAAAAGTGATCATTGAGTTGATACTCAACCACACGTCCGACCAGCACAATTGGTTTCAAAAATCGCGCACAGCAAGGGCAGGATCGCGTTATAAAGATTATTATGTATGGAGCGATACGCCCGACAAATACAAGGAAGCGCGTATTATGTTTATGGACGAAGAAACGTCTAATTGGAGTTGGGATAACCAGGCAAAAGCCTACTACTGGCATCGATTTTACAGACATCAACCCGAATTAAATTTCGATAACCCCGAGGTTCAATTGGAGATGATTAAAGTGGTTGATTTTTGGATGAAGATAGGGGTAGACGGATTCCGATTGCCATCTGTGCCATTCCTGTTTGAAGAGGAGGGAACTAATTGTGAGAACTTGCCTCAAACCCATGCGTTCTTAAAGCGTCTGCGCAGCCACATCGACAAGCATTATAAAGATCGGGTGTTGATTGCAGAAGCTAACTTATGGCCGGAAGATGCCGCTGCCTATTTTGGTGAAGGGCAGGAGTGCCACATGAATTTTAACTACCCTTTAATGCCGCGCCTTTTCTTAGGGCTTCGCACAGAGGATAGTTATCCAATTATTGACATTATAGAACAGACTCCCATAACTCCTCCTAATAGTCAGTGGGCGCTATTTCTGCGAAACCACGATGAGATCGGATTGGAGATGGTTACCGAAGAAGAGAAAGACTTTTTGTTCAAAGCTTACGCTACCGATTCCAATTCAAAACACAACTTAGGAATAAGGCGAAGGTTGGCACCACTTCTTAACAACGACAGGCGGAAGATAGAACTTCTCTATACGATCTTGTTTTCGTTGCCGGGCACACCCGTGTTGTATTATGGCGATGAGATAGGCATGGGCGACAATATTTATTTGGGAGATCGCTATGGCGTGCGCACCCCCATGCAGTGGAACATGAACTTAAACGCTGGATTTTCGGAAGCCAATCCGCAAAAGCTTTACTTGCCAGTGATCACCGATCCGGTGTATAGATACGAGTCCGTGAATGCTGCTACGCACGATGAAAATCCATCGTCTTTAATGTGGTGGATTCGCAATGTGCTTTCTATGCGTAAACGCCTGAACGTATTTGGTAGAGGCGACATGAAATTCATCGAAAGTTCGAATGCTAAAGTACTGTGCTTTGTACGAACGCATGAAAAACAGCGGATCATTGTAGTAGCCAATCTTTCTCAATTTTCACAAGCCACCGCGTTAGACTTTTCTCCATTCAAAGAGTGTGATATAACGGAGGTGTTTAGTCAGAATAAATTTCTTAGCGTCACCACGGGCGAATATCCAATCACTATCGGGCCATATGGATATTTCTGGTTTCAAGTAGATGCTACTGAAAAAAAAGATATAGGCAAGAGTGGCGGTGAACTTCAATTGTTAAAAACGGAGGTTTCGTGGGAAAAGATATTCAATAACTATAACGAAATCCGTGAGTTTGAACGGAAGATACTTCAGCCTTTTATGATGAAGTGCCGCTGGTTTGGTGGCAAAGCACGTGTGATCAGTAAGATTTCGGTGCATAAGGTGATTCCTGTAAAAGTTGAGGGTGACATGCACTTCTTAGTGATAATAGAAGTGCATTATGTTCAGAAGTTACCTGATTTGTATTTTCTACCGATGTGTTTCGTTCCCTCGGAAGGCATTTTTGATAAAGTGGAATACACTGCTCAAAGCGTAGTGTGCCGAGCCGAGATTCAGGGCAGGGCTGGATTTGTGGTAGACAGTAGTTATGACAAAACATTCCGCGATTTCCTGTTTGCCAGCATGGATAGAAAGACGCGAATCAAAGAAGACGATGGGGTATTGGAATTTAATTCAAGCGTATTTGCTAAACTAAATGCCGATGTAATTGAGTCGAAGATTTTAAAGGCCGACCAAAGCAATACAGCCATCATCTACAACGATCAGTTCTTTTTCAAATTCTATCGCAAGCTAGAGAAAGAAATTAACCCCGACTTGGAGATCGTGCGCTTCTTGTCGGAGAATACAAGTTTTAAAAATTCTCCAAAATACGCAGGTAGTATTGAGTTTCACGACAATGAGGGCAAGACGATTGTCTTCGGTTTACTTCAGGAAAAAATTGAGAACCAAGGCGATGCCTGGAATGTGGTCATCGATTCTGTGGGAAGATTTTATGAACGCGTAATTGTAAAAGCGAAGAGAGAGAAACTTCCCAAATTGGTTAACAGAGCTTCTATTACCTTTGAAGAAGCACCGGAAGTGATTCAAGAATTCATTGGGCGTGGATTTTATGAACGTGTAGTAAGGTTGGGGCAACGCACGGCTGAAATGCATCTGGCATTAGCATCTGACAATAGCAACCCCGCCTTCGTGCCTGAATATTTTACCAGTAACTATCAACGATCATTGTATTCATCTTTGCGGAAACTGGTCAAAGATCGATTCAAACTTCTTGAGAATTCGCTCGATAAACTTAATACCGAAACAAGAGCACTTGCTATGAAGGTGTTGGAACTAGAAGATGCTGTGCTCGAATGTTTTGGTGAAATTCATCAAACCCGCATAAACGCCATCAAGACGAGAATTCATGGCGATTATCATTTGGGTCAGATTCTTTTTACGGGCAAAGATTTTATTATTATTGATTTCGAAGGAGAGCCAGGCTTTTCGTTCAGCGAAAGAAGATTGAAGAAAAATCCCCTAAAAGATGTAGCAGGTATGATGCGTTCTTTTCACTATGCCGCCTATGGTAAAATCTTGCTCAACGAAAATTACAGGGAAAAGGATCTGGAAGTGCTGGGTGAATGGGCGGATCAATGGCAGCATTACACAAGCAGATTCTATTTTGGTGCTTATATGGAACGTATGGGTATGGGCAAAGAGCTCTCGAAGGAAAACGAAATTCTTATCAGAACCTATTTAATTGAAAAGGCGGTTTATGAGTTGGGTTACGAACTGAATGGCCGGCCCGATTGGGTGAATATACCACTACGCGGCATTTACTACCTTATGCAGCGATATTTTTTGGCAAAGGAAGAAGAAAAGAAGAAAAAGTAATAATAAACTACTATACGTAAATAGCTATGGGAAAGAAAACAATCAAGGTAGAAGAGCCAGCTCATTTCACCTTGTTCACTGATTTCGACATTCACCTTTTTAGAAGTGGAAAGCACTTCAAGCTCTACGAGAAACTGGGAGCTCAGCCTGCTTCGTTTAAAGGACAAGAGGGTACATATTTTGCAGTATGGGCACCAAACGCAACAGAAATATCTGTCATTGGTAATTTTAACTTTTGGAAGAACGGTGAGCATAAACTCTTTCCTCGGTGGGATGAATCGGGAATTTGGGAGGGCTTCTTTCCAGGAATTCACGCAGGTGAAATCTATAAGTATGCGATTCAATCTAACACTGGAGAATACCTAGAAAAAGCAGATCCTTTTGCCGCGTTTTCTGAAGTGGCGCCAAAGACAGCTTCGGTTGTCTGGAAGACGAGTTACAACTGGAAAGACGGCAATTGGCTAAGTGAGAGGAAGAAGACAACAGGTAAGCCAAAGCCGTATTCGGTTTACGAGGTTCATATTGGCAGTTGGCGGAGAAAGTATGATGATGGCGGACGTTCATTGTCTTATCTTGAAATGGCAACAGAATTAGTCGACTATGTGAAAGAGCTAGGATTCACGCACGTTGAATTTTTGCCTGTAATGGAACATCCTTTCTTTGGCTCATGGGGTTATCAACTTACCGGGTATTTCGCACCCACAAGCCGATTTGGAACTCCAGAAGAATTTATGCACCTGGTAGATGCATTTCACCAAGCTGGTATTGGTGTTATTTTGGATTGGGTGCCCTCGCATTTCCCTGGCGATGCGCACGGACTCTATAAATTTGATGGAACACATTTGTTTGAACACGCTGATCCCCGAAAAGGGTTTCACCCTGACTGGAGCAGCTATATCTATAACTACGGCAGGGCAGAGGTACGTTCATTTCTAATTAGTAATGCACTCTTTTGGCTGGAACGCTATCATATTGATGGCTTGCGCGTGGATGCTGTTGCTTCTATGTTGTACCTCGATTATTCCCGTAAGGCAGGTGAGTGGATTCCCAATGAACACGGTAGTAATGAAAATTTGGAGGCAATAAGCTTTTTAAAGGAGTTTAACGAGGTGGTATATGCAAACTATCCAGATTCAATAACTATTGCAGAGGAATCAACTGCGTGGTCGGGTGTTTCAAGGCCTACCTATGTTGGCGGACTTGGCTTCGGACAAAAGTGGATGATGGGCTGGATGCACGATACATTGCATTTTTTCGGCAATGATCCTATCCATAGAAAATACCACCAGAATGAAATTACATTTAGCATTATGTATGCATTCACGGAGAATTTTATGCTCCCCTTGTCGCACGATGAAGTGGTGCATGGTAAAGGATCATTGATCGCACGTATGCCGGGCGATGAATGGAGGAAGTTCGCCAACCTTCGCTTGATGTATACGTATATGTTTACGCATCCCGGAACAAAACTACTTTTTATGGGGGCTGAGTTCGGTCAGACTTCTGAGTGGAATCATGACAGTGGACTCGATTGGTACCTCACCGAGTTCCCATTGCACAAAGGGGTTCATACACTTCTTAAAGAGTTAAACAAGCTCTACAAAACAGAGCCAGCGCTGTATCATTTTGCATTTGAAAATCAAGGTTTCGAATGGATTGATTACTCCGATCGTGAAAACAGCATTATAGTGTACATGCGGAAATCAAACATCAAAGAAGAGTCGCTGATTATAGTTTGTAACTTCACTCCTGAAGTAAGAAATCACTACCGAATTGGCGTTCCATACAGAGGTACTTACAAAGAGGTATTCAATTCTGATGATGTGCGCTACCAGGGAAGCGGTACACTTAACAACGGGCTTTTGTATACTTCACCTGTTAAGTATCACCAAAAGGATTATTCCGTTTCGCTTACTCTTCCTCCGTTGGCTATTTCCATCTTGAAGCTACACGAAGAACTGGCTGAATTTGAGATAGAATAGATAATTTACATAAAAGCATAATTTTTTCAATGTCACAAAGTTCAAAAAAGTACGTTTGTATTCACGGTCATTTTTATCAACCACCAAGAGAGAATGCTTGGCTCGAAGTAATTGAAGTGCAAGATTCAGCACACCCTTACCACGATTGGAATGAGCGCATATCAGCAGAGTGTTATTCACCAAATGCATCTTCCAGGATCTTGGATGGCAAGAATGTAATAAAGAATATCGTCAATAATTACTCTAAAATTAGCTTCAATTTTGGGCCCACATTGCTTTCGTGGATGGAGGCGAAAGATAAGCAGACCTACGATGCCATATTGGAGGCCGATAGGGATAGCATGAAGTATTTTGATGGCCATGGCTCAGCCATGGCGCAGGTGTACAATCACATTATCATGCCATTGGCAAATAAGAGGGATAAGGAAACACAAGTGATTTGGGGCATTCGTGATTTTGAGTATCGTTTTAAAAGAAAGCCCGAAGGTATCTGGTTGGCGGAGACGGCCGTTGATTATGAAACATTGGAGGTATTGGTTGAAAATGGAATAAAGTTCACCGTATTAGCGCCCCGCCAGGCTGCGGCTACTAGAAAGATAGGTGATGCCAACTGGAAAACAGTTAATGATCGATCGGTTGACTCGCGAAAAGCATATACCTGTCACCTCCCTTCTGGTAAATCGATAGCTGTCTTTTTCTACAATGGAGATGTATCGCAGGCCATTGCGTTCAACGGTTTATTAAATGACGGTAGACGGTTTGCGGACAACTTGATTAATTCTTTCAATGAAGACGATAAGGAAACCCAGTTAGTACATGTGGCTACCGATGGTGAAACGTACGGACATCATCACAAGCACGGAGAGATGGCACTTTCTTTTTGCCTCGATTTCATAGAGAAAGACCAACGCACTACCCTAACAAATTATGCTCATTTTTTGTCAGTTGCTCCTGTTGAATATGAAGCAAAAATAATTGAGAACAGCTCGTGGAGTTGCGTTCACGGGGTGGAGAGGTGGCGATCGGACTGTGGATGCAATTCGGGTGGCCATTCAGATTGGAATCAAAAATGGAGAGGGCCGCTGCGTGACGCGCTGGATTGGCTGAGAGACGAGGTAATGATCATATTCGAGCGTGAGGCGGAGTCCATTCTCAGAAACCCCTGGGATGCACGAAATGAGTTTATAAATGTGATTCTAAAAAGAGGCGATGAGACCATAAAACGCTTTTTGAAAGACCATGCGTTGACTGATGCGGGTGCCAGCAACGTTTTGCGTATGATGGAAATGCAGCGACACGCAATGCTAATGTACACGAGTTGTGGTTGGTTTTTTGATGAGATATCGGGCATAGAAACGGTTCAAGTGCTGCAATATGCGTGTAGGGTAATACAGTTGGCGAGCCAAGTAGGTGGCCAAGATTTTGAAATGGAGTTTCTGAAAAGACTGGAGAATTGCCCTAGTAACGTTGGCCAATATGAAAATGCAGCTAGTGTTTACAAGAAATTAATACTGCCCTCGCGCACCAACTTGCAGCGAGTTGGTATGCACTTCGCGGTCGCTTCATTGTTTGAAGATGAGCCAGAATCACTCACTATTTTTAACTATAAAACGTCTAGCGAATTGTTTGTACGCAAACGTTCGGGTGAGCAAACTCTTGTGTTGGGAATCACCAAAGTAAAGTCACAGGTAACGCGCTCCGAGAAACGTTTTGCGTTTGCAGTAATCCATTTGGGTAAGCATAATATTATAGGTAACATATCCTTAGACATGGAACCGGATAAGTTTGCGGGCATGCAGTTCAGGATGGTGAAGGCATTTGAAGAGGGTAGGCTAGGAGATGTAATAGGATTAATGCAGCAATATTTTGGACCTGAAAAATATACTATCTGGCAGCTGTTTCAAGATGAGAAACGTAAAGTGCTTGAACTTATCTCTCAACAAAGCATGGCGGAGTTGGAAGATTCCTTTAGAAGGATTTACAACAGTGATTATCCATTGATTACGGCATTGTCAAACAATGACATGCCCATCCCGAATGCCTATCGAACTACGTTTGAGTACATTCTAAATGCTGATTTAGTGAACATGCTGAAGTCAGAGAAGATAAGCACAAAAGAACTGGAACGAATCTCCTCTGAATTGGAGCGCTGGAATTTAAAAATCAGCGATACAGAAAGACTTTCCATTCTTGCAGGTGAAACCATTTTACGAGAACTACACAAACTGCAGAATGAGCGGGAAAATTTAAGAAGAGTTACGCGAATCAATAAGTTGTTCCCAATTTTCGCAAAGTTTAATCTTCAGCCAAATCTTCACCAAAGCCAGAATTTGTATTTTGAAACTTCGTTGGAACTCAAGAGTCAAAAGCAAGCAGAGATAGATCCTGAATGGACGGAACAGTTTAGCTTGTTGGGAGATAATTTAGGGGTGAGGGTAGAATAATAAAGTTAGTAAGAATGAAGGAATTAAAGCTAAATACTAGTTTTTTCCTATTATTCAACACGCCCATGTGCTGCGAACTTTCCACAATGATGGATTTAAATTTTAGCGAACGTCAGTTACTGCGTCAATAAGACCCTGTAAACACAAACAAACGGCACCAAGGGTGGGTTCTTAAAAATACCCATTAGTAGGTATTGTTAATTTTGTTGCCAACTTGTACTTTCGTAAAAGTGTTTTCATCCGAATCGTTTTTTCTGTGCGCTAGACGTTTTTAAATCTAAAACTTGATGAAGTCTTTTACAACTTTCCTTTTGCCTTTGTTGGTGCTACAAATATCATTTTCCCGAGCCCAAACGGTCAGCAATGTTCGTATCAATTCAAATGTGACCATTCCAGAGGGGAAGCGTATCTTGATTATGTTCGATCTTATTGCCGACCATGCGAACATTCCCTGTTTTGTGCGCGTGACCTACGGCACCAAGGCTAGGACTATTCAACTTGCTGAAGTGAAAGGTGATGTTGGAAATTTGGTTTATCCAGGTAAGAACAAGCAGATCTTCTGGGACTTTGTGGAAGAATTAGTTCACTCGGTAAACGAAGGAGAGGCTACGGTAAAAGTGGAAGCTTGGCCTCATGTGCAGGTGCTAAAAAAAGTGAAGCGGAAGAGTGATGTAATAGTGGGTGTTGATACCATTTATAAAAAAGGAAAAGAATATCAAGTAAAGTTATACAGGCACGAGAAGGAGGTGGTAGGTCTGGCCAATATGGAGATCAAGACAAATTCGTTTAGTCTGCTGCTTCCTAAAAAAGTTCGCGCTAGACACGACTATCAAATAGGGATAGACGATGGAGAGAAAATCTACTACAGCAACAAATTCAAGATCAAGCCCGTGGTAGGTTATTTCTGGAAAGTCCTTCCGTTTTTGGCAGTACCCGTGTACATATTAACCAATAAAACGCTAGACGATATCAAAGATCTACCTGGCGCACCAGACCCCAACTAATTACCAAATAATAAACTTCATTTTCATGAAAAAGCTTTTTCTTTTTATTTTAGCTGTGCTCCCAATAGCTCTGATATTGGCGCAAAAAAACAAGGCCACGATTCCCCAAGTTAGTGTAATAGACCAGCCTGAAATTGAATGGGTCACGTTTCCTAAAGATACCGTTAACATCGTTGGCTCTAACATTCAAACCTTCACCGCTATAGTGAAATCGAGATTGCCTTTAAATACCGTTGAAATACGTGTTAATGGTATTCAGTCCGATCTTTACGGCAAAAACGAATTTGCTCCTGCTGTAAAGTTAAACCGTTACGAACAAGTTATAGAGCGCACGATTACGTTGCGCACGGGAGTAAATACGATTTCCATTAATGCTACCAACACAAAAAATATTCTTTACGGAAGTAGCAGGAAAGTGACAGTTGACCCCAGTCAAATCACCCTATTGCGAAGTGGAAATGACCATAATGCACCCATGATATACGTATCCAGTCCCGCCAATATAAGTAAAGCCGACAGAGTGACTATGTATACAGATTTACTGCGTCTTTCAGGATCAGTAATTGATGAGTCGGGTATTCAGCAGTTAAAAGTGAATGGCATTATTGTGCCAGTAAAAGAAAATGGGGCTTATGTCATTAATTTGCCTGTAAACGTGGGCGAAAACCCGATTGTAATTGAGGCTAAAGACCTCAACCAGAACATCTCACTTAAAAAGTTTATCGTAGATCGAAGAAATCAGGATGGCACAGAGTATAACGTGGCCGATGCCAAGAATTACTTGCTAGTGGTGGGCATAAACAACTACACTTCCTGGCCTGCCCTGAATAACGCGGTGGCCGATGCCGATACGATCCGAAAAGTACTTACCTCTCGTTATAAGTTTGACGAGGAAAACGTATCTGTATTGCTCAATGAAAAAGCAAACCGTACCAACATCTACGAAACCTTGCGTGGCTACATCGAGAAGATTACCCCGAAGGATAACCTCATGATTTACTATTCGGGTCACGGCTATTTTGACAAACTATTAAGCGAAGGATATTGGGTGCCAGTGGATGGTGTGAAGGGCGATGTGTCTTCTTATATGCCAAACGCCCAATTATTGAAAATTATTGAAAACATTAATTCTCAACATACCTTTTTAGTGGCTGATGCCTGCTTCTCGGGTTCCTTGTTTGCTTCCGCCAATAAGGGTTACTCGGAAAATGTAGAGAAATTCAAATCGCGTTGGGGGCTGGCCTCTGGTAGATTGGAATTTGTTTCAGACGGGGCAATAGGAAAAAATAGCCCTTTCTCGCAGGGCATTATTCAATTTTTGATGACGAATAAACAGGCCAAGGTGCCCGTGAGTGATATGGTGCAATATGTAAAAAAGAAAGTGGCAGAAACCACTGACCAGACACCTGTTGGCAATCCTCTGAATGTAGCTGGGGATGAAGGAGGGGAATTTATTTTTTACAGGAGAGACTGAGACATCGGATAAAATTGTGAAACTGATAACATCTAACAACCTGCATGAAACTAAAATTTTACTTTTTTTTATTCCTTACGTTCACCCTTGCAGCCACCACAATGGCTCAAGTCCCCACGGTCAGCTCGTTTACTCCTACCTCTGGGCCAGTTGGTACTAATGTAACTATCACAGGCACAAATTTTAATTCAACATTAGCAAACAACGTTGTTTACTTCGGAGCCATGAAGGCAATAGTGACGGGGGCGACAACTACCCAGCTTATAGCAACAGTGCCAGCCGGTGCAACCTACCAACCCATTACTGTGCTTAACACAGCCACGGGGTTGCAGGCCTACAGCAGGTCTAATTTCATTGCCACGTTTACGCCCGCCAAAGGCTACATAACTACGAGCGATTTTTCTTCAAAAGTTAATTTTACCTCAGGTACCAATCCTTATTCTGTTGCTATTGGCGACCTAGATGGAGACGGAAAGGCCGACCTTGTTTCGGCTAATTCTGGCAATAACAACATCTCGGTGTTTAGAAACACCAGTACTGCTGGCGCGATTACGACCACCAGTTTTAACGGAAATGTAGACTTTTCTACAGGGGCTGGTTCAACACCTTATTCGGTTGCCATTGGCGATTTGGATGGGGATGGTAAACTGGACATAGCAGTGGCAAACGGAACTGCGAACACCGTATCTGTTTTCCGTAATACAAGCACTTCTGGTGTTATCTCTTCTGCCAGCTTTGCCGCCAGAGTAGATTTTACAACGGGTTCGGACGCACGCTCGGTAGTTATTGGCGATTTAGATGGGGATGGAAAACCCGACTTGACGGTTGCTAACAGTGGCGGCAGTGGCACGGTGTCTATTTTTCGCAACACTAGTACCTCAGGCTCAATTACCTCATCTAGTTTTGCCACGAAAGTAGAACTTCCAACAGGTTTCAGCCCTTATTCCGTTGCCATTGGCGATTTGGATGGCGATGGCAAGGCTGACTTGACGGTGGCAAATAGCGGCAGTGGTACTGTTTCAGTTTTGAGAAACACCAGCACCCCAGGAGCTATTTCGGCTTCTAGTTTTGCCGCCAAGGTAGATTTTATTACCGGATCAAGCCCCCGTTCCGTTGCAATTGGCGATTTGGATGGCGATGGCAAACAAGACTTGGCAGTAGCAAATAGTAACAGTAATGCAGTTTCTGTTTTCCGAAACACGGGCAGCAGCGGCAGTATTACCTCATCTAGCTTTGCTGCGAAAGTAGATTTTACAACGGGTTCATTTCCTATATCCCTTTCCATAGGCGATTTGGATGGCGATGGCAAGGCTGACTTGGCGGTGGCAAATAGTAATAATAATAACGTTTCTATTTTGCGCAACACCAGTACTTCGGGGGCAATTTCGACTTCTAGTTTTGCCACTAAAGTGGATTTTGCTATGGGGTCAACCCTAAATTCCGTTGCTATTGGCGATTTGGATGGCGATGGCAAAGCTGACTTGGCGGTGGGAATTAACATTATTGGTGGTGGTACGGTTTCAGTTTTGCGCAACAGCCCCGTCTATCCACCATCCATTACTTCGTTTTCCCCAGCTTCAGGCCCAGTAGGCACAACTGTAACTATTACAGGCACTAACTTTAGTACCACGCAAGCCAACAACGTGGTATTTTTTGGGGCTACCCAGGCTACCGTAACCAGTGCCACCTCCACGCAATTGGTAGTAACTGTGCCGCCCGGTGCCACGTACCAGCCCATTTCTGTGCTGGCCAAAGAAAGAGGCTTAACAGCGTACTCTAATACCTCGTTTGCCATCACTTTTGGTGCCTCTGGTGCGCTCAATACCGCTGCTTTTCAATCCAAAGTAGACTTTACTACTGCCTCAGCCCCTTTTTCGGTGGCGATGGGGGACTTGAACAACGATGGGCGCGCGGACCTTGTAGCAGCCACGAATGTTAGCAACAGGCTATCGACATTTACCAACCAAAGTGCAGTAGGAAGGCTTGCCACGTCCAGTTTTTCGGCAAAAGTAGACCTTACCACCGGCTCGGGGCCAACTTCCCTGGCGGTGGGCGATGTGGATAGCGATGGCCTACTTGACTTAGTGGCAGCCAACAGCAATACAGGCTCTATTTCGGTTTTTGAAAATACAACATCACCAGGTGCTACCTTCTCCAGTTTTTCCAGCAAAGTGGATTTTACCGCTGGCACCAACCCGCAGGCGGTGGCCATTGCCGACTTAGATGCGGACGGAAAGCCAGAGCTGATGGTGGTCAACAAGGGCGACAATACACTATCGGTGTTTAAGAACGCAAGTACCACAGGCACTATCTCTACTTCGAGTTTTTCTACAAAAGTAGATTTCCCCACAGGGTCATCACCTTCGGCCGTGGCCGTTGCCGATTTGGACGGTGACGGAAAGCCAGAAATAGCGGTAACCAATGCGAGTGGTAACACCGTTTCCGTCTTTCGCAATATGGGTGCAGTTGGCAACATTACTTCCGAAAGTTTTAGTGCTGCAGTAGATTTTTCCACAGGTGCAAATCCGCAAGCCATTTCGCTGGGCGATTTGGATGGAGATGGCAAATCCGACCTGGTAGTGGCCAACAAAGATGACAACACGGTTTCCATTATCCGTAATTCAATAACTAGTGCGGGCGCGTTTACAGCCGCTAGCTTTGCTGCCAAAGTAGATGTTATAACTGGTACGGGGCCACAGGCCGTTGCATTGGGTGATTTGGACGGTGATGGCAAGCTAGATGTAGCGGTTGCCAATTTTACCGCCAATGCTGCTTCACTGCTCCGCAATATAAGTGCAGTGGGTGCGCTGACAGCTTCAAGCTTTGCCGTAAAGGTAGATGTCACCACGGGTGCAGGCCCCTATTCCGTGACTATTGGCGATGTGGACAATGATGGCAAACCCGACCTGATTATTGCCAATAGTACTGATAACACGGTTTCTGTTTTGCGTAATGCCCTGATAACTCCGCTCCCTACCATCACCTCGTTTGCACCTGCTACAGGTCAGGTAGGCACTTCGGTAACTATAACTGGCACTAATTTTAACACCACCCCCGCCAATAGTATTGTATATTTTGGCGCTACCAAGGCAGCCGTAACAGCGGCCACAGCCACCCAACTAACCGTAACGGTGCCAGTAGGTGCTACCTACCAGCCCATTACGGTAACAAACAATGGGCTAGTAGCCTATTCCTCCCAACCCTTTTTGCCTACCTTTCCCTCCGGAAGCACTGCTTTCACTGCCAATGCGTTTTCTGCATGGGAGGATTTTTTTTTGGGGTATGACCCCCGATCAATTGCAATTGGTGATTTGGATGGCGATGGTAAGGCAGATTTGGCGGTTGCTAGTTACCGAACCAACATGGTCTCTGTTTTCAGAAACATCAGCACTTCGGGGGCTATAACAGCATCCAGTTTTGCCACTAGCGTTGATTTTCCAACAGGCTCAGGACCCAATTCTGTCGCTATTTGCGATTTGGATGGAGATGGAAAACTCGACTTGATGGTGGCGAATTCCAGTGCCAATACTGTTTCTATTTTTCGAAATACAAGCAGCTTAGGGAGTATTACCGATTCAAGTTTTGCTTCAAAAGTTGATTTTATCACAGGTGCAAACCCGTCAGTTGCTATCGCAGATCTGGATGGGGATGGTAAGCCAGACTTGACGATTGCTAACAAAAATAGCAACACAGTGTCTATTTATCGAAATACGAGCATTTTGGGCTCAATCACCTCTTCCAGTTTTGCAGCGAAAATAGATTTTGCTACGGGTACAAGCCCGGAATCTATCGCTATAGCCGATTTAGATGGGGATGGTAAACCCGATTTAGTTACATCTAATTCCACTTCAGATAATTTATCTGTCTTTCGCAATACCAGCACCCTTGGGGCAATAAATGCCTCTAGTTTTTCTTCAAAAGTAGATTTTGGCACTATAGATACTTATTTCGTTGCGATTGGCGATTTAGATGGAGATGGCAAGCCAGATTTAGTAGCCACGCAAAGATGCTGCGGTGCTATTTCTATCTTCCGTAATAACAGTACTGCTGGCAGTATTACTTCCGCTAGTTTTGCTTCCAAAGTGGATTTTGCCACAGGGTCAAGCCCATATTCCGTTGCGATTGGCGATTTGGATGGCGATGGCAAGGCTGACCTGACGGTGGCAAATAATAGCAGTGGTACTGTTTCAGTTTTGCGCAACACCAGTACTTCGGGGGCAATTTCGGCTTCTAGTTTTGCTTCTAAAGTGGATTTTACAACGGGTTCAAGCCCCATTTCAATTGCCATAGGTGATTTGGATGGCGATGGTAAACCCGACTTGGTGGTTGCTAATGGTAGTACTGTCTCCATCTTGCGCAACGCGTTATTGTCGCCTATTACGTTTGTGCCAACGTCAGGGCAAGTGGGGGCTACAATTACCATTGCTGGCAGTGGTTTTAGCACCACCCTCACTGATCAAACCGTTAGGTTTACAGCTGCCTCTGGCTCAACCGTGGTCGGCACTATTACTGCTGCCACAGCTACTACTTTAACGGTAACCCTGCCGGCAGGAGTCATAACTGGTAAAGTAACAGTAACCAAGGGATTATTAACCACCTCAAGTTCCACGGAGTTTCTGGTGCTGCCCTTTGCCATTACCAGTTTTTCGCCTAGCATTGGTTCATCGGGCACACCCATTACCATCACAGGCACGGGCTTTAGCAGTGTAGCGGCCAATAATGTAGTGAAGTTTAATGGCACCGCTGCAACAGTTAGTGGCAGCACGCCCACCACCATTGTAGCGCAAGTACCTGCGGGCGCAACGGCTGGTAAAATAACCGTAACCACCGCTGGTGAAACCGCCACCAGTACCTCTGATTTTGATGGCGTGCTGGCTATTACTTCCTTTAGCCCCACGAGTGCTGCAGCAGGGGCTTCTCTTACCATTATTGGCACTGGGTTTAGTACCGACAAAACAAAACAAACGGTAAAGTTTACGGCAGGCACGGGAACGGTGGATGCAGTAATTACCAGCTCCAGCTCCACCAGCATATCAGTAACTGTTCCGGCAACAGCAGTAACAGGCAAAGTATCAGTTGCGCGTGAAACAAGCACAGTATCGAGTGCTATTGAGTTTTTAATGCTTCCATTTGCCATTACTTCATTCAGCCCTTCTGTAGGGGCGGCTGGCACAGCTATTACAATTACGGGCACAGGTTTTAGCAGCGTGGTTGCTAACAGCGTGGTAAATTTTAATGGAACATTAGCAACAGTTGTTAGCAGTACGCCTACAACCATTGTGGCGGAAGTTCCTGTGGGCGCAACCACAGGCGCAATTACAGTAACAACTGCTGGGCAAACAATCACCAGCACTGCTTTCACTGTTATTAATTTAAAAATAACAGGTAAAAATTTTAACAATGCGGCTTCCACATCACAAAGCATCACTGTAAATGACATAAGCGAAGTGGCTTCCATTGCATTTTTTAGTAAAGGTGTTTCTGCTAAAGACCCAACCTTCAAGTCTGTCTCTGTCGCCCTACCAACCACGAACTCAATAGTTTATCAAATACCTGCGGCTGAATTTACCGACCCGGTGGGCGTTCGCTTTTATTTTTCGTTGAAGGATAAAAAAGACAATGAAGTCAAGAGCGAGGAGGGTTACGTTTATAAAACATACCCCTCTGGTGTATCTACTCAAATCCCCAATCTGGTGTTTGGTAGCGATGCCACTAGTTACCAACTGATTTCCGTTCCACTGGAATTGACTTCTAATACTGTCGGTTCGGTTTTCAAGGATTTGGGTTCTGCTGACAAGTCAAAATGGCGTATGTATTCTTATCCCGGTTTTACCAAAGAAATGAGTACTTCTGACAATATTAGCGTGGGTAACGGTTACTGGCTCATTGCTAAAAATTCCACCACAATAAATCATGGCGAAGGTAAAACAGTTGCCGTAAAAGAAGACGCTCCGTTTGTGTTAAAATTGGTAAAAGGTTGGAATCTGATCGGCAACCCGTACAATTTCAGCATTTCGTGGGACGATGTACTTGTTGCCAACGGTAATCCAACTGGCTTAGGCAAGCTTCGTTTTTATAAGGGCGGCACGTTTACGGGTGGTGACATTTTGGGCAGCTATAAAGGTGCCTTTGTGAGATTAGATGGCGTAGATAAGCTGGATGTGAAGGTGCCAGTTGTGAACAAAGGTCTGACGGGTGGTAGGGTAGGTAATGCACCTCAAGAAGAAACCGGGATGTTAAGCAATCCCAATTGGCAAGTAAAGCTAACTTTTGATGATGGATTTTTTAGCAATGATCTAGCGGGCTTTGGCATGGCCACATCGGCCTCAGAGAATGTTGATTGTTGGGACGAGCTGACGCTACCCACACCAGAGGGCATAAACTCATTTAATCTGGTTATGCGACAGATTGGGAAAGAATCGCTCATTAAAGACGTGGTAAAAACCAATGATCAATATACATGGTCTGGCAGTATCATGAGTGATCGTGGGGTAATCATTAGTTGGGACAACACTGGTTTTGGTCTCAGCGACAAGCTTCTGATGTTGGAAACGAATGATCGAGTAAGCCTAGTGGATATGCGAAATGAAAAGACCATCTCGTTACCGGCAGGACGGCAACTTTTTAAGATCCATTACGGCAATGCCAGCTACGTAAAGGAGGCATCGCAAACAACGGAGTTAGTTGGTGGCTTTGTTTTTCCAAATCCGCTGTTGAAAAGTTCAGGAAGCATTAAACTGCCGGTAAGTCTTCAACAGGGCATCAACCAAGTTCGGTTTACCTTGCTAGATGCCACAGGCAAAGTTTGCGCAACTTCTACCGAAGGCACTTTCGATGAGAATAGGCAGGAAATTGAATGGATCAACGATTTTTCAAGTCTCAATTCTGGCGTTTACCTTTTGAAGGTGGAAGTAAACGGAAGTCAGTCATTTAACTCATTTTATCGAAGACTTATACTTATGGATTGACGTTGGATTAGATGTATTCTCCGCTGTTCTGTTCTGTGCGATACGAAAAGTCATTTAATCTGGGTCAAGTAAAGAAAAAGCGATTCGTTTTTTAAGCCTTTTGCTCATCGGTGTTAACAATCGAAGATACTTTGCTAATCGACATCAGTTCTTGCATGGTTCGCTTCATACTGTCAGATGATCCGTCAAGAAAAATGGTATTCCCTTTACCGTGCTCGGCAAAATGGCGGATCGCTTCTGTCCACATAGAAAAGAGAATGAAGGAAGAGTCAAGATTAGCAGAATGCATCTCTTTCGCTGCCTCGGCCATACCCTTTGCTACTTCTTCACGGAATAATGCTACACCTTGTCCCCTTAATTGGGCGGCAATTTTTTCTGCTTCGGCCGCTATTTTTATTGCGTTTCCTTCTGCTTCGGCCGATTTTGTTTTGGTAATGAGCAACGCCTGACCTTCATTTTCGGCAGCTGCCTTTAAATTATTGGAAGCTACTACTTTGGCCATCGATTTCATGATCGTTTCGTCAAAAGCTATATCGTTCAGTTGCAAATCGATCAAATGATAGCCCCATCCTTCGAGCGTGTTATCGAGCTGTTGCTTCACCTCATGAACAATTTCTGTGCGTAGCATTAGAATTTCGGATTGCTTTTTAGTAGCTACAAAACTTCGGATAGAGCCCTCGATAGTGCGAGACAGTGCAATCATAAGACTTTTCTCATCTAGAAATTTGAACGCTACATTTTTGATCGTCTCCTCGGCTTGGTCGAGAACTGAAAACAGGAGCATTGCTTTGAAATTCACGTTTGCCTGGTCCATGGTGGTAGCTTGAAACTCCAATTCAACAGAGCGATTCTGTATTGAAACCCGAGAGAATATCATTTCAATAAACGGAATTCTCATATTTAAGCCGGGCCTCAAAATCCGCTGAAATTTTCCAAATACGGTAACCACACCAATTGACCCCTGCTTAATAGTTACAAAAGAGGCCAACAGAACAACCAAACCAACTACTGCCAAAATGATAATTACTATTTCCATTTTTATTAAGTTTATTAGGATTATAAATTTAATGAAAAATAATGGTATTGATTGTATCTATAAAACCGAACAGCAGAATTCGATCCGTTTGGCAGTAGTTGCAAGGAATGGGAACAAGGTGGATATTCTTTTTCCACAAGGAGTAAACAAACTTGGATTTCAATAACGGTATCAATAATTTTAGGGTTCATCATGTTCCTACTAGTTGAAAGTAGTTCAGCGTGAAAATTAAATCAAGTCTACAATAATGACAGAAAGAGAACTGAGGAAGCTGGAAGCAACTATCCGCGTCAAAATGGAGGAAATAAAAAAACAACGAGTGAGTCTAAAGGATTCTGGCATTGGAGGGCTTATGAACTCATTAAAGAAAGTGGATGAGGCACTTTACGAAAAAATACTTCCAGAGTATAAGAAAATGGCAGCAGACTATAACATCTTCAAATAAAATCGTAGATCGAAGTTTCCTGCATTTTAAATTTAGCGTATGAAAAAACTAATAGCAATAGTAATTGCCTCTCTTTTTATTCAACCAAGCTTTGCTCAGAAAGAAGAAAAATATATTAAAGAGGAAAATGTAATTCGTGTTATGAAGACGCTTACTTCCGATGAAATGAATGGGCGGTCGGCTTTTCAACCACAATATATCGATAAGGCAGCGGCTTTCATTGAATCGGAATTTAAGAAAATAGGCTTAAAGCCGTTAGCCGGATTGAAGGGTTTTCGGCAAGAGTTTGCGAAGCAGCAAGTAAACCCAGAAACGCTTGACGTTACCCTTGATGGCAAATTAGTAGCCGCGGAATATGCTTTTGCGATTTCTGAGAAAAAGGAAATTCAACTGTCAAATGGATTATCCATAAAGACAATTGGTGGCGATACAGCCAAAAATCAACGACAATATTTTAGAGATAAAATTTTTCCTTTGTTGCGAGACACAGTCTCTTGTTTGGTGTTCATTGATCCTTCATTCAAAACTTTTTTTGATCAATTTAAAAGCCGATTTGGATCTCGGTTTGCAAGCGGCACAAAATACACTAAAGTCTTCGTGCTAGGCTCACCTGCTACCACTTATTCGGTAAAAATAAAGCAACAGATAATGGAGATAAAATTGGCGAATGTAGTCGGCATGCTGCCCGGTAGGAAATCAGCAGATGAGTTGATTGTGTTTTCTGGGCATTACGATCACATCGGAATTTTGAAAAGCGTGGATGGAGATTCTATCGCCAATGGAGCAGACGATGATGCTTCGGGAACCACCGCTGTTATTGAACTTGCCCGTTACTTTAAAAAGATAAAGAACAATGAACGCAGCCTTATTTTTGTCGCATTCACAGCCGAAGAAATTGGCGGCTTTGGTTCGCAGTATTTTTCTGAGCAATTAAATCCCGACAAGGTCATGGCCATGTTTAATATTGAAATGATAGGCAAGAAATCGAAGTGGGGACAAAATGCAGCTTTCATTACAGGCTTTGAGCGTTCTAGCTTTGGCGAGATTTTGCAAAAGAACTTGGTAGGTATTCCCTTCAAGTTTAATCCTGATCCCTATCCGGAACAAAATTTATTCTATCGATCTGACAATGCCACGTTAGCACGACAAGGCGTTCCAGCGCATACTATTTCTACGGATGAAATTGATATCGACAAATTTTATCATACGGTAAATGATGAGTTTGAAACACTGGACGTGAAGAACATAGTGTCAACTATTCGTGCCATTGCCCTGAGTTCAAAAACAATGGTGGCAGGAAAAGACACGCCCACCAGAATTGATAAGAGTAAGGTCAATTAGTCGCTGCCCCTTTTTAAATAAATAGATCGTTGTGGGTGATGAATTAAAATTTGAATCCATTTACAACGAATTCAAAAACCTCGTCTTCAATATCTGCCTTCACTATGTGTTGAACAAAGAGGATGCGCAAGATGTTGCCCAAGAGGTTTTTGTCAAACTTTATCACAGCCTAAGTCAATATAATCCGGAGACTGCTTCTTTGAAGACTTGGATTTACCGCATTGCCATCAACCAGTCATTGGATTTCTTAAAAGCAAAAAAGGCCAAAAAACGATTTGGGTTTATCACTTCGCTATTTCATCCAGATTCGAATGAGCCCATACACGATATGGCGCATCCTGGTATTTCTTTAGAGGATAAGGAGAGCTTGGAAGGACTTTTGATGATTATCCAGTCGCTACCGGAGAAACAAAAAACAGCCATTATCTTAACTAAGATTGAAGATCGATCGCAAAAGGATGTAGCAGAAATTATGGAGATTAGTATCAAAGCGTTGGAGTCGTTGCTGCAACGAGCAAAACAGACGATTGAAAAAAAGTTAAAAGACAAAGAAGGATTTTGAAATAACTATCGTATTAAAATTAATAGCCGAGTTATGGACATCGATAAAAAGCTAGAATTGCTGAAGAAAATACAAAAGGTGGATGCTCCTCCATTTTTGTTGACGCGGGTCGTGGAGCGAATCAATTCGTATACAATAGAAAAGGCCCCGGCAAGTTGGAGGTTAGCTTTTGTTGCTGCAGCCATTGTCGTTCTCGGTCTCAATGGGTCTGTTCTTTTCAGGTCGTTAGAAAAGCAAAATGAAAACAGCATTGAGGAAGTGATAAGTTCGATGAAATTGTCTAACTCAAACAATTTGTACAATGAGTAAATTAAAATGGTTGAGCATCGCTGCAATCGGCTTATTGCTAATTAATCTTTGTATGGTTTTGTTTTTATTTTTTGGAAAGCCACCACATGCTCGGGAAGGCAGAAGGCCTTTTGAGCAAGGACCTAAAAACAAAATTATTGATATGCTACACTTTGACAAGGAGCAGGTTGAAAAATACGAGAACTTGATAAAGCAGCACAGAACCTCTGTCCGCCTTTTAGAAGAGGGTATCACAGAAGCAAAAAGTAATTTATATCTAACGTTGAATGAAAAGGGGAGTGGTGCTAAAGACTCATTGGTGAATCAGTTGGGCGATTTGCAAAAGCAGATAGAAAACGTTCACTACAATCATTTCTTGGAGATTAAAAGGCTTTGCAAACCCGATCAACAGGCTTACTTCACCGAACTAACAAGCAATCTGGTAGATTTCTTTCATCCTGAAAAACAGGGACATACCCCACCGAAAAAATAATTTATTTTAGTGAGCGAAGGTTTTTTTCATAATGGTCGTATTTACTAACAAAACAACCAATCAACAATGAAAAATCGAAGAATATGCCTTCCTGTTTCTATCGCTATTTTGTTTGGCTTGATCGCTTCTTGCAAAAGTAGCGATCCATCGCCTGGCACCGACACGAGTTTCACGGGTACTGTTGTTAAAGTGGATGCCACCAAATTCCTATCTGGTGGATTGGCGGAACCCATTAGCACTGTCTCCCGTACTCTTTCGAACGGCATTACAGCCGACTGTTATAAAATTGTTACCAAGAGTACTCCCACCGATCATGCACAAGGACCATGGTGCCCAACCAACATTTCTGACGATTCAAGTAAGGGAGGAATTTGGCTGGAAGGCGGAAATGTCTATGATGTAGATGGAGCTTTTATAAAAAACCTAGCTACGTTTTATAATAACACCACGTGGCAAATGTACAATGCCAGCACCGGTGCTATAACAAAAACATTGACTCAGGCCGATTGTCAAGCTGCCGCAAATCCAAATGTCGGTGTTGCCTTTAAAAATTATTGTGTTGAATGTTTGCCGTCTTACGTATCAACTTTAACAAAGACGATTTACATTCCGGTTACGCCAGTAAAACTTACCGCTGCTGTTAGTTTTGGAGCTGGTCCAGGTTCATCAGGCCCTTCAACGCGAGGGATTGCCTTTAATGGTGTAGTGTTTGATGCGCCTGCACCAGCTAACGTAATTTTAGCGGCCTATACGTTAGCCCCATTCGATGATGCAGGTGGACATATCAACATGGGTGCTGGCTACCATTACCATGCTGCAACGGGTAAATCAACAAAAGTTGTTCAAACTGATGGTCACGCAGCTATGATTGGGTATGCCCTAGATGGCTTTGGAATGTATGAACGATTAAGTGCCGCAGGAACTGAATACACAGATCTAGATTCAAGTCGTGGCCACTACGATGATATAAGAGGCTACCACTACCACGTAGACAAGGCAGGTTCAAATAATTTTATCAACGGGTTAGCGGGTGCTTATGCGAATTAATGACCGTGCTACTATGCGATTTCTCTTTGCACTTTTACTATCCACCACTTTTACTGCGAATGCACACAGTCCGGATTTGTCAAGCGTGATGATTTATGAGCAAAATGGCAAACTGTTGTTGCTCATCAAGGGTTCTCTCACGGCTTTTGAGGGAGAAGTTGACTATCATTTTAAGAAAAATGCATACAAGACACCCGAGGAGTTTGTTCAATTGGTGATTAAACATTTTGGTAACAACTGTCTGGTCATCATTAATAACGATACCATTAAGTTTATTAATCCTCAAGTTCAACTAGGGCATGAAACCACTCTTTTTGCTGAACTGAAAAATGTACCACAAGAGATTCAGTCTTGTTACGTAAAAAACACGTTATTTAAAGATACACCAAACCATCAAAGCGAATTAGTCATTACCGCTAAAGGGTTGCCGCAAAAGCAATACATTTTGTACAACGGCAATAACTATGAGGTAAGACTAAGTGTGGAAAATAAAATCTGGGTAATTGATAATGCGGATAGTTCTTTTTTTACGAATTCAACTTTCATTTTAACGGCACTACTTTTTTTAACCGTGTTAGTAATTACCATAGTTGTAAAACATAGGAGGACTAAATTCGCTACTGCTACTCAACTGAATATTTGAACAAACAAAAATCACCAATGCGGAAACGTATTAAGAAAACTTAGATCAACTAAATTCTAATCTCAACCTATTTTTTTAAAACAACACTATGAAGCAATTAAAAATCACTATCTCATCTTTCACTTTTCTTTCGATGCTATCGCTGATGGCATGTAAGACCAATGATGTAACGCCTACCGCCACTACTTCAACAGAGGTACCCGATGTGTATAAAAAAGTGTATGGCGCCAGCAGCATTACTTCCGATGGCACTTACATAACCATAAAAACTACTGGCGCTCCTGATCATAAGAGTGTGTACTACACTTCTACAAATAGTCTCTACGAAAATTTTACAGGCACTACATTTGGTGGAAATGCTTTTAAGAAAAACCCCAATTCAATCAGTACATTTAATTACACATTCAAAATTCCGTTGAATCCCAAAGAAGCCGCTAACCATGCTGCCACGGCATTGGGAGCAATAGGCGTTTCATTAAATGGAGTGCCGTTTTACAATCAATATGCTGGCCCCAGCCAACCACTTACCAATGAGATAACTAGTTTTGATCAGTATTATGGACATCCGCAACAAGCAGGCGCTTATCATTACCATGTTGAACCGCTCTATCTAACGCAAGTGAAAGCCACAAAGTCTGCTTTACTGGGCTTCCTTTTGGATGGATTTCCTGTGTACGGACCGCAGGAGAATGGAGCCGATGTAGCAGAAAGTTCGTTAGATGCCTATCACGGGCATACTACAGCCACGATAGATTACCCAAGTGGAATCTATCATTATCATGTAACAAACAAAGATCCTTATATCAATGGAAGTGGTTACTATGGCACACCGGGTACTGTTTCGCAGTAGCATTATTATTTGGTTAGCAAGTGTCGGACTTTTTGGATGCAACAAACGCTTGCCATATAGTCCGGCAACCCATTCAATTGTGTTATTGAATAAAGACGAGCAGCGGATTTCCATCGCGAATGGCTTGCTAATCATTAACAAACAACCTTTTAGTGGAAGGTTGTTTTCTCTTTTTCCAAGCACAAGAGATACTGTAGAAATTACCAGCTACCGCGAAGGCAAGGAACATGGCGAGTGGGAGAAATTTTATCCTTCAGGAAAAATAAAAGAAAAGCGATTTTTTGAAGATGGCCAAAAGATAGGAGAATACGTAGCGTGGTGGGAAAACGGCAACAGACAATTGCATTATTTTTTTGAAGCAGATGAGTATGAGGGAACCTGCAAAGAATGGAATGTTGACGGCAAGCTCGTTAAAGTATTGAACTACAAAAAAGGACATGAAGAAGGTCACCAGCAATGGTGGTATGACAATGGCAAAGTAAAAGCAAACTATGTTATACAAGATGGAAGGAGATTTGGATTGTTGGGTACAAAAAACTGCGTCAATGTATCGGATAGTATTTTTAGCAAGTAGTATTTTGGGGTCGGTCATGTTGCTTTTCTCTTGCGGGAACAAAAAAGAACGGAGCGTTTTGCCATATTATAATACCCCCGATTTTACACCGCATTTTATTGAATCCACGGATGAGGTAGGCCAAAAAATAACGCACACTATAGATTCATTCTCGTTTACCGATCAAGCTGGGGAGAAGATTACGCTGGCCGCTATTGAAGGTAAGATACATGTGGCTAATTTTATCTTTACCAGTTGTGGAAGTATTTGCCCGATAATGACCAAACACATGAAATTGGTTCAGGAGAAGTTTGGCAACAGCTCCGATGTTGTTGTTCTTTCATATAGTGTAACACCTTGGATGGACGATGTTAAACGTCTAAAAAAATATGCCGAGGAAAATGAGATTACTTCACCAAACTGGCATTTGCTCACTGGTAAGAAATCTGAAATTTATACACTTGCACGCCAGTCTTATTTTGCCGAAGAAGACCTAGGTTTTACAAAAGACAGTACCGAGTTTCTGCATACCGAGCATGTTTTGTTAATTGATCAGTCGAAGAGAATACGGGGAATCTACAATGGTACCCTGCAGTTGGAGATAGAGGAGATGATAAGAGATATAGAGAGATTATTAGAGTAAGCAATTTTACTTATTTACCTTAACGTTACTCAGGTGAGCGACTTGTAGAGGTCTGATTCATAGAATAGACAACTGATACAAAAACTTGCTGCTGGCACCTAAAACTTTCTGGACAAAATAACTCCAATTAACCGAATCAGTGTTTAAAGTTACTGACGGATATTTATCCAATCAACGAAGATAAAAATTTTATCAAAAAAAGCGAAGCTTAATTTACACTATCTTGCCACCTGCCGCTGCTCACCCAGCCCTTCAATACCTAACTCAATCACATCGCCCGGTTTCAAATAGATGGGTGGCTTAAATCCATGTCCTACACCAGATGGGGTGCCCGTAGAAATAACATCGCCCGGCAGCAAGGTCATAAACTGGCTGATGTAACTGATCAAAAAAGGCACCTCAAAAATCATGTCATCTGTGTTGTTGTCTTGGCGCAATTCGCCATTCACTTTCAACCACATATTTAGATTATTAAAATCTTTGATCTCGTCTTTCGTAACTAAGTAGGGGCCCATTGGCGCAAACGAGTCACAGCCCTTGCCCTTCGTCCACTGACCATTGCGCTCCAACTGAAATTCGCGCTCGCTATAATCATTGTGTAAGCAAAAGCCCGCTACATATTCCATCGCATCTTTCTCATCCACATACAAAGCCTTCTTCCCAATCACCACTGCCAACTCAATTTCGTAGTCGGTCTTTTTACTAGTTCGGGGAATGATCAATCCGTCATTTGGTCCTGTCAATGCTGTGGTTGATTTAAAAAAGAAGATAGGCTCAACTGGCATCGGCATGTTGGTTTCAAATGCGTGGTGTGTATAGTTCAACCCCACACAAATGATTTTGGATGGCCGCTGAAAACAAGGGCCGATGCGCACATCTTGGCTAATCAATGAAAGCTTCGCTTCATTTGCAGCTAACCAAGCTTCCAGTCGTGCAAGTCCGTCCTTTTCAAAGAAAGACTCGCCATAGTCTTCGCCAAAAGCAGATGCATCGTACTTGTTGCCGGAGATCAATACTCCGGGTTTCTCTTTGCCCAACTCACCAAATCGGAATAGCTTCATATTGTTTATAGAGATTCCAAAAACTTCATAAAAAATCAGCAAGAAATTTCAACATTCCCGTTTTAATCCATTTCCGCTATCTCCAGCAAGCGAACAGGATATTTCGCCATGTCAAACTCGTTCATCTCGCTGTCCATATACCTTACAACTTTCTTTTTGTTACCGGCCAGCACGAATCGATGCCCACTGATGGCATTATTCTGATTGCCTGGTATAAAAGTGATTCCTTCAAGACTTGCCAATTGGTTTTCCTTCAATAGTTTCTTGAATTTTTCTAGCACGGCATCTTCCACACCTCCCGTTCCTAAGTAAACGGAAAGATCTTCGCCCCCCGCGCCACTACCCCTGTATTGCGAAGAAGAAGTAAACTTGCCAGCTTCTGTATAGCGATAACGGTTGGCCAACATCTTGCCAGAGGTAGGATCCATCATTTCAAAGACTGCAACAAACCTAGTTTGATTGTTGTCCATTCTCATCTTAAACCACTTAATGTCGTTCCACCCAACGGAGTTCATAAACGCAGCTTTTACCGCTTCTGGCACCTTTTCGGCTTCAATTTGAATGCGCTTTGAGTTCGTTTGCGCAATGCTCAAAAGAAAAGGAAAGCTTAGAATAACAACAGAAAAGGCAATTCGTGTTTTCATTCAGAAGAAAGTAAAGATGAAGTTTTTCAATAATTTTCTGTCTCGAAAATTACCTAATGTTTCATTATTTGCAAAACCTGACTTTTCACCATTGGAGAGTATTTCAAATATATCGATCAATTGAAATTCAATAGGCTGCTTCGTAATTCGTCAGCAGGCCGCTAAGCCCTTAACGTTATACGGTAGAGTTATCGAATAGGGCAATTCAAAAGTAAATGTGGTTCAATTGCGCCACTTGAAAGATTGGTTATCAATAGCACGCATGGTGCAGAGTATGCCATCGAGGTGATCGAATTCATGTTGGATCAGTTCGGATAGGTCATCTTTTACCGATAGCGATTGTTGATTCCAATTGCCATCAAGATAGTTTATAGTTAGGCTTTTATGGCGATTCACTTTTACCAACAGGTTGGGGAAACACATGCAATCATCCCACACTTCAAACTGTTCTTCGCTTAGATCGGTCAGTACTGGATTAATAAAGACGATTGGCTTATCAATGTTCATGTAAAACAACCGCTTCATTATTCCCAATTGAGGTGCGGCAATGGCTCTACCGAAATTGTATTTTGCACGGACCTCTTTCATTACATTATCGAGATCGTTGACCCATTCAGTTACAGATGGAAGTTCGTGTTGCTGCACGGGCTCACACACCTGATAGAGTAGGGGGTTGCCCAATTGAAGTAGATCATTTAATCCTTTCATCTGTTTTATTCTTAACCGCAAAGAACGCGGAGAATCGCTAAGAATTCAAATCAACTTTGCGGAACTCAGTGCTCTCTGCGGGTTATCGTTTTTACTTCGCAACAGTTCTTTCAATTTCCTTTAAGTTTTCCATCTTCTTATTGCGCAAGAAACCATTGATATCTTCAAAGTGTTCTTTCACACGTTTATTGCCAAATTCAAAAACTTTGTTGGCTAAACCATCTAAGAAGTCGCGATCGTGGGAAACGAGAATTAATGTTCCATCAAAAGCACGAAGGGCATCTTTTAGAATATCTTTTGTTTTTATATCAAGATGATTGGTAGGTTCATCAAGAATCAACAAGTTAACGGGTTGAAGTAGTAACTTAATCATAGCCAACCGCGTCTTTTCTCCCCCCGAGAGCACCTTCACTTTCTTGTCGATGGCATCACCCCCAAACATAAAGGCACCCAGAATATCTTTGATTTTACTGCGAATGTCGCCTTGGGCAATTTGATCTATTGTTTGGAATACGGTAATGTCTTCCTCCAACAGTGATGCTTGATTTTGTGCGAAGTAGCCGATCATCGAATTATGCGCCAGCTGCATTTTTCCTTCAACTTCAATCTGACCCATAATTGCTTTTACCATGGTAGATTTACCTTCTCCGTTTTTACCAACAAACGCCACTTTCTCTCCCCTTGAAATGGTCATGGAAGCATCTTGAAAAACCACGTGATCGCCATAGCGTTTTGTTAGGCCATCCACAATTACCGGATAATTTCCCGACCGTGGAGCCGGGGGGAACTTCAAATTCAAAGCCGATGAATCCACCTCATCTACTTGAACAATCTCAATTTTCTCGAGCGTTTTCACCCGCGACTGCACCTGAAGTGTCTTCGAGTAAGTCCCTTTGAAACGATCAATAAATCCTTGTATATCAGCTATTTGTTTTGCCTGATCGTCAAATTGTTTCTGCTGCTGTTCGCGCCTTTCCTTACGCAATTGCAAGTATTGTGAGTAGGGCACCTTGTAATCGTAGATGCGCCCCATCGTCACTTCAATGGTGCGGTTGGTGATGTTGTCAACAAATGTTTTATCGTGCGAGATGACGATCACGGCCTTCGCATTGTTGACCAAAAAATCTTCTAACCATTGAATGGATTCGATGTCCATGTGGTTGGTAGGCTCATCCAATAAAATCAGATCGGGCTTTTGTAACAGTATTTTGGCCAGTTCAATGCGCATACGCCAGCCACCGCTAAACTCGCTGGTTGGGCGGGTGAAGTCGGTACGCAAAAAGCCTAGGCCAAGTAACGTTTTTTCAATCTCCGCATCGAAATTGATCTCTTCAATGGAATAGTATTTTTCACTCAATTCAGATACCTGTTCGATGATTTTTGAATATTCGTCCGACTCGTAATCTGTTCTGGTTTCCAGCTGATGGTTAAGTTCCTCCATCTGCTTCTTCATGTCGAGTATTTTCGAAAACGCTTTGGAGGTTTCTTCAAACACCGAGGAGTTATCGTCCGTCAAAAGGTGCTGAGGCAGATACGCAATAATGGCGTCTTTTGGAGCCGATATCTTGCCCCGTGTTGGCTTACTATTTCCTGAAATTATTTTCAACAAAGTCGATTTACCCGCACCATTTTTGCCCATTAAGGCGATGCGATCGTTTTCGTTGATGTTAAAAGTAATGTCTTTAAAAAGGGTAGTTCCACTGAACTCAACACTGACGCTGTCTACAGAAATCATAGCTCGATTTTAAGCGCGCAAAGATAACCGATAATTGTTAGTTTGCTACCCGATGCATGCTGGCAGTTGGATGTAAAAAATTTCACCAAAGCCATTATTTTCGTAGCGACTGGGTATTTTTGTTTGGAAAGAATTGTTTAAATTACATTATAAACCCTAATGAATTGAAACGCAGAAAATTTCTTCAAAACTCGGCAGCTTTGGCCACTCTAAGTATGTTGCCCGCCAATTACTTATTTGCCAACGCCAACTTACTTAACAAAATAGGTATTCAGCTCTTTTCGTTACCCAAACTATTGGAGAAAGACTTTAGTGGCGGCATCCGAATGCTGGCGCAAATGGGGTACAAAGAAATTGAGATGTATGGCCCATTTCCGTTCAGTACGCAAGGTGCCATCGATCGATGGGCGGCAGTCACGCCTGCGCTGGGCTTCAGCGGTAGCGGGTTCTTTGGCCATACTGCTGCCGAGGTAAAAAAAGTATTTGACGAAAACAAAATTTCCGTTCCTTCCATTCATACTGATCTTGAAACACTAAGCACGAAAATGAGCCAATTGGGTGAAGCAGCTCAAACCATTGGATTTACCTATGTGGTATTGCCTGCGCTGCCGCCAGAAAATCGCAAAACCCTTGAAGATTATAAAAAAACGATTGATCTTTTCAATAGCATTGGCGAAAAAGCTACAAAAGAGGGCTTACGCTTTGCCTATCACAACCACGGTTACGGCCTGCATCCGCTGGAAGGTACGGTACCCGTGCAAATGATCATTGAAAAAACGAACCCCAAACACGTGTATTTGGAAATGGATTTGTTCTGGACTGTTGCTGGAGGGGTTGACCCGATTACCCTATTGGAAAAGTATCCAGGTCGCTATAAAATGATGCATGTAAAGAACATGAAGCAAAAGGCAACGTTTTCAGGTGACGGTGCCGATTCCAAGCAATGGATAGAGTTGTTTCCGCAGATGAGCACAGCTGGAGAAGGTGCGCTCGATTTGAAATCGATTTTAGCGGCAGCAAAAAAATCAGGTGTGGAGCATTTCTTCGTAGAGCAAGATATGGTGCAAACCCCTGAAGTTGCGTTGAAAAAAAGCATCGAATATTTAAAAGACTTATAGCTTTACTAGGTGCTAAGCTGTGCAGAAGGCCAAAGCAGCACGGCAGTAAGCGAATGCAACAAACCTACTTATTATGGATGCAGAAGAAATAAAAGACAGTCTTGATCCGCTATATGAAGCGGCTATGAAAGAACAACGCGATATAGCTGCTGGCATAGAAGCGTTAACAAAATGCGCCAAAGATTTTATTGCCAGTCAATATGTGGAAGAAGTTAATAACCTGAGTGCAGAAGGGTACCGTGCACTTGACGATTCCATTAGCAGACATGCCTCGAAATTGTCCATGGAAATATCAAGTATTTTCTATCGCCATCAGGTGGAATAGACGGGTTGTAATTGAAAAGCACTCTGTACAAAAGAGCCATGCGAGATGGGCATTAACTTTTCCTTATTCCTAATTTTTTGGTCGTGGAATAAAAAAGCTCCTCTGAAATTCATTGGAGCTTTTTTATTTATGAAGCGTTATTAAAACTACTTTTGCTTTACGCCAATTCCTGGAGCAACACCGTTTTCAAAGGGGTGGCGGAACGGCCTAGCAATTGTGGAATTACTTGGCTAACATGGTCTACCTGATTATTTGCAATCATACTATAAACGGTAATCATGTAGGGTGCTATAAAATCGGGAACACCTGCCTGCGTCAACGTCTCCGTATATTGTTGTGGTGTTGGTGCCGGGTACGTAATAGGTTCCTTCCTTACCTCAGTAAGTAGCGCGGCTGCATCATAATACGACAAACTTTCTGGGCCGGTAAGAACGTACTCTTTTCCTTCATGGCCGTTTTCGGTTAGTACCTTGGCCGCTACTTCACCCACATCGGCAATATCAACAAAAGCCGTTTTGCCACTTCCCGAAGGCGTGTAGGTGATCTTGTATTTAGTGATGTTATCCCATTCGTAGTTTTTGAAATTCTGTGCAAAGAAAGTAGGACGCAACGTGGTGAGTTTAAATCCATCCGCTTTCAATTTTTCTTCTACTACTTTATGAAAAGTAAGTTCATTGCTAATTTTATCAACGCCAAAAGCCGACAGGTAGACCACTCGCAAAATGTTTTGATTTTTTAGGTAGTCAATGAAAGGAGCCAGTAACTTGTCGAGTGTGTAATCGAGCGGAGGCCCAATTAAAAATACGCGATCAACACCTTTTGTGGCCGCTGCGTAGGTGCTTAGGTCGGCAAAATCGAACGAAACCAACGGCACTGCTGCGCCCAGTTTCTCTTTTGCTTTGGCAGGATTGCGAATACCCGCCACAAAATCAGCGTTGATGTGTGCCAATGATTTTACTACTGATGAACCAACGGTGCCCGTAGCACCGGTAACTAATATTTTTCCCATGGAATTATTTTGTTAAAATTTATGTAAAGAAGTGCTGTATAGGTACCTTTATCAAGTAGATACAACAAAGTGGCCTAGGCACTTTTACCATACTATTAATGAAAATGAATGGCTTATGAGAATTTCTATTTCTGAAAATCTTAAAAATAATTCGTACGCGGACTGTCCTGTTACGCGATCGCTGCAAGTATTCGGTGGAAAATGGAAGCCAATAATACTATGGGAGATGGAAAACGGCACCCTTCGGTTCGGAGAGTTGAAACGAAAGATTACGGGCATAACGCAAAAAATGCTTACACAGCAATTGCGCGAGTTGGAAGATGAAGGAATTATCTGGCGTAAAGTATATGCTGAAGTGCCACCGCGGGTAGAGTATGGTATTACCGATTATGGTAGAACCTTGCGACCTATTTTGGATGAAATGGCCAAGTGGGGTGTGAATCATCCGCCAAAGCAAAAGGCGGACGGCATGAAAAAGGTTGCTTAGGCCGTTACAGTTGAATGTTGCTTTCCTTTTTGTTGTTCTCACCCTGAATATCTTAAAATTGACATTGCTGACCACTGCTTGAAGCCTATCTATTGCAACGTTTTTATCACATTTTCTCAAAATTTTAGTAGTGCTAAGTCCCCATTATCCCTAACGCTCTGTCACATGATGGACTGATGACCCCGTTTCGATACGTAGGCAGTCTATACAATTATTTGGCCTTGATCTTTTTTGGTTCTTTTTGACATCAAGTATTTCATCCGGTAACGCAGGAAAAAAAAGAACAAGACATGTTACTGTGGGGAGCGTTAATACAATGCACGTGCCTTCAACAGGTGTATGCAACGCGGAATTCACAGTTAGTTACTGTCAGTCGTTGTTCTCCCTTACTAGTTCATTATATGGCTATGTTGTTTGTGCTGCAAGGCATGAATGCCATTTTGAGAATTGCATTTTAGTTCTCACTTTAGCCGTCCTAAATTATACTAACGCTCTTGGCAAAATCACACTTTATTTTTATGAACATACGATTGACCTTGCTTACAATTGGTGTATTGACGTTTCATGTAGCCATTGCGCAAAAGCGGACCACAAAAGCGGATTATAAACTGCTTTGGAAAATTGAGGGAGAGAGCCTAAGTAAGCCTTCCTATCTCTTTGGTACTATGCATTTATATGACGACAGGGTTTTTGACTTCAGCGACTCTGTGCTTCTCAAGCTCAAGGAGTGCAGTGCTTTTGCCACCGAAGTGCACCCCGATTCGATTGTCAGTATTGTTTTTAAAATGTTGTTGAATGGTTCAAAAGAAAATAGGTTTAGAGATATGCTTAGCCCCAGAGAGTATGAGGAGATTGATAGCCTTATACAAGTGCGGTCAGGTTACACGCTGGAAAAGCTTCGGTCGCCATTATTGGCGCGAATGATGATCGAGAAAAAAATAGGAAAGAAAAACAAAAGCCTATTTCTGGATGCCTACCTGTATTCGTTGGCAAGAAATTCAGGCAAAAAAATACTAGGTTTGGAAAACGCGAAAGATCAGTTAGAGACGCTTGCTCCAAGGACTGCCACGGCTATACGAGAGTCGTTACTGCAGCAAACTGACAATTCAAACAATAAGTATGCTGAGCAATTGATTTCCATTTACCAACAAGGCAACTTGGAGGAAATCGATGCCTTTCTAATAAAATCAATGCAGAGTGATCCTACTTATTATAAGCGGTTGCTTACAGATAGAAACCTAATAATGGTGGAAAGCATCGAGAAATATATACTACAATCGAATACATTTATTGCTGTTGGGGCCGGCCACCTGCCGGGAGAACAAGGAATCATCCGTCTCTTACAGAAGAAAGGTTATAAAGTAACACCCGTGAAGTCTGCTTTCACCGGAATGGCGAAGAAGTTTAAAGTGGAAAAAGCGGAATATGACTGGGAAACATATAAGATTGAGAAGGCGGGCTACTCAGTGCAAACGCCAACATCCCTTATTACCGTTCGGATCGATTCCTTGAACCTAACCTTGCGCACATCTGTCGATATTAGTGGTCCAAGTTTCTATCAGACTACTTATATGATGATGGACGAGGAATTAAAAGGCAAGGAATCGGCAGTTGCAATCGAGATATTTGAGGCAAGGCTTCGGTCGCGTCAAAAAGGGACCATAGAAAACCTAAAGCGCGTACAGGTAGCTGGCATGGAAGCCCTAGAGTTTACCCAAAACACAAAAGGAATTTATTTTCGCAACCTTTTTGTCTTACGCGAGCCAGTCATCTATCTATTACAGGCAGGCCCCACCAAAGACGCTGCCTTCTCAAAGGACACCAATCGCTTTTTTTCATCCCTACGGGTAGAAGATTTTCAAGGAGAACAATGGAAAGAATTTAAAGATGAAGAAGGAGCTTTTGCCATACAACTTTATGGCGAACCGAAGCTGAAAAATAATTCTGTCAATTATGAATCGTTTCCGATACTCATACATGCTTATTATACGGAAGACATGAATCAGAGAGAAACATTTCTCGTTCGCTACAATGACTTGCCACCTGGCTACACTTCACAGAACGACAGTGTCTACTATACCAGCTTTGCCAATGACCTGAAAGACAGTATGAAGGGAATCAACATAAGGTTTTCTGCCGCCAACATCTCCGGATTTTCGGGGCAAGAATTTTCTTTTGAGACGGGTGCCAACAGTCTGGTGAAAGGCAGGGTAGTATTGCGTGGCAATCGTTTTTATTTGTTGTTGGCAAGTACCACCCGCAACAACTCACCTCGCTCAGGCATCAATAATTTTTTCAGCTCCTTTCATTTTACCAAGTACAAAGAATTGAAACTTTCTGAGTATAGCTTAAATGATAACATGCGAATACATCTTCCCGCTCCCTTCCGATACGACTCTGTTTTATCAACTGAAAAACAAAGGATATATTATTCGGTAGATCCTTATTCGGGTATTCAATTTATGGTTCGAACAGATGAGTTTGCCCCTTATGACTATGCTGAAAGTGAAAAGGACTTTTTCGAATCTCATTATAAGCTTGAAAAGACGGACAGTATCTATTCAAGAACCAGACTGCATGGGAAAAATTATTTTGGAGAAGAGGTGTTAATAAAATCAACAAAAACCAACTTTCAAACCAAAACCCAAACCTTCATACACGGAAAAGAGGTAATAGAGCTAAATGCCTTTTTGCCAGAGGATGCCGACTTGACGAATGTGGCGATCGATTATTTCAAGTCTGTTAAAATACCCGAACCAATGCCCACCTGGAATTTACTCTCACCAAAAACAAGCATCTTGCTGGCCGACCTTGCTTCCACAGACTCACTAGTCAACCAACAGGCTAAAGACGAAATCAGCTCATATACACTGCCCGTTTCTGATTTGCCTTTACTTTATAAGGCGATCCAAAAAAACTACCCCGATGACTTAAATGAGAACACATCCATAAAACGTAGCTTACTGATAAAGCTGGCAGCTGTTAACGACAGCACTACTGTAAATTTTATCAGCAATATATACCCACAACTGCCGCATACCACTGAGGCGCATGGTGCCGCTCTTCATGCCCTTTCGTCTATTCACACAGTAGAAGCTGCCAATACACTCCTCAACCTTGTTAAGAATGAAGACTTGAAACTTAACGGCTATTATTCACTTTCTGGTTTTGCTGACTCCGTTGAGCTGGTAGGGCCTATACTCCCCGAACTATTTAAACACCAAAGCTCCTTTGATTTCAAGTGGTACATGGTGTCGCTTATTACCTCTTGGTTGGAAAAAGTAGAGGAAAGCGATCTTCGTCAAACCATAATTCAACTATTGATTACTGAAGCTAACAAAGAATTGGTTGCTCCTCAATTAGTGGATTTAAAGCACGAAGATTAATTATTACCACAGCCGTCTTTATGAAGAACTGGCACGCGGACTTACGTACGTAACACCTACTGAAGAAATAAAACAAATTCAACGTGAAATTACCAACACTGGCTATTATGAGGCGATGCTTATCACTCTACCTTACCTTATCAAACAGCATGTAAAAATAAATGTTAAGGACTTAGAGAAGGTAGCCGCCAAGCCTCTATACAGGCTTTCTCTCTATAATACACTCAAGGAAATAAACCACGATCAGCTCTTCCCAGCTTTATATAGAACGCAAGAAAAATTTGCAGAAAGTATGTTGATTCAATATTTGGATAGTGAAGACGTTGTGCCAGAGTTACTTGAATTGATTGGTCAACAGAACGTTAATTTTAAAGAGCGCAAGCAGAAAATATTTATTTATAAGCACAAGAATAGTGCTGACAATGAATGGTATTTGGCAGTTAGCGGGCCTTTTTACGATAAGGAATTTACTTCAGATGAGAGTTTAACTTATCAAACCTACATTCCTTATTCGCCTGCAACTTTACTCAATGACTTGGAGAAAGTATTGGATAATACAGGTGCTAAATTGGTGAAATAACTAGATTGTTACTTAAGCACATGGTAACAACGATTGAAATAGTCGAGCTGAGATGTGTCGTCCGCGCCATCGTTAAGCACGAAGCGATCTCATATCAATTCATTTAGTCTACTTTATCATTGAAGCAATCAACGAACTGACTTTTTGTTATTCACTGTTTGGTTTTAACGTGTGTTAGGTTCAGTTTTTTTCAGTCTTAAATCTTTTTTTTATCGCGCAATTGAAATTAATTCGATCGAAATAGCGTCTGTTTTGATCGAAACGTTTTCAGTTAAATGTGAAATCGATTTGATATAGCGAAAGATGAAAATGAAATTGAACGGAATTGATTTGATCTTGCGCGAAACTAAAACAAAAGCGCGCGAAATTTTTTCAATATTGAACGAAACTAAAACTGTTTAATTCAATTTTGAAATAATTTCGATCGAAATCATTTCAATTTCGATCGAAATTTTCAGTAGTAAAACCCGTAAAACCTTTAAAAAACGGTAAAAAACAATAATTTCAATTATTGAAGGCCGCAGTGTTAGATACCGTGATAAGTGGATTGTTTTGCTTGTCGCTGATAAACGCCTACGGAAGCAAGTTCACCGATAAATTTGCACGAATAACGGTGAGTTATAAAATGGTTGTACGTGAACGCGTTAATTTTGTCGAGCAATAGCGATCTTAAAATCATTTTATTCACATTAACCAACCAACATTATGGCACTTGTAAATATGGATTTCAATGGCCGGACAGTACCCGAGAAAATTGCAAAGGGGCGGCTATTTATTACAAAACTAACGGGCAATATAGATTTTCCCACGCCCAACCCATCATTAGTGGAATTGATAGACAACACCAATGGGTTGGAGATTGCCTATAATGCCTCTCAGGATGGTGGCAAAAGCAGCAAGCAGACCCTAAAAAATGCCGAAGATCGGCTAGACGGACAAATTTCTATACTAGGGGCGTACATCCAAGCAACTTCACTCGGTAACGAAAGCAAAATACTGAGTACGGGTGCACTGGTGCGCAAAGACAGCACCCCCCTTGGTGTTTTACCTGCCCCTACCGATGTGCTTGCCAAAATTGGCGACATGGAAGGCACGGTGGACGTGAAATGGAAAAAAGTGGTAGGAGCAAAAAGCTACGTGGTGGAAATAGCCACCGACCTGGCCACTGCCAACTGGGCCTATGTAGGTGCCAGCACCAGCGCCAAGTTTACTGCCACTGGCCTTACTACGGGCAAAAAGTACATGTTTAGGGTGGCGGCATTGGGTGCTGCAGGGCTAAGCCCACAGAGTGACCCAGCCATAAGCATGGCTGCCTAGCACTTACTCTCACTTACTCTCATGCTATTGCAACGGGCCTACGGTGAAAACCGTGGGCCTTTTTTTGTTCCAACATAGTAGAAATGTTAACCTTCGAATTGCAGATTTTAATCGAATACTCAGATAAGTGGACTTTACCTTCTGGTTGAATAACTGGCAATTTATCGGAAACTGTTTATTTCTTGTTTGAACAAAGGGCTTTATGCTATTTTATATTTTTTAAATATATTTGAATAAGTCCCTTTACCCAAATTACCCAAAGCGACCGAAACAACGCTTTTTCTGTGATAATGAGTAACCAAAACCCCGAACAAATTGCCCGCGATCATATCGATCAACTGCTTGTGCAAAGCGGGTGGATTGTTCAGTCTAAAAGCAAACTCAATCTGGCTGCTGGTGTAGGCGTGGCCGTTACCGAATACCGAACACACACTGGCCCAGTTGATTACTTATTATTCATCGATCGGAAACCAATCGGCAGTATTGAAGCCAAGAAAGCCGAAGAAGGCGTTCGGCTTACCATGGTAGAAGACCAATCGTTGCGCTATGCCGAAGGTAAGCTCAAGTATTTTGACAACGATCCTCTTCATTTTGCTTACGAAAGCACGGGCGATGTAACCCGCTTCACCGACTACCGCGACCCCAAACCAAGATCAAGACCCGTATTCACGTTTCATAGACCCGAAACTTTTGTAAAGTGGTTGCAAGAGGCCAAAACCCTGCGTGCTCGCCTACACGAAATACCAGCTTTGCCTACCACTGGCTTGCGCGATTGCCAGATCACGGCTATCACCAATCTCGAAACCTCCTTCCGCGAAAACCGCCCCAAAGCGTTGGTGCAAATGGCCACCGGTTCGGGAAAGACATTTACTGCCATTACTGCCATTTATCGGTTGCTGACATTCGCGAAAGCAAAACGCATTTTGTTTTTGGTGGATACTAAAAACCTGGGCGAACAAGCTGAAGGTGAATTCAAAAAGTATCTGCCGCAAGATGATAACCGCCTCTTTCCTGAATTGTATGGCGTAACCCGCTTGAGTAGTTCATTCATTCCTACCGATAGCGAAGTTTATATAAGTACCATACAGCGACTGTATTCTATTTTGAAAGGCTCTGAGCTAGACGAGCGCGATGAGCAGGAAAACCCAGAAGAAAAGAAGTGGAAGCAAAAAGAGCCCATGCCCGTGGTGTACAATGAAAAAGTGCCCATGGAGTTTTTTGATTTCATTGTGGTTGACGAATGCCACCGCAGCATTTACAATCTGTGGAAGCAAGTGCTTGACTACTTCGATGCTTTTCAGATTGGCTTAACCGCCACACCTGATAACCGCACCTTTGGTTACTTCAATCAAAACTTAGTCTGCGATTATGGTTATCAACGAGCGGTAGAAGATGGTGTACTGGTTCCTTACAATGTTTTTGAAATCACCACCCGCATTACGCAAGATGGCGTGAAGCTGGATATGGGTGAATATGTAGGCAAGCGCGAGAAACTTACCCGCAAGCAATTTTGGAATACACTCGATGAAGACGAAGTGTACACTTCAAAACAACTGGATGACAAAGTAGTAAGCCCTAACCAGATTCGACTGATCATACAAACTGTGAAAGATCAGTTGCCCATACTCTTTCCAGATCGATACTCAGCACCCTCTCCACTAGAGAAGGCGGGGGATGAGGCGTTTGAAGTTCCCAAGATGCTCATCTTCGCCAAGAGCGACAGCCATGCCGATGACATCATCAACATTGTGCGCGAAGAGTTCGCTGAAGAGAATAAATTCTGCAAAAAAATCACATACAGAAGTGAAGAAGACCCAAAGAGCGTATTGCAGCAATTTAGAAATAGCTACTACCCACGTATAGCAGTTACCGTAGATATGATTGCCACGGGCACTGATATACGCCCGCTGGAAGTATTATTGTTTATGCGCGATGTAAAGAGCCGCACCTATTACGAGCAGATGAAAGGCCGAGGCACGCGCACGTGTTCACTCGAAGAATTAAAATCTACAGGCACACCTGCCGCCAAATACACGAAAGATCATTTCGTTATCATTGATGCCATTGGTGTAGAGAAAAGCCAAAAGACCGACAGCCGCCCGCTGGAGAAAAAGCCGGGCATGAGTTTGAAAGAAGTATTGGAAGGCATACACATGGGCCACCGCGATGAAGACATGCTCACCACGCTTGCCAACCGCCTCATGCGCCTGGAAAAACAAATCAACGAAAAGGAGAAACAAACCTTTGCTGAGAAAGCCAACGGCAAAACCATAACACAGGTTGTAAAAGAATTGTTGCATGCCTACGACCCGGATGCGATTGAAACTATTGAAACACAGATCAGAAAAGAGGACCCTGGGATATCTCCGGATGAAGCGAATTCAAAATTCAACATTAAGCATTCAAAATTAGTTGAGGATGCTGTGAAAGTATTCAATGACCCTGGTCTGCGAGAATATGTGATAGATGTGCGCAAGAAATACGACCAGACCATTGACCACATTAACCCCGATGAGATTGTGAAGATGGGTTGGGTACGCGACAATAAAACCGCTGCCGAAAGCCTGCTGAACGATTTTAAGGCGTGGATGGAAGAACACAAAACGGAGATCACAGCCTTGCAGATTTTTTACGGGCAGCCTTACCAGAGGCGCGAGCTTACGTACACCATGATCAGAGATTTGGTGGAAGCTATTAAAACCAGCAAGCCACAACTGGCACCGCTCAACATCTGGCGCGCGTATGAGCAATTGGAGAAAGTAAGTGGCCAACCCAAAAATGAATTGATGGCCCTGGTCTCGCTTATCCGCAAACTCAGCGGCATAGACAAAGAACTAACGGCTTACGATAAAACGGTGGACAAGAACTTCCAGGACTGGGTGTTTAAAAAACAAGCCGGCACAGTCAAGTTTACCGAAGAGCAAATGCAATGGCTGCGCATGATAAAAGATTATGTGGCCAATAGTTTCCATGTAAGCAAAGATGACTTTGATCTTTCACCATTTAATGCTGTAGGTGGCTTAGGCAAATTCTATCAGTTGTTTAAGGAAGATTATGAAAAGATATTGGATGAATTGAATGAGGTACTGGCAGCCTGATGGGAAAGAAGAATCCTGATATTAAGACCAATCACAGGTTTCTGGATGAAGCAGGTGATACTACGTTCTATACCAAAGGGAAAGTTCCTGTTGTAGGCAATGAAGGTGTATCGCTTAGTTTTATCTTAGGGTTGGTAAAGTTTCGCGAACCTCTTGAAGAAGTAAGGCAGCGTATTGTTCAGCTTCAACAACAAGTGCAAAATGATCCGTATTATCACGAGGTTCCAAGTATTCGTAAAAAAGTAGCTAAAGGAGGTTTTTATTTTCATGCAACGGACGACCCTGCTGAAGTGCGAAAAACATTCTTTGAATTCATAAAAAATACCGATTGCAGTTTTGAAGCCGTGGTGGGACGAAAGATACCCGCGTTATACGAGCGAAAACACAATGGCAACGAAACGGAGTTTTATGCCGATCTGCTTTCTCACCTATTGAAGAACAAATTCCAAAAGGAAGATAAGATGGTTTTAAACATCGCCCAGCGCGGTAAGTCGACCCGAAATGCCGTGTTGGAATTGGCCAAACAGAAAGCGGAGAAAAGATTCACAGATGCCAATCAAGGGAAGGAAGTGAAAACACAAATTGTGTTTAATGTTCAGAATCATCAGACGGAGCCGTTGCTAAATGTAGCCGATTATTTTTGCTGGTCTGTGCAACGGGTGTTTGAAAGGGGAGAGACGCGGTACTATGATTTTCTGATCGATCAGATTCCGGTTGTGGTGGATCTGTATGATCAGGGTAATTATGAAAATTGGGGTAACTATTATGGCCCTAAAAAGCCGCTAACCAAAGACAAAAAAATAAGCCCGCCATTGTACTGAGCCAGATTACTCTGGCAACGACTTGAAGTCGGAGTTCATACAGGGCAGACTCGAATACAAATGTAACGGAATTTTTATAAAATGAATGTGGGAAGTATGAAAGGTCTTTATTTGACGGTTATTTGATTGAAGAAAGTAGTTATACACAATTGAATTCTAACACCCTGAAAACCAACGCCCTCTTATTTGATAGCTATTTGATTGAAACGAAGTATGTGCACTGAAAATAGATTTTGAATGCCCGCTAAAATCACTCCTAAAAAACAACCCAACGCCAAACTACAGGCCGAAGCAACACCGGACCGACTCCATACCAACGCTGCTATCACACATCTTGCGCAGAATAACGATGGCTTACCGGATGGATGGAGATGGGTGAAGTTGGGGGATATTGGACTAAAAAGCTCTTTAAAAGTATTACCAACAGAATATCCAAACGCAAAGTTTATTGGGATGGATTGTATTGAGCCTCATACATTGAAGCCTTCATTTACTTATCAATTCAATGAATTTAAGAGTTCAGGTAATTTCTTTGAAAAAGGACAAGTGCTTTATGGAAGAATGCGACCTTATTTGAATAAAGTCTATCGCGCGGAGTTTGATGGAACTTGCTCTGGTGAATTTATAGTACTTAAGTGCCTTCCAAATTTTAGTCCTGATTTACTAACGTACATCCTTCACTCAAGAAACTTTGTAAGATTTGCAAATCATAAAACCAGTGGAGATAGACCAAGAATTTCGTATGAAGAGATAGCTGATTACGCAATTGCTTTACCACCAATAGATCACCAACACGCCATAGTCTCCAAAATAGAAGAACTCCTCAGCGAACTCGACAAAGGCAAACAACAATTAGAAACCGCACAGCAGCAATTAAAAATATACAGGCAGGCTGTGTTGAAGTGGGCGTTTGAAGGGAAGCTTACTGCAAGTGAAGATAAAATAAATATTACTCCCTTTGGGACGATAGTAAAAATTGTTAGCGGCAATACACCAAAAGGCTTAGAAGAGATAGGCAAGAATGGTTCTGTCCAGTTCTATAAGGTCAGTGATATGAATTTAGAAGGAAATGAAATTGAAATGAATTTTTCAAAATTTAACCTTACTAAAGCTGAAATAGGCCAATTGAAAATAAAGCTCTACCCAAAGGGAACAGTAATTTTTCCAAAAAGAGGTGGAGCTATACTCACAAACAAGAAGAGGATTTTAGCTACCGAATCAGCATTTGATTTGAATTTAATGGGCGCTTTACCTAATGAAAAAGTTAGCAGCAAGTATTTGTTCTATTGGTTTGTAAAACTTGATTTGGGAAAAATATATGATGGATCTAATGTACCACAAATCAATAATAAAAATGTTGAGCCGTTAGAGTTTCCATTATGCTCGATGGAAGACCAGCACCTCATTGTTCAAGAAATCGAAAGTCGATTGAGTGTATGCGATAAAGTAGAAGAAACCATTACCACCAGCCTTGCCCAAGCCGAAACCCTCCGGCAAAGTATTTTAAAGAAGGCGTTTGAGGGGAAACTTGTCTGAACTGTGATTTTGGTGATTGAATGATTCGTATGATTAAAGAAGAATATAAGTATTCAGCGCTTACTTCACAAATTATTAAGTGTGCAATGACGGTACACTCAGCATTGGGCAATGGTTTTCAAGAGGTAATTTATCAGCGTGCCCTGGCTATTGAAATGAAATTGGCAACTATTAGTTTTGATAGGGAAATGGAAATGCCAATCTACTATCGTGCAGACCATTGGAACGCGAAGAGTAGATTTTTTAGTGGAAGATAAAATATCGGTGGAATTAAAAGCTATTATCCAATTGGAAGATGTTCATCTTGCCCAGGCAATCAACTATCTGGAGGCCTATAATCTGGAAATAGGATTGCTCATCAACTTTGGCGAGCGTAGCCTCAACTTTAAACGACTTACCAACAAAAAATATAAGTCATCATTGGAAGGAAAGTAAAATCATATAAATCTCTAAATCATCAAAATCACAGTTTAGACAATGAGCGACAATAATTCAGCAATAGTTAGTAAAGTATGGAGTTTCTGCAATACACTGCGAGATGATGGTGTTGGCTACGGAGATTATTTGGAGCAGTTGACTTATTTGCTGTTTCTTAAGATGGCAGATGAGTACACCAAGCCACCACACAACCGCACGTTTTCTATTCCTAAAAAGTATAGTTGGGAAAAGTTGGTTCCGCTAAGAGGCGCAGAACTGGAAACCCATTATACCATCACGCTAAGAGAACTGGGTAAAGAGAAAGGCATCCTAGGCCAGATATTCACCAAGAGCCAAAACAAAATACAAGACCCCGCCAAGCTTAGCAAGATTGTAGCCATGATCAACGAAGAGCAATGGCTGATGATGGGCGTAAAAGACAAAGGTGATATCTATGAAGGTCTGCTGGAGAAAAATGCAGAAGACACCAAGAGCGGTGCCGGTCAGTACTTCACACCGCGTCCATTGATCAAGGCGATGGTAGAGTGCATCAGTCCGGAACCGATGAAAACAATTGCCGATCCTGCCTATGGCACGGGCGGTTTCTTTTTGGCCGCGTATGATTACATTGTAGATCACAACAAACTCGATAAAGCACAAAGCAAGTTTTTAAAATATTCCACCTTCTTCGGCAACGAGATTGTGGCCAGCACCAGGCGGCTTGCATTAATGAATTTGTTTCTACACAACATCGGTGATATTGATAGTGATAATTTCATTTCTCCGGCAGACGCACTGATTGCGCAATCGGCAGAGAAGTATGATTACATCTTAGCCAATCCACCGTTTGGTAAAAAGAGCAGTCAGACGTTTACTAATGAAGAAGGCGAACAAGAGAAAGAAGACCTTACCTACAACCGTCAGGATTTCTGGGCTACCACCAGCAACAAGCAACTGAACTTCGTGCAACACATCCGCAGCATATTGAAGACAACAGGATTAGCAGCAGTTGTAATTCCAGATAACGTTTTGTTTGAAGGTGGGGCAGGAGAGACCGTGCGCAAGAAATTATTGGAGACAACGGATGTCCACACCATCCTTCGCTTACCCACTGGAATCTTCTATGCACAAGGTGTAAAAGCCAATGTCGTTTTCTTCGATAACAAACCTAGCAGCAAAACCGCATGGACCAAAGAAATATGGGTGTATGACTACCGAACCAACATTCACCTTACGTTAAAAAAGAATCCACTCAAACTTGAAGACCTTAGAGATTTTATCACACTCTACAATCCAAAGAATAGAAACAAGCGCAAAGAAGTTTACAATGCAGGGAAGAACCCAGAAGGCCGTTGGAGAAAATTCACTTATGAAGAAATCATTGCGAGAGAAAAACAAGCTTAGACATCACCTGGCTCAAAGACAAATCCCTCGCAGACTTAGATAACCTTCCTGATCCGGATGTATTGGCAGAAGAGATTGTAGAGAATCTGGAAGCGGGGTTGGCAAGTTTTCAGCAGATTATACTTTCAATGAATAAGAAAAGTTAAAATCCGAGAGTTTTAAATCAATGTGTTTCGTGGGGACATGAACCACGTGGTGTTTGATCAAATGTGTGAGCTAGTCTTAAGATAAAACTGAATTAGATTAATGAATAAAATTTTAGTATTATTTTTTTTCACATTTAAAGTTGGCCTTACTCTTGGGCAATCGAAATGTGATTTGTGCGCAGAAAAGTTTAAGGTTAAAGATTTTGTTGGAGCAAAACCCCTCTGCATTTTAGCAGCTAAGGATGGTGATCCGATTTGTCAATCACGCTTAGGAATAATCTACCTTTCAGAATCAGATTCAGATAATGCGAAAATTTGGTTTGAGAAATCGGCTAACCAAGGAAATCCGTCAGGCCAAAACGGGCTAGGCTATTTATATCAGCAAGGTGATGGTGGTTTGCCTAAAGATTTGGCGAAAGCTAATTATTGGTTTTTAAAATCTGCACAACAAGGAGATTCCGATTCACAGTTCTGGTTAGGCGAAAATTTATTTTTAAGTGGTAATAAATCAGAAGGTTATAAATGGACATTAAAAGCATCATTAAACGGTAGTAGCGATGCTCAATACAATTTAGGGGCAATGTTGCAAAATGGAGAAGGTACAGCAAAAGATGAAACCTTGGCGATCATTTGGTTTATAATTTCTGCAACCAATGAAAACGAACGATCAAAACGTATTGTTGATAATTTACAGCAGAAAGTATCTGCAGAAAAGTTTCGAGAGTACATAAAGAAAGCTGAAGGCTTTATTAAACAGAATCCGCAAGCGATTAAATAGAAAAATGTTTTTCAAACTGTTCGACAAGATAGCAGCGCGATTGTCGAGCGATAGATAAAGAAAGGTGACGTAGAGCCCAAATTAACCCCCCTCACGAGGCACGACAGCTTACTTCCCCCTCACTTTCTTCTTATGGTTTCTGCTTGTAATCTTTTCAACCGTATATACCGATTTGATTCCTTCCCGAAGTGATTTCCACCAGAAGCCAAAAATCCCTTCGGTAGGGTCGCGGTCAAATTGTATCGTGCCTGTTCGTTTTTTTTCTTGGATAGTTTTATCCATCGTATTTTTTAGTATGGCATTGGCAACAATGGACGCTAGCACATTAACTTGATACGGATTCTTCTTCTTTAAAATGGATACCCTCAGGTTAGAATAGTCTAACACCAACGCTCCTGTGGCTTTTTGTTCATTGTAATGGAAATGAAAGTCCATCGCCTTTAAGTGTCCATTTGTTATGCTTACGCGCTCCAAGGGTGTAAGCATTTGATTAATGGATGATAAGTTGAAATTCCGCAACTTGCCCTTTACGGTGTAGGGCATATGTAGTGCCAATGGAAAAGTAAATGTGGCTGTTAGGTTTCCGGCATCCATAAATCGCGATTCCACATCCATTCGCGTTTCACCTAAATTAGCTGACGAGATGTTTGATATCGTAGCTTTCAAATCGTTAAAAAAGATGCGGCCTGCTTTTTCTCCTGCCTCTGGAAATTCATCGTACGATATAAAGCTGGAACCTATTTTAGCGGTGTCAACGTGTAGTGGAAACCCGAATTGCCGAATAAAGACAGGAGGCAATACCATTTGTTTTTTCTTTGCCATGGGAAACCGTTTATCGTGGTATACAGCTAAGTTAAAGTTAAACGCCACAGCAGAAGCGATAAACCGCGGTTGAAATGTTTCACCAGGATCAAACCCTTCTACCGTGAGCACAGGAATACGTGCGGTGATTCGGTCTATTTGGTAAACGTTTTTTCTCGCAAACTCTAAGTTAGAGAGGGTAGGTAGCAATTCAATGCTATCCAGTTGAAGCAGTTTTTTGGTGCTCGTGAACGTAAGTTGCTTCGTTTTTATTTGATAAAATGAAGTGGGGAGTTCGATGCCAATATTATTTAGCGTAACAACCCCAGCAGTCCAATTAATGGAATCGGTGGTGAATAGATCCAAGTTTTTTATGGAAAGACTTAAACGAACTTTCCCATTAACGATCGAGTTGACCTTGTCAATAAATTGAGCTGAAAGGCTGTCTATTTTTAAATCGGCAATCTTAATGGTGAACTTTGGTAATTTCTTAGCTACCGGGTGCGTTGAGTCAGACGTTGTGTAATAGATAAATGCCTCGGGTTTAGTGAGAAGAATTTTTTTAATTATGATTTCCTTTTTTGCTATTAATGGTATTAGCGAAATGTTAGCGATGAGTATGTTTGGTATTGAAACGGTAGAGGAAGCAAGTGAATGGGGTGGGTTGAATTTTATATGCACATTTTCAAATTGCAAACTTTTATTCCAAAGCGCCACTTTCTTGTTACTAAACTCAATTTCTATTCCCGTCCGCTTTAGGTCATTTATTCTTGTTGTAATCGTGTTATCAATTTGCCAGAGAATGATTGCTCTTCCGCCAACTAATAAAAGCAGTAAAATTGAAATAAAAATGAGTATACTAATGGCGTGGGCTCTTGCTTTTTCCATTTTAAAGTAGGCCGGCAAGTGTAAGTATTCTTACAAAGATTTGTAAATAGTAAACCGCGCTGGCGATCAGCTTTTCTAAAGAATAAGTCATTTTGATTTGACGTGCTTGTGCTTGGTTAATTACTTTTATTGATTTGTTTTATTAAAAGCAAGAAGGGGTGTGTCATTGTGAAATACAACCTGGCGTGTAATACTTTTGCCAAATAGTTTTTCGTAAAAGTCTAATCGATGGGTAAACATGACAAGCAGGTCTGGCCGAGTTTCCTCTACGAATTTCTCTACACCTTCGGCAATATCGCTGTTGCGTTTGAGGTGCAAGTGAATATCCGAGTAGTTGGTCATACGTATCAGCTCCTCAATTAATCCATCCCTAAGTTTCGTTTTCTCTTTAGATAAGCCTTCTTCTGTATCCACCACGTGCAGTACATGGACAGAGGCGTTAACTAATGCCGCGAATTTTGTTATGGCCTTCATTTCATGAAGTAAGTTATCCATGTCGCTGGCATATACAATTTTCTTTATTCGTTTGTAGTTAACTTCCCCCGGAATAATAAATACAGGGATGCTGGAGTTATTGATTACGGCAGCGGCATTAGTGCCAAGGAACGCCTTACTCAGGCCTGTTACCCCTTTAGAACCCATCACAATGAAGTCGACTTTGTGTTGTGTCGCGAACTCCTCCACCGCATCTTTTACAGGGAATCCTAATACATAACTGTAAGAAATATCAATGATACCATGCTTATTACATATTTCCTCTAGAATGCGCGTTGCTTCGGTTTGAGCATCTTGTATCATTTGCTCATCCAAATTTTTCCACGTGTTTAATGAAGAAGTGGACAGTACCCCATTGATTACGTTGAGTACAATTATTTTGGCGTTTATTTCTTTGGCAAGCCCAATCGCATAGTAAATCGATGTAATGGATAGTTTCGAGAAATCGGTAGGTACAAGAATGGTCTTCATAAGTTGGGTATTGAAGTTGATTAATTTTGAAACTTGACGAATTGATCGCGTTCGGTGAGGGAAAGCTCACAGTGCTTTGGTGGATTGGTGTAAACATTGCCGCAAACCGGACAAACAAAGTATACGGTATGTAACATGTTCAGCTTATTCGTGTTTAAATTGGCTAGCGCCTGCTCAAAGAAGAATTTATGTTTCTTTTCGGATTTTAAGGCAAGTGAAATACTTAAGGAGGCAACGGAGTTATCAGCCAATTCTGCTTTTTTTAGAAATTCAGGATACATTATGTTGGATCCGAAAGTTTCTTCGTGCATTCCATCGGAGAGGTTTTCCTTTGTTGACTTTACTCTGAATTCCTTCTTGATGGGTAACGCCTTGCCACCTCCGTCTTCTAGCGCTGCCTTGATGTTAAAGGCATGAATATTCTCTGATAATGATAATGCGTTATAGAGTAAGGTAATGTTATGAAAACCTTCTGCTTCGGCAGTTCTTGAGAATGCTTCGTGTTTGGCGCTCGCTGTTAATTCAAAAGAATAGGCAGTCTGCAGGTTTTCAAGTGTTTCCGCTTCGTATTTTATATGTTGTTTCGCTGTGATTTTTTCTAACGCCTTTTCATTTTGACAAGAGATGAACAACGGAACTGTCATGAAAATAAGTAGGGAAAAACTAATGAATTGCTTTTTCATAACGTTTCGGGATTTTTAATTGTCTTTGTCTAATTCCTCAGTTGGAGCATTTTTAATCTAGTTATGGGATGTTCGCCTGCCGGTCATCCTGTTGTTTTTAAAGCCTTACAAATTTCCTTAAACCACACATCGAAACTTTTATAATCTCATTTCAATTACTTATATGTTTTACAGGTGTGTTATCTATTTTTCTTTTGAATGATTTCTTTTATGAAAGTATTCGTGCCAATATGGTTTTCGGAAAAGTACATGTGATTATCAATTTAGCCAATCAGAAAGACGATTCTATTGTTGCTGATCTGGCCGCGGCATTCAAAAACACATCGTTTGAATTTGGTTATACTATTATCCATCGGAATGATGACACTACCCGTATTGTAAAGAAGCTGCTCGGAAAAGTTGATTTGATTGCTGTGTATGGAGGTGATGGAACAGTAACCAGAGTAGCACATGCGATGATTGGTCAAGATATTCCGTTGGCCATTCTTCCGTGTGGAACAGCCAATGTAATTGCGAAAGAGTTCTGTATTCCACTTGAGTTAGAAGAGGCTATTGAATTAATCACAAATGATCTTTTTGAAATTAAAACAATAGATACCGGACTTTGCAATAGAAAGCCATTTATAATTCGTGTCAATTTTGGATTGATGGCAGATATGGTTAGCCATACTCAACGGGCGATGAAAGATAACTTTGGCCAGTTAGCATATGGCATGAGTGCTGTCGATGCATTAGCGGATGTAGTTCCAACAAAATACAAAATGCACATGGATGGATACAAAGTGACGGAGACAGGCGTTTCACTTTCCGTTACCAACATTGGTAGTATTGGAATCAGCGATTATTCCATGTTACCTTCTATTAAAATTGATGATGGTTTTTTTGACGTGATATTACTTAATCATGCCGACATACTGTCCTTGCTTCGAATCGCAGGTAGTACTCTTCTGCAAACGGAATCCAGCGTATTAAAAAGATGGCGGTGTAAAGAAATCAGGATTGACTTAAAAAAAAGTCAAAGTTATATCTTGGATGATTGCGAATTAAAAGGCCGGCAATTTAATATAAGCATCGTCCCCAAGAGCTTACGTATTTTAGTTCCTAAGCAAAAAGAACATTCAAATGATTTCATCGAGAGTTAAAAGCCTATTTCTTGTTTCTAAAATTTTTGTTCAAAAACTAGTTGACACCGTTCATGGCTATTGGAAAGGAATACCCACATTGAAAAGGAGTCGGATTGCTGCAAATTTGTTTTTGGGTAGTCAGTATAACTTAATTGGTTTAGAAAAGTTAAAAGCTTTAGGGGTTACCGCTATTGTAAACATGCGAACGCACGATGTATATGGCGAGGCCGCTCACGAAGGTATTAAGTATCTCCATTTATCAACCGAGGATAATAGGGCGCCTTCATTGGCAAATTTAATTACTGGTGCCGACTTTGTAGATAATGAAATTAGAAGTGGAGGCAAGGTGTACATCCATTGCCGGCAGGGGCTTGGAAGAGGGCCTACTATGGCAATCGCTTATCTCCTAAAAGCAGGTGCTACTTTTGAAGATGCGTTTCATTTGGTAAAAAAAGTTAGACCGTTTATCAATCCTAGATCATCACAGATTGCGCGATTAAAAGAATTAGAAGCGTACTATTCTGCGGTTAAGCAGTGAAATCTGTAATATCGATTGATAGAGTTGTAAGAGTGTCAACTCCTATTTTTTGAACCTTTGTGAATATAAAACGAAAAAAATTATGGCAAGTTTAGTAACACCGAATAAGTCTGAAAACACTCCTGTATCGCAAGAGGCAAATAAGAAAGGCATTGAGAATCATAAAACAGCGGCCAAACATCATGAAGAAGCTGCAAAGCACCATCATGAAGCTGCGAAACATCACGATGATGGACACCACGACAAAGCAGCTCAAAGCACGGTGAAAGCAAATGGTCATCATTCGCTGGCGGGTGAAGCGCAAAAGGAAGATGTGAAGCATCACGCGCTGCATCAATAGTTTTGGTTTTAGTTTGAGGTTTGGAATGCACGGCATGAAAATGGCGTGCATTTTTTATTCTTACATGGGCAGGTGTGAATTGTGTAAACTCTTTGATTGCAGGCATAACTTTTTGGCATTTGTATTCTTCAATTTTGTTTAACTAAAAGCAACGAATCGCATGGGAAATTTACTTTATACAATTGCAGTAATCTTGGTTTTAATTTGGGCCATCGGATTTCTTGGTTACCACTCTGGAGGAATCATCCATATTTTGCTGGTGATTGCCATCATTGCTGTTCTCTTTCGGGTGATTCAAGGAAAGAGACCTATCTAACTGTTATTTGTATTTTGTTTTGCTGACGAACTTAAATAAATACTATGAAAGAGATTAGTCAAAAGCGGAGTCATTTTGAATTGCATTTATTGGTGTTATTGTTTTTTAGTGGTCTGGCGGTTTCAGCGCAAGGGCTTCAAGATAGCCTAAAGCACGATGATGAAGATATCGTGTCGTCCATTGCGCCTTATTCAGAAGACGTGAGAGAGGCGATCCTCAATGTTTCACAGTATCCTCAAAAGTTGGTTCAGGTGGAGCGCTTGCAAGCAAGGTCTAGCCAATCGTTTCAGGACTTGGTTTCTAAGTATCCGCGCGATGTGCAAGAGAAGTTCTATGACCTTTCGCGTTTTCCGGAGTTGATAGCCAAATTGACGACTGGAAGTGGGCGAAGAAACGCAGATGAAATAGAATCCATTTTGTCGGCTTATCCCGTGGAAGTCGGCACCAATGTGAAAGCACTTTATCCAACGTATGAAACCGATCTCGCCACAATCAATAAGCGGAATGAACAATCACAAGCGGAACTTCAGAAGACCATACACTCGTTACCCGAAAACATTCAACATGATTTCAAAACCGTAATTGGTATGCCTGATGTGATGAGCTTGCTGACGGATCGGGTAGATTTAACCGTGAGCTTGGGCGAAGCTTTTAGAAATAATCCTGCGGAAGTACGGCAAAGTTTAAATAACCTTCATGATGAAATTGGCTCGCAGAACGCAAAAGACTTAGATGATTACAAGAGCAAAGTAGCAGCTGACCCGGCATTGCAAGAGGAAATGAAAAAGTCTTCAAAGGATTTTGCAAATAACTATTCCGAGACGGATGATGGCACACCCAATGTTGTCAATAACTATTATAGCGCTAATCCATATCCTTATTGGACGGGCTATCCTTATTGGTATCCTTCGCCTATCTGGTATCCGCAGCCTTTATATTATCACACCGGTTTCTACCTTGGCACAGGGGGTAACATGGTCATAGTGGGGCTACCTTCGTATGGCTATTCCAATTGGTTTTTCAATTATGGATATAGGCGGTATCCCAGAATGTATGGAAGCTACAATGTCTACTATGGTAATCACCGAAACTTTAGAAATTACGGAAATGTTTACAGAGGATATAATGCTGCTGTTAGACAACACTTCAATGGCGTAAATCATTTGGGTAATACGAATGGCAGAACACGCCCTACACAACAATCCAATATAGGTCGTCAAAACAATGGGTTGGGAAATCGGTCGGAAAATTTCAGGAACTCCATCAACTATCGCGGTAGCAATTTTAACAATCAACGACTGAACAATTTCAATTCACAACAATATCACCAACAGCGTTGGCAAGGTGTTGGAGGCAGCGGTATGCAAAGAAGTAATGGAGGAGTTGGTATGCAAAGAAGTGGTGGCGGGCAACGTGGTGGCGGAGGCGGTGGTGGAAGAAGCCGGAATTGAATGCTAAAAAATTTATCTCACCGAAAAACGCTCACGTCTTAAGTCTTATGTCTCATATCTTATGTCTAACATCTAAAATCTAACATCTTACATCTAAAACCCCACACAATGAAAGCACATAAATTAGGCATCTGGATGGATCACATGAACGCTCATCTGATCGAATTCTCCGATAGTCATGAGACAAAAACGGTTCATTCGAAATTTACACACGAGGCAAAGGAACATAGCCTTGGGCAGGGCGAGAACAAGATGCATACCAAGGAACAACACCAACAAGCTGAATATTATAAATCGCTCGGGGAAATAATAAAGAATTATAAGGAGGTAGTTCTCTTTGGTCCTACTGATGCAAAAGTAGAGTTGAAAAACCTGTTGAAAAAAGAGCATGGGTTTGCGGCTATCAAGATAGTAACGGAGCAAGCCGATAAAATGACCGACAATCAGGAGCATGCGTTTGTTCATAGCTATTTTATAAAGCATCCTACTGCTCTAAAGCTATAACAATGCGGACAAAATCGGCTGGCATTTTTTTACTTGTGATTGGAGTACTGATGGTGGGCTACACTAGTTTCAATTTTGTGACAACAGAAAAAGTAGTAGACATCGGATCACTTAGAATAGAAAAGGAAAATAATCATTTCTTTCAATGGCCTCCGATTGTAGGTGGTCTATTGGTAGCAAGTGGCATTGCCCTTTTGTTTGTCAATCGAGGGGTTAGGAAATAGTAGGTGACAAAAGTCACTGTTTAAATTGATGCTGATCAGCTTGAAAGCGACTGTTCTTTGCCAATTTCATTTATCATTTTACTAACTATAAAACAATGAAGTCGCCATTCAAATGCTCTACACCCAACAGCATGATTATGAGGTCTCACGCCTCGATACTAATGTCTCACTACTAACTTAAAAACATGAAAAATATAGCGATAATTATCCTCCTTGGTTCGATGATGAGTTGTTCTGATCAAATTCGCGTGCGTTCAGACTATGATAACGATGTGGATCTCACGAAATTTAAAACATTCAATTGGCTTCCTGCAAAGGAAATTGAATCTAAGAATAATCCGTTGCTCCTAAATGAGCTTACGTTTAAGCGATTGAGAAAAGCAATAGATCAGCAGCTTGCATTGAAGCAAGTTCAATTCTCTGACTCTAATCCTGCGTTGTTAGTTCACTATCACATTATTGTTGATAACAGAACTGCCATCCGACCCGCGGTTTATGGTTATAATTATGGTGCTTATTGGATGCGCAATCAAGTTGATGCTTACCAATATCGAGAAGGCACTTTGATCATAGATTTGATGGATGCCTCCAACAAAAATTTATTGTGGCGGGGATGGGGAACTTCGGTGATAGATGGGCCAATTGATTTGACCGAAGAACAGATCAATGATGCGGTAACTAAAATCTTAAAAGCATTTCCCCCTTCGAAGAAGTAGTGTTTATGATTTTTATCAATTGCGAGTAATTATAGGGATGAAAAAGTTAGCTTTTTTTAGTTGTTTGTTGATTGTGATTTCTTGCGGAAAGAAAGTTGAGTCAACGAGCCCTTCTGTTGAGGCGATTTCGGAGTCGGTGTATGCATCTGGGATAATAAAGAGCCGGAATCAGTATCAAGTCTATTCAACTGTGAATGGAATGATTCAGGAGATATTGGTAACTGAAGGCGATGCAGTAAAAAAAGGTGATCCTCTGATGCGGGTATTGAACGAACCTTCGAAACTAAATAATTACAACGCTAAATTAGCGGCAGATTTTGCTGATATTTTTGCTAACTCCGACAAGATTAACGAAGCGAAAGTTACCATGGACCTTGCACTGAGCAAATTGAAAAATGATTCATTGCTTTTTACCAGGCAAAAAAATCTTCGGGCGCAAAGTGTAGGAACAGTGGTTGAATTGGAACAACGAGAGTTGGCATTTAAAACCTCAAAGGCCAGTTATGAAGTAGCCTTGTTTCGCTATCGCGAATTAAAAAGACAATTGGATTTTGCTTCGCGTCAGTCGAAAACGAATTTGAAAATCACAAATGCGTTGGCGGGCGATTACGTAATTCGAGCCGAAACAAATGGAAAGGTTTATAAAGTGTTAAAAGAGAAGGGTGAGTTTGCAAACACGCTCAATCCTGTAGCCATTGTTGGCGATGACAAAGACTTTGTCATTGAAATGAAAGTAGATGAATATGATATCGCTCGAATTAAAAATAATCAACGGGTACTCTTTACCATGGACAGTTATAAAGGCAAAGTGTTTGAAGCTTCTGTAGAAAAGATTGAGCCCTTGATGAATGAGGATTCCAGGTCATTTACGGTAAAAGCGATTTCCGTTACAAAGCCGGATGTGCTTTATCCTAATCTGTCGGTGGAAGCGAATATAGTGATACTTACAAAAGCGAAGGCACTTACCATCCCGCGCAGCTATCTTATTTCCGATTCGCTGGTGCTAGTAAATGAAACCGAAAAGCGAAATGTAAAAGTAGGATTGATGGACTACCAGAAAGTGGAGATTGTGAAAGGCTTAACATCCGCAGACAAAGTTTATAAACCAGTATTATGAACGTGTTGCTGATTGTTAAGATCGCAAAAGCACTTTTGTTAGCACGGTGGAAGCAAACACTGGTGGCCGCGGTGGGCGTTACGTTTAGCATTACCATGTTCATCACGCTGCTTAGTTTTATGACGGGTCTCAATGATTTGTTGGATGGCCTTATCTTAAATAGAACCGCCCACGTTCGTTTGTACAACGATATTAAACCAAGTCTTCATCAACCAATTGATATTTCAACTGAATTTAAACAGTCTCATAATTTCATCCGATCGATTAAATCGGGCAGCAGCCGTCAAGAAATTTATAATAGCGGAGCCATCATTCAAGCATTAAAAAAAGACAGTCGGGTAACTGGCATTGCACCAAAAATAACAGCACAGGTTTTTTTTAATGATGGTTCGATTGATATTACTGGTGTGATAAATGGCATTGATGCGCAAGCCGAAAGTAACTTGTTTCATTTCACCGATTACGTGGTGGAGGGAAACCCACTAGACCTTAAGAATGTATCGAATAGCATTATTTTGGGTAAGGGGTTGGCAGCAAAACTACTTGTTGAGATTGGTGATGTCGTTCAGGTGACTACGGCTAAGCAACAACAGTTTTCATTGAAAGTAGTAGGTTTTTTTCAATCGGGGTTAGCAGAGTTAGATAAAGTTCAAAGCTATGCATCTATTGCCACCACTCAGAAAATATTAGGTAAACCCAACGATTATATCACCGACATACAGTTGAAAGTAGTTGATATGCTGCAGGCGCCAGCAATAGGAAAAGAGTTTGCTCAATTATTTCAAACAGATGCAGAAGACATTCAAACTGCGAACTCACAATTCGAGACAGGTTCATTTGTGCGGTCACTTATCTCATATGCCGTTGGCGTCACATTGCTAGTTGTTGCGGGCTTTGGTATTTATAATATCCTCAATATGATGATTTATGAGAAGATGGATTCCATAGCCATCCTCAAAGCCACCGGTTTCTCTGGTGTAGATGTGAATCGAATTTTTTTGGTGATTGCTTTGAGTATTGGTTTCTTCGGAGGTTTTGTCGGGTTGGGCTTCGGCTTCTTGCTTTCCTTCGCCATAGATCAAATACCCTTCAACACGGCTTCTCTTCCTACTGTAAAAACATATCCGATTAACTACAATCCAATTTTTTATGTTATCGGTTCTACTTTTTCTTTGATTACAACGTACCTAGCCGGTTGGGCGCCATCGCGTAAGGCAAGTAAGATAGATCCTGTTATTATTATTCGTGGAAAATAGAATTGCATGGATGAGATTGTACTTCAAGCGAATCACATTTCAAAAAGTTTCCATGATCCGGTAACGGTACCTGTATTGAAAGATGTGAATCTTGCCATCACGAAAGGTGAATTCGTGGCTATTACAGGAAAATCAGGTTGTGGTAAGTCAACGCTACTTTACATACTTTCTACGATGGACACCGACTACGAAGGTGAACTAATGATTGGGGGTGAGGTGATGCGCGGCAAATCTGAAAAGCAATTGGCGCGTGTGCGAAATGAGAAAATTGGTTTTGTGTTTCAATTTCATTATTTATTGAATGAGTTTACGGTGGTGGAAAATGTAATGCTTCCCGGGTTGAAGTTAACTGCCCACACCGAATCGGAAGTGAAGGTACATGCAATGGATCGATTGAAAACGTTGGGCATTGAATCGTTGGCGGACAAAAAGGCTAATCAACTTTCTGGCGGAGAGAAACAACGGGTCGCAATTGCGCGTGCACTCATAAACAACCCTAGTGTTATTCTTTGCGATGAACCAACTGGTAATCTTGATAAGAAAAATAGTCTCATTGTTTTTGATATTTTTAAGAAATTAGCGGAAGAAAACAAACAAGCCCTTTTAATTGTGACGCACGATCAGGAGTTTGCTAACAATACGCATCGTATCATTGAGATGGAAGATGGGAAAATAATCAAACAGTAATAGGTAAGAAATTATATGGCAGCGAACATTTACAACACACAAGGCCTTACCGATGCTCAAGTGCTCGCTGCCCGAGAAAAGTTTGGAGCAAATCAGTTAATCTATAAAAAGAGGAATCGATTTTTAGAGGCAGTTGTTGGCTTGATTAAAGAGCCGATGATTATTTTGTTGTTAGTTACTTCCTCTATTTACTTTATCAGCGGCAAGGTGGGAGACGGAATTTTTCTGGCTTCTGCTATTGTACTCGTGTCACTCATTTCGCTCTATCAGGATTCTAAAAGTCGTGATGCATTGGATAAGTTGAAGGACTTTACTAAACCCAATTGCAAAGTAATTCGCAACGGAGCAGCGGTTCAGATCAAGAGCGAAGAAGTAGTAGTGGGTGATAGCCTATTGGTAGAAGAAGGAATTCTTATTGGTGCGGATGGCACCATTACGCATTCAAATGATTTTTCTGTGAATGAATCGATCCTTACGGGAGAATCGATGCCTGTGGCGAAGGATTCATCAAAAGAAGAACATTTTATTTTTTCCGGAACAACGGTGACGGCTGGTTTAGCTATTGCGACAGTTACTGCGATTGGCAACGAAACCAAGTTAGGCAAAATTGGTAAAAGCCTGGAGAGTATTAAGGAAGAACCGACTCCGCTAGAAAGGCAAATCAACAACTTCGTTAAGAAGATGGTGGTTGCAGGGGCTATTGTTTTTGTGATTGTGTGGATCACCAATTACATGCACTCTAAGCTGTTGCTGGATAGCTTAATCAAGTCGCTTACGCTTGCTATGAGTGTGCTGCCAGAAGAAATTCCGATGGCGCTTACTTCTTTTATGGCGTTGGGTGCCTGGCGCTTAATGAAGATGGGCATTGTAGTAAAACAAATGAAAACGGTAGAAACGCTTGGAAGTGGTACTGTTATTTGTACCGATAAGACAGGAACCATTACAGAAAATAAAATGAGTTTGGCTAAAGTGTATTTGTTTGACTCCCAAAAAATACTCAATGCCGATGAATTGAAAGATAAAGAGGAAAATGAGTTAATACGGGTGGCGATGTTTGCAAGTGAACCTATCCCTTTCGATCCGATGGAAGTTGCCTTGCATGATGCTTATAAAAGTCACATGACGAACGATGAGCGAACGGATTCTAAATTGATTCATGAATATCCGCTAGGAGGGAAGCCCCCTATGATGACACATGTTTTTCAAAACTCAGCAGGTATGAAGATTATTGCGGCCAAAGGTGCGCCCGAAGCAATTATCAATGTCTCTCCATTGGATAATGAAAGGAAAACGAAAATCAATGATGCGATCAAGACATTGTCGTTGGACGGTTATCGGTTACTGGCAGTAGGGGAGACCAGTTGGAATGACAATAATTATCCGGCAACGCAACAAGAATTCAAATTCAATTTTAAAGGACTTGTAGCATTTTACGATCCACCAAAGAAGAACATACAATCGGTACTTGAATCATTTTACAAAGCGGGGATTCAAGTAAAGATTATTACGGGCGACAATGCAGAAACCACCAGTGCTATTGCAAAACAAATTGGATTTAAAGGATTCGATAAAACCATTTCAGGCAATGAATTGATGAAGTTGAATGAAGAGGAGTTAGGGCAACGCGTGGAAGACACTCAAATATTCACGCGCATGTTTCCGGAGGCCAAATTAAAAATAATAAATGCATTAAAAGCAAAGAACGAAATTGTAGCCATGACGGGCGATGGCGTGAATGACGGCCCTGCATTGAAAGCAGCCCACATTGGCATTGCCATGGGAAAGAAAGGAACTGAGATTGCCAAGCAAGCAGCTTCGCTGATTTTGTTAGAGGACGATCTTTCAAAAATGGTGGATGCCATTGCCATGGGAAGAAAGATATACACGAACTTGAAAAAGGCTATTCAATACATTATTTCTATTCATATCCCTATTATACTTACTGTATTTATTCCCCTGGCATTGAGATGGGTTTATCCAAATATTTTTCTGCCTGTGCATATTATCTTTTTGGAGTTGATTATGGGCCCTACTTGCTCGATTATTTATGAAAACGAGCCAATGGAAGCAAATGCGATGAGTCAAAAGCCAAGGCCGTTTACGAGTACATTTTTTAAAGTAAGAGAATTAATTGCGAGTATTGTTCAAGGATTAGTAATTACCGTAGGCACGTTGGGTGTTTATCAGTATGGCGTAAATGTTGGGTTGAATGAAGCAAGCACGCGCACGTTGGTGTTTACTAATTTAATTGTAGCGAACATTTTTTTAATGCTTGTCAACCGTTCGTTTTATTATTCCGTGCTTACCACCCTGCGCTATAAAAACAACCTAGTGCTACTTATGATTGTGATTACCGTGGCACTCACCTCGGCTTTACTTTTTATACAACCCCTGTCTGCGTTTTTTGATTTCGAGTTAATTACGCTTGGCCAATTGGCCGTAAGTGCTGGTGTAGGCATTATTGCCACTGTCTGGTTTGAGGTAGTGAAATGGGTAAAGAGGAGAAAAGGAGAATCAATGGTTAAGACAAAAGATTGATCTCTGAACGGATCAGTGATTTTTGCCTTTCCTCTTGAAGTCTTCCGCTGCTCTGGATTTGCAACCCAGAACCCAGATACTAGGTATTTCAAATCCCGCGTTTCTGTGATTCGACATTACAAATGGCGAACAGCGAGAAGATATTTATACGGCAAAAAGATATAAATTGTAGGAAAGTTGGAAAATAATGAAAAGGGAAAAAGTAATTGATGCGGTGAAGGAACTGCCGCAAGAATTTGACCTAGAGGAATTGGCGGATACATTAATCTTTGTAGAAAAAGTTGAGCGAGGTCTTAACCAACATGAAGAAGGTAAAACAGTTGAACATGCACATGTAAAAGAATTGTCTTTTTAGATTCAAGCTTTGATGGGCTTGCCATTAATATAACTCCGTTAAATTTCATACCCTATGTCGAAAATAATGCAAGTCTCAACTCACCTTTGGCGAATTGAGATCGGAATAGTTAATGTCTATCTGATTAAAACCAATGATGGATTGGTATTGGTTGATGCTGCATGGCCAAACAAAGCGGACGCTATATTGGAGGGTGTGCGACAAACTGGTCATGACCCTGCAGATATTAAGCATTTAATGCTCACCCATGGTCATGTTGACCATGCGGGTAGTGCTGCGGAGATAAGCAGGCGCACAGGAGCTAAGGTGTACATCCATGCTGCCGACCTTGCCCTAACTGCTAAAGGGGAAGCTGGATACGATGGAATTACGGTTACGCCAGGCATTATTCCGAGACTCGTCTATCGTTTCTTCATTAGACCAGGAGGCACGAAATACGAATCTTTTCCTGTTAATAAAACCGTAGGAGACAGGGAAATACTTCCATTTGCCAATGATATAGAAGTTATTCATACACCGGGACATTGTGCTGGTCATGTATCATTTTTACTGCCCCAAGATGGAATATTAATAGCAGGTGATATCTGTTCAAACGTCATGGGATTAAGCTATTCTACCATTAATGAGAATAGGGCTTTGGCACGAGAATCTATTTTGAAAGTGGCAGATTTTCCCTTTGCGCAAGCTGTTTTTGGGCACGGAAACCCATTGAAAAAGCGGGCTAATCAGCTGCTGAAAGAAAGGTTTTTAGATACGAAGCTAAAATAGCCTAACGTTAATTATGCCTACTTCGCCTGCGTTGGTTTTTCACCAACGCAATTGAGAATCAATATATAAATGTAGTACAGCGAGAGCGGAGGACATTTATAACCACCTTTCGCAGCGTTTTACAAAGCCAAGCGCAGGACCTGCCACTACCACGCCAACCCCCAGAACAGCCTGATTTTGAGGTTAGGAAGTACCCCCACCCACCTATGAAGTACACCCCTCCACCTCTTAGCTCCCCGATCGAAGCTTTTTACTCGGCCAGGCAAGCTTTTAACTCCGGCAGCGAAGGTAATAACTCCGAAAGCGGAGCTTTTTACTCCGACTTTGGAGCAAAATACTTGGGTAAGGATGCTTTTTGCTCGATTGCCACAGCTTTTTGCTCGGTGGGCAAAGGTAAAAGCTGGGAAAGAGGAAGTGTGAGGTGGATACAATGGATTTGAAGAAGGGGGTCTATCGAAAAGAGGTAGTATTTGGGAAAGTGGGGGACACGCGTTGTGTAATGACTACTAAAAGTATGTGTTCCAAATAATAACCATAAACAGGTGTTTTCACATCTTTAAAAAAGTGATTCCATCCCATTTGTTTGGGATATGTTTGGGTTTTTTTGCACTTATTTAGAAATTATTTGAATTTATTTGCTTTTCTTAGAATTGGCTGTAATTAACTGTAAATCAAGGTGATAATAATGATAATCTTGGTGGTTTTGGTACTAGTAATACTTCTGGTTGTACTTTAGGTATTACTAATATTAGAAAATATACTAGTTTTGTTAAGTAAAAAAAAAGCCTCTGGTTTCTAATCAGAGGCACGTCTAATAACCAAGTCTAGTTACTAGTTTTATTACCCTCGGTGTGGTCTCGAAAATTCACCGAGGTGGATCACCAACAGCTAGAATAAATAGGCCACCGCCAAGTGGCCTATTTTTTTTAAAGCTATGCTGTAAATCTCTGTAACATTGATCAAATAAAAAAGTGTTAATTCCTCACAGTTAATAGTGAGATTTAATGGAAAAACTACTATAAGTTATTGATAATTAGGCTACTAAACACTCATTCTAAATGGAAATAGTTAAGAAGAAAAAAAAATAACTTTTTTTCCGAAGTTTACATAATGACCAAAAAAATTACTTTTTCGCCTGATAACGTAAATTGACTTGCATTTTTAAAATATCTTATTATCGAGTTTGGAATTAACAAATGCAATGAATTTCCAAATGTTTGCGATTACCTTTCTTTTGAGACTTAGTTTGCCTCACCTAGAATTTGATATTTCATCGGATATCTAACCTCTCTCTGGTCTTAGCGTCCGCTAAGACCCTTAACCCTCGAGCGTGCGCTCATGTTCAGTCAAGTTTACATAGTTGTTTAGGGGCAGTAAGTATAAATTTGACAACCACCGTTTCTCCCCAGCGATCCAATATCGATGCTGCACTCGTTGCAAACGAGCGCAAGTCGTGTAGATGGTATCAGTAACCACCAAATTTCACAAAAAAAAGAAGGAGCGCTCCCTACGCTCCTTCAAACCTCAACCCTCAACCAATTCTCAATCTAATCTAAATGTAATGGGCAGGTTAAATGCCACCTCTACGGCCTTGCCTTGCTGCTTTCCGGGTTTCCAACGCGGCATGGATTTAACCACCCGTATGGCTTCATCGCGTAAATAGCTGTCCCCTCTTTCGGAGGATTCATCGTTAACGGTCACTTCTCTTACTTCGCCACTTTCTGAGACAATAAAGTCAACAAACACCGTTCCCTCGTCACCGTTGTCAGATGCCTCTGTTGGGTATTCAATGGTCTTTTTAAGATATTCTCTCATGGCCTCATCGCCTCCGGGAAATGATGGTTCGGTTTCTGCTTTCAGGTAAATAAGTTTTCCGTCCGCGCCTGTAAAATAGATGCCTTTTTTCAACCGTTCTGCCAATGCGGCATTTCTCTTCTCAATAGTAGCAAGCCTCCTTTGCTCTTTGGCTACCCGCTTTTCTTCTTTTGTCAGCGTTGGGGTGCTTTCAATAACTGGCTCCTGTGCCAGCTCTTTTTCTTCTTTTTCTTCCTTTTCCTTTTTAGACTCACACGACTGAAATGAAATCAATAGACAGGCAGAAATAATTAACAATAGGCTCTTTTTCATAGTTTATTTTTATGGTACGTAGATGATCTATGAATTTCCGTGCCACTTAAATTTGATAGTCAATGCACGGTTTTAAAAGTGTGCTTACCTTTTAGTGTAGAAATAATTCCACATCTGTTGATGAACACGTAGGCTAGCAGTGTTGATTTCTGTTGGCACGTTTATTTTCTTAGAAGAAGCATGTCCGTACGAATCTGCCTTGTTTTTTCTTTCCTCTCCGTGAGTTATGCGCTTAGCGCGCAAAGCAATCTGTTATCTAAAAAGGAGAAAGTTACTCTTACTGAAGCCAGAAGAGACAGCTTAACAAAAGATTTGCTAAAACAGATGCCTGATCTCAAGAGCAAACTAACTTGGACATCGACTTCATTTGGTGCGCAAGCAACATTTGATTTGGGGTATGAGCAACACATTTCTCTGTTCGACAAAGCGGGGCGTTATATGGAAACGCTGAAAAAATCGGCATGGAGTAAAGACGCCTCGCCCACGTTGCTCATGGGTTTTGAAACTAGCATCTATGGATTGCTTCCCGTACTCACTTTTTGGGAGAACATCAGTTTGGACGAGACAGATTACTTCTTCCAGCTTTTGGGCACTGACGGAATCACAGAAGAAGTATGGGCAGATTCGAATGGCAATTTTTTTGAAAGCCCTCTTTTTGTGAAGTAGAGATATGGAATGACGTGATTTGTGTAATACTTCAACACTAGGATGCAATAGTTTCACATTAAATCCTATCCACCTTTACAGGTATCCAGTCTCCCGTAGCAATATCCTATTCGTTAGTTTGACGATGTTTTCTTCCCCTACGTTGAGTTTTGGGCAGTATCATGATCGCTGTAAAAAAGGAAGGTGTGCTATTACACAAAACGGAGTTGCCTTTCGAAAATGAAGGCGTGTTGAATCCAGCAGCCATTAAAGAGGGAGACACTGTTCACTTATTTTATCGGGCCGTTCAACAGGGTAATCATTCCACCATTGGGTATTGTAAACTCAAAGGGCCACTTGAAGTTGAAGTGCGTTACAAACTCCCCGTGATATTTCCCGAATTTGACTATGAGTCGCAAGGACTTGAAGACCCGCGTATCGTGAAGATTGATGATCTTTTTTATTTGACCTACACCGCTTATGACGGTGTAAATGCGCTGGGTGCATTGGCTACTTCAGCAGATTTAATTCACTTTGAAAAGCGTGGAATTATTGTTCCCAAAATAACCTATCAAAATTTTGCCCGCTTACTTGTTTTAAAGGAAACCACAGAAAAGTATTTGTACTACAATGAACATGAGCGTTCAATTAAAAGTCAAGGCAAGCAGCAATTTCTATGGGACAAAAATCTTATTTTCTTTCCTAAACGAATAGGAGGGAGGCTCTGTTTTTTGCATCGCATTAAGCCCGATATTCAGATCATCGTCTCTGTTGAAGATTTAAAAGACTTGAACGAAGTATTCTGGGCCGATTATTTTTTGCATTTAGATCGGTACATTGTTCTTTCGCCAAAATATGACCATGAGATAAGCTATATTGGAGGTGGCTGCCCACCCATCGAAACAGCTGAAGGTTGGCTGATGATCTATCACGGGGTGCATGATTCTTCGAAAGGGTACGTCTATTCTGCTTGTGCTGCGTTACTTGATTTACATAATCCGCAACTTGAAATTGCCCGTCTTCCTTATCCACTGTTCAAACCTGAATTAGTTTGGGAATTAAAAGGAGAAGTAAATAATGTTTGTTTTCCTACTGGTGCAGTGTTGTTTGGAGATGCGCTTTACATCTATTACGGAGCAGCGGATGAACGCATAGCTACTGTATCTGTAAGTATGTCTGCCCTGTTGACCGAGTTACTCTTAAATAAATTATGATGGAAACGGAATTTATTGAATTACCTGAATTGAATGTCCGCAACGCGGGCTTCAAAGGTCAAGATTTAGTGGCACCAAAAATAATTGACGATTTGCCCGAAATACTTCTAATAAGTTCGTATCCACCAAGAGAATGTGGGATTGCCACCTACTCGCAAGACCTGGTGAAAGCGCTAAATAATAAATTTCACAATTCTTTTTCGTTGAAAGTGTGCGCACTCGAATCGGGTCTCCAAAACTATACCTACCCAGAGGAGGTAAAGCTCACCTTAGATACTACTGACACACGGCAGTTTAAAGAATTGACCTATGCCATTAATGATGACGATACCATTCAATTGGTGGTAATTCAACACGAATTCGGACTCTTTCAAAACAATGAAGGTGCTTTTATGCGCTTCATACATCGTATAAATAAGCCTATTATCATCGCATTCCATACGGTATTACCCTCGCCAGATTCGGTATTGTTAGCCAAAGTAAAAGTTATGGCGACTGTCGCAAACTCAGTTATTGTGATGACAAACAATGCTGCATCTATACTTCACAACGAGTATCAAATACCTTTCGAGAAAATTTCTGTCATTCAGCATGGCACTCACCTGGTTCCCCATCACGATAAACAACTACTAAAAGAGAAATTTAATCTATCAGGACGAAGAATTCTGTCCACTTTCGGATTGCTAGGATCTGGTAAAGGTATTGAAACAACGTTGGAATCCTTGCCTGCAATAATAAGTGAGAATCCTGACGTGTTATTTTTAGTGATAGGCAAAACCCATCCTTCGGTGGTAAAAGCAGAAGGAGAGAAATACAGAAAGAAACTGGAATCGAACGTTCGAACGTTGAAATTAGAAGATCATGTTAAGTTCATTAATTGCTATCTGCCACTTGATACCCTTTTAGAGTATTTACAGCTGACGGATATTTATTTGTTTACTTCTTTGGATAAAAACCAAGCGGTAAGTGGAACCTTTTCTTATGCAATGAGTTGCGGCTGCCCAATCATTTCAACTCCCTTTCCGCATGCGTTAGAAGTGTTAGGTGGAGATGATGATATGTTTATTGACTTTCAAGACTCTTTTGAACTTACGAAAAAGGTAAACCGATTGCTTGGTGATGAGGAGTTGAGATCAACGTTACGATTTAATACGTTGCAACGGATTGTCACTTCTTCCTGGGAGAATTCAGCGGTTGCACACGCCCTTCTTCTTCAAAAAACGATGTGGAACAAAGTAGAAGATAATGGATTTTCTGAACAATATTTTCAGTATAAACCGAAGCGTATGTCACTCCAATTTACAATGCCTGAAATCAATTTAGATCATTTAAAGAAAATGACCACTGATGTTGGCGTGATACAGTTTTCGAAAATAAATCAACCTGATATTGATTCTGGCTACACGCTTGACGACAATGCACGATCGCTCATTGCCATGTGCTGGCATTTTGAGCAGACAGGAAACCCAGAGGATTTAAAGTATATCGTAGTCTATTTAGATTTTATAGATTATTGCCTACAGCCGGAAGGCTATTTTCTAAACTACGTAGATGCTCATCAGAAATTTACCGATCAAAACAATATTATAAATCTTGCGGACGCAAGTGGAAGAGCTTTGTGGGCGATGGGCTTGTTGATTTCGAAAAGCGATCTATTACCTGCCGCCTTGGTTATGCAAGCAGAGGCGATCCTGAAAAAGGCGTTGCCTTCAACATTAAAAATGCACAGCACAAGGGCAATGGCTTTTTCAATAAAGGGTCTTTACTTAGCCAACCTAAAGAATAAGTCGATCGAGACAACTCAATTGATCAGGATGCTCGCAGATAGGTTAGTTCAGATGTATCGGCATGAATCAGAAAGTGATTGGAAGTGGTTTGAAAGCTACATGACCTATGCCAACAGTATTTTACCCGAGGCCATTCTCTGCGCATGGATGGAAACGGGCGACCCGGTATATCAAGAAATTGCAAAGACATCTTTCGATTTTCTTTTGTCATTAACATTTAGCGGCAATCAAATAAAAGTCATCTCCAATAAGAATTGGTTTCATAAAGGTCAGGAGTCTTGCAACACACGTGGTGGCGAGCAGCCCATTGATGTGGCGTATTGCATTTTAACATTGAGTAGATTTTATGATGCTTTTGAAGACCCGAAATACTCTAGAAAAATGGCAGAAGCGTTTAGTTGGTTTCTGGGCAACAATCATCTCAACCAAATAATTTACAACCCTTGTACTGGTGGTTGTTTTGATGGATTGGAAGAAACACATGTTAATTTAAATCAAGGTGCCGAATCAACTATTAGTTATTTGATGGCAAGATTAACGCTGGGGAAGTATTTAGAAGCGGAGGATGAAGGATAAGTAAAGAATGTAAGTGTAGACAAGTTGGATATAATGATCCGTGAAACGGTATAATTTAAATTTGTTCAAGCGCAAAAAATATCCAAGATGACTCATTCCATACGAAAAACATTTATCATACTACTTGCTTCTGCTGGAATACGCATCGATAAAATGAATAACTCGAGGGTTGATTCGTTGCTTTTAATTTTAGTGGGTTATGGATCGCATCTATTTATCGCTCAGTACGTCAATTTTGCCCAAGCATTGGGGTATTACTTGATTTTGTTCTTGATCCGTTATATCTATTTATTTTCAGGCTTTGGCAAGAATGGATTTGCCTTTAAAATGATTAGCAAATATGGCGAAGATGAAGCGTGGAACAAATATGAGTTGGTCACTTCCATTATGTTCTTTCAACGGGGGTTGAGTTTTGGCCTTCTTACCCATGCTTCGCAATGGTCATTAATAGATTTAATCAATGACAACTTTTTCCTTCTTTCGATACCAACCATTGAAACAATTAAAATAGTCTCTATGGGATTGGGCTTGCTTCTGATTGCCATCGGATTTTGGGTAAATACGGCCGCTACTTTTGTCATCGGTATCGATACTTACTATTACAAAGATCTATTTTTGAAACGAGCTATTGTTGATTTCAAACTAGAAGGTCCCTACAAATATTTTTCAAATCCTATGTATGGTATTGGTCAATCGAGTGCTTATGGAGCAGCACTTATGGTAGGTTCAGTTGCCGGAATTCTTGCCACGGTGTTGAATCAATTAGTTATGTATGTGTTTTATTACACCATTGAAAAACCGCACATTAAATCGATTATTAGTGCACAACAAAAGCTTACTCCTAGCATTTCAGATCAACCCGTATTGATTGACTCAAAGGAATATGAAATATATGCTTAACACAATTTTATGATACGAATACTTTGTCCAACTGATTTTTCAGACACTGCGGATTTAGCGATCGCTTATGCAGCTGCACTTTCAAAAAAGATAGGTGCTGAACTTACCTTGTTTAATGTTCAATCGATTGTCTCATTGCCAGCATTAGAGATAATTAAAGGAAAGCACTTGGCAACCGAGCCCATCTTGGAAAAGTTAGAAGAACAGTGCTATCAGGTAATGGAAATGTTCAAGATCACTTGCAATGCAGAGGTGCAACCCTGGAATGGTTTATTGGTGGACATCCTTGCCAAGCGATCGTCTGACTTCGATTTATTGATTATGGGTACTAATGGTGCGGACGATTATTATGAATACTTTTTTGGAAGTCGTTCCTATCAGGTAGCCCATGAGACGTCAATACCCGTTCTGTTGATCCCGACAGGGTGCCAGTATAAAAACATTTCAACCATTATGTATGCTTTTGACTATGAACATGAGCAACTACTTCCCATGGCCCAATTAAGTAAATGGGCTAAATTGCTGGAAGTGAAAGTAACTGTACTCCAAGTTAAAAAACACTATTCGCGCGAGGAGGAACTCTATTCCGAAGAGGTGGAACAACGTGTTATTAACTCCCACGATTTGCCTGACGTAGTATTTGATACCATTTATAATGACGATGCCATCAGCAGCATTCATAGTTATTTTATAAAAAATCAGTATGATGCATTGGCACTCTGCTCCACCCAACATAGCTTCATTCGGAATATTTTTCATAAGAGTCTGGTTCGCACACTAAGCTCTGCTGCTACCTATCCACTATTTATTTTTCATGAATAGAGAATGACCTATTCAAAGGTCGCTGCCGTTGGGGATCAAAAAATTCGTCTTATTCACGGAGGTAGTGAGTACTTTGAGTTGCTCTTGAAGCTCATTACCGAGACAAAGATTTCAATTTATTTACAGACTTATATTTTTGATGAAGACGAGACGGGAGGAATAATAAGCGAGGCACTGAAACAGGCTTCCCTGAGAAAGGTTCAAGTGTTTTTGTTAGTGGATGGCTACGCATCCAGTAAACTATCAAACGAGTTTATTTCAAATCTTGAGAAGGCGGGTGTCCATTTTCGCATGTTCGAACCACTACTAAAAAGCAAACATTTTTATTTTGGAAGGCGACTTCATCATAAAGTCTTAACTGTGGATTCAGTTTATTCCCTGGTGGGAGGTATGAATATCAGCAATCGCTACAATGACATGCCCGGCCAGCCAGCTTGGCTCGATTGGGCCGTGTATGCGGAGGGAAATGTTTCTGTCTGGTTAACGTATATCTGTCAGTCGCGAATTAGCAATAATGTGATTATAAAGGCTCAGCGTCTGGATAAAAGTGCTTTTCATACAAAAGGAGAGCGTGTGTTGGTGAAGACGAATGATTGGGTGCGAGGCCAAAATCAGATTACTGCCAGCTATTTGAAGATGATAAGTAATGCAAACAAAAGCATCATCATTATGTCCGCGTATTTTATCCCAAGTAATCAATTCAGAAAGAAATTGCGTTTGGCAGCAAAACGTGGTGCGAGAGTTCAAGTTATTCTTGCGGGCAGATCAGACATAAAAATCGCAAAGTATGCAGAGCGATTTATGTATCAGCGGCTAGTAGATAATGGAATTGAAATATACGAATACCAAAAATCGATACTTCATGGAAAAATTGCCACCTGCGATGGAGATTGGTCTACCGTGGGTTCCTACAATATAAATGGGTTGAGTGCGTATGCAAGTATTGAGTTAAATGTAGAGGTTAAAGATTCCCATTTTGCTGCACAAGTAGAGCAAACTCTTTGCAACATTATCAAATCAGATTGTTTGCCCATCGCTCAACATCAGATTGAACAATACGATTTTTTAGAACGGTTTCGCAATGCGTGCTCCTACTACATTTACAGAGTATTGATATTTCTATTTACATTTTACTTTAGAAGGCATGAATAGTTGCGCTATCAGTAAAGTGTGTAATGCCTTTTTATTTTTATGTAAAATCGTGTGGAAGAGCTTTGTCCATCTTTACTAATTAGTTCTATAAAATTTAAGAGATCAATCAATCCTAAAAAATCATGAAAAATAAAGCCATTCTATTTACACTTGTTTGCTTATTTGCAAGCACTTTTTACGCAACTGCTTCTGATCCAACCCCATGGTTTACAATTAGCAAAAATGAGACATCTGGGGTTTATTTGATAAAATACACCGGCTCAAAGACGGGCAACGTAACGGTGACGATCAAAGATTCAAAAGGAAATGAAATTTCTTCCACAGTGGTTTTTGCAGTGCGTGATTTTTCGATGCCTATAAATCTTTCTTCTGTTTCTGAAGAGTTGTATACCATTCAGATTGATAATGGCGTGGACAAGGTGGTGCAAACGTTGAATTACACGAATAACAAACCTCCTACCTACACGCACGTTGCTAACCTAGGGAATAAACATTATCTTTTTTCTGCTTCGCATGTTGGCGTAGAAAATGTGCTCATCGTTATTTCTGATGGCAATGGGGTAACCGTTTTTAATGAAAGTAAGAAAATAAAAGGAGACGTTGCTTTCATTTTTGATCTCAGTAACGTTTACGGGCAACCTACTTTTGATATCACAGAAGAATCTGGACGTTCTCTCATGATACCTAGCAATCCTCAAGTTATCGCAGTAAAAAAGTAGTTTTTAAAGTCCTTTTTGACAAACGGTTTGAAAACCGTTCATCAATTCAATGACCAGCATTCTACAAACGACAATGGGCACTTAATTAGTAATTCAATTAAAACATAGGATGCATGAAAGTAGGAGTATTTAGCACCAAATATTATGAGCGTGAATATCTTGATCAGGCAAATTCTGATGCGAAGCATCAACTTACCTACTTCGATGAATCACTGAATTCAACAACTGTCAAATTAGCGAGTGGTTTTGATTCGGTGTGCGTTTTGCTCAACGATGTGATCGATAGGAGAGTTGTTGAGGATCTTTCCAAAGCGGGTATAAAACTCATAGACCTGCGCAGTGCTGGGTACGATAATGTGGATATTACGGCCGCCTTCGATCATCACATAAAAGTAACTCGAGTGTCATCGTACTCGCCACAGGCCATTGCTGAGCATGCCACAGCGCTGATATTAACCCTTAATAGAAAAACGCACAAAGCGTATAACCGCGTTAAGGAAAATAATTTTACACTGCAAAACCTGATGGGCTTTAACCTAAAAGGAAAGACGGTCGGGGTAATTGGCACTGGTAATATTGGTTCGGCCTTTTGCGAAATTATGCTTGGTTTTGGCTGCACGGTAATTGCTTATGATCTTGTGGAAGTGATAAGCATGAAAGCAAAGGGTGTAACCTATTGCTCTTTTGAAAACCTGCTTCAAGACGCGGATATTATTTCGATCCACTGCCCCTTAACACCATTAACAAAACATTTATTAAACTCACTTGCCTTTAGCAAAATGAAAAAAGGCGCCATGCTTATTAATACAAGCAGGGGAGGTGTTATTAATACCGTGGATGCGATTGAAGCACTTAAGACTGGACAACTGGGATACTTGGGTATTGATGTGTATGAAGGTGAAAAGGATTTATTCTTTAAAGACCTCTCAGGAAGTCTTATTCAAGATGATTTGATTGAGCGACTTATGTCTTTTAACAATGTATTAATAACACCGCACCTTGGCTTTTTTACGAAGGAGGCATTAGAACAAATTGCCATCACCACTATTCAAAATTTCACAGACTTTGAAAGCGGTTCTACGCTAAAAAATGAAGTAACCAAGTAATAATAATGAAGAAAGTATTAATTGCGATTGATTATGATCCGGCCGCGCAGCGAGTGGCAGAGGTCGGCTATGCATTAGCCAAGGAATTAAAAGCGGAAGTCACGTTAATTCATGTAATTTCAAACCCCGTCTATTATTCGGTCTCAGAGTTTGAGCCGATGGGATTTGTCGGCTATAATGATCTGATGCTTACAAATAACATCATTGATTCGTTGCGAGAAGTTGGGCAGGAATTTTTGAATAAGTCTAAAGCCCATTTAGGTGATAAAAACATAAAGACAATTGTGAGTGAGGGAGATTTTGCTGATGGCATCTTAGATGCATCTATGGAATTGGGAGTAGATTTCATAGTGCTCGGCACTCATGGGCGCAAATGGTATGAAAAAATATTAATAGGAAGTGTGGCTGAAAAAGTACTTCGCCATTCTAAAATTCCATTATATTTAATTCCAACGTCCTATAAAGATTAATTTAATATTCAGTTAAAACAAACACCATGCAACAAGAAGAAGGGTATTTACAAGACCACAAGCAGCGATTGGAGCAAAATAGCATCGAACATGATTCGATACTTGTCCATCCGAAAGATTACAAATTGCTTACTCCCGCAAAGGTTGGATCGATTGAGGTCAAGAATCGAGTAGTTATGGCGCCTATGACGCGGTGCCGCGCAATCGGCAATGTGCCGAATACGTTGATGGCAACTTATTACGAGCAGCGATCGGGTGCTGGCCTGATTATTACCGAAGGTACATCGCCCTCGTTGAATGGAACAGGCTATGCTCGCATTCCGGGTATATTTGATCAAGCACAAATAGACGGCTGGAAGAAGGTAACCAAGGCGGTTCATTTGAAGGCGGGCAAAATAGTTGTTCAATTGATGCACACGGGAAGAATTAGTCATCCGTTGAATATGGCCAAGGAAGCACACATAATGGCACCCTCGGCTGTAAAGGCGGCTGGCCAAATGTGGACCGATGCCAAACAACTGCAAGACTACCCCACGCCAAAAGCAATGACGTTGGAAGACATCGCAATAGCAAAATCAGAATTTGTTATGGCGGCTCAGAACGCAATAGAGGCGGGCTTTGATGGCGTTGAATTGCATGGTGCCAACGGTTATCTGTTAGAAGAATTTCTTTCACCGATTAGTAACATCCGCAACGACAAATATGGGGGTAGCATCCAAAACCGTTGCGAGTTTGTAATTGAAGTAACCGCTGCGGTGGCAGATGCGATAGGTAAAGATAAAACGGGTATCCGCTTGTCTCCGTATGGAGTTGCAAGTGATATGCCGCATTATCCGGGTATAGACGATACTTACAAGTATTTAGCCGAGCAATTGAATCACCTTGGGATTGCCTACATCCATTTGGTAGATCATTCCGCCATGGGGGCACCGGCAGTGCCGGTCGAAGTTAAATGGCTTATTCGAAATGTTTTCAAGAATACAATTATACTGTGCGGAGGGTACGATAAGAAGCGTGCTGAGGATGACATTGAAAATGGATTGGGAGACCTCATAGCTTTTGGCCGCCCCATGATTAACAATCCTGATTTGGTTACACGATTCAAAAACAATTGGCCGCTATCGACCGACCTTCATATGGATTTATTTTATACAGCCGATGAGAAGGGCTACACAGATTATCCAATCCACAAAGTTTAACCTGTGGAGTATAAGGATTACTATAAAGTGCTTGGGGTTGATAAGAAAGCATCGCAGGATGAGATTAAAAAGGCGTATCGGATTTTAGCCGTTAAACATCATCCTGATAAAAATCCTGACAACAAAGAAGCCGAAGAGAAATTCAAATTGGCAAACGAAGCCAATGAAGTATTAAGCAACCCAACAAAGCGAAAGAAATACGATGAGCTAGGGGAGAATTGGCAGCAATACGACAAGGGCAACCAACAGAATCCATTTAACGGAGCTTCGGGTGGTCAACAGTTTTATGAAGGCAATGGAAACGATGCTTTCGGTGGGCAATCCGATTTTTCGAATTTCTTCGAACATTTTTTTGCAGGTAAGCAGGGGAGAGGCAAAGCGCAAAGTAGAAAAGGCCATGACTATGAAACGGAAATGGAGATTACGCTCGAGGAAGCCTTTAAAGGAACGAGTAGAATTATTCAACTGGAGAATGAAACCTTGCGGGTAACAACAAAACCAGGTGCCTACACCGATTTGCTATTGCGGATAAAAGGCAAAGGTGCCAATGGAAGCAGCAAGGATCAACGAGGCGATTTGTTTGTTCGCGTAAAGCTAACACCCAATGCAAAGTTTAAAGTGAAAGGAGACGATTTGTATAGTCAACAGGAGATTGATTTATACACCGCAGTATTGGGCGGGGAAGAGTTAGTTGAAACACCTTCCGGACAAGTGAAGATTAAGATTGCACCGGGAACACAAAATGATAAGTCAATTCGATTGAAAGGAAAGGGAATGCCTTTGTATAAAAAGCCAGATCAGTTTGGCGATTTGTACATTCAATTAAAAGTTCACATTCCTGAAAACCTAAATGATAAGCAAAAGGAATTATTTGAAACCATCAAAACGGCAGCGTAAATGATATGAGCATTCAGCACATTACTATTCAATACACTTCGCGCCAACAATTGGCTGTCAATAATTTTGAGGATGCGTTTTATGATTCGTTGCTTCGCTACTCGCTGAAACAATTAACATTTGGGGAGGACTTGTCGGAACAAACTATTATTGAGGCGTTGCAGAAGTCGATTCAAGTATGTTTTATGCTGAACATTAATAGTAGGCACCATTTTAAAAAAATCTATGTGTCGAACTCAGTAACTGGTACAGTACATGTGGATTGGCTAATGAGCAAACGTGGTTTCAACTTGATGATTATGCAAATACCCTCCCTGAATGAAAAACGAGCTAAGTGGCTTTGGGAACTTTGCGAGTAAATTCTCATTTAGGCGTCTGACACCTCCAAAGTGTCTTGACGCCTCATTGTCTCACATCTCACTACATCTTCCTACTTAGATGGTCAAATAAATCCGGACACAAATATGACATAAATTTGTGTTTCTATGGAAAAGAAAAACCAACCTCGTAAATAACGTATTTAGGGTTGCTTTTCTGTCCACCTACACCAAAGTTTATGCTGTGAAGAATGTTTGAATTACTACTGAAATCCTTATTGCATATAGCCTTTGTTATCGCCATTTATTCATTACTTTTTAAATTCAATTTCATAAGTCCCACTAACTAATTGGACTCTATTTGTACCTATGGGGTAACTTTTGTTATTTATTTTGAAATTTTTCTTTCTCAAATTTTTTGGAATCACCATGAAACATTTTTGATCATCTAGAATCTCCAACATGTAATTATATTTAAGCTTATTATCTCTTTTCCAGCTTATTCCAATGCTACTTCCTTGTCCAAGTGGTACTCGTCCTTTAGCCCAATTGATGTTTTCGCTGACAAATGGAATTATTTCTATTTCCTTACAGCCCGGAATTGCCGGCCTTACGCCCAAGATATTTTTAGACATGAAGTATAAAGGAGATCCTCCCCATGCATGACTATAGTCACCACCATAACCAGTCTCGGTTTGGTCTTGCCAGTTTTCTTTTAGCGTGTAGGTTTCCTTATTAATGCCATTCTCCCATTTTTTTAGAAGCTTTAAGCCAAGAGCGTTAAACTGCCCAGCATATTCAACTGTCGATAAAACAAAAAACATAAAATAGGGCTGAAGGTCTATTGTTTTTTGATTTACTACATAAGTTAAAATGGCTGGTTGCTGATTTTTAGGAGCAATATCATACAATACAGCAAGCGTATTGACGTGTGGACTATAGGTAACAATATTTGTATCCTTTGGAAAAAAATAATAGTTTTCCTTTTTGGATTTGAAGGGAATACCATCTTTAAAAAGTTTTTTCTCTTTATCCCACAGTATGTTATTCATTGCCAGTTTAATTTTGCTGGCGAGTTTTAGATTTTCATCCCTGATTAAGTTGTTGTCAACGAGGCTATTCAAATAAGCTGCATCCAATAATGATTTATAATAAAATGCTGTCATATACCCCATGCCTATAACAGCCGGTGGGTGGTGAGCATTGAATTTGTCAATTTTTATCCAATCCATAAACATATAATCGGGGGCATTACTTACCAGATTATCGCTGTCCAAATAGGTTTTAAATAATTGATTTAGTTTATTGACGTGCGGTAAAAGTTCTTTTATCAATTGAATGTCACCAGTATATTGGTAATATTGATTTAGCATTTGTACCCATAATAGGGAGTAGCTGGTATGAAACATATCGTAATTATTTTTCTCCAGTAGCAAAGCTGTTTTAACCAATGTTTGCCGGGTAAGCCATGCGTCCCCGAAAGCATAATAGTTAATTAGCGATTCAATGAGATAATCGCCCGTGCAAGCAATTGGCTCCTGATGCTTGGGAGAATCATAATACATATCGTTCATACATAGTTGGGTTGTCCAACGGGTAATATCCCAAAGCTTGGTCAGGTTGCGATCGGAGCAGGAAAAACTACCTACATAGTTAACAGGATAAGAAGAGAAATCAGCTCGAATATCCTTTATGATCAATCCTTTCTGGGATTTTACTTCAACTTTCAGATACCGGAATACGCTCAGAAAAGGAGCATAAAAAACATTGATGCCCTCTTTGCAAACAAAGGTCAAAGCCCGGTTCTGAGATGCGTATTTTTTCTCGAACGGATAAATTCTCAGCGTATCATTTTTTTGTGCGATGACCTCAAAACCATAATAGGCTGTAATGTTTCGGTCATAATCAAGTGTGAATACTTCTTTATTCAATTTCCTATTGAAAAAAGTCGTGGAAAATTCGGTAACTTCAGTTTCGTTTGGGAGTTGCCAAATTCTTTTGGGTTTTACAGGAAACCTGAATGGAACAGGAAGCTTACTATTCATCAAATAATCTTTCTTGGGAATTTTTTTTATGGAAGCATTCTCCCACCCTGAATCATCAAATGTTTTATTCAGCCAGTTCGCCACTTCAATATTTGAGTTGCAACTGTAATTGCCTCCATTTACAGTGAAGGACGTATCAATATTACACTTCCAACTACGATCAGTTGCAACTATGTTTTTATTTAATCCGTCATCTACATCGCAAATCAACATCATTTGTCCGCTGCTCGTTTCAGAAATCTCCCGAGAATGACTGTACACCTCCACCGCGATGGTATTTGCTCCCACGTGCAAATATTTCTTCACGTTGTGTGTGTTATAAAACCAATGCGTTGGGGGAATACTATCATTATAATCATTCCCAATATTTGCAGGGCCTTGTGCAACGAAATTTTCGTTAATGTATATCCGATATGAAATATCTGCAGTTACACTCAAGATTATTTGATTTGGCAACTCAGCCAAATCGAAGCTTTTTCTAAATAACGCTTTGTATTGCTTTTTATATCTTGGATTATTTCTCCAGTCTATTTGCGTTTCCTGATATACGTTGAACCTCGATTGATTAAGCCCTATCCAATCTCCCGTCCAGGAATTTTTCGGGAATAACTTTTCGGAATTAAAGCCATTATTTTTTACATAGAAGCCAGTTGAATCGGAAATTACAGAATAACCATCATCATTGGTAATGTAATCTATCTGGCAATAAGTATGGAATACAAACGCAAAAAGAAAGAAAATTATCAGATTCCGTTTAGTAGTTTTTTTTGTAACCATGATTAAATTTCGTTTGTTGCAATATTTCCCTCGCTTGGTGTAGTCTCCGAAGTCTCCGAACACGCCAATGCGTTTGCAAATCTAAGATTTGTCGAATACAAAATCTCAAAAATTAAATTGCCAACACAATCTATTCAAATCAAAGATTTGATGACACCCTGACGTAGTCGAAAACTACACCAAGCTTGGGATTGCTTCGCTACAGCACGTAATGACAGACGGGTTTTTAGCGATGCCCTTTTTTATAAAATCTGTAAAGTAAGCAACTACCAGCAGTAATTGTGTAATAATTACCTGACTGAAAGTAAACTGTTTTGTAGTACGAATTTTTCTATTACAAATACTATGTTTTACGATACTTACTACCTCGGCATGCACCCCATCTGGTGGGCGATTTGGTTACTCATGCTCTTTTGGATTTTTGCTACACCGTATGATTTTCCGGGTCAGCGGAATAGGAGGGAAACACCTTTTTCTATTTTACAGAAACGATTTGCAGCAGGCCAGATCACCAAGGAGAAATATCATGAGATGAGAAAATTCCTGGAAGATGATAGGTCTGGGAAGCGGTAGGTTCCGCAACTTACTGTTTCTAATAGTGCTCGTTCAAACTGCTGCGCGAGGCCAACAAAGTAAAATGATTCTTATCGATACACTTTCGCATACAAAGTTTATGACGATTGTGAATTACAATAAAGATCAAAGTTACGTTAGCTTTGGCAGCGGCATAGGGAATCAAGTTCCGCTGATAGTCGAGGCGCAATTTACCCCCTCTTATTTTATTTCCAGCAATAAGAAGCGGTGGGCTATGATGGTAAACCCGCAAGTCCAATTGCGTATGCTTAATAAGAACTCAGTACCCATTCAAGTGCCGAGCTATCACATTTACGGAAGTTACTTTCGCACGATTGATAATTGGCGGAATTCATTTTTTAGTAAACTATTCTATGATAACGCCATGTGGTTTGTTAGCTATGTTCATCATTCTAACGGACAGGATGGTAAATTTTACCTGAACGATACCACCAAAGTAATAAACCTTGCCAGCGGTAATTTTAGCGTAAATTACATGGAGTTTGGCATCTCATCGTATATGCTCACGCCCTCGTCTTCTTCTTTTTTTTCACTGCGCCAGTTTAAGATTCATGCTAATATGTATCCTACCGCTTGGAGCGACCCCAAGTTGAAGGACATTTACGGATTTATACGGGTGTTTAACACCTTCGATTTTGGCGGGCCGTGGAAGCAGGGTAAGAAAGACTTTATCAGCAGATGGTTGCAAAACTCTACCATGCAAATAAAAACAGGGTGGATCATTGATAATTACAGGGGTTTTGATGCGCTGGATGTTACCAAACGATTTATCGTTGATCTTAACTACAAATACTACTTGCCGTGGTTTGACGAAATGGCCTTTTTTGTGCGCTTTTACCATGGGCAGGATTACTATAACATTTACTTCGAAAAGCAGCTCACCACGCTTTCTTTTGGTATCACCACAAATACCATAAAATTGGCCAGTAATATTCACTACATTGGTAAGAAGAAATAATACTCAACAATTCGAAATTAAGTTGATGAAATGAAATTTCTGTGAAAATGAGTAGTTTTGCAAAAAGAGAAATAGATGCGCACACTTATAGCTCGTATCACAGTTAATCCTGCTGTTTGTAGTGGCAAGCCCACTATTCGTAATATGCGCTTTACAGTTGCGCAATTGTTAGAATTGCTCGCCTCAGGAATGACTCAAACAGAAATCTTAACTGATTATCCATATCTGGAGGAAGAAGATATTAAAGCATGTTTGCTTTATGCATCGATAATGGCCAACACTAAATCATTCACACCCCTTACTGCTGTTTAACATGATTAGGTTCTTGGTGGATACACAACTACCTCCAAAACTTCCCAGCTATTTAGTGTCTAAAGGATTCGATTCAATACATACTACATTTTTTGAAAACGGACACCTTTTGCAGGACAAAGAAATTTCAGAAATAGCAATAAATGAAAATAGAATAATCATTGCTAAGGATAACGATTTTTTTGAACGATTTATAATTTATGGAGCACCGCCAAAGGTGTTGCTTCTTAATTTTGGAAATATTAGAAATAAGGACTTGCTTCAGCATTTTGAGCGTCAGCTTGAAACAATCAATAAATTATTTGCTAAAGGAGATGATCTACTAATATTAAGTGATCAGCAGGTTATTAGTTATTAGCTTTTCAGGCTGTTGATTGTTATTTAATAATCATAGTCCAATCAGTAAAATATGTAACTTTCCTTTTTGATTCTATAATCGTTTCGGCCTCTACTTTCTCACCTTCGTCCATTCGTTTAACTAATTTCCTTGTGAAACTATTTATCAAATACATGTTGAGTAATCATTGCAAACTGGCAGTGAAGGAGGAATTAAGGAAGCTCGACTTACATTTTGTATTTGTTGATCTGGGCGAGGTAGAAGTGATGGAAACACTGTCGTCTCCACAAATAGAAGTGCTGCGCGGAGGTTTATTAGCAGCTGGCTTTGAATTAATGGATGATAAAAGAGCAGTGCTGATAGAAAAGATAAAGAACATTATCATTCAAATGGTTCATCATTCTGATGAGTTGATTAAGACCAACTTTTCTGACTACCTAGCCGAAAAACTACACCACGATTACACCTACCTTTCCAACCTGTTTACAGAAGTACAAGGTATTACCATCACGCAATTTATTATTCTCAATAAAATTGAGCGTATCAAGGAGTTGATTATTTATGGCGAACTCAACTTAACCGAGATTTCATACAAACTGCATTATAGCAGCGTAGCACATTTATCGAATCAGTTTAAAAAAGTTACGGGAATTTCACCTTCCGACTTTAAACAATTGAAAAACAAAGTGCGAATTTCCATTGATGACATCGGTAACTCCGCGCAACCAGCATAATCATGGCAAAAAAGATAGACACTTCGAATGATGGGTTAACGCTTGCTTTTTTAGAAAACACCAAACTTGCTGCCGAGTTAGCAGAGGCTAGAAAAGAACTTACTTTCCTCAAAGAAGAAAAAGGCAAACGTGCAGCAGAGTTGGGTATTGCAATTATTGAATTAGCATTTCAAGATGATGAGAAAGGCAAACGGGCGGTTGAACTCGGTATTGCCAACAAAGAACTGGCATTTCAAGATAATGAAAAGCTTAAACGTGAAGTGGAGTTGAGTGTGGCAAATGTGGAGTTGGCCTACCAGAATGACGAAAAAATTAAGCGTGCCGATGAGTTAATCATTGCAAATAAAGAGCTTACGTTTCAAAACAAAGAAAAGGAACATCGTGCTGCTGAGTTAATACTTGCCAATAAAGAGCTGGTGTACCAAAACGAAGAGAAGGAAAAGCGTGCGCAAGAGTTAATAGTGGCGTATCAAAAATTAGTCTTCCAAAATGAAGAGCGTGACAAACGGGCTGCAGAGTTGGGGGTGGCAAACATTGAGTTGGCCTATCAAAATGATGAAAAAGAAAAATTGGAGTTTGCTTTTCAATATTCGCGCAGTTTACTGGAAGCAAGTCTCGATCCCTTGGTTACCATTGCAGCCGATGGAAAAATAACGGATGTAAACGAAGCGTCCATTAAGGCAACGGGGGTTACCAGGGAGAAACTAATAGGCACTGATTTTTCCAGTTATTTTACTGAACCAAACAAGGCACAAGAGGGCTACTTACAAGTTTTCGAACAAGGTTTTGTTTCAGATTATCCATTAACTATCCGGCATAGAGAGGGTATGCTCACCGATGTGCTTTACAATGCTTCATTATACAAAGATAAGGCAGGCGTGGTATTGGGTGTTTTCGCAGCAGCACGTGACGTTACCAAGCAAAAGCTAGCCGATGTTAACCTCAAAAAGAGCTTACAAGAAATCTCGGGGTACAAATATGCGCTTGAGGAATCTTCTATTGTAGCTATAACAAATGCGGATGGCATTATGAATTATGTGAACGATAACTTTTGTAAAATCTCAAAGTATTCACGTGAGGAGTTGCTAGGGCACGACCATCGGATGGTTAATTCAGGGTATCATACAAAGGAATTTATCAAGGAAATCTGGAACAAAATCCTAAAAGGAGAAATCTGGAGGGGAGAAATAAAAAATAAAGCGAAGGATGGAAGTTTTTATTGGGTGGACTCCACCATTGTGCCTTTTCTGGATGAACAAGGGAAAATTTATCAGTTCGTTGCCATTCGTACCGACATTACTGCGAAGAAATTATTGTCGCAATATGTTCGTAGTTTAATTGAGGCTAGTCGCGATCCGCTGCTGGTAATTAATATTCATGGTCAGATAACTGATATGAACGAAGCTACCGTCAATGTTACGGGAAAAACGCGTGTCGAGTTAACAGGTAGTGATTTTAAAAACTACTTTACCGAACCCAATAAAGCAAGTAACGTTTACCGCGAGATATTTGCTAAAGGCTTTGTGGTAGATTATCCGCTCACAATAACCGATCATAAATTGACCGATGTATTGTTCAATGGATCGGTTTACAAAGATGACAAAGGCAATGTGCAAGGTGCTGTGATTGTGGCGCGTGATATTACCATTCAAAAACGAAATGAGAAGGAGTTAGTAGAGGCGAAGGTTTTTGCTGAGTTAGCTACTAGCTTGGCTGAGGAAGCAAAAGACAATGCCGAACGTGCGGTGCTAGTGGCAGAAGAAGCCGTGAAGTCAAAACAGCAGTTTTTGAGCAACATGAGCCATGAAATACGCACGCCCATGAATGCCATTATTGGCTTTACAAAGGTGTTGTTAAAGACCGAGTTTACAGCAAAGCAGAAGGAATACTTAATGGCGATAAAAATGAGTGGTGATGCACTCATTGTGCTCATTAATGACATTCTCGACTTAGCAAAAGTAGATTCCGGCAAAATGACATTTGAGAGTATCCCTTTTAGGATGGCTTCTTCTATTACCGCTATGCTTCATTTGTTTGAACCAAAAATAAATGAAAAGAATTTGGAGCTGGTACGTATTTATGATGAGCAAATTCCAGAGGTATTACTTGGCGACCCAGTGCGTTTGCATCAGATTATTTTGAACTTGGTAAGCAACGCAGTCAAGTTCACAAGTAAAGGTAAAATTACTATCAGTGTAAAGCTGATCAGTGAGGATAACGAAAAAGTACTGCTGGAGTTTGTAGTGGCGGATACCGGCATTGGCATTGTTGGTAATAAGGTAGAAAAGATATTTGAAAACTTTCAGCAGGCATCGAGCGGCACTTCGCGTTTGTATGGCGGCACGGGGCTTGGGTTGGCGATTTGTAAGCAGCTGGTAGAATCGCAAGGTGGAACGATCAGCGTGGTAAGTACACCTGAAGCAGGATCGTCATTTATTTTCAGATTAGCCTTTACTAAAACCACGGCCAATCCTGAATTTGAATTCGTAGATGATTCAATAGATGAAGAAGTACGAAACATTAAAGTATTGGTAGTTGAAGACATGGCGTTGAATCAATTGCTCATGAAGACACTGTTAGACGATTTTGGATTTGAACGAGATATTGCAGGCAATGGAAAAATTGCCATTGAGAAGTTGCAAGCAAAGACCTACGACATTATTTTGATGGACTTACAAATGCCCGAGATGAATGGCTTTGAAGCTACCGATTACATACGCAATGTGCTGAATTCGAAAATACCCATTATAGCCCTGACTGCCGATGTAACTACTGTGGACTTAGCGAAATGTAAAGCGGTAGGCATGAATGATTACATAGCCAAGCCAGTAGATGAAAAACTATTGTACAATAAAATTGTAGGCCTGGTAAAGAAACCGTCACAAGTTAAGTTTGATAAGAGTCAACAAGCGGAACCTGCGGAGAAAATAAAAATTATTAATCTGGCTTACTTAACCCATCGTACGAAATCAAATCCAAAATTGATGATGGAAATGATAACCGCCTATTTAGATCAGACACCCGCATTGATTATTTCCATGAATGAGAGTTTCCGCGATAAAGACTGGAAACTATTGAATGCATCGGTGCATAAGATGATCCCATCATTTTCAATTATGGGAATGAGTGTCGATTTTGAACGAATGGCAAAAAAAGTGCAAGAATATGCAAACACGCAACTGTTATCAGAGGGCATACCCGATATGGTGCAGCAACTCGGGGAAGTTTGTACTCAGGCGTGTAAGGAATTGGAAGTAGAGTTTAATACAATTAAAAATACACATAATGACAAAGGATAAGATTAAGATTTTCTTGGTGGATGATGATGCTGTATTTCTAAAGGCACTCGAAATTGAATTTCTTCAACACGCGGACTTTAATATTGAAACGTTTGGCACAGGCGAGTTCTGTTTGCAAAATATTTCTCATAATCCAGATGTAATCATTTTAGATTATCATTTAGATGGTATCAACAGCAAAGCCATGAATGGCATTGAAACATTGGATCAAATAAAAGCGATTAATCCGGACATTCCGGTGGTGATGCTTTCTTCTCAAGATAAGATTGATGTAGCCATCAGTTGTATGCACCACCGCGCATTTGACTATGTGGTAAAAAGCGAAACTGCTTTTGTACGACTACAGAAGATCATTACTTCTATTTTCAAGTATAAGAAAATGGAGAAGGAGTTGAATTGGTATATGGGGCGGATGTAAATGCTATTTTCAGAGTATATATGAATTGAGGCATCACTCTAAGGTAACGCCAAATGTAACACTTAAGGATACAAAAGCCATTTTGATCATTTTTCGATTTAAACAATACTTCTTTTTTGAAAAACCCACCTGTTTTGAAATGTAACACTGCGATTTTATTGTAAGACTTTAAAAAAGAATAACAAAACACCGCTGTTTTGCAGTAGAGCATTTCGATATTGTAGTAATTCAATGCAATATTGTAATATAGTCTTAAGGCATCGTAATAAAACAATATTTCGTTGTGATAAAACAATTCTTCTTTGTCATAGAACGATAGTTCGTTGTGATACAGCAATGTTTCTTTGTTAGAGAACAATATTTCGTTGTGATAGAACAATAGTTTTTTGGAATCGAATATTTGTTCATCGTAATAGCAAATTGTTTCATTGTCATTGGGCTTTTTTTCATTGCGACTGATAACTATTTCATGGAAATAGAACATTTTTTTGTTGCAATAGTACACGGTTGCTTTGTTATCAATCCGTGCCTAGTGCTGTTGAACTGCTCGTGGAGTGTAATACAAACTTGCTCGTAAACCAGGTGTTGTGTGTAAAAGATGTAATACCTGTCCATCCTTCTGTAACGTCTACTTTTTCCTTATTACCACCTTTGAAGGAACATAAGACCTTACCAAAAAAAAAAACATTTTTATGAAAAAGTACATTTACAGCATTGCAATTTTAGCCCTGCTTGTTGGCTGCGATGCAAAGGAAAAAACGGCCCTTCAATCGAAGGTGGATTCTTTAACAGTCCAGTTGAACATCCACAAAGAAGCTGAAAAAGACATGAACGAAGTAGGCAATTTGATCGATTCAATAGACATCAATCGAAAATCATTGCAATTAAAAATGACTGAAGGTACTCCGTATGGTGACTATGTGCAACGCCTGAAGAACATTAACACGTATGTGCGCCAAACAGAAGCAAAGCTGGACGCGCTTGAGAAATCCTCGGAGACTTCAAAAGTATCAAAATCTTCTATCAGACGACTGAAGGCAGACCTCGCCAAGAGGTCGGCAGAGGTGTCTGAACTTGAATTGAAGCTTGCGATAGAGCACGATCAGGCAATACGGATGTGGACAAAACTAAACACGAAGGATTCTTTGCTATCTATAAAAGACGAGGTGATTAGATTGAGCCAACGTGATTTTACATCGTTGGAAAAATTGTTTAATAATACGCAAGATGAAAACAAAACAGTGGTTGCCAATCTTTATTTTGCGCAAGGTCAAGCACTTGAAACCGCTGCTAATCGCACCCATTTCGCTCCTCGCAAAAAGAGAGAGACCAGACGCGAAGCACTAGAGCTGTATCGATTATCGCTGTCGTTGGGTGGCAGCGAAGCGCAACAAGCAATAGATGAGTTAGAGAAGAGATTAAATTGATCTGGAATATCCTCATTGGCTGGAGTTAAAGTTGTTTACTAATAGAAAAACCATAGCTAGTATGGTTTTTTTGTTAGTAAGGACAATTTACTAATGACGGTGATGTAAAACTTCTATTGAACAACCATTCCAACTACACGCCTTTGCAACAAAGCTGTTTATAAAACATGAGCACTATTACGGCATCTGCAGTTATTAAAAAGCTATTGGTATTGTTTTTACTGATAGGAGGCTTATACTTTGCCAAAGACTTTTTGATACCTCTTTCGATATCCGGTATGCTGGCCACGTTGCTTCTTCCTTTTTGTAAATGGATGGAACACAAAAAAATGCCACGATCACTAGCAGTATTCTTCTGCATGCTGGTGTTGATCTCCGCCTTGTCAGCGATCGGATTTATGCTTGGTTGGCAAGTAGCTGAGCTGGCCAATGATATAGCCATCATAAAAGAGAGAACGGTTACTTCAGCCGAGCAGATGCAACAGTATATTTTTGATCATTTTGGTATTACAAGGCTAGAACAGACACAAATATTAAAAAATCAACAAGCCACCATAACCAATATGATTTCTTCCATAGCGGGTTCTCTCACTTCTGTCTTTACTAGTTTGGTGGTAGTGTTGATGTATGTTTTCTTGCTTTTGTATTATAGAACACATCTTAAAAACTTCTTGCTTAAGCTTTCCACACCTGCCAACAGGGAAGCAACGGAAGAAGTGATTTTGCGCTCGATGCACGTATCACAACAGTATTTAATGGGCATGGGAAAAATGATTTTTCTGCTGTGGGTAATGTATGGAGTCGGTTTTTCTTTATTAGGTGTAAAGAATGCCTTGTTCTTTGCTGTGCTTTGTGGCTTGCTTGAAATTGTACCTTATGTGGGTAATCTAACAGGCACATTACTCACCGTGCTGGTGTCTGTAGTAAATGGAGCAGATGTTTCTTTGGTTTTAGGAATACTAGTTATTTATAGTTTGGTTCAATTTTTTCAAGGTTGGGTGTTAGAGCCCCTCATACTGGGACCGCAAGTGAAGATTAATCCGCTGTTTACTATTGTTGCGCTGGTATTGGGTGAATTGATTTGGGGACTTCCTGGAATCATATTGGCAATACCGCTTACGGCCATTGTAAAAATACTATGCGATCACATCGACTCTTTAAAACCCTATGGTTTTTTGATAGGAGAGATTGATAAAAAGCAACGAGTAAAAAAGTTGAAAATTTAATCAAGTGAAATGATGTAACAAAACGTTCCGCTGATGTAATCTTTAAATTTTCCTGATAACCACCTTTGATGTGTTGCGGAAATTCATTCGCAGCGTTAACTTTAATTAATATGACAACAACAAAAGAAGCAGTTGCAACAAAAGACATTGTAGCAATAGCAAGTGAAAGTGCTAAGACATTGGCTGCCGCTGTTAAAGCAGCAGATTTGGTAAAAACACTGCAGGGAACTGGTCCATTTACGGTGTTTGCACCAACAGACACAGCGTTTGCATCCATTCAAAAAGAAGTGGATACGCTCTTAAAACCTGAAAACAAGGCTAAACTTTCTAAGATATTGACGTATCACGTAGTGAGTGGGAAACTTCACGCGGCCGATCTTAAAGATGGAGCCGAATTGAAGACAGTAGAGGGTGGTAAGTTGAAAGTGCACTTAGTAAACGGAAAAGTACTAGTGGGCGATGCGCATGTAACCAGTGCCGATATTGAAGCAAGTAATGGGGTGATACATGTAATTGATAAAGTGTTATTGCCTAAATAGGCTGTATCCAATCTATTTAGTAGCCCTGTGTGAGCGGGGCTACTTTTTTTACTTTGTACTAGCTACTGCCAGTAATACGTGTAACTACAGAAATGGATTGTGTAACTACATCAGCATGTATTGATACTACCTTTATTAAAGAAATAAAAACACCACTAAATGCTGACGAAATGAAAAAGACCATTTTTTTAACCGTTGTAATTGTTGCCGCTTCGCTATCATCAACTCAGCAAGCGTTTGCGAGTGCACAACCAGATCAAACCACGCTCGATAAGAGTAAAGAAACAGAACAAGTAAATAGCTTGCTCAACCAATTGTATGAACTTCGATCAACAGATAAAACCGCGCTTACGAGAAGAGAACGAAAAGAGTTAAGGAAGGAGCTTCGCGTTAAGAAGGCTCAACTGCAACAAGAAGGTAGAAGACGTTACGGAGGGGTCTATATCTCAGGAACGGCAATTATCATCATCATCCTTTTAATTATTCTTTTATAAAATTAAGCTGTAAACAAACATGAAAAAATTAATCGGAGCTTTTCTAATGCTAGCGATAGTCTTATCTTTTAACAACTGTATGCCAGCCTACGTTCAAGTTGAACCAACCTACATTGAACACCCAAGGCCCGTACAACCTACTAGTGCTCATATCTGGATTGGTGGTAGCTGGGGATGGAGCAATAGAAACAGAGGGTATGTGCAACAAAATGGATATTGGTCTTTACCCCACAGAGGCAGAACCTATCGGGAAGGTCACTGGCAACGCGGAGGCAGAGGCTCGCGTTGGCACAACGGCTATTGGAAATAGGAGGCAACTCACACAATTCAAAGAAATAAAAAATGAAGCCAGAAATAGGAATATCGGAAAAAAACCGCGACAAGAGTATTAAAGTGCTATCAGTTCTGTTAGCAGACGAAATGGTGCTCTATGTAAAAACGAGAAAGTTTCATTGGAATGTTTCAGGTAATAGTTTTATGGAATTTCATAAGCTTTTTCAAAGTCAGTATACCGAATTAGAAGAGGTAGTGGATGCGGTAGCGGAACGTATTTCCAAACTAGGAGGCAATGCAATTGGCACCCTGTCGGAATTCAAAGAGCTTACACAACTTAAGGAGTCGCCAGCGGAATATCCGGAACAGAAAGAAATGCTGAAAGAGCTGCTGTCGGATCATGAAACAATAGTGATTCAACTGAGAACCGAAATAGAGGAGTTTTCTACCAAGAGTAAAGATAGTGGTTCAACCGATTTTCTAACCAAACTAATGGAGCAACACGAAACAACTGCTTGGGTCATCAGAAGATACTTAAAATAATAGCGTTATGAAATCAATAAAAGTTGTGATTAGCGAGTAAAAAAATTAAGCAAAAATGAGTAGAGAGAAACTAAAAAGAAGAGTCACGCCATCAGCCTGACAAGTGACAAGGACAGTTACCTAAGTAGATGAATACTTTGAGATTTAAGAGATAGCAAAGAGCACATTTAAAAGGTATCAATTGGGCAGGGAGTTAGCACCTTGCCCTTTTTTTATGAGTAAAGAATGTAAACCTTTAGCCGAAAAATACAATGGTAGATAGTTTAGTGCTTCGCACCTTTGGGCAGTCAATCAATAAACAATATATAAATGAAAAACACAACTGAATTAATGGGGAATTGGAATGAGACGAAGGGAAAATTAAAACAAAAATTTGCTATGCTAACGGACAGCGACATGTTGCTGGTAGAGGGAAAGCAAGATGAAATGATAGGAAGACTTCAAGTAAAACTAGGTAAAACAAAAGAAGAGATACATAAATTAATTTAACAACTATAAACTAAGGATCAATGAAAAAGGTAAAAAATTCAGTAAACGCGTTGTTATTTCTTTCTGTGATTTTTCTTGCTGGATGCAATACGCCAGCGCAGAAAGTTGAAAATGCAGAAAACAAGGTAGCCGATGCCAATGAAGATCTTGACCGAGCAAACGAGGAGTACGTGAAAGAAATAGCACAGTATCGTGCAGAAACAAACGAGCGGATACTAGCGAATGATAAAAGTGCTGCCGAATTCAAAAAAAGAATTGAGAACGATAAGAAAGATGCAAAAGCTGATTACAATAAGCGAATAGCTGAACTTGAACAAAAGAACTCAGACATGCGCAGGAAGATGGATGATTACAAAGCCGATACGAAAGAAAATTGGGAAAAGTTTAAAACCGAGTTTAATCACGATATGGATGAGCTAGGTACCGCCTTCAAAGACCTTACAGTAAAAAACGTAAAGCAATAAAAATCATATAAATTTCAACGCTATGAAAACATCAATGAATATTTTTTTAGGAATTTTAGGAGCTGCCGCTGCCGGGGTGGTAGTAGGAATGTTAATTGCACCTGAAAAAGGAGAGGACCTACGAAGTAACATTAAGGAAAGCGCCAGTGACTTAATTAAGAAGCTCAACAACTTGATCACAGAAGGAAAAGATCAGTATGACGTTTTAAAATCTTCGGTGCACGAAGACGCTGACGAGTTGAGAGCGGAGGCGGCAAGCGCATTTAAAAGAGCCAAATCTGCAATTTAAATTAAAGGAGGGTGGGGGAGTACACCACTTACTTTTTCACCTTCACTAATTAAGAGAAATGGAAGAACCAATCACACAAGCTGAACAGATAACCGTACACGTCTCCGAGTACTTGGATACCGTATTGAAGCTTACGGTAGTAAATGCTACACAAAAGGCAACTGCCGTGGCGTCCGTTAGTTTAGTGGCAATGTTGAGCGGATTTTTATTTATGCTAGTACTGCTTTTTGGTAGTATTGGTATAAGCCTTTGGTTGGGCGAAGTAGTTAATGATACCAAGATCGGTTACTTCATTGTCTGTGGATTTTACTTGGTTGTGGCACTACTGATTTTGCTGGTTCGGAAGAAGACCTTATTTCCTTTCATTCAAAACCTTATCATTCAAAAAGTGTATGAATAAGATAGAAAATTATTCCGACTTGTTAGTGGAGAAAAAAAGACTCGAGTCTCTGCTCATAATTCAAAAAGAAATCGTGCAAAACGATATTTTAATGTTAAGAAAAGAAATTCAGCCAACAATTGACTTGCTTCAGTTCATGAGTAAGCTAACAACAAAAGGGAAAAGCAATGGCTTTATTACTGCGGGCGTTGATATCATTGGCGATTTTCTGTTAAAAAATATTTTGCTGGCGAAAAGTGGTTGGTTGGTTCGACTGGTTATTCCTTTCCTTGTGAAAAATTATTCAAACCATGAGTTGGCGAAAGATGGCACTGGTTTATTAGCTAAACTAGTTTCCGTCATCACACGAGTTATTCCGCAAAAATCACATTAATTAGAATTCATTTATGCAACGCTTATCCGCTATCCATACGCAACAGCACACCGTGCTGCCGCAACAAATACAGTTACTTAAATTGTATCATCTAACAACACTAGAGTTAGATCAACGCATCAAAGACGAGCTCAGCGATAATCCGTTATTAGGCGAAGACGATTCAGAAGAAAATGAGGAGTCCAGCAATGTTGCAGATTACCGGGATGACGAAGAGTTCAAGCATGATGAGGTTCCGGATTATTCAATCGATTATTCTAACTATAAGGCGATTAACAATTCACAACGACAGTTTAAAGAGCCAGTGGATTTTAGAAAAAATCTAAAAGATCAAATCGGCATTCATTTAATGTCCAAGAAGGAGAATGCAATTGCTGATTTTTTGATTGATTCAGTCAATGATCAAGGCTTGCTGGACTATGATATTTCTACTTTGGTTGACGATCTATCGTTTCAATTAGACGTCATCGTAGAGCAAACAGAAGTAGAATCTATCTTGGCTAAACTATTGCATATTGAACCCTGCGGAATTGGTTGCCGATCGATCAGAGAATTTCTTCTTTTTCAACTTAGAAGCATGGAGCCGAGCGATATGGTAACAAATGGCATATTAGTATTGGTCGATTGTTTCGAAGAATTGTCGCAACGGAAATTGAAGAAGATAGCGTCCAGAATTAATATCTCAGAAGAAGAGTTAATGTTGGTGATCAAGATGATTGGCACGCTAAAGAGGAAGCCAGTTATTGAAATGAATGAAAATGTAGCGGATCATGTTGTATATGATTTCGTAGTTAAACAAGAGGGGGAATTACTTGTTGTCTCGTTGGCCCGCCAACGCGCGCCATTTCTTTTTATCAATAAGACGTTTAATGATTTGTTAAAAAAGCCAGGTAAAGCGAACAAAGAGTCGTCTTTATATTGGAAAGAAAAGCTTAGTTCTGCTTTATGGTTTGTAAGCGCGGTACAGCAATGGGAAACAACGATGTTGCGGATTATGAATGAAATAGTCTCTTTTCAACATGCGTATTTTTTAGAGGGCGATATTACCCAGCTAAAGCCAATGATTTTAAAAACAATTGCTGAAAAACTGGATATGGATTTATCCACCGTCTCTCGAATCACCTGCAATAAATACGCCCACACCGAATTTGGAGCGGTTTTATTGAAAGATCTTTTTACGGTAGGCATTGTTGGTGATCAGGGTAAAGAGGTAAGCAGTAGGGTAATTCAAAAGGTTATTAAAAATGCTGTTGACTCTGAAAACAAAGCGACTCCTTTTACAGATCATCAATTGGCTGCACTACTAGTAGGGAAAGGCTTCTTTATTGCCAGAAGAACTGTCTCTAAGTATAGGGAAGTGATGAGAATTCCAGTTGCCCAGCAGCGGCTGGCATGGGGTTAAATTAAATTCTAAATAGCCAATGGCTCGACTACTTCTGATTGATAGTGACTTACAAACTAGTTTTATACTGAAACGGACACTCGAAAAACACGACCATACGATCGCCATTGTAACCTCGATAAAAGACGCTTTGGTTGGAAATAGGTATGCTGATTTTGATGTCGCGATTTTGGATTTAAAAGCCATCGAGACGAACAAGAAAACATTCGGACAAGAAATTTGCACACTCGTTTCTCTTTTTAAACTTATTATTTTATCTCCAATTAAAGACATAAAGCTAGGAATAGATCTTATGAAAATGGGAGCAAAAGACTACTTGCAAAAACCCATTAACACAGAGGTTTTACTGACGACTGTCGCCAATTTGCTCAGTGCTAACATAGCTTCTATTGGTATTGTAAAGTTAGTGTCTTCAATTCTGACACCACAGTCCACTGCTAACTTTATTGCGGGAACAAGCGCTGCTTTTAAGGCAGTTCTACATCAGATACAAAAAGTTTCGTCTACCAACTACACAGTTATTATCTACGGTGAATCAGGAAGTGGAAAGGAGGTTGTGGCACAGGAAATACATAGGCAAAGCAAAAGGCATCTTTTGCCCTTTGTGGCTATCGACTGTGGGGCGCTGTCTAAAGAGCTGGCAAGCAGTGATCTATTTGGGCATGAAAAAGGAGCCTTTACGGGTGCTCATAGTCATAAAATAGGCAATTTCGAAATAGCCAACGGAGGCACTATATTCTTAGATGAAGTAGCGAACCTGCCGTATGAAGTTCAAGTTTCGTTACTTAGAGTTGTGCAGGAAAGAAAATTCAGAAGATTAGGAGGCACACGAGACATAGATTTTGATGTGAGAATCATCGTGGCCACCAACGAGCCTCTATGGGATTCTCTATCAAAGAATAGAAATCGATTCAGAGAGGATTTATTTCATCGTTTCAATGAGTTTACCATTACCGTGCCACCGCTTAGAGAGCGCAAAGAAGACATTTTGTTGCTAGCCTCTCATTTTTTGGCTGCCGCTAATCACGATTTGTGCAAAAACATTATCGGTTTTACAACAGACGTTCATCAGCTATTCAACACTTACTTTTGGCATGGTAATATACGCGAACTAAGCAACGTAATAAGACGGTCTGCACTTTTAGCTGAATCAAACCATATTGATCTTTCTTCTATGCCAGACGAGATAAAAAGCTGTGAATTGACCCCTGCTTCCACAAAGGAGATTATTCTTGATCCTAAGAGTGAGAATTCACCGCAGCTGATAAAAAAGGTGGCGACAGATGCAGAATATAGACTAATAGTTAAAGTGTTGACAGACGTCAAATTTAATAAAGCGAGGGCCGCGCGGATACTTAACATTGATCGGAAGACGCTTTATAATAAGTTGGAAGGATTTACTTTGAATAAGATAAATATTTGAGATTTTAATTCCGTTGATAAATGTGGCCAATTTAAAGTGATTTTTACACCGAGACTGATTAAATTTTAACATACTCCGCCCATTCCAATTTATTTGGTAATTCAATACTATTAAATTCCAAATGAATAACTCTTCTGTGTTTTTGGTTAGTTGACTTTGATGAGGCGTGCAGTAAAAGTGGTTTTATAATGTGAATACCGCACGATTCTATATTGCAACTAAATGGTATACTGTTTTGCGAGATAAGTTGTATTTCCTCAGCTGACAGTTTTTTGTTTTGAGAACCCGGAATTACTTTGAGTGCTCCATTATCTTGGTCAGTACCATCAAGATGAATTCTCACCGTGACTGTCTTTTTTAAAATACTTTCAGGTGGGCATACACTATAAAATCCTTCTTTCTTTGACCAACCAGTGAACCCAGCTAATTCAACTTTTGACTTTGCATTGATGGTTATGTCTTGATGCCAGGTTACATACCAATTGCTATCAGGTGTTTTGTCGAAGAAGATAGCTTTTGTTAAGTAGAGGCCAGGATCGATTCTTTTTAAGATGGTTTTTAGATTATTGTTTATGACATGATCCTTAAGTTCAGGGATTTCTAATAGAAGCCTTCTGATAGAAAAGGCTTCTTTGGATAAGTTCTTTTTGATGAACTGGTCAAGTATGCCTTTCATTAAATTGACTTCTTTTCGCGTATAGACATATCGCAAAATAGCGAACCCCTTATGTTCCATTTTCTTGAGAACATTGGGCAGTGAGTTATTGGTGAATTCATACTGATAGAGATCTAAGGCGTGCTCAAATTTTTCTTTGATCCTTCGTTTAAGTTTTTCAGGCGCAATTACTTTTATACGATCGCCAAAGCCCAGTATCTCGCGCTCTAATTCAAAATTGAGTTGCACATTCAACGAAAATGTAATCCCGTTGGGCTGAGTATCCAGCACGCGTTGACTGTGGTGAATTGGTTTCGTGGTAATGTAGGGAGCGGTATCTTTTTCGGCAAATAAAATTACCTCTTCTGGTTTTCCATTGGGTTCGACAGTAACGCCAAGCACGTGTTGAAAATAATCGGTAACTTGAAAGCCTTTTCTTTCGATATATTTCGTGCTAGACTCCCCAATGTTAATAACCCTATCTAAAGCAAGGGTTAATATTGGCGCATTTTTGTTCTTGATCCCCAACACAAACCAACGGTTGCGATATTCTTTTAAGTAATAGGCATGAAAGTCAAAAGAGTTGGCCTCCCTCGCTTTAAAACTTTGATAACTTACTTCAACAACTTTTTTCTGAATGATGGCTTGATAAAGTGTTTCAATATGTTCTAGCCCTTTTAAGTTTTCATTTTTTTCAAAGTCGATTACGGGCTCTTGATTAGTTTTAACGCTGTGTATCTTGTTTTCCAATCGCTGCACCATGCCACTGAGTTCTTGAAAATGGCTGAATCCTTTGAACTGCCTTAAAATCTCCACCACTTCTGTTAGTTTTCCCAAATCTTGATTAGTGAGTGGAATATTGGTGATGGAATAATCTGGATCTTCATACGTATAATATTTCTTTTCTAATACTTGAATGGGCGCATTGTGGCCCAACTTATCGCTGCGCATTATTTGCAGATCCATTTGAATAGTGCGTTTGCTAACCCCTTTGTCAATGCCTTCATACTCATAAAGAGCATCTGAGCAAGCCTCTATCAAAGCTTCCAACGTCCACTTACGTTGTCTATTTCTCAGGCAGTTATCTATGGTTCTAAAACGAATAAGTGCATTGCGGTTAACAGGCATTTGAAAATATTTTTGAAAAAATAGTAGAAATATATTTGCTGCGCAAATAGACTGCGCAGAAGGCCTGCAGTTTTGTATCGTCAATTGAATATGATAGCGGTTTGAAAAGGCTGCCCACCCCTTCAAGCGGAAGGGGTGGTTTATTGAAAAGTAGTTCCTTGAAAATATTTTCACTTGAGCAATCAAGAGAATAAAAATCTTCTTCCTAGCGTAATGCAGGATGGAAGCGCGGAAAAAATGAAAAGCTGAACCTTGACAAAGGATTTGTATTCCCTGTAGTGTTGTAACGCACTGCGTTATGATATGCTGTTTAGCTCGTAATTGTTTTCCTTAACCTGTGGGTCGAAGGTTCGAATCCTTCTCCGCCAAAAAGGTGGATAGCTCAGTGGTAGAGCAACAGAAAACGCGGGTTCGAATCCCGCTCTCAATTCAGATTTGAGACTCGGTTGGTTGAGTAATGGACTGTAAATCCATGATTACGAAGAAGGCCACTTCCAAAAAGGTCAGAGTAAAAGTAGTTGTTGGCAAGCCCGCTAGTTGGTCATTCATTCAACTGGCAGTCTTCCGAAAGCTCAGAAAGTGTGGGGATACCGAATGGTAAAGCTACTTACTTTTTTGTAAGGTATGTGTTGAAATTGTTCATCTAGAGAGTTGAATGAACTCAATGCATCCTTCCAGAAAACTAATTAGAAATGGCCAAGCTTAACTATGCTTCCGTTCTCCAAGATGGTTTGCTAGCAATTGCTTTTTTAAATGAATTTTTAGTGAAAGTTTAAATAATAGAAAGATGAAAAGGATCAGAATTAACTCAGGAAAAATTGGATTAATTTTTCAGCGTGGCAACTACAAACGAGTTGTAACCGAAGGTGCTTATTGGATAACGCCTTTTGAAGATGCATATGAATATGACATGGCAAAGCCATTTCATCCTTCTATTGAATTAAATATCCTATTGAAAGATGAACGGCTAGCAAGCATGTTAACGGTGGTTGAAGTGAAAGACAATGAGATTGCATTGTTATACGAAAACAAGAACTTTAAAACAGTTTTAACGTCAGGCAGGTATTCTTATTGGAAAGGAGATACTGAATTTACTTTCGTGAAAGCTGATTTGAATAAGATCGAAATAACTGAAGGCATTGATAACAGCATGTTAATTCGCAAAGAAATAGTGCCTTACGTAAGGGTTTTTGTAGTGGAATCTTTCGAGAAAGGGCTATTATTTATCAATGGCAAGTTTGAGAAAGTACTAGAAACAGGCGTGTACTATTTCTGGAAAAATCCTATCACCATTGCCGTTGCGAAAGCCGATCTTCGTCAGTTGCAATTGGAAATTTCCGGGCAAGAAATCTTAACAAAAGATAAAGCTGCCTTAAGAATTAACTTCTTCACCCAATACCGGGTTGCGGACATCATTAAGGTGCTAATCGATACGAAGGACTACGAAAAGCAATTGTATATCCTTATGCAATTGGCGCTTCGTGAGTTTATAGGCACACTTACACTCGATGAGTTATTAGAGAAGAAAGAATCTATTGCTACTTATGTGATGGCATCGTTAAAAGATAAAGTTGCTAACCTAGGAGTGAAGATTCGCGACTGCGGTGTGAGAGACATTATTTTACCTGGTGAAGTGAAAGAAATCATGAACCAAGTATTGGTAGCTCAAAAGAAAGCCGAAGCAAACGTAATCATGAGGCGTGAAGAAACAGCTTCTACAAGGAGCTTATTGAACACCGCCAAGTTGATGGAAGAAAACGAAATGCTTTTCAAATTGAAAGAGATGGAATATGTTGAAAAGATAGCTGATAAAATCAACAGCATTTCTTTGTCTGGGGGCAATCAGATCATCGATCAATTAAAAGATATTTTTGTTCCACGTAAGTGAGTATAGTTGTCAGTTGTTTGTTACCGGGTTAACAAATAACTGATAACTTTTAAATCAGGGTGTATATCAGTTGGTAGATTATCCCGTTTGGGACGGGAAGGCCGTTGGTTCGAGTCCAGCCGCCCTGACTAGGCATCAAAACATCTGTGAGGTGTCAGATGCCTGAATCCGAAGACATAGATTAAACGGAAAATCAGTTGGTTACGAACCAACAGAATATAGGTTCGAATCCTTTTGTCTTCTCAATTTGCCGAAGTGATGGAACGGGAATACATACTGGTTTTAGAAACCAGGTTTTGAGAGTTCGAATCTCTCCTTCGGTACTGTTATATTTAACCTTGAAATGAAAATGACTGGAAATGAATTAAAAGCCTTGGGCTACCAAGAAGGCAAAGCACTCGGTATGGCCTTGGATATTCTCGAAACGGAACTCGCTCACCTTACTGTGGATGAGCAAGCCAAGCTATTGACTGAGGTACTGAGACAACCAGCTGATTTTGAGACGCATGCGCAGTTTTCAAAGCTTGCAATTGAACTATTAAGACCAGCAACCGACACGATCGCATTAGCGGAAAGCAGGTTGCCTTATGCCATTTATGGAGCCGAGGCTATTGAAGAAGGTGCGCTTAGGCAAATGGAGATGGCTATGAAACTGCCGATCACGGTTGGTGGGGCGTTGATGCCCGATGCCCATCAAGGGTACGGCCTTCCAATTGGTGGGGTATTGGCAACTAAGAATGCCGTTATTCCTTATGGAGTGGGCGTGGACATAGGCTGTAGAATGTGCATGACACTTTACGACCTCCCGACAACAATACTGGAAGAAAAGAAAGAAGCGTTGAAAAAAATGTTGGTAAACAACACCATGTTTGGCCAGGCCACTTTCAAGAAACCAAAAGACCATGAAATCTTGGAGCGAAGGGAATTTTCCGAGATCAAGATAGCACGGGAAATGAAAGATCGCGCTGCTAAGCAAATCGGTTCTTCTGGTGGTGGCAACCACTTCGTGGAATTCGGTATTGTTGAAATCCTGACGGAAGTTAATGAATACAATTTGGCCCCTGGTCAGTACGTTGCCGTGCTTTCGCATTCTGGTTCACGCGGACTGGGTGCTACCATTGCAAGTTATTACACAAAGGTGGCGATGGAAACATGCAAGCTTCCACAAGAAGCAAAACATTTGGCATGGCTCGATCTTGACAAAGAAGCAGGGCAGGAGTATTGGTTGGCCATGAACCTTGCTGGTGATTATGCATCAGCGTGTCATCACCAGATACATGAGCGCATGGCCATCGGCTTGCGTGAGACGCCCCTGGCTATGTTTGAGAACCATCACAACTTTGCGTGGAAAGAGAAAGACACATTCGGTAACGAAATAATCGTTCATCGTAAAGGGGCAACGCCAGCAGGGGCTGGTGTACTTGGAATTATTCCCGGCTCGATGGCAACGCCCGGTTTTATTGTTCGTGGTAAAGGACTTGCCGCATCCATCAACTCAGCCTCTCATGGAGCAGGACGCTTGATGTCGCGTACAAAAGCAAAGCAAACCATTTTACCAGGCCAAGTGAATAAGCTGCTGAAACAAGCAGGAGTGGAGCTAATTGGCTCTGGCCTTGACGAAGCTCCCATGGCCTACAAAGACATACACCAAGTTATGGAATCCCAAAAAGATCTGGTGGAAGTACTCGGTTCTTTTATGCCAAAGATTGTACGGATGTGTGGGGATGAGAAGTTTAAGGAGGTGGATTGAAATAAAATGGAAACAAAAGAAGAGTTGAAAGAATTGATTTGGAATGGCATTGCTGCTGATGTTTTTCTGTCAGAGCGATGGTTCCATTTGTTTACTTCTATCGGAGAGGTATTTCCTGAAATTCAGGAGAAAAGTTTATCACCATTATTTTTCAATAACGCTAAGCTCGCATTTAGAGATCAATTTTTGATTGCTACCGCTCGACTTTTTGATTCTCCAAAAAAGAAGTATAAGACATCCTGTGTTCAACTAGTACTAGATTTTCTCTCAAAAAATGAATCTAAACTTTCATTTGGAAAAGAAAGATGGCACATCACCAAAGCAATGGAAACAGCTGGATTTGATAAACAAGTGATAGAGTTATTACACGATGAGAATAATGACACGTTAACTACAAAAAACATTATTAGCCATTTTACCTTGGTATACAAAAACCCTGAAACTCTCAAGCTTATTAAAACGCTAAAGACACTTCGCGATAAAGTTTTAGCTCATAGAGACCTTGATGATCTACAAGAAAAGAACGGTATTACGTTTAAACAATTATTTAGCTTAGTTGAAATGCCAAAACAATTGATCAGTATTTTAGGATGGGCATATATCGATTCAGCATTTTCCTTGAATGGGAAATATTTTTTGACAGATGATTCTCAAGCGCCAGCAAGATCTTTGAAATACTTAATCGAAAATGTAAAATGGAAAGAGTAATAAGTGATCGATTAATAGGTCTAAAATCTGAACATAACGTAGAAATCCTATTTGCGTGCGAATCGGGAAGCCGTGCTTGGGGTTTTCCTTCACCTAATAGCGACTATGACGTGCGTTTCATCTATGTGCATCCGAAAGAATATTATTTGAGTATTGATGAACAACGAGACGTTATCGAACTGCCAATCAACGATCTTCTCGACATCAATGGCTGGGAGTTGCGCAAAGCGCTGAGGATTTTTAGAAAATCAAATGGACCACTATATGAGTGGCTTCAATCGCCCATTGTTTATCAATCAGATTCTATTTTTCATTCTGAGATTCAGGGATTGATGAACAGTTACTTTTCTCCTCGTTCCATGATCCATCATTATCTTAGTATGGCGAAAAATGTGGTTGATAATGACCTGTCAGGTTTTGAAGTAAAGCTCAAGAAATATTTCTATGCGCTTCGACCAATGCTAGCGTGTCGTTGGATTACCGACAGGAGGGAAGTTCCCCCTATGGAGTTTGGGAAACTAAGAGTTCTGCTTGCCCATGATTTAAATAAAATTGTGGACGACCTTTTAAAACAAAAAGCAGTAGCGGATGAAAAGTACATGATCAAACCAATTGAACAACTCCATTCATTCATCAAAAGTGAAATTGAATATTGTGAGGAAGCTGTACCTGGAATAGCATCAGTAAATGCAGATTCGGGTATGTTGAATAGCTTATTTAGAAAATACGTTGGATGACACTTCATGATTTAAATAAGGATAATAATCATCTACTCTTAAAGTGTATCAGTGGCAGTCAGGCTTACGGTTTAGCATTACCGCATTCTGATACTGATATTAAAGGGGTGTTTATTTTACCAAAGGAAGAATTCTATGGCCTCCAATACACTGATCAGGTAAACAATGAAACGAACGATGAGATGTTCTATGAGGTCAGGAAGTTCTTTGACCTTCTGCTAAAGAACAACCCAAATCTTCTTGAACTGCTCAACACACCTGACGATTGCGTGCTGTATAAACACCCAGCGATGTTGAGTGTAAAATCAGAAATATTCCTGTCAAGACTTTGCGCTCAGACATTTGGTCAATACGCGTATGCGCAAATTAAGAAGGCGAGGGGTTTAAACAAGAAAATACTTAATCCACTCGATAAAAAGCGTAAAACCATACTAGACTTTTGTTACGTGGTTAACGGGTTTAGTTCAATTCCATCTACCCAATGGCTTCAAGAGAAGGGCTTTGATCAGAAAGATTGTGGTTTGGTAGCGATAGATCATATGAGAGACATGTATGCCGTATTCCATGCAGCTCAAGCAGATCAAAACGTTAGGTTTAATGGTATCTACTCGGGAGATTCAGCGAACGATGTTTCGTTAACGTCCATTCCAAAAGGAATTGAGTCAATAGCTGTTCTTAGTTTCAATAAAGATGGCTATTCGAAATATTGCAAAGACTACAAATTATACTGGGATTGGGTCGATCAACGAAATGAGGAGCGTTATGAAAACACCGTGAGTCACGGAAAGAACTATGACTCCAAAAACATGATGCACGTTTTCAGACTATTGAATATGGCTGAAGAAATTGCGCGATTCAAGCAATTCAATGTAAGACGGTTAGAGCGAGAGTTCTTACTGAAAATTAGGGCTGGAGAATTTGAGTATCAGGATTTGGTAGATCAGGCTGAAGAAAAGATTCTGGTTGTCGATGAGTTATTTAAGAAATCAGATTTACCTGAAGCGCCTGATTCTTCAGCAGCTGGATCCTTACTTATCAAAATAAGAGAATCTAGTTATGCTTCTTTCTCTTAAACAAAAACCAAAGCATGAAACCCAAAACTAAGGCTAGTATCAGCGAGTAGATATGAAATGCCGTAAAATTTGCTTCGAATGATTTCATGTTCATCGTACTATGTCCCCAGGCAATAAAGGCATCAGCCATGGGCAATAATCCAAAGAGGTAAGTCTTACTTTCATCATTTTGGTATGGAAAGCCAAAAGTTTCAATCATGCTATGTATTTCAGAGGTAGCTCTCTGCTCTTCATACAAGTATAGGGTCTGCATACCAACAATGGTCGCAGCCGCTCCAAGTCCGAAAATAACAGGACCAGAATCGATGTCGCCAATGCCGTAATCATCTTTTGGATATTCACGTATTCCAGTAAGTCCCAATTTTTTGTCTAAAAAGTTGGCTGTGTAAAGTTTGAACTGGCCGCGAGCAAACTTGGCATCAATATCTTTAAAAAAAATAAGCATTAGACTTTGAGAAGACCCTCTTGCTGTTTCGGTGGGCTCATTATTCAAATGATTTACAGAATGAGGAATAAGTCCATGACCATCCAGTTTTGTCTTTACTTTAGCTAGCCATGCTTTGATAGCGCTCCTGTATTTGGCCTCAAAAAGCCTGTCGTGGAGAGACAAAGCAGCTATGCAAATAACAGGGTCCGCAGGCCACGCTCCTCCAGGATATGATGATGGAAAAATATTTTTGCTGATAGAGGAATTGATAAGTTCGCACTGTTGTTGGAATAGATTTACCTCATTTAATTTCCGATCTTTTGCCTGTTCTATACCTAACTTTTTTCCAAGCAGGTAAGTGCTCCAGCCAGTGTAGAAAGCACCATATGGCAGTGGTAGGTTCTCGTCAAAGGAAGATCGCCCAAACTCTGAATTGATTTTATCCCAAGACTGTTGAATCTCAACGTGGCCTTCATTAAAATAGGTATCTTGTTTATTTTTATTAGTCAAAAAATTGCACCATGCCAAACCATATAAGGCATTGATAAAAACATAACCTTCAGGATAGACTTTTTGCATGTCAATATCAGCATCCGCCTGCAAAGCTTGCTTTAAACCTTTTAGCTCTTTTAGCAAATCATCATTTATTAAATTGCAACCAATTGTTTCAACTTGAGGCGGGTAATCAATTCGTATGTTGACATAAATAATCCCAACAAGTAAAACAACGATGGGTAACGAAAACAGGATGATACGAAGAAGGTGTTTCATTCTAAAAAGACACTAAATTTAGCAACTTCTAACAGTACTAACTGCTTAGTAACAGGAAATAATCTAGGCCAGTTGCAAAATCAAAAAAAGTGATGTGGAAGATTTCAACTTCGATCTTGGCGCAATTCGCGCCACGCATTTGTTTGCTTACTATGCTATCACATCACAGCCCCAATAAAACAGGGCTTTTGTGGAGACTTCTGGTAACGCTCCAGATCCTTCCCGGCTTCAACGGGACGCTTCTACTTAGTTAGCTTCATCTCCTTGTCGAGGTGGTTGGAGTCGAACCAACGTGTAACCAACTACGGTTTCAACACGGTATAAGCGTGAGCCGATACACCTCGTTTATACAATACAATTCCAAGCAACTGATTATTTTCAGTCGCGGTGCGCACTCTGCGCTAAAACAAAAAACCCCAGACTTTTGGCCCAGGGTTTTTTATGATCTATTTAATCAGCTAGATTATTTCATAGTTATGTCCGGGCAATAATATCCTGTTCCAAATCGTAGACTCGGATTGAGATAACTAAGTGATATGTGCTTGCCCTTCTTCATTTGTGATGTACAAAGGTAATGCAACTTTTAAGGAAGTCACAAATGCAAAATTGAAAATTTTCTAAATATTTTTTGCACAGCCTATTACGCAAATAGGCTGCGCTATTGAGCAGTATGTGGTTTGGAGCTATCATTAATGATCTATTCCAATTTATTAATGGCTGCATGAAATTGCATTAAAATGCTAAACACCAAATTGACAAGTGCAATAATCGGAAGCGATTTCATGTGGCAACTGAAATAAATTGTTAACACATAGATTCGCTTACTAAAAAATAAAAATGGATGGAGTGCTTGCGAATTTAAAAACTCACAATACATTTGTGCCACAATTAAAATTCTCTCGTTCAAATTTAAACAGAGGAAATCATGTTGGTCTTATTTTCACATATCCCCAAATAACAGCTACGGTAAGCAAACTTACCCGATACACGAAAGCTGTTTTCTTTTTCAAAACTTTTAAATTTTAACAACTTAAGTCAGCCATAGGCTTTGAATTTGCTGTTCTGTCTTAGCACAAAACGGTATTTCTAAACTTGATTTTGCTTTACTCACTTGTGAAGTATGAATCGAGCAGGCGTATAATTATGAGCAAACATAAAATAACAAATAGAGAACTTCATGGTATCGAATTTCCATCGGATGTAGCAAAGAGCCTGGCATTGACCATTTTGAACAGGCACTATAAACACACTCCCAATGAAGATAAGACATCCATGATCAAAGAGATACTTGCAAATCCAGAACAGTATGACGATCATCCTCTGCTGGGTACGTTAGTACAAAAATTGATCGGTAAAAAAAGAGATCAAACATTCATCGCCTATGAATTGGAAAACAAACAAAAAGCTTTCAATGTGGTGGGCATTAAGCACATTGAAGATGCGGCCATCAGACAGATGGAAATCGCAATGCGGCTTCCTGTTTCGGTAAGCGGAGCCTTAATGCCAGATGCACATCCAGGTTACGGATTACCCATCGGTGGCGTTTTGGCAACACGCAACGAAGTGATCCCCTATGCGGTAGGTATGGACATTGGTTGCAGAATGGCACTTAGCATACTTGATCTTCCTGCAAGCTACATTGACCATAATGGCCATAAATTAAAAAATGTGCTTCTTGACCTGACTCATTTTGGAAACGATGGTGGACTTGAACTAAGACAAGAGCATGAGGTTTTGGATCATTCATTATTTCGTGAAAGTGATTTGTTGAGAAAGTTGCACGGAAAAGCCATAAGGCAATTGGGCAGCTCTGGGTCGGGTAATCACTTTGTGGAATTTGGAATAGTGGAGTTAGTGGATGGCAAATCATTTGGACTATTGCAAGGAAGCTATTCTGCGATTCTCTCTCACTCAGGTTCCAGAAGTTTAGGAGCAAACATTGCGCAGCACTTTACCTCCATTGCCATGGATAAATGCAAACTGCCAAAAGAGGCAAAGCAACTGGCATGGCTCGATGTAGAAAGTGATGCGGGCAGTGAGTACTGGCTTTCTATGAACTTGGCGGCCGAGTATGCAAAAGCATGCCACGACCGTATCCATGAAAATTTATGCAATGCACTTGGTATTACAGTGTTAATGAAGGTTGAAAATCATCATAACCTTGCATGGAAGGAATTGCAAGAAGATGGCCAGGAGTGCATTGTGCATCGCAAAGGAGCCACCCCAGCGGGCCTCGGAGTGGTAGGGATAATTCCGGGGAGCATGACAACGCCCGGTTATATTGTTAATGGGCTTGGTAATAAACGTTCGCTATTTTCAGCATCGCATGGCGCGGGTAGAGCAATGTCCAGGCATAAAGCAAAGACATCGATCACAGTCAGCAACATGCACAAGACAGTGAAGGCGGCAAAAGTAACGTTGATAGGAGGGAGCACAGAAGAAGCCCCTACAGCTTACAAGAACATAGACTCGGTAATGAAAAGCCAAGAGGACTTGGTAACTATTGAAGGTAAATTTTATCCTCGCATTGTGAGGATGGCCAACGAATAAGTAAAAATGGAAACACATATAAATCATAAAGAACTAATTTCTAAAAGGGAGAAATTACGAGGAGTGGCCACAAATTTGAAGGCCCGTTTTCTCGGCTTAGATACTATTATCGATGAAGTCATATCGTTACTAATGCCTTGGTATCTTTTTCCCGATGCTCAGTTAAGGCCTACTGTTATTAACCTTTGGGGATTAACCGGTTCGGGTAAAACTGCACTTGTTCAAAGCATCGTTGAGCTACTGAATTACAGTCAATTATACACGCACATGGACATGGGCGAGTTCGAGTCTGACTCAGCCTCGTGGGCGAAAAATATATTTACGGAAGACCTTGAATTCTTTCATCAGAAGCCAGTGTTACTTTGCCTTGACGAATTTCAATTTGCACGCACACTTGATGGAAACGGCAGTGAGTTGGGCAAAGATAAACTGCGCGTAATATGGGAGCTAATTGATTCAGGAAAACTCAATTACATTCCTCACAACAATACCTACTATCTGTTTCGGGCAGACAATTGCCTGAAACGTATTGAAAAAGCAATCAAGCTCGGTGTCGAACTTGGGAACGGCGAAGTTGTAAAAGGAGCGGAGGACTTTCTCAGAATTTTTGAAGGTTTCTATTTTGATGAGCGTGACCGATACAATGAAGCCATAAGCAGCCGTTACTTTCTCTCAATGGACTTTACGGAAGGATTGGTGGGTTTATTGCTAGATGGAGATACTCAGAAAGAAGAAATAAAGAAGCGGGTGACAAATTCATCTTTGCGAGAGCTTAGTCTGTTTATTTTAGATGCCATGCACGCACGGGCGGCAACGCGTCAGCTTGATTTGTCTCGGTCGTTAATTTTTATTCTCGGCAATTTGGATGAAGCTTATAACATGAGTCACAACATGAACCCCGATATAAGTGCCGATGACTTTTATGAGGAAACTTCGAAAATTAATATAGCCAATATCAAAAGAGCCTTGCGCAAGCGGTTCAGACCTGAGCAAATAGCTCGGCTTGGAAATAATCATATAATCTATCGCTCGTTTAGCAACGCCCAATTTAGAAACCTGATTGAACGGGAGTTGAACCGTATAGCTGATTTTGTAAAGGAACAGTTTGGTTGGAAAATATCATTCAGTACCTCCGTTGTGGAAGTTGTTTATGCCGAAGGTGTATTTCCAGCTCAAGGAACGCGCCCGGTGTTTACAACGATAAAGAATCTGATCGAATCAAGGATCAGTAAAATGGCGGTGTTGGTTTTAGAAGAAGAACTTTGTGTAGAATACATCACTTGGTACTTCAGGGAAAGTCATTTTCACTATGAGTTAATAAACCAAGAAGGACAGGCAATCAAGATTGTTACTGACGAAGTCAATTTGAAATTAGAAAATTTAAGAAAGAGTCATGAGCCAGAGATTCAAGCTCACACTGCCGTGCATGAAGCCGGTCATGCAGTGTTGGCAGCGTTAACACTTCGAATCATTCCAGCACTTGTGGTGTCTCGCACTGCTTCCGATTCTGCAGAAGGTTTTTGTCAAATCAATTTCCCCAAAGGGCCCGTTACTCGCGATTCCCTAAAGAAAGACATCATTATAACCTTAGGCGGCTTTGTTGCAGAGAAATTGGTTTTTGGCGAAGAATTTACAAGCACGGGCGTTTATGCTGACATTGAAGAGGCATCGTCATTGGCAAACAAAGCCGTGCGGAATTATGCCATGGGCAAGGATGCTATTCACTTGGCGGTGGAAGCAACCGCAAACGAAGATTCCTTTTTTATCAACAAAAAGTATCAAGAGGAAGCAATCAAACTCGTTAAAGAATGTGAGGAGGAAGCCCTGAGGCTAATGGCAAACAATAAATTACTTCTATTGAAAATAGCGGATTTCCTTACCAACAACTCAAAAATGGAAGCGAATGCAATTGAGGAGTATGCTATTAAGTATGGCAATGAAGAATGGATAACAAAGACTGGTTTTATCAAAAAAGACGAGTATTATAAATTTAATAGCGTGATTCAAACTCAATTAAAAGAATTGAAATTTAATTCAGTCAATATATTGTTAGATGATTTGGTCGAAATGCCTATTTAGCAGAACTCTGTTTACATGCTAGGCTATTAAAACAGTATACGAGCGTATAAACAGATCTCAAATCTCGCTCTGTGTCAGTGTTTGAGGTGCAAACTTTATTTCAAATTAATTCAGTCAATAGGTAATTTGAAATAGTGGGCGATATGCAGAATTAAAATTCAAATTATACTTTCAATAATATTTGAAAGTATAAAAATATTTTTACATTTGTGATATGGAGTACAACGAAGCAAAACAAAAATTCATTCAAGCATGGGGAACTTTGGGCGCTAATTGGGGAATTAATAAGGCAATGGCTCAAATACACGCATTGTTGCTGTTGGCTACGCAACCATTATCGGCCGAAGAAATTATGGAGGAACTTCAAATGTCACGCGGAAATGTGAACATGAATTTACGCGCGCTAATTGATTGGGGAATTGTAGTTAAGGAAAATAAAGTGGGCGAAAGGAAAGAATACTTTTCAACTGGCAAAGATGTTTGGGCGCTGGCAAAACAAGTGTCTCGGGAGCGAAGAAGGAGAGAGATCGAGCCTATATTAAAGGTATTGGAGGAAGTGCAAAACGTAAGTGGTAGTGATAAAAAGTCTGTTGCTGAATTTAATGCGATCACCACTGATTTGTACGATTTCTCTCAGAAAGTGGATGGCATGATAGACAAGTTCACGAAATCAGATCAAACATGGTTTTTTAAACTACTGATGAAACTTTAATATTTTTTTACCGTATACTTTCAATAATATTTGAAAATAATGAAACAATTGAAAATTAAAATCTAACTAAACAAAAAAACTATGAATTACATCATTTTATCGTACGTCATTTACATGCCACTTACCATTGCATTAACAGTTTGGGTGGCCAAAACGCTTTTTACCAACGGAAGGGTTTTCTTGGTTGATATTTTCCATGGAGATGAAATGCTGGCAGACAGTGTCAACCGGTTGCTTGTTGTTGGGTTCTACCTTATCAATATCGGGTATGCGGTTTACACATTAAAAATATTTGAGGCAATTAATAATGCACAATTAGTGATCGAAACACTCAGCGTGAAATTGGGTGCCATAATCCTGATTCTGGGTGGAATGCATTTCTTCAACTTATTTGTCTTTTTTAAACTCCGTAGAAGAGCCAAAGAGCTATCAATCTAAATGACTACAACAATGAAAACTCTTACAGATCACACTATAATTTATGATGACGAATGCCCGCTGTGTAAAGAATATACTAAGGCATTTGTTAAAATTGGCATGCTTGACAAGAGCGGAAGAGAACCTTATTCAAAAATGATCAATGGGAATCATTTAAACATTGATTGGAACAGGGCGCGAAACGAAATTGCATTGGTTAATAAAAAAGATAATACTGTTAAATATGGCGTTGACAGTATAGAAACTATTATTTGTAACAGCTTTCCCGTTTTCAAAGTATTATTTAAAGCCAGGCTTTTCCGATTTTTTATTGATCGTTTATACCTCTTCATTTCATATAATCGCAAAGTGGTCGCACCTGGAAAAGGAGGTGAAGGCAGCTCTACGTGCATACCAGACTTCAACGTGTCATACCGTTTAGCCTACCTAGTTTTTGCTTGGTTTTTTACTTCTATGATTTTAGTCTTCTACTCTAAGTTAGCTGCACCTTTATTTCCAGCATCAGACTTCACTCGCGAGTTTTTAGTATGTGGTGCGCAGGTGTTTTTTCAAGGAGCAATAGTATTTTTTGTTAGGAGGGATAGGGCCATCCATTATTTAGGTAATATGATGACAATATCAGTTGTCGGTGCGTTAATGTTGGTACCGACTTTTTTGTTGGTTGAATTCATTAAATCTAATCTTTTCTATATTGCTTACTTCATAGTAGTTGTTGTTTTCATGTTTTTTGAGCATTTACGAAGAGTTAAATTGTTGGGGCTGCCATGGTACATTTCTGCAACATGGGTGTTGTATAGACTTATCGCGCTTTGCATTATACTCTACTTATAAATTATGAAAAAGATAATTATCGCTGGAGGTACAGGTTTTTTGGGCACCAGTTTAGCCAATCATTATTCAAACCAAGATACAGAAATTATCATCCTTACACGTGGCAAATCCAAAATAAGAGGAGGTATTCAATATGAAAGCTGGGACGGCAAAACAATTGGCTCGTGGATAAAAGTAATAGATAACTCTGACATAGTTATAAATTTGAATGGTAAGTCGGTTGATTGCAGATATACTAAAAAAAATAAATCGTTAATTTATTCTACAAGATTAGAATCCACCAACATTTTAGGACAAGCAATTTTGCAATGTAACACCCCCCCTAAATTGTGGATCAACTCAGCTTCTGCTACTATTTATCGGCATTCCGTTGACAAAGAAATGGATGAATATACTGGTGAGTTTGGAGAAGGGTTTTCGATTGATGTGTGTCAAAAATGGGAGGCGGCCTTTAATCAATTCGAATTGAAACAAACAAGAAAGGTAATTCTAAGGACAGGAATTGTATTGGGAAAATCGGGTGGGCCAATGAAGCCATTGAAGATGCTCGCTAAACTAGGCTTTGGAGGTAAACAAGGATCAGGTGAACAGTACGTTAGCTGGCTGCACGAATATGATTTCGTTAACATAATTGATTTCATTGCAAGTAATCAAGATATTAATGGAGCATATAATATAACCGCGCCAACACCCCTACCAAATAGCGATTTTATGAAAGCAATTCGACAAGCTTTGAAGATTCGTGTAGGAATTTCCATGCCAAGGTGGCTGTTAGAACTTGGTGCTATTATTACCGGGACTGAAACGGAGTTGATCTTGAAGAGTAGGAGAGTAGTACCTGCCAAACTGCTGGAAGCAGGTTATCATTTTAAGTTCAAAGAAATTAACAAAGCACTATTTAATCTTTGCGGATAACTCACTTCTGTTATTTACTTAGTTATTCAAGCGGTTGATAAGACTTGACCAACACACTTCGTCTTTCTGAACTATATTTTAATGAACACGGGACAATTTTTAAAAGGGAAGTTTTTTATTCTACTAATTTGGTAGAGATTTTGATAAAAACTACATTGTCATAAATTTGAGGTGATATAGTTTATGAAAAACCGAAAGAAAACTAGACTTTTTTAACCGTGAGGAAGAAGTACTTTATTCTTTTCCTTCTTTCGCTGCTTTCGGTCATCACGTTTTTAGATCGCAATGCTATCTCTATTGCAGGCGTTCGCATCACACAGGAGTTAGGGCTAAGTGAAAGTCAGTTTGGCTGGATTCTCACGGCCTTTACGTTATCGTACGGCTTGCTGGAAATCCCGATGGGCTTGTGGGGTGATAAATTCGGAGAAAAGAAAGTAATCATTCGCATTGTTTTTTGGTGGTCTCTGTTCACTGCACTAACCGGTTTGGTCACAGGCTTTGCTTCCCTTTTTGTCGTTCGATTTTTATTTGGAGCCGGTGAAGCTGGAGCTTATCCTAACAGTGCCATCTCTATTCGCAAATGGTTTCCTACCGCAGAGCGAGGTCGAGCACAATCGTTTATTTGGATGGCGAGCCGCATCGGTGGAGCGATTGCGCCATTTATAGTGGTGCCGTTGCAAATTCAGTTTGGTTGGCGCGTTACGTTTTATTTTTTGGGCGCGATTGGCTTGGTGTGGGTAATCGTTTGGTGGCTTTTTTATCCAAGTGATGCACCTGCGCAAGAAACTCAAACGAACATTACACACACCTCTTGGCGCGAGCATTTGACCAATCGAAATTTTTGGTTCTTGCTGATCATGTATTATTGCTATGCCTGTGGTGTATTCTTTTTTATTTCCTGGTTGCCCAAGTATTTGCAAAATGGCAGAGGCATAACCGAAAATGAATTAGCCTACTCGGCCTCATTGCCGTTTTTGTTGGCTGCGTTTGGTTGTTGGCTGGGTGGCTTTGTCAGCGATTGGTTGGTGACTAAAATTGGTATCAACTGGGGACGTAAAATAGTTCCTGTTGTTGGTCTTACCTTATCGGGATTGGTCATGTTGATTTCAATTTTTACGAAAGACAATTCAGTCGCCATTGTTTTTTTGGCACTCGGCTTGGCATTTATGGATGTAACAGCACCTGTGGCGTGGGCAGTGGCAACTGATATAGGCGGTAAGGCAAGTGGCGCGATCACCGGGGCGATGAACACCTCAGGATTATTAGGTGGCACTGCGGCCTCGTTAGGTATCGGATATCTGGTTGCGGGGACGGGTAGTTACGATTTACCGGTTATTCTAATTGCTGTTCAATTGTTGGTGGGAGCGGGTTTTGCCCTTGCGCTTCGGATAGAGAAAAAATAAAATGTCAATGAGGTTTATAATTCCCCTACTGGATTTGTAGTTAACAACTTATTTCTAAACATCGCGTAATGAAATATTTTTTACTTTTTACCCTAGTCAGTTTGCTATATTCCTGTTCCACAAAAAACAAAATGACCCCAGAAGAAGCTTTGGCTTATGAAGCTGAGATAAACAATTGGCATGCAAAGCGCATCGATGATGTAACAGCACCCAATGGCTGGGTCAATTTAATCGGACTTTATTGGTTAGAACCCGGCATCAATTCATTTGGAACAGGTGACAAGAATAACATTGTTTTCCCGAAAGGAACATTACCCGAAAAGGCAGGATATTTTCTTGTGAAAGATAATACCGTATCGTTGACTGTCGAAAAAGGAGTGGAAATTCTCTCGAATGATTCAGCCATTAACAACACCATTATTTTTCATCCGGATTCTGCCAAGAATCCACAGTTAGCCTATGGATCACTTCGCTGGAACATTATTAAACGAGATACAAAGTTGGGCATTCGGGTGCGCGATCTCGAAAGCAGCGCTTTGAAGAACTTCAAAGGCGTTGAGCGGTTTCCGATTAATCCGCAATGGAAATTGACCGCTCGTTTTGAAAAAGCAGATTCGTTAAAAACGATTGACGTCACCAATGTACTTGGGCAAACTACTGCTCAAAATTCACCTGGAGCCATTGTGTTTGAGTGGGAAGGAAAAGAGTACAAGCTCGAGGCGTTAGAAGATAAAGATGAATTTTTCATTGTCTTTGCAGATGCTACAACGGGTAAAGAAACCTATGGTGGGGGCCGATTTATTTATGTAAAGAAACCGGACACAGATGGAAACACAATCATCGATTTCAACAAAACATACAATCCGCCCTGCGTTTTTTCCCCCTATGCGACATGCCCTCTTCCTCCTAAGCAAAATGTTTTGCCAATAGAAATTAAAGCTGGTGAACTTTCGTATCATTATGATGAATAACTACCTGCGCTTACCTTATTTTAATCAGTCACAAGGTCGGGTTTCAGTCATTCACGTGGCCGATATACAGCGGTCTGTTTTGTTAGCGCGACCAATATGGGTTTGATGCAACCAATCAGGTATTGAAGGATGTGTTTGGGCTCACTAACTACCAACAAATAAAAAGTTACCATTAACTAGCAATCAATCATGCAAGAAGGAAAACAAACTAAACAACCCAAGTTAACCGAGGACTGGACGGTCGTGCTGTTGAGCTTTTTGATTATCGGCATTTCAGTTTTTCTATTTGTTTTACCAATGCCCATATTCTCGTGGAAGAGTGGGGATGAGCTGATTGATGAATTTTCTCTGGAAAGAATTTATTAGCAATTGTCTTTCAGTTTGTCGCTACGTTTGCTATTGGTTTGTTGGCCGTGCGCCTTACGGGGAAAAATGTTGCGGCTTTTGTGAAAGTATTTCCTATTGTTTCAGGCTTGACCATCATTGCATTGATCCTTGCAGGAAACAGTCAGGTGAAGGCGTTGAATCTCGAAGCCGTGATTTTTAGTTTAGCAATTGGTTTGCTGGTAAAAAATTTTTTGAAACTACCGGAATGGTTTCGGGCAGCACTGACAACTGAGTTGTTTGTGAAAATCGGTTTGGTGCTGTTAGGTACGAGTGTGATCTTCTCCGATATTCTCAAAGCAGGTTCCCTAGGGCTGATTCAAGCCTTAGTGGTAGTAGTTTCTGTTTGGTATTTTGCTTTTTGGATATGCCTACGATTTAAATTAGATAAAGAACTTAGTCTCATATTATCGAGTGCGGTTTCCATTTGCGGAGTCTCTGCAGCCATTGCTACAGCCGGTGCTATTAAAGGCGATACTAAAAAATTGTCATACGTCATTTCTTTAGTGTTGATTACTGCCATACCCATGATGATCTTCATGCCGGTGATTGCCAAACAACTGGGATTGTCAGAAGAAGTGACAGGTGCGTGGCTGGGCGGAAGCATTGATACTACAGGTGCAGTAGTAGCATCAGGGTCATTGGTAGGAGAGGTGGCGTTGAAGACCAGCACGATCGTAAAGTTTTCGCAGAATGTATTGTTGGGCTTCGCAGCGTTAGCTATCAGCATTTATTGGACGTACACGAAAAAAGGTGGCGCTGTCATTCAAAAAGAAAAGCCCACACTCGGTGTGATATGGGAGCGCTTCCCAAAATTTGTGTTGGGCTTTTTAGCAGCCTCGTTGCTCTTTTCATTTTTCTTATCACCCGAAACTATTGGTTCTGTAAAAGACAGTCTGAAAAGCATTCAAACATACTGGTTTGTGTTGGCTTTCACCAGCATAGGACTGGAGACAAAATTTTCGGATATTTTCAATTCTGAGAGTCAAAAGCCTTTGTACGCGTTTTTAATCGCTCAGTTGTTTAATATTTTCATTACGTTGTTGATTGCTTACTTTTTATTCAACTAGCTGTGTTTATATTTTCATCCCAACGGGTACCGTATTTCCTGGTTGGCTAGATCGACAACTACTTTCTTGGTTAAATTTAACATAATATAAATTATATAACAAATTATTCCGAATTCCCCGGTATTTTTTCACTATTAGATTCTCAATCCAACCGTTTGTGTAACCCACACAACCCGCCTAAAAAGGCCAGCTGCAAAAACTCACCGACTTCCAATAATCGCTTTTGCAATCGACTCCAGATGCTCGTTAAATGAATTCAGTTGAGCAAGCATTTGACCGGAGGAATCTCTTTCGCTCAGACCTCCGAATTTATTATTCTTCACAAAGATTTCCTTGATTTGATTCCACCGTTCCATTTGCTGTGGTGTCAGGAAGCCCGCAATCTCTTTGAGTCGCAGCAAATTTGCTTCGGCATCGGAAGTTAACGTCTGCGATTCGCCTTCGTAATGCGAAAGAATTAAAGTGTTCACTTCTTCCGGATTCATCAGCGGCACCACTTTGCCAGCCATCTTGCTCATGTTTCTGTAGGACCCTTGTAATTTGAACGGAGGTTCGGTACGATAGGCATCTTTCATCGCAGCACTCGTAATGTATTGCTGGTTCACCAGCATGACGACATCTCGAATCCTGATGATGCTCCGCAATACCGCAATGGCATCATCAACTTCCTGCTGGTTGTAATTTCCTTCCAGTTCTGGCAGCAGATCCGTACTGGTCTCTATATAGCTGATGAGTTTATACAAATCCTCAAAACTGCGATTGCTAATTCGTTGGAGATAGCGATTCTCAGCAACACAATTTTCAATCAGACTGAGTTTGAATAGCTGGTCTGAACTACCAATCACATCTCCCAGATTGTAAACATCCGCACGATTCGCCAGCATATCCGGAATCTTAAATTGCTCCCCACTTTCGGTGTACGGATTTCCTGCCATTACTACGCAGAATCGCTTTCCACGCAAATCATAGGTTTTGCTTTCTCCTTCAAAAATGCCGTCCATTTTTCGCTGACCATCGGCCAATGAAATAAACTTCTGTAGAAACTCTGCGCTGCAATGCTGAATATCGTCCACATACAACATCACATTGTCGGCCATTTCAAAGGAGAGATTTATTTTCTTGAGCTCTGCTCTTGCTCCTGATGTAGTCGCTTCATGCGGATCAATCGATGTGATACTATGGCCGATGGTTGGTCCATTGATTTTCACAAAGTGAAGCCCCATCGTTTTCGCCAGGTATTCCATCAAGGTTGTTTTACCATAACCCGGAGGTGATACCAGCAGCAACATTCCCATGCGAGCCGTGCGTTTATCGTCACCGGCTGCACCAATTTGTTTCGCAAGATTGGCACCAATCAACGGAAAGTACACTTCATTGATCAGGCGATTTCGCACAAATGAACTCAATACTTTAGGCTCCAGTTCGGTAATCTTCAGTTCCTGACGGTAGGCTTTCACCAACAGTTCTTTGAGTTGGTTGAATGACGTAAAGGCAGGCACAATCGTGTCAAAATAGTTGCCCATTTTCGTCATGAAATGATGAAACTTCAAGACGTACTTTCCTTCACCATGAATCACCGCATGTGTTCCTTTCAAGCCGCTAAATTCAATCGTATCCGTTGCTACATGTTCTTTGAATGAATGGTCTTTGAAAAGAATCATGCAAGCGGTTTCATCCAGATACAGCTTATCGTCTGAGCGGGCTCCGGTTTGCATAAATGCCTCCAGCCAGCTTTGGATAATATAGAATCGCTCGAGTGTATCAAAGCTGGTGTTATTTATTTCTTGTGAGAAAACCGTGGCTCGTTTTTGTGCCACCAGGTATTCATCGAATGCTTTTTTAAGCTGTAGCGCTTGCTGACTGCACGTAAAATGTTTAGAAATCGACAACTCTACATAGAGATATTGCGCAACATCCTTGGCATCCGCTGGGTTATAAGAGATCTTCGACTGAACAAATCGGGAAGACAATTCATCTTCTACGAAACGGGCACGCTTACTTTGCGGAAAACTCTCTTGTATCGCATAGGCTGCCGTGATCAATTGCTGCAATTTGTTACGTGAAGCATCGTCCAGTCCAAACCAAAACAACTGAGCAGATACACGAACATTGGGAGAAAACTGAAGAATGCCCAGTTCAGTCTGAAGTTTTTTCAATCCCTGATAAATGAAGGTGGCATCGGCATCATGAACACCTTTCAGATGGCCGGCTCCATAGTCTCGTTCTGTCCGATCTTTGAGAAAAATTTCATAGTTCCAAGGCTCGTGGTGCTGAAGACTTTCCAGATATGTTTGATATACCAAATACTCTGCGCGATAAACTTCCGAGTTTTCGGATATCAGCTCTTGCTCCCAGATGGCACGATGCTGGTACAATGATTCATCGCTCACTTGCTTATAAAAGCTGGTCCCAATCAGGTGATAGAATAGAGTTTCATTTCTTCGTACGATGGTGAGATCAATCACTTGCTTATTGACCGTAAACTTATACGTGCCGAGGCTAATGATATTCTGACCATCCACAAAAAGATCCGTCTTGTCTTTGAGATTTCGAAGTGCTGTTTCCTGCGAAACCTTTAAGAGGTTTTCCAGATTTTCAGCTTTTGCTACATCTCCCAGTTCCTTTAATTCATCTTTAAGGTTACGTACCTTATCAATCATTAAGTCGGTAGAGAAAAAAGCGTAGATACTCTCTTTGTTGTCGAACGACTGCGCCTTATTCTCAATATTTTTCAGAACCCGCAAACCAATTTGTTCCAGAGCGGTCGTACGCTTGTTGCGTTGGGCCACCAGCATTTCCTTCTTTCCATTGAATGCCTTGATGACTTCATCCCGCTTGTCAGCTATTTTTACGATGAACTCATCGAAGTCTGCAAATTTACTTTCCAGCTCTTCTACCTGAATACTTACCTTCGTAAAGTACTCATCGCACTTTTCCGGAGTGCTTGATACATCGAGGAAGTTTACGATACTCTGATCCAGTAATGAAAGCTGTGCATAAAACTGACCGGTCGATTCCTGGGCTCTCAGCGCGGTAGTGATACGCACGAGTTCAGCTTTTACTTCATTCAATGAAGCAAATATCAATGATATCTTCTCGACAATACGTGTGGTTTGCGTAGTGTCGTCAATTTTGAGACTATTAAGTATATCAATGAGTAATTCCAGTCCTGCGGAAATTTCTTTTATAGCTTGCTCGACAGGTTGTGAGTCGATTACTTTGGTAACCGTGCTGACCAGTTTCTTAAGATCATGAACCTTAGCTTCGTACGGAGCAAGCGCTTCTTCTTTTAACAGAAATTGTACCGTGTTCTGCGACAGTGAACTGTTGTATTGACTGAGTATTTCCTTTAATGCGTTGACCGCATTGGTGTCTATATAACGTACGTTTTGCAAGTCAATCGCTGCGCCTTGCAAGCTACGTGTGGAAGCCAGCAATTTGATCAACTGATCCAATGATGTGATGGTAGCACCTTTTATATCGATCACCAGTTGATCCACTCGCTTTTGTATGGCGATAAGGTTATCCTTGGCGTGCTTACGTTGTGCTTGTACTTTTGCAAACTCATCGATGGCCGTATTGGCAATCGCTTTAATTTGTTTTAAAGGGACAGAAAGTGCAAATGTACTTTCGTCATGGAGCCAGAAATAAGAGTCAACAATATCGTTCGCTCGTTTGTAGATGTCTTCATACAGACCTTCGTAGCTATCCTCCTTCTGCAAAAGCTGCACCACCTCCTGGCTTTCGCTCATCGCGCTGACGATCGCTTTGTTGCCAATCTTGTAGACCACGTTATTGCTCATGGCCTTATTTTCCTGCAAGGTGGTCGTGTAGGGTGTATGCCAGATTTGCACCTGATGATGCCTTACTGCTTCACTTTCCGATTTGAAATACACGAGTATTCCATCGCTAAACACGGTAAAGCCATTACAGATGATCGGTGTTTCCACTTGTTGGGCGATCATGTTGTACGACATCAACACGTAGGTGTTGGTCAGCTTCTGATAGAATACATACAAAAAATCTTCCCCATTCGGAGAAGCAATGCTGTTGTTAAATTCCAGCTCTGCTACATTCAGATCAAATAGCTTGTGATCGCCACTTTGCAGGTAATAGCCGTTCGGGAAAATGATTCCCTGATTGTCGGGTAGAAGAACACCGGCATCCAATAAACTATTTACCGCCAGAACCTGCTTGGTGCGCACATTAAAGATGTAGCCACGAAAGTTCTCACCATACGGTTTTATCTTAACCGGGATCAGGTTTCCGAGATCGGCATAATGGTATTCCGCATCGTCCAGTTGTTGATCTTTGTTCAATACAGGTTCGGAATAAATTCCTTGGCCCGTATCAGTATTGTTTTCAATCTTGAATGTTATGTCTCCATGTACGGCTTCGATGAATACTTTATCTAAGACTGAAACGTGTGGATGCAAACCCAGTCTGCGGTGGCTGAGGTCGGTTCGCACCCAATCGAATTCATGCTGTGCGGCTCTTTTTACTTCATGAACACTTCGATCATCAATGTAAACCAGTTTCTCATCTTTGATCAGCCACTTAAATGCCTTTCGATCCTCCAGGCTTTTACCTGTTTGAAAGATCAGATACAAATAGTTCTCCGTCTTATGAAACTTTGCAAAAATAGAATCGCGGTAGTACTTGTATAAATTATGGAAGTCGGTAATAAAATTTTCATCCTCCAGGAGTGTTAGGGGCTGTTGTGTAAAGTGATCGCCCGTAAACTGATAGATACTGAAAACATCGCTGAGCTTGATATTTTCGCGCAAACCAAAATGAACATTATAGCCGAAGATGGTCAGATTACCAAAGGCCATGATGCCGCGCGCAATACCATTGTTCTCTGTAGTGATACGCTGGTTGGAGGCCAGTTGAAAACCACTTGAGTTGAATATCTCTTTTCGGACTTTATTCAGCTTCGCCAGCCGCCCCAACAAATCCAATCGTTGTTCTTCCAGCCGCTTCCGGATGATTTCATATGTTCCGGAATCCAGTTTTGCATTGATGTTTTCTGTACCTGCCATTTGAAAAAGATAAACGATGATGAATTTTCAAGCACTCATTTTATTGCGTGCATTTCCTTTCCCGACCAACCAGAGGTTCAGGAGCCCACAAGAGGCTCCTGATAAACCCATCCCTTGCATGGATGTTACAGTTTTCTATTACCTAAACCCAAACTCGTTACAAGGTTTGCCAGGTTGCTTAGCAATGGACGGTCATCATCGGTGCTCTTCTGTTGCATTTTCAAGATCAGGCTGGAGATCGTCAGATTTTTAATATCGTTCGTAGTAATGTTATACTTGCCGGCAAATTCTTTGACACGATCTAATAGATCTCCTCCCCTTTCACCATCGCCTAGCAGTGCAGTTTTGAGCTGCGTGGCGTTTTCACTTTCATTGATCAAACGATCGAAACCTTTCGCATTCGAAATCTGGTTAATGATATTCTGGAAGAACATCGTTTCTCCGCCAACGATATCAATCTTCGCAGTCTTCAAGGCTTCACCCAAAATCCTCGCTTGTGCATCAGCGATGTGCTTCTGGATATTGATCTGTGCGAGTTGAATCTCTTTTTCTTTTGTGAGCAACAACTTGAATTCTTCGTGATCTTTTCCTACCGTATCGAGCTTCTTCATGGCTTCCGCTTTTTCCTCGATGCCGGCCGCTTCCGCCAACGCCTTTTCTTTCGTTACTTCCGCCTGCGCCAGTCCTTCCTTCCGTCTGGCTTCAGCCATTTTTTCAATATTGGAAGCATCCACAATTCCTTGTCTTTCCGAAGCGTCTGCTTTGGCCAACATCACCTCTGCTTCCGATAATCCAAGCGTTGCATCTTCACGGGACTTTGCGTCCGCCAGTATCTTGCGTGCTTCCGCCTGCTTTACCGCAGATTCCTTGTGTGCATCTGCATCAATGATCATCTGCTTTGCTTTTTCTTCAGCCGCTCTCTTTTCAGCCTCTGCTGCCTTCACGGTGAAAATCAATTTCTCTTCTGCTTGTTGGTTCGCTAGCGTAATGCTCACGGTTTTATTCCGATCTACTTCACGGAAAGCTTCCACGTCTTTTATTCCTTGTTGTTCTTCCACAACTCCCTTCTCCAGACGAACGCGATCACGGATTACGTCCTGAATGTTTTTACGCTCAACTTCTAATGTTTTTTCCTTTTCGATTTGGGCCATGGTTACGATCTTCTCGCGTTCCGTAGCTTCCAGCATGCGGTCTTTTTCTACACGCTCGGTTTCTACTGCAATGGTTCGTTGCTTGTTCTTTTCAGCAATCACCACCTGCCGTTGTTTATTTTCTTCCTGTACCGCCAGCGATTCATCTGTTTTGATGCGCACGGTCTCTCCTCTTAATCTTTCTTCCTCTCGCACCTTTTGAATCTCGGCCCGCTCGCGCGAACGTATGTTTTCTACCTCTCTGAATTGCTTTTCTTCCTTCTCGGTCATCTGCCGCTCCAATTCAAGAATGGCTTCACGGGCTTCTACGTTTTGCTTCTTTATGACTTTCTCTTCCTCCCGCCTGATGAGATTCGCTTTTATATTTTGTTCTGCGGTGAGCTCCGTAATCTTCTTGATACCCTGCGAGTCAAGGATATTTCCAGCGCTTAAGAACTTCATTTCGGTCTGTTCCAAATAATCAATGGCACAGTCATCCAGAATATATCCATTCAGATCGGTACCGATGATATTCAGAATCTCTGTTCTGAACTCCCTGCGCGCTTCATAGAGTTCTATAAAATCGAATTTCTTTCCAACTGTTTTTAAGGCTTCCGAGAATTTCGCTTCGAAAAGATTACGTAAGGTATCAACGTCACTGGCTCTATCAGTACCAATGATCTGGGCTACGTTCAGTACATCGTCCACGCTTTTGTTCACGCGCACGAAGAAGGCTACCTTAATATCTGCGCGAATATTGTCTTTACAAATAAGGCCATCGTTTTCGAGGCGATCGATTTGTAATTTCTTTACAGAGATGTCCATGATTTCCATTCGGTGAAGAATAGGAATCACATACATACCCGCATTGAAGGCAACTTTACCCCCACCCACACCCGTCCGCACAATGGCCTTACCATGAGGTATCTTTTTATAGAAGTTCGCGAATGCGAACAGGAGGATAAATATAACGAACACAATTCCACCGATCAGCGTTAAGCCGATGCCACTAAGTAAGCCCATAGTAGTATGAAGTTTTAAGGTTAGAGATAATAAAGATTGATTAAAGTGTATGGTAAGTTTTAAACAACATTTGAAAGATTGATCTCCGGCATTACCAGGTAAAATTTCTTATCGGCTGATTCTCCTTTGATCATCACCTCAGAATCATAGGCAAGCGATTCACCTGTTTTGCTTTGTACATTAATGCGAATAATATCACTTTTTATTTTTAACTCGGCAGCGCCAATCATATCCCCCGAAATCGTACTCCTCATTCGGGCAATGCGTCCCAAAAGTTCATGTGGCTCTTCCCCGTTGTAGCCCATGGCACTATATACCTTGATTAATGGTCGTGTAGCATAGCGTGTAATCACAAAAGCAATTAAAAATACCGGGATGAGGATGATCATGGACTTCCAGCCCCAGGCAGTTAATCCCATTAAAACGGATGAGGTTAGGGTTATGGTCCAGGCCACGAGCTTGAAAACAGAATATACCACCATGAAGGGCACTTTTCCAATGTTCACAAATTCCAGGGCTTTCTGAAAAAACGATTTTTCTACCCCGCTGTCATCTCCGCCATCCACATCTGTATCGATGTCTGCCCCGTTTACCTCCAGGTCGCTTTCGATGCCGCCATCACCAAAAAAGTCTCCCACAAAAAATGTAATGATCCAATACAAAGCGGTAATGCCCGTGAGAATGGTCATGATCGCATTGCTCAATGGATTAAAAAGTAAGTCTACAAAACTTTCCATAGGTTGGTAGAAATTATGGAATTGCTAGATACCTAATTTTTCTTTGATTGCCTGAAGATCTTTTTCAATCGAAAATGAGTCATCTTTTAGGAGGCCGTCCAGCTCGTCTTTAAGACTGTGTTTATCGCGGGCAATTTCGCCATAGGCTTTCGATAATGCTTCCTCATCTTCCACTTTCGCTTTCATTCGCTGAAGCATCGAGACCGTACCGTTATTGTCGAGTTGAGCCATTTGTTTATTTACATGCTTGGTGGCACTGCTCACCTTTACCCTGGCCCTCAGCGTACGTAGTTCTTTTTCCCACTTCTCCAGGTTTTCTTTGAGAATTTCAGTGTTGCGCTGCATTTCCCGTGACGATTGCTGCAAGGCTACCACCTGTATCCCAAGCTCCTCTGATTCAGTATAGTATTTTCTACGAAGCGACAAGGCCTCACGAGCAAGCTCCTCCGCCTTATATAAATCGACTTGGCCAGTCTGGGCCTTTTGCATAATTAAAATGGCTTTTTCGCCATAGGTCCTTGACTGTTGATCACAGTTGAACTGCTCATTTTCGGTGCGAATTGCGAGTGCTTTTACTTTCGCATAAGACTCCGTGGCTTCGGTGAGATCGATGCGCAGTTCGCGAAGACCTTGCTCCGTCATCTTGATAGGATCCTCCATTTTGTCCACCGCGGCATGGATTTCAGCCTGACCGATTCTAAAAATTCTTCTGAAAATATTCATGACTGATAATTTTTAAGGTTAACAAAAAACAATCTTTACGTCTGGTTTATAATTTTGAAAAATCAATGATCTGTTGTGAAAACTCGCTTACCAGTAATCCCAAGGAGTTGAGGGCACTCTCAAACTCATTGAAATCCAAGTTCTGTAGTTGCATGGTATACCGGAACAATACCCGATTACCTTCCTCACTGATAACAAAGGCGCCATGAATGGTGTCCCTGTTCTTTTGAAGGAGTTTTTTAAACATCTCGGTGTTGCCTTCTCTGAAACTAAAGAGATACTGTTCCATGATCAGGATCGGAGGCGCGAACCCCAGAATCAGGTTATGGATTCCATCGGCCTGATTATCTATTTTGAGAATGCCGCTTTGTTCGTTCTTATACAAAATTTTGCAATCAAGCCGGAGTGCGAAATCTTCGATAGTCTCAATAGTATTCATGCGGGTCAACTTGTTGCTGCTGGAACAAACGTAATAAATAAAATTTAAGTTGCAAAAAAAATTAGCATTGTTGCTAATAAAATTTACAACTATATTTGTGAAATGACGAAGATTGGAGCAAACATTAAGAAGGTAAGAACGACAAAAGGGATTAGCCAGCAGGCATTTGCTGATCTTTTTGCGTTAACCAGGGGAAACATCTCTTCCTATGAGGAAAACCGAGCCGAACCCAAGATTGAAACAGTCATACAAATTGCTAATCATTTCAACATTCCACTTAACCAATTTATTACCCAAAACCTCTCCATTCACGAGATCCTTAAATACAATGGAGATAAATTGATTGAAGAAGGGAAACACATCATCAATCGACAACTCAAACAAGTGCCTATCATCAACGATGCGATCTATTTAAAGTGCCATTACGAAGAGTTATCCTTTAATGACATCGACAGTTTTCCTAAGATCGTTCTGCCCGAGATTAATAATCATTCGCTGCTCGCACTGAGCTTTAATCCAAATATTCCGTGTCACGAATCGCTCCCTCATTATCAAATGAATGATGTGCTGATCTTTGAGGAAGTCACACGGCAGAATATTCATCTCTGTCAAAACAGTATAGGCCTCTTTACAGCCGAACGGGAGATCATAATCGGTCGGTATGAAATTAACGATAGTGCCATTGATTTTGTATTAAATAACTTTAAGCGTGAACGATTAGATTTGAAGCTTAACCAGCGATTCTGGAAATTGTTTGCGTTGTATCAACATGTTCATTCCATGAAGAGCTGAGATTCGTAGAGTTTCGAAAAAATTAATATCCCAGCAGCAACGCAGTATTCTCCAAAAATAACTAACTCGTTACTCTAAAACTAAGGTCAACGACAGGTCAAAAGATCAATAAGGCACCCAAGAAGCCGTGTTAACCGTGGCCTGCAACTCGTTCAATAAACTGTAGAGACCAAAGTAAGTCCGGTTAATATAGATAGCGTGCTTCGCTCCTCGTGCCTTTTTTGATTCGCGTAGCTCTTTCATGTTGGCCAATTGTTCTCCAAATTTAAAAATTGCTTGAAAATACGCTTTGTCTGCGAAATCAAATTCGGATGTTCTAAAAGGTCGCCCCAACAATTCAATTAATTCTGTAAATATCTCAATGAAGAATTTTTTCTCTTTTTCGGTGTCATCTTGATAAATGAAACGCAAGTCATAAAAAGCCTTCAGCATTTTATCCTTATTTTCAAGAATGTCTTTCTCCAGCAATTGAAAATACACAGGATAAAAATCAGAGGGAATCACCTTAACGCAACCAAAATCGATAATGCCTAATTGCTTGGTGTTGGTAATGATGAAATTCCCTGGATGAGGATCAGCATGAAGTTCTTTCAATTGATGGATTTGAAAATGATAAAAATCCCACATGGCTTGGCCTAGCCGATTACTTTCGTCTTTTGAAAGTGTCTCAGTTTTCAAAAACTCACCTAACGGTTTCCCTTCTATCCAATCCATTGTAAGGACTTTAGCACTTGAAAATGCTGGATAATATTGCGGAAATACAAGGTTGGGTATCGATTTACACTTATTGGATAAGTCCATCGAACGTTTTAGCTCCAACGTGTAATCTGCTTCCTCTAACATCCTCGTTTGCACCTCTTCAATGTACTCATCATACTCTGCGGGGTTGAGTTTAAACATGCGCAAGGCAATTGGTTTAACCATCGCCAAATCGCTTTTTATACTATCTCCTACCCCAGGATATTGAATCTTTACGGCCAACTTTTTTCCCTTCAAAGTTGCTTGATGCACTTGGCCCATAGATGCTGCGTTGCGCGCTGATGCATTAAATGTGTCGAATAACTCCGTTGGCTTTTTCTTAAATGCGGTCTCAAACGTGCGAACAACCAGCGGGAATGACAAAGGAGGAGCGCTATATTGCGCCATTGCAAACTGCTGTTGATAGGCCGTGGGCAATAAATTTTTGTCCATGCTTAGCATCTGCGCAACTTTTAAAGCGCTGCCCTTTAACTCGCTGAGTGACTGATAAATATCGGTTGCATTATCCTCGTGAAGTTGATCCTTTGTGGTGGCGGGGTTTACCAATTTCTTGCTGTAATGCTTTAAATAGTTCCCACCAATTTTTGCCCCTGTGGTAATAAACTTCGTTGCTCGCTGAACTTTACTTACAGGAATGCTTTGTTGTTCTTTCACTTTTGCGGTTGATTGATCGTTAGTTCAGATGGATTATTAGTATTTAGCGACAGTTGTCTTTCAACAAACTTGATTGACTTCAACTGCTACCTTCGGTTGAAATCTTTTTGATCCAATCATCTATTTTGATACAAAAACTTACCAAAGTCTAACGCGTTATCTAACACTCCTTTGCCAAGTAAATCGAACGCCAGGTTTACGGATTTTTCAATAACTACATCTGTCTTTTCAAAATTTGCGCTTTCATCTTTACTCCAAAACTGAAGAACAAACATCAGGTGCAGCCAGAAAACCGAATCGTATTTTGTGTCAAGAAATGGGCGCATCGCTATCTCTCCAGTTTGCTTTCCTTCCATCAATATCGGATTGATCCAATCTTCAAAAGACTTTTTGAAACCTTTTATGAACGAAGGTCGAATCGTCATTTTTTTGAAGTCGTTTAATTGTTGAATCACAAAACTTCGGTCGTTCTTCAACACCTCTGCCAGTGTAAAGTAAAAGGCGAGTATCTTTTCCCTCGCGCAATAGGTGGCAAACGTTTGGTCGCCTACTAACCGCTCCTTCACAGTACTTAAATATCCCTGCCAGATCGAGCTCTCAAGAGCGTCAAACGAACCAAACAAAGAATAGAACTCTTCCTCTTTCAAGCCATTTGCTTTTGTGAAGCTAAACACTGAGGCGGGTCGTTTTCCTTCCGTTAAAACAAATTCCCGGTAGGCTTTCAATATGATCTGTTCTGCGTTCATCGAGAATGGCTTCTTTTTAGCTTTTTTCGTTGTTTCCATATTCATTTAACAAAAAAATTGAGGTTAAGTTTCTTAAATTAGGCGCAAGTTAAAGTAAAAATGAAAGCACTGATAGCTACCCTTGTCATCGCAACTTTTGCTAACGGATTTGTATTAGGCCAGGCTAAAAAAGATGCAAATTATTATTTCGAACAAGGAGAATTGGCGCTAGACGACAATAAGCACTTAATGGCACTGGCTCATTTTAACGAATGCATTCGGTTGAATCCTTACTTTTGGGATGCCTACCCCGGAAGAGCAGCCACGAAAGAAGCTATGGGCGATACAAAGGGAGCTTTGCGGGACTATACCATCTATGCCGATGCAAAGCCCAACAACCCAGAAGTGCTTTTTAGCAGGGCACTATTGCGCTACCAAACAGGTCAGCACCAGTCAGCGAAAGAAGACTTTACAAAACTACTTACGCTGCCCACTGGTACCACTAACAAAATTTTTTTTAGGATGGATCAGTTTGGAAGCACCACAGACAAAGCTTTTACAACTCAGAGTTCAAATAAGGCAACGCTATTTAACTACTTGGGTTTAATTGAATTAAAACTTAAGAATTATAGTGCATCCGCAATTCATTTTGATTCTGCAATTCTATTGGATTCAAAGGACGCACAGTTCTTTGTAAACCGTGGAATTTTAAAAGAACATCTGAAGGACAGCAGCGCGGCTATAGCTGATTACGAGGAAGCCTTAAGGCTAGATCCTACTTTTGGATTGGCCATTCATAACATTGCTGTGATTAAGCGAACCAGAGGCCAACAAGATGAATCGGAAAGCCTTTTAGACGAGGCTATTCTTCAAAACCCCAATTTGCCATACCCCTTCTCTGCTCGAGCTTATTATCGAATGAAACACAAGAATATGAAAGGTGCTTTGGCGGATTATGACAAGGTGCTTGAATTGAACAAAGAAGACGAAGAAGCGTGGCTGCATCGTGGTTTGGTGAAAGAAGCCATTAAGGACAATGATGGTGCGTTCATTGATTATACGCAAGCGATCACTTTAAGAATAGACTATCCAAAGGCTTGGTTAGCGAGGGCCAATCTGTTGAGCAAACAAAATAGACCAAAAGACGCTATTGAGGATTACACCGCTGCCATTACATGGGATGGAGAATATGGAAAAGCCTATTACAATCGGGCACTGGCATTAGAAAAATTGGGTAAAATAAAAGAGGCTTGCGCAGATATTTCGTTGGCAGAAAGATTTAATGCGGTAATTGACAAAAGCGTAAAGGAAAAGCTATGTAAATAATGAAAAAATATGAGTTTGAATATAGTGTTACTCTGAATTATCTAACAGCTGCCTTAATTGCAATACTGGTCTTCTTGATAAGTTTGCTTATCACTGTTGGTTTGCATTTAAACACACTAGTCGGTCTCATCTTAGGTCTCGGCTTGCCTGGCTACATTATGTGGATTGGTTGGCAAGCTTCAAAAAAGTTTGGAGTTTTAAAGATAGATGAGAATTCAATTATTTTTGATTTGCATAATAGGGAACTAGAATTCGCATTCAACGAGATTACTTCTTATAGTTTCATCAGTCACCTTGATTCTGGCGGTCTTTCGAAGTTAAAGATTTCTTCAAAAACCAGTAGCTCGATTATCTCGGTGAATCCGGAATTGTGTAACGCTCAACTTTTTGATCAAGCCTGCACATCGCTTATAAAAGCAATTGAAAATTATAACAACAAAGTCCCCTTCGATAACGAACCAGAAACCACCTTAGGTAGTTTTGCGGCAAATCCCAATCCGGAACATAAATACCCCATGCTATGGCCAAACGAAATTGAAGACAGCCGGGAACTTGTTCCTAAAAAGAATGAACAAACCGGTCAACATAAAATTGAAAGAGAAGATAACTTTTACCAAAAAAAATGGCCCCTTAGAATTATCCTATACTCGACCTGCGCATGTACTATTGGCTCTGTTGTTGGCTCAATAACTGTTTTCAACAAAACGACTTCTATTGGTGTTGCCATATTTTTATTTTCTGCTTGGATAGGTGTTATGGCGGCCTTTTTAAAGAAAGATCAGCTAGCGATAAAAGATAAACGAAATCAAAAAAAGAGAAGCCAAGTTTCCTAAACCTCCGCGATTTTCAGCGGAGCCTTTGTTTGCCCAACAATTATGTAACAATCGATCCATAGGGTCATCTTAGAATCATTCAATCCCACTCCTGCCCCTCTTTTTATCGCTGTGAATTTTCTTTTGATCGAGTCGTTTTTGAATGGCACCTTTCGATGGCTTCGTGGCTTTACGTTTCTTCTTTTCTAGGAAAGCCCTCTTCAGCAAATCGTCTAACTTAAGCAAGGCGTCATCTTTGTTCTGAAGTTGGGATCTCTTTTCTTGTGATACGATTAACAAAACGCCATCAGCGGTAAGACGAGAAGAAAGTTTCTGCAAAAGCAATTCCCTTTGTTCTTCGGAAATCAAAACAGACTCCTTTACATTCCATCGCAACGATACTTTCGTATTTACCTTGTTTACATTTTGGCCTCCAGGGCCGCTGCTTCGCGAAGTCGAGAATTCAATTTCATTCAATAAATCAAACGCTTTCAGGTTCTTACTTATTTCCACGCTTAATAAATTAAAGTGCTATATCTTGTTTGTTTTTTAGTCGTACTCCCGGCAGTATGAGCCCCACAAATGATGACGTCAAACTCCTGCACGTTGGGGTATTTAATTTCCTTTTATCCAGCCCCCATCAACTGCCAAGGATTGACCCGTGATGTAGCTGGCTCTTTCACTAACCAAGAAAGCGGCTGCAGCGGCAAACTCTTCTACTGAACCAAAACGCTTCATCGGAATGGCCTCCATTACTTTACTTAAGTTTGGATTCACTTCCATCAAGTGCTTGAGGCGGTTTGTTTCGGTGTAACCGGGCATTATGTTATTCACTGTAATGCCTTTAGACGCCACTTCGTTTGAAAGGCTTTTTACAAGCCCTACCAAACTCGTGCGCACCGAATTGGACGACATTAAATTATCAACGGGCTGCTTGACGGTAATGGAGGTTATGGTGAGTATTCTTCCCCACCCATTTTCTTTCATACTCGGAAGCACTTGTTGAATAATATCAACCGCACTAAGGAAAAGTAAATTGTACAGATGTTTCCAGTCATCTAAATGAAACTGGTCTATTCCACCAGCAGGTGGCCCACCTGTATTTGTCACCAAAATATCTATACGCCCAAAGGCGCTGAAACTTTTGCTAACAAGTTGCTTGCGCTGAACTTCGTCTGTCAAGTCGCAGAGAAATGAAACCACTTTTGCCGGGGCGATTGAATTGATCTCGATTTCTGTTTTTGCCAAGGCTACGGAATCGGTGCCGCAGATAATAACTTTTGCTCCCTCCCTGGCCAATTCGATCGCCACTGCTTTTCCCAGGCCTTTGCTCGAAGCCAGCACCAAGGCTACTTTATCTTTTAATCCTAAGTCCATCTTACTTTCTCAAATAATCATCAGAGCTATTAATCCAGTCCTGACGAGGTGGAGCAAATGTGTCTGTTTCAATTACCCTTCCAATCATCAGTGCCTTATGAGGTCTATTTCCAGGTATAATGATGGAATCTCCAGCATGCAAGTCAATGTGCTGATCCTCGTTGTTATCAAACCAAAAACGCAATGTGCCTTCTATTACCTCGGTAATTTGTTCGTTTTCGTGTTGATGCCAGGGCACAGTAAAACCATCTTCAAATTCCATTTTCGCGACCATCATCTTCTCACCATAAATAAACTTGCGTTTCATTTTTGGATTTACCTGCTCTTGCGCCACCTCGTTCCAGTTTATTTTTTTCATTTCAATAGGGTTTAATTTACTGCCATTAGCCAATTTCTTTTATCATCAATTCTTCCAGAGCGAAGTCCATTTATCTCATCATACAACATGGAACTAATCACTCGCTCGTCAGGCAATTTCATTATTATGTCTCCATGCACAATTTCGGCAAGCTGCGAAACTACTGCCGCAGTGCCAGAGCCAAAAGCCTCCTGTAATTCACCTTTTTGAAACGCTTCAATAATTTCATCAATGAAGATATCACGCACTTCTACTTCTACGCCCTGTTCAATTAAGATATCGATAAAGTAAGTACGTGTGGTACCTTTTAATACTGCACCCGAGAGTTTAGGTGTTAGTACCTTATTCTTTACCACAAAGAACAGATTCATCATCCCGGCCTCTTGCACTTTTTTGAACTCAGGGCTTTCGAGCCAAATAATTTGGTCAAAGCCTTTTTTCTTTGCCAACTGACTTGCCATCAGCGAGCCAGCATAGTTTCCTCCTGTTTTTGCTTCGCCTGTCCCCCCCGGTACGGCACGAATCAATTTCTGCTCAGTTACTAATCTAATGGGAGTAGTGAAGTACGGTTGAACAGGCCCTGTATAAATGTAGAACGTATAGGTGTCGGAAGGTGTAACTGCTAATGAACTTTCAGTAGCAAACATAGTAGGTCGAACATACAGGGCACTTCCCTCGGCTTTTGGAACCCAGCCTGCATCCATCGTGATGATTGCCTTTAAGGCGTTGATAAAAATATCATAGGGAACTCTTGGCATACACATACGTTCAGCGGACAGATTAAACCGTTCAATGTTCAGCTCGGGGCGGAGTAATTTCGGCTGTCCATCAGCGCCCATCGTTGCTTTCATCCCTTCGAAAATACATTGGCAGTATTGCAGCGCTTTTGACTGCGGATCAAGAGTAAATCCTTGGTAAGGTATAATACGAAAATCGCCCCATTGCCCATTAGCATAGTCCATTACAAACATATGATCAGAGGTGTACTTCCCAAAAGGAATGTTGGAAAAGTCAATTGAAGGCAACTTAGATTGATTGGTCTTAATAATTTTCATTTCCATACTTAAGCAGCAGAAAATTTGACTTTCTAAATGAATGTGTGCGATTAATTTAGTGTTAACACGACAACCGAAAAAGGAGGCAGCTTCGCTTTAATTCCATTTCCTGTGAGCGATGCACCGGTATAATTCTTAGGAACAATTTTAACAGGATTTTCAAACGTATTATAATCTTGCAATTTTTCGGAAGTCAATATTCTACCTGTTAAATTTTTAGACCCTGGTTTTGTTTGCTCAATAGCAATGCTAACGTCTTGACTTTCTTTCGCATTAATATTAACCAAGGTAATATGAATAGCTCCATTCGCATCTATTGAGGCGGAAGCTGATACATTTTTCAGTTTATCCTTTCCAAAGCTATAGTCATTTGATTGCAGTTGCAAAGGCAATAGAGTAGCATACTGATGAACATTGTACATTTCCATTACGTGATAAGTGGGCGTTAAAATCATCTTTTCCTCTTTGGTAAGTATTACGGCTTGCAGCACGTTGATGGTTTGCGCTAAATTTGCCATACGCACGCGGTCGGCATGGTTTTGAAAAATGTTCAGTGTAACTCCAGCAATCATCGCATCGCGCATGGTATTCTGTTGAAACAAAAAACCAGGGTTGGTACCCTGCTCCACATCATACCAGCCGCCCCACTCATCTACAACCAAAGCGATCTTTTTACCCGGATCATATTTATCCATAATAGCAGTATGTTTTTGGATTAATTCTTCCATCTGCAAAGCACGTTGCATGGTAACGAAGTACTCCTCTTCGGTAAAGCCAGTAGCGGAACTTTTTTTATTCCAATCAATAACGGAATAATGATGAAGTGCTACTCCTTCGAGCATGTTATGAGGAATGTCACGCATCAATACTTCTGTCCAATTGTAGTCCGAAGAATTAGCACCAGAGGCAATCCTGAAAATTTTGTCTGCATTATCCCAGCCGGTCATAAAGGTTGCATACTGCCTGTAAATGTCTGCGTAATGCTCAGGCCTCATGTTGCCACCACAGCCCCAGGCTTCATTGCCAACACCCCAATATTTCACCTTCCAGGGTTTTTCCCTGCCGTTTTCCTTTCGCCATAACGACATGGGACTTACCCCACCGAAGGTGGTGTACTGAATCCATTCGGCCACCTCCTGCACAGTTCCACTACCCACGTTGGCAGATAGGTAGGGTTCTGTCCCTAACAATTCACACATGTTCAAGAAATTGTGCGTGCCATAGCTGTTGTCCTCGGTTACTCCACCCCACCACGTGTTTACGATGGTTGGTCGTTTCTCCTTCGGCCCTACGCCATCTTTCCAGTGATAGGTATCCGCAAAGCAGCCACCTGGCCATCTCAAATTTGGTATCTTCAATTTCTTCAGTGCGTCCACCACATCCAGGCGAATACCCTGATTATTCTTTATCGAGGTGTTGTTTTCCCCAACATAAAATCCGCCATAAATACATCGCCCCAAATGCTCTGAAAAGTGGCCATAGATATGTTTATTTATTTTCGTCACTCCCTTATTAGCGCTAATAGCAATTGTGTTTTGTCCAAAAGAAATTGTCGAGTAAAAAATAAAAAGTAAGGGTGTATAAAGCAGTTTCATAGGCGTAGATGTTGGGAAATAATTGTTCTCTAAAGATACAAGCAAGGTTGAAATAATCTAATTGTGTGCATCCTTTCCTATGTGTTGTGTAAATTTTCACAAAATAATTTTGAATAACACTCATTTTGACATAGTATTGTGCATAAATGCACAATTTCATGATCGAGTACGAGCACAAACTGTTAGAAACTCAGCTTAAATCATTTGCCGCCAAGAATTTTGTAAGGCCAAGCGATTGCCGAAACATAGCTCAGGTTCAGTTTTACGTGAGAGAGCTTTGCGGTAAGATTGAGCACTATGAACAACAATTTGATTATGTCCCTAGCTGGGCATACACCTTGTTATCGCAATACAATTTGGTTCAAAACAAGATGATCAGTACCAAGTATAGACTAGCCTATCGGTGACTGAATATATGAAATTTATCCCCTCCCCTACACCAGTAAAATACGATTTTCAATACAGCGCCACCATTAACAAATCGGGTCGTATGCAGTATCATAAGATTAAACCAGGGGTGAGCAAACTCAGAATCGATCGTGCTGAATTCATTCAAGCCTATAACGATTCGCAAATCATCGCCCTGCGCCCAGTTCAATTACCTGGACAAGTCATGGCCTTTCAATTAGAGTTTTACATTTAGTTTTTTTTTCAAATCTTTTTTTACGGATCGAATCTGCAATTTCCTAACTTGTTTCGATGAGTTTAGAAAAGTCAATCCTTGTAGTTGGAAGCTCAAACACAGATATGGTGATAAAGGCTGGTCACTTTCCGTTACCGGGTGAGACCATTCTTGGTGGGAATTTTTTTATGTTTCCAGGAGGCAAAGGCGCCAACCAAGCAGTGGCAGCAGCCAGGCTGGGTGGCAAGGTTACCCTTGTTGCCAAAACCGGGAATGATATTTTTGGTAAGCAGGCCGTGCAACAATTTAGAAAAGAAGCAATCAATACCGAGTTTATCGTTTCAGACCAAAATTATCCTTCGGGCGTTGCGCTGATAACAATAGACCAAAAAGGGGAAAATACGATTGTAGTCGCTCAAGGCGCAAATGGAGCACTATCGTCAAAAGATGTTCAACAGGCAGAAAAGGAAATTGAAGATACGGAGTTGGTTTTAATTCAACTTGAAATTCCAATGGAGGCAGTTGAACATGCCGTTGCGCTCGCTGCAACGCATAAGAAAAAAGTGATTCTAAACCCCGCTCCTGCGCAAAAATTATCAGACGATTTACTGAAACAGCTATTCATTTTAACACCGAATGAATCGGAAGCTGAAATACTCTTGGGTATGAAAATCGATTCGATTGAATCTATTGAGCTAGCAGCAAAAAAGTTATTTGAAAAAGGAGTTGCCAATGTGGTGATTACACTAGGGGCAGATGGAGCCTATTTGTACAATAAGGATGGCGGAAAACATATTTCAACCGCCAAAGTTATTCCTGTTGATACCACTGCCGCTGGTGACGTTTTTAATGGAGCACTGGCGGTGGCTATTTCAGAAGATAAATCCATCGAAGACGCTGTTTTATTTGCAAATAGAGCGGCCTCCATATCTGTAACCAGAATGGGAGCTCAAGCATCTGCACCCTATCGGAATGAATTACCAATTTCTTAAACCACTATTAAATGAAACTTTTAAAGCTGATTACCACCTCACTTTTATTACTAGTTGTTATAGACAACTCCTTAGGTCAGGAATTAAAAAATGTGAAAGTCAAAGACGAATTGACAATCAATAAAACAACCTTAAAAGATAAGATCAAGGGCGGATGGGCTGGTCAAACGATTGGAGTAACCTTTGGTGGGCCGATTGAGTTCCGCTTTTGTGGAACCATGGTTCAGGACTATCAGAAAATAAAATGGTATGACGGCTATCTTAAAGAGGCCATGGTAAACAACCCGGGGCTTTATGACGACCTTTATATGGATCTCACTTTCGTGGATATTTTTGAAAAAAAAGGATTGAATGCACCTATTGAAGAGTTTGCCAAGGCCTACGCAAATGCCGGATATATGCTCTGGCATGCTAATCAGGTTGGCCGGTATAACCTACTCCATGGAATTTCTGCTCCTCAATCTGGTTACTGGCTTAACAATCCACATGCAGACTGTATCGATTACCAAATTGAATCCGATTTCGCGGGGCTTATGTGCCCTGGCATGCCGAACACCGCTTCCGAAATTAGTGACAAGATTGGCTACATTATGAATTATGGCGATGGCTGGTACGGTGGCGTTTATATGGGTGCCATGTATACGTTGGCATTCACATCAACCGACATCCAATACGTGGTGAAAGAAGCCCTCAAAACCATTCCGAAAGAAAGCAGGTTTTATAAAGTGATAAGTGATGTAATTCAATGGCATCAAATGTATCCCAATGATTGGAAAGAAAGTTGGTTTCAGATTGAAAAAAAATGGACAGAAGATATTGGTTGCCCTGATGGAGTTTACGTTCCATTCAATATCGATGCAACGGTGAACGCTGCCTATGTTGTACTCGGTCTTTTATATGGCAATGGCGATTTCACCAAGACCATGGAGATATCCACACGAGCCGGCCAGGACGCAGATTGCAATCCCTCGTCAGCTGGCGGGATTCTGGGAACCATGCTTGGTTATGACAAGATACCCGCTTATTGGAAAATGGGCCTTGCCGAAGCAGAACCGATTCCCTTTAAATACACAACACTTTCACTAAACAATGTTTACGACATTGGGTTGAGCCATGCCCTTCAAGTAATCCAACTTAATGGAGGAAAAGTAGTTGGAGATAACGTTACCATAAAAATCCAGCAGCCAAAATCGGTCAGGTTTGAAGAGAGTTTTGTTGGCCATTATCCGCTAGAAAAGAAATGGCTTGGCAAAAAGTTTAGCGATGAGATTACTTTTGAGTTTGAAGGAACGGGATTTGTTGTACGCGCTGAAACTGCGAAGTGGAACTCAGAAGATAACTATGTTGCAAAAACAGAAATGTATATTGACGGTACGCTTGCCGAGGAAGTGGAATTGCCAGCCAACTTCACAACAAGAAGACACGAACCCTTTTGGAAGTACCAGCTGCCGAAGCAAAAGCATTCTGTTAGGCTTAAAATCTTAAATCCCAACGAAAAAAACTCAATCACGCTAAACGAAGTGATTATTTATTCGGAGAAAGCGTCATCCATTCAACGTTAATTGATTTATGTTCATTCTGGAAAGTTATTCACTTGCAGTTTTCTTTTGTGTCATAACAATGCTTTGTTGGGGTTCTTGGGCAAACACGCAGAAGCTTGCAGAAAAGTCGTGGCGTTTTGAATTGTTCTACTGGGATTATGTTATTGGCATTTTTATCCTGTCTGTATTATTTGCATTTACCTTAGGCAGTGTCGGTGAGCAAGGAAGAGGCTTTGTTGACGATTTAAGCCAAGCCAGCAACTCAAGTTTGCGTGCCGCCTTTGTCGGGGGAATTATTTTCAACCTTGCCAATATTTTATTAATTGCCGCAATCTCAATTGCGGGGATGTCAGTGGCGTTTCCGGTAGGGATTGGTATTGCGCTGATTTTAGGAGTAATCGATAACTATCTAAAAGTGCCAAGTGGCGATCCTACATTAATCTTTACAGGCGTTAGTCTTATAGCGATTGGAATCGTGGTGAACGCAAAGGCCTATAAAAAGCTCAGTATAGGCAATCAAAAGGTTCCTACCAAAGGATTGGTCTTTGCCATCATTGCAGGACTGCTGATGTCTCAGTTTTATGGCTTTGTAGTAAGCGGAATGACGCAAAATTTTGTCGCGCCCGAGATCGGAAAGCTAACCCCCTACTCTTCAATTGTTATTTTCTCTTTAGGGATTTTGATTAGCAACTTCGTATTCAACACTATTTTGATGAGAAACCCCATTCAAGGTAAAAGCGTGTCGTATGCAGATTATTTTAATGGGAACTTCCGAAGTCACCTTACCGGGTTAGCTGGGGGAATGATTTGGTGCATCGGGATGTCATTTAGCATTATCGCATCGGATAAAGCTGGACCTGCCATCTCCTATGGATTAGGGCAAGGAGCCGTTTTGGTAGCCGCGATTTGGGGTGTTTTTATTTGGAAAGAATTTGATACAGCACCCCGAGGCACAAAGCCACTTTTATACGCCATGTTTGTTTTCTTTTTCTTTGGCTTAAGCCTTTTAATTTATTCAAAAATGGCCTAGCCTTTCACAAACTAAGTATGAGATAAAAAATAAGTACCAATATTCCATGGAAAGAAAAATCATTTTTGATACCGACATCATCAACCGAAATAAGAGTAGTTTTTTGTTTTGATGTTGTTTAATGACCAAACCCTAAGTTAACTCAATTGCATCTCTTCGCCTTTTCCCAAACAGCGCTTTGATTTCCTTTCAGGTAGCGAAAAAGACCCGCGTATGCGGCACCATTCATCATAGCAAATTGAAAAGGAATGCTAATTAAGCTGGGAATCTTGTCACGCTTTAAATAAAACAATCCAAGCCCTGCCAACCCATAGGCGAGGGTTTGTGCAAGAAAGAAAACTCTAAACAACGCGTCTCCGCTAAAAGCTAAAAAGGCAGACAAAGAAAAGATAATGGGCAATAAAAATGGCACAATGGCCCAACGAAGTAATCGATGAGATACGAATTGAAAACTTAGCAGGCCAAAATTGGAAGGTTTTAACAAATAAGAAAATTTTTTGATAGCCTGGAAACCACCCGCACAAATTCGGACTTTCCTTTTCCACTCTTCGCTAAAATTAGCTGACGATCCTTCCTGCGCAATCGCTTCTGGCTCATAAACTACTTTGTAGCCACTGGCAGCAATTTCCATCGACAATACAAAGTCTTCAATAATCGTATCGGTTGCCACTTCAGTGTATAGTGATCTTCTAAACGAGAATAATTCGCCCGCAGCACCCACCGTAGTATTTAACTTACTATCCATTCGCTTCAGTAGGCTTTCATACTTCCAATAAAGCCCTTCGCCTTTACCACTGGTGTGCCCTTTAGAAAAAACTCTTTTTTCACCAGCAACTGCCCCCACTTTTGGATCTTCGTAGTGCTTGACGATATTTCTTAAAGCCATTTCATTTAGCATACAATTGGCATCGGTAAGCACTACGATTTCAGAGGTTACTTTTTTCATAGCCCTGTTTACTGCTGCAAGTTTTCCGGCTCTCGATGGTCGGTGCATCACCTTTACCAGCGGGTAGTCGCATAACATTTCATTGGAACCATCGGTACTGCCATCAGTTACAAAAAAAATTGTTAATAGGTCGGCAGGATAACTAAGTGAATAGGAGTTTTTTAATTTCTCCAATAAAATCTCTTTTTCATTATAGGCAGCTATCAGAAGAGTTACAGTAGGCGCATTAGATTGATTCATGATTTTTTGTTTTTAAATTGAAGTAAACACCAAACCAAAAGTCCATAACCTACATAGGCGTATAAAACAATGCCTGTGAGGAAAATGGTAATTTGACTTATTGTTGCCGGGCTAAATATCTGTTTCATCGCCTGTTTTTTTCTTCAAACGTAGCCGTTTGCCAATTCCCGAATTTTGGTTTTTCGATCAATAACTAAAAACCTTCGACTAAACCTTATGCCAACTTCGGAGTTTGGTTCAACTTTGTACCCGAATCAAATGGACTATGGATCAAACATCAACTGAATCGACTGAACGAAAAAAATTGTTGGAGATTTCCACCAAGATTGCAAGTACGCTCAATGAAACTCAGGTTATGCAATTGCTTGCGCACGGGCTAACCTCACTGCTTCGTTATGATACTATGGCAATTTATAACGCAAACCATGAAAACCAGTTACTTGTTCCAATCTCGATAGAAGGAGCTAATTGGAAAGAAATAAGTACTGACAAATGGACAATACCTTTTGGCTCGGGCATACTAGGTTCAGTTATGACAACCCAGCAAGGAGAGTTAGTCAACAATTCCCATTTAGACAGTCGTAGTATCTACCCGCCCAAGGTAAAGATAACCGAAGAACATATTATAGCTATCCCGCTGCGGTTGGGCAATAACTGCTGGGGAGCGTTTGCAGTGAATAGAATGTCGCCCCAAAAATTCACAGAAGAAGAATTTGAAACTGCGCAGTTTCTTGCTTCGTATGCCTCCCTCGCACTAAATAACATAAAGCTCATAAATGAAATCAAGGACACGCAAGCACTAAAACAAGTTATTTTTGATACCATTTCAGATTCTATTATCACGGTAAACGAGCGAGGCAAAATCATTTTTTGTAATGAAGCGACAGAAAAAGTTTTTGGTTATTCTACCAACGAACTTCTAAACGATACGCTGCAAAAAATCATCCCAGCTTCATTGCGCAGTCAGCACAACGATGGCTTTCGAAATTACCTGAATACAGGAGAAAAAAAACTAGCATCTTGGTCAGCCATTGAGTTGCCTGGCCAACACAAAAGTGGAAAGATAATTCCAATAGAGGTAAGCTTTGGTGAAACAAAAGTAAATGGGCAGAAGGTATTTAGCGCGGTAATCCGTGATATATCGGAACGAAAAAAGAATGAAGAGTTAATTAAGTCTACTAAAACAAGGCTCGAAAATTTGATCAAAACGCTTCAAGCCGGCATTCTAGTGGAAGATGAAAACCGAAAGATCGTATTAACCAATCGGAATTTTTGCGACTTGTTCAACATTACTGCCCCACCAGAAGTATTGGGGGGTGTAGATTGTTCGGATGCAGCCGAGCAAAGCAAAGCGTTATTTTCAGATCCAGAAAAATTTGTAGCTAGAATCACTCAACTTCTGGCCGATAGGCGAATTGTGTCGAACGAAGAAATAACAATGGCAAATGGAAAAACAGTTGCCCGCGACTACGTACCTCTATTTGTAGACGAGGTTTACAAAGGCCATATGTGGTTATACAGAGATATCACCTATTCAAAAAACATAGAGCAAGATCTTATCTTAGCCAAGGAACTGGCCGAAGAATCTGTAAAGGCAAAACAAAATTTCCTCGCCACCATGAGTCATGAATTGCGCACTCCAATAAATGGTGTTTTGGGCCTAACGAATCTTATTGCTGCATCTGCTCAAACCAAAGAAAACCAAGAGTACCTAAAAGGTGTGAAGAGTAGTGGTGAACATCTGCTTGCCATTATCAATGACATTCTCGATTTGGCAAAGATAGAGGCTGGCAAAATGAAGCTGCAACGTGTTGATTTTGATTCTACAGAAATTCTTGAATCAATAATTAACAGCCAAAAGCCACAGGCCAATGAAAAGCGACTTAGGTTAGTAACAGTTTGCGACCCTCAAATTCCAAAAATATTAAAAGGCGATCCAATACGCTTGAATCAGATTCTATACAATTTGATTTCGAATGCCATAAAGTTTACCGAAAAAGGCGAAGTGAAAATTACTTCGCGTGTCCTTTCTATGAACTCTCATGAAGTATTGTTGGAACTAGCAGTAAGTGATACAGGTATTGGTATAGCGAATGACAAGCTGACAAAAATATTTGAAAGCTTTACTCAGGCGGATAAACACGTGGCCGTACGTTTTGGTGGCACTGGCTTAGGCCTCTCCATTGTAAAACAATTGACTGAGCTAATGAACGGTAAGATAGAAGTGGAAAGCGTTTTAGGAAAGGGCTCTAAATTTAAACTTACTATTCCGCTGAAAATCGGTGAACAAAATGTGAGCGTAAAAGTAGACCCGGTGGGGATAAACGACCTGGGATCATTTGAAGGCACGAGAATTTTATTGGCCGAGGACAATATAATTAATCAAACCGTAGCTAAAAAAACACTTGAGAAATGGGGCATTGCGGTAGATGTGGCCAACAATGGCTGGGAGGCAGTTAAGATGGTACAGGAAAGAAAATATGATCTTATTATAATGGACATTCAAATGCCAGAAATGGATGGCTATCAAGCAACGTTTAAAATACGTAACGAACTTTCTTCTCCCACATGTGATATTCCTATTATGGCTATGACCGCTTCCGTTCTAGACGCAATGGAGAAAACCTTTGCCGCGGGAATGAATGAATACATCTCAAAACCTTTCAATTATCAAGAGTTAAATCAAAAGTTAAAGAAATTTCTAAAATCTAAAACTTCAATTGAGAACTCTCCTTTAGCACCCGTAAGGCACTCATTTATCGACTTCAATTACTTGGAAACAATTTCCCCTGGCAGCAAAGAGTTTAAAGAAGAAATGGTGGCGATGTTCGAAAGCCAAAGCCAGCTTTATATGGCTGAGATAAAAAAAGCTTTCGTTGATGGAAACTATACTAGTCTTAAAGCAAACGCCCACGCGTTTAAACCACTGGGTTCTTATCTTGGTATCCAATCGCTTACTTCACTTGTTGCTCACTTGGAAAAACTGCCCCATACCATCGAAGGAATTGATGAGATTGCCAGAACGATCGCACAAATAGAAATAATTCTTGACATAGTTCAAGTAGAAATTAACCAACTAAAAGAAAACAATTTTATCATTAACTAATAGAAAAATGAAAACGACTAATCAAAACAAAGCCACCATTTTAATAGTCGATGATGAAAAGGCCTTGCGCCTTTTGTTGGGCGAATTTTTGAAAAAACACTATCATGTTGTCTCACTAGCTGACGGCCAAACTTGCCTGCAGTGGCTGGAATCTAATACACCGCCAGCAGCCATTATTCTGGATTTAATGATGCCAACTATAGATGGGATGGACGTGATAAAAACGCTAAGAAGCAATTCTGACTTGAATTCAATCGCTATCATAGTGCTCTCTTCAAAAGAAAGCAGTACCGATAGAATAGCCGCTTTGAAAGCCGGAGCGGACGATTTTCTCATCAAACCTTTCAACCCCGAGGAACTCATGGTACGCATTCAACTTAGAATAAAAACCAAGACCGAAATGCACCTCCAGTTAAGCTGATTTAATCTCCCATTTTTCCCATTTGGATTTCCTGTTAACTTGCAGGCCATAATACGATTCTTATGGCGGAAATTATCAAGTGTATTGTTGTTGATGACGAAGAGATGGCTCGAAAAATGATGGAGCATCTCATAAAACGCCTAGATAAATGGCAGCTAATTGCTAGTTGCGAAAATGCTATGCAAGCACGCGATTTCCTGCAAAAAAATAAAGTAGACGTGCTTTTTCTAGACATCGAAATGGGTGAGCTCAGCGGGCTCGATCTCTTGAAAATCATCAAGGTTCAACCAGAAGTAATCATTGTGTCTTCAAAAGAAAAATATGCTTTTGATGCGTTTGAATTTGAAGTTACAGACTACCTACTAAAGCCGGTTGCGTTGGATCGGTTTATGAAAGCCATTGAGCGGGTCGAATCAAGGCTCGCCCGCGATGAACAAAATTATGCCACTTCCGAATCGGTATTTGTTAAAGCAAACAATCAAATAATGAGCATTAAACTCACTGATATACAGTGGGTAGAAGCGTATGGGGATTATGTAAATATTTACACGGAGAAAGACAGGTTGGTGATCCATAGCACGATGAAGGGCATCGAATCAAAACTTCCCTCCGATCAATTCCTGCGGGTTCACCGCTCATATATTATTAGACTAGACAAAATAAACTCGATCGATGACACGCTCATTGTTATCGGAAAAAAGCTGATACCTATTGGCGATTCCTATAAGGGAGATTTAATGAACCGCCTCAAGTTTTTGTAATCATCGCCCGATAGTTACTACCCGTTAGTCGATAACAAAGCGCTCGTTATCGAATAAATTAACTGAGACTATACAATCAGGATACTTTTGAAAAAAAACAAAATATCCAATGAAAAAGATTGTATCAAATCTATATCTCGCGCTCACCCTTTTGTTAGGGGGCTGTTCTTGGCAGTGGCAAGAAGTGCCACCCGAAACAACAACTGAATTAGACGCAATGTCTATTTCACCTACTTTTAACTACCAAACTACCAAAAATTTTAGTCTAGAAGTGGTGGCTCAAGATAACCGTGGCATAGGATTGAAAAGTGTTCCGTTTACCTTTGCCTACCAAACGGAAAAAGATACTGTTGAACTTGGTTCGTTGATGACCGATAAACAAGGCCGTGTTGTTTTTAGTAACACACTACCCGATTACTTAGATAGTTTGATAGTATCGACAACTTATCCTGGCATTCCTACACCCATAAAAGTGAAAATAGAGAAGGGGACTAATTCGCTGTTGTTGGGTGGCCAAATGAAAACTAATTCTTTTATTAGTAACTCAACCAATCTAACCAATGCACGAACGGATGGTAAATTTTCCTTCCTAGCACCGTTCGATAGTCAAGGGGTGCCAGCTAATCTTGAGCCAGTAAATGACTATGTTCCACAGGACATTCTGGATTTGATAGCAAACTCATTACCAGAAAGGGCACCCGTTCCTACTGCAAACCCAGAATACTTAAATAACACAATTGCTGACATTCATTTAAGCGACTCCTCTGAGGTTTGGGTCACATTCGTAACCGAAGGAGCTGGCTATAGAAATACATTGGGGTATTATACTTACAATCTCCAAAACCCACCCACACGGCCTGCCGATATTGCCAAGCTAAACGTGGTTTTTCCAAATACATCATTGCCGGGCAGTGGAGGAAATCTGCAAACTGGCAGCAAGGTGAGGATTGGTTCTTTCGCTGCAAATACAGGTATCGGATGGTTTGTAATACCTAACGGGTTTAATGGAAGCAACGTAACAGAAGCAAACTACATACATTTTTCTGACAAAGCGTTAAACACGTATACAACCGCGGCCTATTCACAGACTGCATTAATCTTGAAAAATGACGCTCGCGAACTGCTTTTACTGGCATTTGAAGATTTGAATAGACCGAGTGGCGATAACGACTTTAACGATGTTGTATTTTACGTTACTGCCAATCCTTACACAGCAGTAATAAGCGACCAATTTAGTGAGATAAAGTTGTTAACTGGCAATGATGTGGATGGTGACGGTGTGATTGATAGAAATGATGCCTATCCGACTGATCCGGCAAGAGCTTTTGATGTTTATACTCCTGGGAAGAATACCTACGGAAGCCTTGCCTTTGAAGACAACTGGCCTGCCAAAGGTGACTATGATATGAACGACCTCGTAGTAGATTACAATTTCCACTTAGTAACTAACGCATCAAATGAAGTGGTAGATTGCAACGCCAATTTAAAAGTGCGAGCCATAGGTGCAGCTTATCAAAATGGCTTCGGAATTAGTCTACCGGTCGCTGCATCAAACGTCAAACAATCGTCTGTTAGTGGCGTATCTTTTACGAGAACCAACATCATAGAAGCGGGGCAACAGCAAGCAGTCGCTATCTTGTTTTCAAATGCGCAAAGCCTGTTCAATGCAGGTGGGTTGATCAACACGCGGCCTACTGAGATTTACCGTGCCCCGGTTTCACTCAATTTGGCCATTACATTCAACCAGCCGATAAAATTGTTTGACTTAGGCAACGCGCCTTTCAACCCTTTCATTTACGTGAATGGAAACCGTGGTGTGGAAGTGCACTTGCCAGACATGCCTCCCACCCAACTGGCGAATACACAACTATTGGGAACGCAAGCCGATAGCAGTGTGCCAACCAGTGGCCGCTATTACAAGTCGGGAAACAACTTGCCTTGGGCTATCAATATTGCTCAAAGTTTTGAATATCCGTCTGAGAACCAAGTGATAAACGATTCCTATTTAATGTTCTCACCGTGGGCAAAATCAAGTGGCAGTACATATAAAGATTGGTTTGTTTCCAAGTCGGGCTACAGAAACACAAGCAAAATTTACAAGCGCTAGGGAGAGTTTTTCATTGGCAATTTTTAAGGGTGCTTCAGGGCACCCTTTTTTTGTCTAATGAAATTACCGATCTGTCGATCACTGATCCAAGCTTACCTAAAAAACCAAAATGAAGGGTGAATAGCGAATACTTTTGAACTATGAAAACAGCACAAAGCCTTGCATTAATGATTCTCTCAATCAGTATATCACTGCATGCACAAAATGAGAGCCTAAATCCTGTAAAGCAGGAGATGCAGGCGATCGAATTGCTTCTTTTAAATGAAACGGCCTTAGACTCTTTGACCAATCTGGCATTGGATAACTCCTACTACGTTCACGGTTTCGAAGCGGAACTTGGCCAGCAATACGAAAACGTGCGCCAAGAAAAGAATAAATGGTATTCTACCTTTCGGCTCGGTGTCAACTTTTTTTCAATGGCAACATCGGTTAATAATCAGGATCAGTCGGTAACACGGGCAGGAATTCTACCTAATCTCGGCTTGTCACTTTCAATAGACCCTGAAAAGTTTATTAACCGAGGTAGTTATGTGCGTGAGGCGCAGCTGAATGTAACTCGCGCGGAAAGCCAGGTGAATCATCAGAAGAAAATGCTTAGGAAGGAGATCGTTGGTCTTTATTACCAATACTTAGAAGTACTAGGAATCATTTTACTTCGCGAAGAAGCAAAACAATACCAACAGCAGCAAGTAACTCTTTTGGAAGAACGCTTTAAAAAAGGTGAAGCTCGCTTGGAAGACCTGCTCAACAACCAAGGCGCGCTTGCATTGGTAAGCGAGGCACTGTTAAGGTCGCAGCTCGCGGCCAAAAAAATGAAGCAAGAAATGATCGTGATGACATCAGACACTGAAAGATACTTCGCTTCCAGGAGCAAAAACTTTACCTATCAAAAGTAAGATGGAGCAATTCATTATCATCCTTCGCACACTGAGCAAGCACAAATACAAATTAGTAGTGTTACCCTTGCTGGCAATGGGGCTTGTTTATTACTTCACTAAGGGTGCGCCTAAAAAATATCGAACAGAAGCAAAACTATTTCTAAACCTGCAAGAAAGTAAGGGCCTGAGCTTAAATGGGGAAGACTTAAAACAATACCAAGTTCACTCCTATTTTCAAAACACGATCGAACTTTTTAAATCAAAAAAGACGGTAGAGAAGGTTCAACTTAAGATTGTAAACCTCGCGTTGCAAAATCATCCTTCTTTCAGATTGCATCGCGAAGGAATAATGAAGAATCAAGCCGCTATCCAGAAAAGAATCAATGACTTGCTGCTTGTTGAAAGTGGTCTTCAGCCCAACTTATTTCCAGATAGTTTAATCTTAAATTTTCTTAAGCGGCAGAATTTAACTACCGAGGAACTGAAAGGGCTTGTGAGTGCTTACCGAATTCTGGACAGCAATTTCATGAAGTTTGAGTTGACGGAGCGTGAAGCACAGCGCACAAAAGTATTGGCGGATCTTTTCATTGAAGCCTTGGTGGAGGAAAACACTCAGTTATCGAAAAGCAAAGTAAAAGGACATAAGGATATCATCGAAAAGCTGGTAAGGCAAGCAAAAATAGATCTCGATGAAAAGATAAAAAAGCTTGAAAATTATAAGGTAAGCAATAGCATCATCAACCTGGGTGAACACACTAAAGCCATTGTTGTTTACCTCGTCCAGCTGGAAGGGCAGCGCGCCACTCTTCTATCCAAAATTGCTTCGGGCAGCAAAGGAAAATTCGAAGTAATGGATGTAGTGAGAAATGGCAATGAGGTAACACTAGACCTTGCTGGTCATGACGAAATACTTAAGTTAAAGAAGAACTTAAATGAGATGAATGCCAAAATGTTGGCAACATCATTTGAAAATGAAAGCACCGAGAGTTTCAAAGCCATTCAACAAAACATTGAGCATGCTAAAAGCCAGGTGCAGTTCAAGTTAACCGAACTAGCTAGAAAAACTCCTTACGATCCAAGTCGTGTGCAGTTGGATCTGGCTACAAAATACATTGGCTACGATTTAGAAGCCGAAACAGCTTCACACATGATTCCAGTGATTAACAATGAAATAGAACGCGTATCCAAGTATGCCAACAAGTTTGCACCACACGAATCCAAAATTGGCGCTTTCGATCAAGACATAGCAACCGCACAGGATGTTTACATTACCCTGTTAAACAAGCTCAACCTGACGGAGGCCATGGAATATGGTTCAGCCGAGAGTGTCATCGAAATTATAGATCCCCCGTTTCTTCCAATTAAGCCAGAACCCTCTAAACAAGTTATCCTGATAGCAGCTGCTGGTCTGGCTATGTTTGCTTTACTGGCCGGAGTGTTGATCGTTCTGCAACTGCTTGATGCAACCATTTCTACGGTTGAGAAATTTGAACGCTATTCCGCCCTGCCGGCAATTTCCGCATTGCCGTTAACCCATCACTTACCAACGCAGTTGGAAAAACCTGTGCAACTGGTACATAAACAACAACTTTTAAAATTAGCCAATCATATTAAGACTGGCTGTGAGAGTGGTTCAATCATCATGCTTTCTTCAACAGAAAAAAATGAAGGCAAGCATTATTTGGCTGGCCTATTAGTAAACCTTTTTGAAGGCATCGGAAAAAAGGTGGCTGTAGTAGATGCCGATTGGGTAAATACCGAGCCCAATTCATTTATTGATGTGAAACAATTTTTCTTGGATAGCGGTATCCTTTTTCATGAAAAGGAAATACGCAACAAGATAGAAGAGTTAAAATCAAAAAATGATTTTGTGTTTGTTATCACGACACCTATTAACCTTAGTGGCGAGAATGATTTTTGGTTATCTATATGTGACCACATTCTGTATGTATTCAAAGCAAATCGCAATCGCACCAAGTCCGACCAACGGGCGGAAAAACTATTTAATTCATCTCCTAAACATTTTCTAGGTGCAATTGTAAACCAACTCCACATCGAAAATATGGAAGATTACCTTGGGGAAATTCCTAAACAAAGAAGTTGGATTCGAATCAAACTCAAAACTATTCTTTCAAAAGCATCACAACCTATAACTATTAAAGCATAATGAAAATCCTATTGTTAGTTCTATGTGTTTACTTCTTGTTTTACAGCCTTTATTGGCTATTCCTAACCATCTTCGGTTTACCTGAAGGTAAGTCGAAGTCGCTCATCGGCAATCCAACCAATCCGGAATTACTGTTAGTGCTACCAGCCTACAAACCAGGTAAAATATTTTTTCAAGTGCTCGACTCCGTAGCAGCAGCTATCCGTGGAAGGAACATTAAGGTAGTAGTGCTTTTTCAAGAGTGCGATGACCAAGAGTTGATCGCTCATGCGAAAGCACGTAACTTTTTTGTGGAAGAAAAATCCTTCGCTAATGAAAAGGGCAATACTTATCAATGTGCGTTGAAGTATATCAGTCAATTAATTTCACAGGGCCGGAAAAGAAATATCTGCCAACCTGAATTTGTAATGCTTGTAGACAAAGACAATTTGCTTTCACCAGATTTTTTTAGTTCGATTCCACAAGGCTTTTATGATCGTTTTGATATTATTCAAGGAAAGCGAAAAGCGATACAATCAACTGGAGCAATCGCGTTATTCGATACCATCAGCGAGTTACTCAACGACATGATGTTTAGAAGGGCTAAGTTTCGAATGGGTGCGATGATCGAAATCAGCGGAAGCGGCTCGCTTATCGAAACCGATCTTTTTGTTCAAACAATTAACAAGTTAGACCCAAAAGCACCTGGCTTTGATAAAAACTTTATGGTTAACTTACTCACATCCAAACGGGAGGTTAGAACCATCTATTGGCCCGACAGTATTTTGTTGGAAGAAAAGACCTCCGAAATAAACTCATACAATCCGCAACGTGTCCGTTGGTTCGGTGAACAATACTACAATGCAATATACCACACAAAATCCCTGGTCGGGGCATTTCTAAAACAAAAACGCTTTGCTGCACTCGACTACTGGATCACGCTATGCCGGCCACCGCGCTCCATACACGTAATGACGGCTCCATTTTTTGCGATATTGGAACTTGGTTGGCTCGCATACGCTGGCGAGTGGTATTTTACAATTCCGTTACTGACAATCAGTTTCGCAGTAATGATGTTTTCGGTGCTGATCTTTTTATCATCTGAAAAGTTATTAAGTCGGGCATTGATGAATTCATTTAAGCTGCCCTTGCTTGCATGGAACAATCTGTTCAATGCGGTTACAAGTATCCGAAAAGAAAATCAAGGGAAATTCATTCACACTACCCACAAATTATAACATGGTAGATTTTGGGTCTTCGGTAGGAACGCGCATCGGCAGAGCCATATCAGGTGAAGCACGAATGCAGGTAGCTTGGCAATGGGTAATAGCAATTGCGTTCACGTTTTTGCTTGCCAAGGTAATTGCAGTTGTAGGTTTAATTGCAGCTGCTGGAATAATCGGATTTTTCATACTGGCGCCCATCGTTGCTTCCATTTTATGGAACCGCGAAGTTGCCATCTACTTAGTTCTCTTATTAGCATTTTTTATAAGCGTACCTAACCGATTGGTAGAAGGTGTACCCATGGGCATTGCGTTGGATGTGTTGATTGTAGGCTCCATGATTGGACTGCTTTATAAATGCATACTCGATAATGACTGGAGGCTTTTTACTACGCCCATGACAGTGGCCATTTTGTTGTGGGCCGGGATGAACCTTTTCGAAGTAGTTAACCCAGGGGCAGCATCTCGCGCTGCGTGGTTTTATGTTATTCGACCAGCCGTAGAGTACATGATGCTTTTCTTTCTTACCTACAGCGCGTTGGACACGCCAAAGAAATTGAATCGTTTTCTGTTTATCATTTTGGGATTGAGTATTTTCTCTGCTTGCTGGGGGATTAAGCAAACAACATCGGGTTATTTTCAATGGGAACTAAATTATGTAATGAGCCATGACATCGTCCACCTGGTGTTTAACTACGGACGATGGCGCGCAATAGGCAGCATTGGTTCGCCTTCTCAATTTGGTATGATCATGGCATTTGTCTCGATGCTGAGCATTGCATTGTTCACAGCTTATAAAGGTTGGGTAGTGCGATCGTTCTTGTTAGTATCCATCATCACAACGTTACTAGCAATGGTGTATTCTGGCACACGCACGGCTTACATTATTGTTCCTGTTTTTTATTTTGTGTGGGTTATCTTATCGCGCAATAAAAAATTATACTTTTCAATCTTATTCGCAGCAGGGCTAATGACCCTAGTGGCCACCATGCCCACCAACAATTACCACATCCAGCGTATTCAATCCATGTTTAAAGGATCTGAAGACGCCTCCTACCAAACAAGAGATCGCAACCGTAAGTTGATCATGCCATGGATTGCAGCACACCCAATTGGTGGTGGCCTGGGATCAACCGGAGTTTGGGGGCAACGCTTTTCACCCGGTACTTTTTTAGCCAATTTCCCACCCGACTCAGGTCTGGTAAGAGTATCTGTCGAGTTAGGATGGATCGGCTTGCTGTTCTTTCTAAACGTCTATTACAACGTGCTTGTAAAGGGCAGTTTGCTTTATTGGAAGATGAAAAATGCGAAGTACAAATCGATTGTTGCAGGAATGATTGCAGGCATTTCACCGCTACTTATTGCAGAGTGGGGACAAGAGGTAGTGGGCGTATTTCCGCTAAGCTTATTGTTCTGGATGTTTGTGGCCATTGTTTTCCGAGCCATCTACTTCGATCAACAGGAGCAACTTCAGATAAATCAAAACATTAGTCAACAGGCATGAATAAAATAAATCGTTTCTACTCTCTGCTTAACAATGGAATTGAATTCGCTTCTGGTATAGGGCTTGTGGTATTCATCACACGTTTTTTTACTTTGACCAATTCCGGCAACTGGTTTTTGTTTATCGCCATCTTCTCATTGTTTTCGGCTTTGCGCGATGCATTGGTTCAATCAGCATTGATAAAATTAACAGCAGGCGAAGCATTGTCTAATTCTTACTCTGCGATTAAAACAGCACTTGCCGTTGTGTTGCTTGTTGAACTTGTTGTTGGCTTGGGAGTAATATCAACTTCATTGTTAATTCAGTCATCACTTAGCAAATTATTAATTTTCTACTCCGTGTATTCAATTCCAAGTGCTATTTTAAGATTAAGTATATTTTATCTGAGAGGTCAGTTACAAGTAAGGGAAATTGTGTTGCTTAACGCCATTCAACTTGGTGTGCTTATCATTGGTTTGCTTACCACTGCTTTCTACTCACCCCACCTTCGTTCAGTGATAATTGCTCTTGGAGCAGCCAATGCTATAGGGATTTTTTATGTTACCTTACTCCTACCCGTTGGCGAAATAATGCGATCTAGCATATCTTATCAAAACCTCGCGATAATTTGGAAATACGGTAAGTATGCAATGACGCGGGAGGCGGTTTCAGCAGCTTCATCACGCATCAGTTTGTTCTTTTCGGGTTCACTATTAAACCTTTCGCAAACTGCCATTCTAGGAGTTTCTCAGCGCTTCTCTCAACTAGCCTTGCTACCAAACAATGCCATTCAGTCGCTCCTTTTTCCAACCATCGTAAAGTCGGTAAAGCAAAATGACCTTACATCCGTAAAGCATGAAATTGAAAACTCGTTAGCAAACTTGCTGGCGCTCACCATACCTTGTGCAACACTCACGGTGATCTGTTCAGCACAACTACTCCGCATAATCAGTGGTACCAGTTATCAAACAGGTTGGGGTATACTAAGTGTATATCTTTTAATATCAACATTGATCACACCCTTCGGCACCGCTTTTGGTAGTTTAGTCACTGCGTTGGGTAAGCCAGCCATTGCATTTAAAATTGTGTTGATGAACACCTTTATCAACATTACACTAAGTTTTGTGTTGATGAAAACAATGGGGTTATGGGGTGCGCCACTTGCCATGGCGGCCACTGAAATTATTGGCTTTTTTGTAGTGATTAAGATATCAAGCAACCTAGCAGATATCAGCCTAGTGGCAATAATCAACAATATCGCACAAATCTACATCCGCAACTTCTATTCACTTCCCACTCTTTTTAAGGGCTTAAAGAACAAACTAAATTATGCAAAATAATACCCTCAACATCTCCGTAGTAATTGCTACGTATAATCGCTCCGTATCACTGATGGAAACCGTACAAGCACTCGTCCAGCAGGATTTCCATCCGGCTCGATTTGAAGTAATCGTTGTCAATGATGGCTCAACAGACCAAACAATTGAAAAGCTAAAAGAATTTAAAGCATTGGCACCCTTTCAAGTTAGATTTTTTTCGCAGGCCAACCGAGGTCCTGCCGCTGCGCGAAACAAGGGTATTATGGAAGCCGCAGGAAACATAATCGCCTTCACAGACGATGACTGCATACCAGACCCTGATTGGCTAACCAGCATTCACCGATTTTTTGAAAAGAATAATCACGTAGGCCTTCAAGGCAGCACCTATACCGATGTCGACAAGATCACACCACTCACTCATCAAATTGATAACGTAACCGGCAACCCAAGCGTTCCTACTTGCAATGCCGCTTACCTGCGTAGCGCGCTGCTGAACGCAAACGGGTTTGACGAAGAGTTCCCATTTCCACATAACGAAGACGCAGACTTGGCATGGCGCATCGCCAAACAAGGTGCTATTGGCTTTAACCCGGATATGAAAGTGTACCACCCCACCCGTATTGACAAGTTTGAAAAAATTGCCGCGCGTATGAAAATTATGGAGAGTGAATTTCGGTTGTTCGCGAAAAACCCAGAAAGTTATAAGAGACATAGGGCAAAAAGTCCTTGGCTCAACATCTATTGGCAAATTGGTATTAAAACGCAATGGTATTACCTAAGGAGCCGCATTAGATTTATAACTAGGCCTACACTATTTTTTCAAGGACTAGCCATCACCTTTCTATGGTGGTTTGATTTGCTCAGACTGCTACCTACGTTCATCAAGGCATCGCGGGTAAGCAAAATTCAAAATTAAGTTAGTCGCCTCAAAATGGAATTGATTCAGTAAGAACAACGTGGAGCGTTGATCCTCGAACTATATGAAGGCATCCCTCCTATCTGTTTGCAAACGATTTACGCTGACTGTGTTGCAATCGATTTCTCTCGGGAGTTAGCAAGTGATATCCATCATTTGGCTTAAGTGGGGTAATCCACAAGCTGCGTTCAAAATAGTAGCAACAATACCCGACCAACCGACAGCGACTCCCAAAACTACATTCTGACAACTCAATTTTCCCATCTCACCATGCACGGTAGGACTCGAAAATTTATTTGCGAATTTGTTTTTTGGCTGTGAGATTCGTGAAATTGTTTAAATTAGGCACATAAATGAGTACGGATATGAGCAACTTAAATATTGAGAGGGAAAAACTCGAAATTATCAAATGGGTGACGAGCCTTAAGGACGATACAGCTATTGAACGTCTGAGGATGCTGAGAGCAAAACCTAAAAAAATGGACTGGTGGAACGAAATAACAGACGAGGAGAAATTAGCAATTGACAAAGGGTTGGCAGACATCAAAGCTGGACGAGTAAAACCACACAAGGAAGCTAAAAAGCTATATGAAAAGTGGTTATAAATTGCTCTGGTCGTACAGGGGACTTGCAGACCTACAAAATATAATAAGCCATTTAACTGAAAACTGGACTTCAAAAGAAATTCAGAATTTTTGCCAGACGACTCGACAAACGAATTGACCTAATAACAGCTAATCCAGGACTCTTTCCGAAGACAACCAAGAGAAAAAATGTGAGAAGATCAGTTCTTACAAAGCAGACAGTAATCTATTATGAGACAAAGGAGAACATAATAAACATTGTGACTCTTTTTGATCCTAGACAAAATCCAAAGAAGTTAAGAATATAGGCCACATGCCCCCAACACAGTGCTGATGCAATAACGGGGTGACGTACTGTATCTTCGTATTGCTTTCACCATTTCGTTCTACTTGATGGACAGGGTGCGTTTTTAAAGCCCGCAACTGCATTTAGCACTACCTGACCAGAAATGGCAATGTTTAGTTACTTTTGCACCGCAAGATGTAAAGGGCAGATTGAACTATGAAGAAATATTATGCTGCAGCCATTTCTGCCTTCATCATCTGGGGCTTCTTTTCAATACCCTTACGTGCCTTAAAAGGATATGCCGCTGGCGAAATTCTTTACTTTAGAATTCTATTTTCGGCTATCATTTTGTTAGTGATTGTACTTGGATTCAAAAAGAAAGACCTAAAAAAGGACTGGGCGTTGTTTAGCTCATTGACGAAAACATCCCGACTAGAAGTGATTGGCCTTACCTTAGCAGGTGGCGCATTACTTACGTTGAATTGGCTCACTTTCATCTATATCGTAAACAACATAAATATTAAGACAGCTTCTTTCTCCTATTTGATATGTCCTGTAATTACTGCCGTACTGGGATATTTACTAATCAAAGAAAGATTGAGCCCCCTCCAATGGTTTGCGGTTGTATTGTGCACGTTGAGCTGCATTGTCATGGGCATTAATTCAACCTCTGAATTGGGGTATAGTGTCTTAACTGCGTTTACGTATGCACTGTACTTAATCACACAAAGACGAAATCAAGGTTTTGACCGAATGATAATGCTTTGCATCCAGGTGCTTTTTTCGTTTCTGATTTTGAATTTTTTCTACGATCAGTTAGTCGTTTCAATACCTGTTGCGCCAGATTTCTATGCGATTATCGCTAGCATTGCCGTGATTTTTACCATCTTACCGCTATTCCTGAATTTGTTCGCGTTGAATAGAATAAATTCCGCTACCATAGGCATTTTAATGTATTTAAATCCCCTGTTCAATTTTTCAGTAGCGTTTATTGTTTTTAATGAAGGCATTAGCTCTGTCCAGCTAATTGGCTATATCATTATCGGTATAGCCCTCATCTTGTTTAACATACCTAATTTCAAAAAATTAAAAACAGCTGTTGGCAAGATGTAACAGTCAATAAGGTTTTGCCTAGAAGCTTAGTAAATCAAACCTTCACCCATTCCTTCGTAATAAAATCCCATTTCTTCACCACTTTGGCCGGATTGCCAACAGCAATTGAATAGGCTGGGATATCCGTCATCACAACCGAATTCGCCCCAATACGACAATATTTTCCCAGCGTGAGTGTGTTGCCATTCTTCTTTCCCATTATGACGGTACCGGTTCCCACAAAGGCATCTTCTTCCAATACAATTGGAGCTTTTGTAGAGGGTTGATAATGATGAGGAAGATCGGGGTCAATACCATGATGCATTCCTAAAATGCGAACATACTGCGACAGTCCTACATGTCTGTGCATTGTAACTGGCCCTATGATTACACAACCAATACCTGTGTGCACTTCGTCTTCTAAAATAACATCGCCCATTCCATTATTGATGACCACGCCTTTCTCAATCCTAGAGAATCTTCCAAATTGAAATTTGTGAAATGGCACAAGATCTAATCGTGACTGCAAGCTAATGCCCCGCCTAAAATAAACGGGTAGAATTGTAAACACCCAAATAAACCACCTTACCCTAGCGTTGTACGGTTTCTTCCTAAACAACACTTTTAGAAGAATCCGTTTCAGAGTCGGGTTATTTTTAATCACGTTTTTCATTTTCATTGTAGGCCTTGGTAATAACACTTTCAAATTCTTTCGTCCTGGCTTCCCACGAATTTTCCCATGCACGCTTGGTTCTTCTTGCCACATCTAGCTGCGTATCATGTTGGCTGGCGAGAACATGAGTCGCAAATTGCTCAGGTGTATCTGCCACCGCTACATCTCCCTGAAGCGTTAAAAGTATGTCGGGATTAAAATTGGTACTGACCACTGGCTTACCTGCAGCCAGGTACTCAAATAGTTTCAATGGATTTATACCATAACTTACTTCGTCACACTTAAAAGGGATGATCGCCACATCAAATCGTTTTATTACAGAAGGCGCCTCCTGGTGAGTAAACGCTCCCACCCACTTAACCTGGCGATGATTCAAAAACTCCAACGAAAAATAGCTCCTGTCAACAGGGCCCGCCATTACCAGCTGCCAATCAGGTAAGCGATGCAATACTGAGAGTAAGAACCGCTCATCCGTTCTGCGTTCAATATTTCCAAAATAGCCCATCACCTTTCCTTCAATGCTGGCAAGTTTTGGGTGAACAGCCAATTTGGTATTTTGTGCATTAGCAAATAAAGAAAAGTTTGCTGCGTTTGGAACATAAAAACACTTGGGGCAATCAGGCCCTTTGAATTCCCGATCAAGTGAGGGAGCAGTGGTGATAATGACATCGGATTTTTTTGCTGCGATTTGCTGGAGGTACGGACCGTGCTTTAGTGTGTAAGGTTTTACCATGGGATCAATGCAGTGATAAACAATGTATGACGGTTTGCCTAAGAAATAGTCGGCTAAGTTGGGTAGGTAAAAATCAAATGAATTGATGTAGAAAACTTGCTGGAATCGCTCCTTGGCGATAATTCGGTTCAGTCTCCGCGCAACAATCTGGTGATTTAAGCGGGAAAAAAGATCGTAAATTTTTCCTTTCGGTAAAAAATTTATTGGGATAACAAATGGTGCGAATATAACTGTCACACCTTCTATAACTTGGGTAGCTTTTCCGAAATATGCCCTTATGCGTTTTCTAACTTGGCTACTTCTAAATTTCAAAATCGCTTCTGTGAACGTAAATGGATTATCAATTAAGAATACATTATTCCGTTTCGAAAGTTCAGAGGCAATCTGCCATGGCGTTGAGGTATATTCATCATCATGCCTTGGCAACGACATAAATAAATAACTATTAATGGTTTTCATACCGCTAGCGCGCGCGTTTAAAATCAGCGATGAGCGATGTGCGTAATTCAGCAGCTAAAATGGGATGTCGATCATATTGATGTATCACTGCTAACTTTCTTTGTGCCTTATTATTCAATAGCCCAGCGTGCGCTTCAAACTCGTCCAATGTAGAGTAATGTAAGGTGGCAATTGAACCAGTACCGTTACTTTGGAGATGTGTATCAAGACCAGCTAATCCTTTGTAAAAAAGAAAAATGTGGATGCCCTGATCGGGCCCAAGCATACCAATAATTTTGGGTAGATTTGCCATTACATGATCGTTCATTTCATTAACATACTGAACAATCGCCTTCCTCGATCCAACCGTAACACCCGCACATGCTACTTGAAAATTCTTTAGCGTGTTAAAGATCGTTTCATTGAACGTATTCTTTATCCACCTTGCATTCATTTCACTCTCATGAATTTTTATTGGCTCAATGCCGGTAATAATGGTATTCTGATCTATTTCTGTAAATGGATCTGCTTGTAAAAGAACGTCTCTTAAATCGGTAAGCATAAATAAATCATGCGGAAGTTGTTTCATCAACTTCTCGATAACAAAGAATCGCTTAACCATAAACTGAAGTAGAGGCATTGCTATAGTTTGTAAGTGGTGCTTCGAAAGCGAGCTGTTTAAATGAAGTTTCTGGAGGATTGTTGCATATCTCCGTTGTATACCAGGTACAAATGAAAATACTTTTGCAATCACCTTGGGCACAACCGATTCCTCATATTGAATCAGGTGAAGATTTTCAAACTTTGAACATTCTTTTTTAAGCTGCTTGTAGTTTTTACCCACATACATGTAGATATCAGCCTCGGGACAATATTTTTTACAGCTTTCAAGGAAATATCGAATATCTTCAAACTGATAACCAACGCCAAATGTTATAATTGCCTTTCTCATAGGTTTAAAATGGTTGAGTGGTTAATGAATCGGTCGTATTCTTAACTTTGCTTGGTCCTGCGAAATATTCAAAAAGTCTGCCCGACTCTTTTACTATTCTTTTTAAAAATGCTTGTGAGAGCGAACCATCTTTAACCAATCTTCGGGAGCTAGTCCATATCCTTGCTCCGCTTGTGCGTATCAATTTAATCTTTCCAATTTCACCAAGCTTTCGACCCATTCTTCCGTCCTCTCCAAAAACAACAAATGTTTTTGTTGCTTCATCATTATCAAACACCCTCGTAATGGGCATTTCAAAACCTTTCACTTGCAAACCTTGATGTTTCCTAAAGCCAAAATTTGCGCCCCGAACATTTAAGAATTCCCGTTTTATTCTTCTTACTTCAAACAGCGCTTCTGCTATTAACTCGTAACACCCAAGGGTTATTCGGGAGGTAGTAGAAACTGGTATAAAGCTATAATTGGCATATACACAAGTTACAGACGAATTCTGTAAACCCTTTACCATGTTGCTAACCCAATGCGGAGGATACAGAGAATCTCCGTCACCACACAAATGATAATAACCTTTCGCTTCCTTTAATCCTGCCAACCTTGCATGCGCAATTCCTTGTTTTTTTTCAATAATTGACTTTACGTTAAAGTAGTCAAGGATAGCCTGCGTTTCGTCTGTAGAATTGTTATTTACGATAATAAGCTCGGTCGCCCATGGCAGGTTCATCGCTGAAAAAGAAGAGAGGGTTCTCAAAATATTTTTCTCTTCATTCCAAACTGGTATCACAATAGAAACAATCGGATTAGTTGAATTAAAGCTGGCAATGCCATTTTTTATACTAGCTATTTTTTCCGGTGAAATAGTTTTCCAATCGGAGTAATCAAAAGAGTGTTCCTTGACCCAACGTGGTTGTGTAAATCTGTTTTTCATAAAGATGTTAAGGTGTTAAATTTGTAACCTAAGTTTTGAGAATTCCGTGAGTGAATGATATTCCAGTGAACGCCTGCTACGTGTGCCATTGCATTTTTCCATTGCTTAGCCAAAAAATACGAAACCAACTTCTTAGGTGTTGCTACCAACAAAAAATAAATCCAGAAAAGGAAGAGGGAAGTTCTTGTTGAATTTCTTCTCATAAAAAGTAATCTGTTTCTCGCCATGAAGTAGCTCTTCATCTCGTTCAACTTGCCAATTGTTTGTGACTCTTTATGGAATAACTCACAAGAGGAATCCACAACGAGCTGATAACCTTTGGTTGATATTTGTGCTGACCAATCTAGTTCTTCATAATAGACGAAATAGTTTTCGGGCATTGGTCCTACTTGGTTGAAGACATATCTTGGCATCATCATAGCTGCACCGTGAGCATATGAAGTAGTGACTATTTTCTCGGGCGATAGCGTAGTGATCAATTCATTTCTACCAGTGAACCGATTTATTTTCGTGAATCCTGCAAATTGAATTTTACTTGGCGCATCGTAGTACTTAAGAACCGGGCAAACAACGCCAATTGATCTATCTTGTTCTAAAATACCCTTTAGTTTAAAAAGAATATTTTCTTTGAACTCGGTATCATTGTTTATAAAGAACAGGTAATTGCCATGGGCGTGCGTTACGCCTAGGTTATTGCCGCCAGCAAAGCCAAGATTTTTTTCGCTGCGAACGAATTTGACCCAGGGATATTTTTTTATAATAACTGAAGCGTCTTCCTTCGAGGCATTGTCAACCACAATAAGCTCGAATGCACTCTTGTCAAATGATTGCAGGCTCTCAATCAATTCGTAAGTAACCTTTACATTATTGTAGTTGACGGTGATAAGCGAGATCATATTAAATGGTTTGAATCAGATTAAATAAGGATGACTTGTGTGCTCTGCTAATCGGAATTACGCGATCCTGTATAACCAAATTTTGGTCTTGAATATCTACAATCTTAGAAAGATTGATGATGAAAGAACGATGAACTCGCACAAACCTCGATGGACAAATTTTATCTTCAATGTTTTTCATGGTAGAATGGGCGATTATTTTTTCCTTTTTAACAGTGTGAAAAATGACATAGTCGCCCAGCCCTTCGATGTAATTGATATCATTCAACAAAAGCCGAATCAATCGTCCATCAGTGCGCACATAAATTTCCTCCGTAGAGGTGGGCATAGGTTCTTTGTGTAATTGACGTGCTCGTTCTACAGCTTTTACAAAACGAGGGAGAAGAATAGGCTTTTGCAGATAATCTGTAACATGAAAACCTATGGCTTCTAAAGCATAGTCGCTCTTCGATGATGTAATTATTATTTGAGGAAGATTAGGGATAGCAGACAACAAATCCAATCCGCTCATACCAGGCATTTCCACATCGAGAAAAATGAGGTCGACAGAATCGGTGCGTAAAAAGGAAATTGCTTCGGCTGCTGTTGAAAAGGTCTTTACGATAGATATTCCATCGATATGCTGGCACAACGATTGAACTACTGCCTGCGACATAGCTTCGTCATCAATAATAATACTTCTCATAGTTGATTATTATAAAAATTAGCTTGCCTTTCGAGTTGTGTGCAGTGTTACTTTTGGCACTATATGTTGTCTTCCAATACTATGATAATCAAAACCAAGGCTCGCCATTTTAATAGGATCGAATAGATTTCTGCCATCGAAAATCAACGGTGTTTTAAGATCGGTTCGAATTCTTTCAAAATCAGGGTTTCTGAATTCATTCCATTCTGTGCAAATGATCAATGCATCGGCATCGACTAATGATTCATACGCATCTCTACTGAAATCAATGTCAACGGATAATGCCTTTTTGGAATTAGGCATTCCTTCTGGATCAAAAGCACTTACGGTAGCACCTTTTTTTACCAATTCTTCTATGAGCCACAATGCTGGTGCTTCTCGCACGTCATCAGTATTTGGCTTAAACGAAAGTCCCCAAATTGCCAAATGCTTGTTTAAAACTGAGCCCATTTGTGAAATAATTTTAGCCAGCATCTGTTCACGTTTTTTCTGGTTTACGTTCATCACCGCATTGAGTATTTCAAACTCATAATTGTATTCATGACTCGTTCTAGAAAGTGCTTGCACGTCTTTCGGAAAGCAACTTCCACCATAGCCTAAACCAGCATACAAGAATTGAGAACCAATGCGGCTATCTTTGCCCATCCCTTGCCTCACACGTTCTACATCTGCACCCACGTACTCGCATAGGTTGGCAATTTCATTGATGAAGCTAATCTTCATGGCAAGGAAACCGTTGGAAGCATATTTAACGAGTTCAGACGAACGCTCGTCCATTACTAAAATTGGGTTTCCGTTTCTAACAAAGGGCTCATACAACGTCTTCATTAGTTCGGCTGCTGCCGGATTTCGTGTGCCGATAACGATGCGCTCGGGCTTCATGAAATCTTGAACGGCAGACCCTTCGCGGAGAAATTCAGGGTTGCTCACCACATCAAAGTTTATCCCAGTCGACAGACCTAAACTTTCGAGAAGATTTTTGATCTTGTCAGCCGTGCCAACCGGGACGGTGCTCTTCGTAACAATTAATTTGTAAGAATTTTTAAGCATCGATGCCAATTGAGCAGACACATTCATTACGTAAGAAAGATCTGCCGAGCCATCTTCTTTGGGTGGGGTCGGCAACGTTAAAAACAGAATAGTACTTTCCGAAACTGCTTCCTCTAGATTAGTAGAAAACACCAAGCGATTTTCACGAATGTTTCTTATAAAAAGTTCTTCCAATCCAGGCTCATAAATTGTAAGTTCTCCGGCACGCAAGCGTTCTACTTTGGTTTGATCTACATCTACACAGATTACATCGTTCCCCATTTCGGCAAATGCGGTGGCGCTTACTAAGCCTACGTAACCAGTACCTATAAATGTTAATTTCATAGTTTGTTGTCTTATTTGTTTATTGATTAATTAATTACTTTTTATACATTCTCATTTTGAAGAAGCGCAGGTATTGTTTTTATCATGAGCTTGACATCTTTGATGAAGCTACCGTTCAGCGCATATTCTTTATCAAGGTTAATACGCTCCTCTTCTGACATGTCTCCCCTACCGCGTTTAGTTACTTGCCAAAGCCCCGTAATTCCAGCGGGTGCCATAAACCTTAGTGCCGCCTGATCAGTAGTTAATTTCTCCGCCTCATACAGTGGCAGCGGTCTGTTACCGACCAGCGACATCTCTCCTCTTAAAATATTTATCAACTGAGGTATCTCATCAAGGCTTGTATTCCTAAGAAATTTTCCAACCCTAGTAATGCGTGGATCATCTTTAAACTTAAAAAAGACAGATTTAGAATTTGCTTGGCTTGTCACCTCATGTTCGCATATTAAAACCCCTTCCGGAGAAATCATCTTAACGCAATTGGCATTGGTACATACTTTTTTCTCTTTCGCCCCTGATTCGTTATATAAATTTAAGTGAGCGAGTGACTGAATAGATTTATCGGCACCAGTATACATGGTGCGAAACTTTAATAACTTAAATAGTCGATACCCTTTACCTGCTCTAATTGCCCCGTAAAATATCGGACCTTTACTTTCGAGCTTAATAGCTACTATTACAATCGCTATTATTGGTAGTAACAAAATGAGACCTGAGAGAGAAGCAAGTATGTCAATGATTCGTTTCATGTGTTAATATTTTTTTTTAGTTGCCACATGGAATCGCTGAGATTATCATGCTGTTGGGTGTAGAGCATCTTAATGGCGAGTTCATGGTTACTTTTTTTCTTCAAAAGTAAATTAAGCCTTCACTGGTAATTTTATATTTCGATAAACAGGGAGGATAATCAAGACGAAATCGTGGAAACGACAGACCAATCCCTATGCGAGTATTTTCTAGATTGGGTTAAAAAAAGCGGACTGCTTTTTGAGTTACCAGTATCAAAAAAGTAAATAGGATCATGACAACGCCAATTTATAATTCGCCCTCTATTGCGAGTAACGTTTATTTCTCCAGAGCGACATTCGCACAGCAAACGATGAACGAAAAAGACATCCAAGTAGCTTTACTACGGGACTTTCTGGAATTTTTCCCCACTTTACTTGGCAACACAAAAACAGCTGTTGATCAACTAGATAGGAAGTCGCTAAAGCACTTTATGCATCAGTTGAAAGCATCGATAGCGCTTTTCAATGGCGTGCCTATTTATACGCTGATCAACACGTTGGAAAACACCATTGAAAACCTCGGGGACCGAGAGGTTTTGATGCGTTCTCATATCATCCTACAAAAGTCGGAAGCCTTGCTTTCAGAAGTCAAAAAGTTTCAAAATGAAAATAAATAATCCCAAATATGGAAAAAACCGCGTTTATAGTAGATGATGACGAAAGCTATCGCCAATACATCGCAACTTTTTTATCACATTTTAAATACAATGTGAAAGGCTACGGAAACGGCAAGGATTGCCTTGCCAATTTAAGTCTTGATCCTAGCTTTATAATTCTCGACCACAATTTGGAGAATGACGAGGATGGGCTGGAGTTATTAAGACTAATTAAAACTCAAAAGCCTTCTATTCCCATTATCTATTTAAGTGGCCAGCAAAACGTAACAAAGGCGGTGCAGGCACTTAAGCTAGGATCAATGGAGTATATCGAAAAAAATGGAGGGACGTTAATACAGCTGAAAAGTATTGTGGAGCAATTTGAAAACAAAAAGAAAAAAGGTATCGGGAGCTGGTTTGCTTAGCAATTGCTTGTACCGTCCGTTAGGCATCTTTCAACAATGAATACTCGAGTGGAAAGAACTTGAACGAGCCTTTCATGTTCAATATACTTTTTCCTTTTTCTTAATGAAGCTTTAGCCTTTCTGGAAAGCACAGCGAATCCGGAAAGGGTAACCTATTTCTTCTTACCCAAGGAAACCAGGTTGACGAAAAGTCTATACGCGCCAGGCACGGCAGCAGGCAGTTCTCTAAAGAATGACAGCCCTGTGTATGCATAATGACCTTTGCCAAACTTAGCCACTAGAAGTCCGCCTTGTTTGGGCTTCTCTCCTTTATCGTTCATTGAAAGCAGCGGCTCGAAAGCAGCGTCCCATTTATCTGGAAAATACAGTCCGCGTTCTTGAACCCAACCTTCAAAGTCTTTTGCGGTTATCTTGTTAGGAAAGTTCAACGCGGGGTGCTGCGGATTCAAAAAGGTAACTTCGGCATTTTCCTCCGTCACTCTGTCCCTCGATAAAGTAATTGGATAGGGCGAATACTTGCTTGCATCTGCTTCTGAGTTATTGTATTGAGCTACAACAACACCACCATTTTTTACATAGTCCAAAATAAGCGGCATTTGATGGATGAGTCGTTCATTAGTGTTGTAGGCGCGAATACCAATAACCACTGCATCTACTTTTGCAAGATTGACTGCCGTTACTTCATCTTCTTTAAACTCAGTTACTGTGTAGCCTAGATTTCTCAGGGCAGACGGAACCTCATCGCCAGAGCCTTTGATATATCCGACTATCGAACCTCTCTTTTCAACATTTAAGCGAACTACTTTTATTTCGGCCTCACTCAACAACGTTTGTGTTGGTATATGATCATACTCTATGACTTTCACCGCCTCATCATAGCTCGTTCCGTCTACTTCCATTTTTGCTTTAATATTTCCTTGACTTTCTTCTTGTGGCGGATACACCATAAAATCCGCTATTTGCTCCTGTCCTTTTCGCACTAGCTCGATCTGAACGCGCGCTGGCTGACATTTCCATCCGCTTGGCAACTCCAGACTAGCCGAACCTATTATTTTGGCTTCGCTGGAGGAGGTCACTTTAATACTAATTGCCTTACTCTTTCCATCATTAAAAATAACAATAGGGGTAACCGGATTCGCAAAAGCAACGGGCACAATTTCAACCGGCCTTGTTAACTCGCCCTTAACGGGATCAGTTTCTCTAAACTGCAATGGCCTTGAAATAAGTAGCTTTTCGCCATGAATAGAAAAAGTAAATTCAAATAGAATCGCGGCATCATTTTCGGGTTTACTTACCATTGTCTCATCGCTGATTACATAGCTTCCGATGGAATGCTTTTCTTTTAGCCAATATGGGCTTGAATAACTGGCGTCTTTTAAAACTTGCTTGCGCGATTTAAACGTAACCAACTTGTTATCAGCCAACGACAAACTCAAAGCAGAATCCATCGTTAGCAAGCGCGATGAAATTTTTTCTAAGCCGATCGAAACCCCACTCCGATTGACGAATTCAAAACTAACTTGAATGTCTCGCGCTGGATTTGCCCAAAAACGATCTGAACTTACGCTTACATAAAGGCCTGTGCAGTCTAACAGTAGTTCATCGATTTCTTTTAGCTTACGCACTTTCCATACGGTGTTTTCAAGTAACCCAATTGCCTTTCTTATCTCCAAAAGTTTAGCGGTACTTTTTGACGGATCATTTTCATCGAACTCATTGAACACCTGGTCTACCAGGGGCTGGATTTTATCCCCGCCTTTCACTCTCGACCAACTTGTGTTGATGTTATCAAAAACATCTTTTGTAGCCTTACTCCCTTTTACAAACTCTAGAAACTCCGGTTGATAACCTCTTGTGCCCCTAGAACCAAAGCCTTGGCTTTTATGCTGCGAGCGACTTTTCGCGGCAATTTCGGAATAAGATTCACCTAGCAAGCTGCTATAGCCACCTACATCGAATACCAATATGCCCGAGGTATTCTCATTAATTGTATTGTTCCACCAACGGCCAGTATTGGTATAAATCGCGTTTGGCTTCCAAATTCCATATTCTTTTACTTGAGTAGGAAAAATCGATTCGTTTGAAGAGAGGTCGAAAGCTTCCTGTGCCAGCATGGCCGAGGCTGTGTGATGCCCATGCCCCGCACGCTCATCAGGTGGAAACCGTGTGATGATAACGTCAGGTTTAAACATGCGATATACTTTGATTACATCCGACAGAATTTGCTCTTTCCCCCAAAAACGAAGTGCTTCCTCTGCGGACTTCGAAAACCCAAAATCGTTGGCATGGGTAAAATATTGCGAACCCCCATCTATTCGTCTTGCCGCCAATAGTTCTTGTGTTCTAATTAGTCCAAGCAATTCACTCGTTTCTTGACCAATCAAATTCTGCCCGCCATCACCCCGCGTCATCGACAAATAGGCAGTTTCTGCCATTCTCCCTTTCGACATTGCGGCAATAATGCGTGTATTCTCATCGTCTGGATGAGCTGCAACGTAGAGCACTGAGCCTAGAAAATTAAGTTTATTGAGTTTCTGCTTAATTACCGAAGAGGGAGTCTGCGAAAGAGCAGAGACAGAAAAGAATAGGATAACTGGTAATACGCTTAGTTTAGTTGGCAGACGCATGGTAACTATTTTCAATTTAGCGCAAAAATAGCTCAAATAATCCAACTGCTGGAAAGCCAGATTAACCATTTGCTTTTCGTTAACAAACTTTAGAAAAAGACAACGGGTATCTATTTTTCTATACCTGAAGCAGTGAGAGAGGGTGACGAATCTTGTGATGAAAGCAGGAATGAAATGAGCGTAGAGAGGAAGAAATAAAACACAATAACAAAGGTTGAAAAGGGAATAAGTTTACTTAGGCCAAACCAATCACCCAGATAATAAACAAGAAAACCACCAAAGGCATTTTTAGCCAACTCCCACAACCAAGCGTTCTTATTTTTGTCCAGCAATTCGGTGTAGGCATATACGCTTAGAAACACAAACGCACCATACAAAAACATGTTGGGGAAACCGATGCTCGCAATGTTGGCAAAAAGATAGCACAAGATGGAAAGCAGCACTAACATCTGCACCCATGACCAAGCAATAATTTGCTTAGATACAATAGGGTTATACTTTTCGAAATGATAAACATCATCAATTTTATATACCGGATATCGAGCAGCCACATCTTCCGGCCTCCATCCTAGCGGCATAAACCAAATCCGAAGTTTATCCCAAATGTGTTGAGCGTGCCACGCATCTTTCATTAATAGAAAAAGATGCATAAAATTTATCTTGATGGGATTCCATGTCCTCACAGGGCGTGTAACTCCATACACTGGCGGAACGTCATCACGTTCTTGTTGGAACGTCCCAAAGAGAAAATCCCAAACAATAAATATCTGCGAGTAATTTTTATCGAGATAAATTGGATTGATAGCGTGGTGAACGCGGTGATGTGAGGGCGTAACAATGACATATTCTAAAAACCCCATTTTACCAATGTGCCGGGTGTGGTACCAAAACTGGGCAAACAAATGCAGCGGGCCTACCACCGCTATTACGTTTGCCGGCACACCGAGCAACGCAGCCGGTAATAAAAATAACGCGAAGATTCTTACAATAGATGATATGCTCTGCCTCAACGCGCACGCAAGATTAAACTCTTCACTGCTGTGGTGGATGATGTGGTTATTCCAAAAGAAATTGTACTCATGTGAAATTCGGTGCACCCAATAACCCGCAAAATCCAACGCTATGAAGGCAACTAAATAAGTATGCCAGCCTTCGCTTATATGAACAACAGCGACTTTGTTGACTAACCAACTGTAGGAAATTATTGCTATGCTAAGTCCTAAAACGTCCTTAGTTACATTGGTCATTCCAGAACTTAAGCTGGAGATCATGTCGCTGGCAGGAACTGTATCATTGCCTTTCAGCATACCCCAGAGCTTCTCTAGTAAAACCAGAACAAGAAACGCGGGTATTGCAATCAATAAAACGCTGGCGTATGTTTCCATATTACACGATAAGTTTCAATATTTCCAACTCGTTACATCAGCCCCTTTTGGAGCGCTCTCTGAAATTCGTTTCAAAATTCTAGGTAGATAAAGTGTGTTATACCGCAGGCGTGAAATATAATTAGGATTGTTATGATCTCCGTTCCAGCAGTGTTCGGCACGATCGCCATAGTCTACCTCACCTTTATAAAATGGAGTGTTTGTTTTCTTTAAGAAATCTTCGATCAGATAGACGGCATTATTCAAATAGTAATTATCCATATCGCCACAGAAGATATGAATTTTTCCTTCCAACTTTGGCCCCAAGGTTTTCCAATCACGTTCTAGCATGTATCGCAGATCATAATTTTCTTTCCAATATTCCGCTACGCTTCTATCAATTTCACCTGTCAACTTATCAAATATCGGTTTGGGATAACCATCTTCGCCTTGCGGGGAATATACTGCTTGCCAAATATCAAATTGATCGCCTGAACGCGAATGGGTTCCGAGTACGTATTCATAATGATTTGTTTCTTCCATAGTTGCACTTACTTGGCCAAGGTAATTTCTGAACGCGGGTTTTGGAAGTTTTTTGAATTCACTTTCATACCAGTACGCATTTTTGTCTTTGTAAATGTCAACTAAGCAAAACGACCGGAAGTCAACCGGATCGGGGCATGCGGCAAAGCATCCATTGAATTGATCTGGATAGAACATTTGCGCTGCCAACGCTTCCCATCCTCCTGTAGACCCCCCATACGTAAAACGAGCCCAGCCTTCGCCAATACCTCTGTACTTCTTTTCTATCTCAGGTATTAGCTCATTCATAATTGCATCGCCATAAGGGCCGAGGTTAGCGGAATTTACTGCATAAGAATCATCATAGTAAGGATTGGCATGTTGAATTTCAATGACCATAAAACGAGGGAAGTCTTTCGCTGTCCATTGCTTGTAGAAATTATAGGCTTCTTGCTTTTGGAGCTTGTTATAACCGTAAATATTAAAACGAGAAGAGTAATCAGTTGTATCCATTTTAGGATCGGGTGCTTCGGTACTGAAGCCACCAAAATCAGCTGGAAAATGACCATGATAAACCATTAGGGGGTAGCGCGCATTGGGGTGTTCATCAAAACCTTCTGGCAATAAAACGTGAGCTCCTAAATACATGGGGCGACCCCAAAATTCAGTCAATAACTTACTTTGAATTTTGATGTGCTTCACATACTTGGTCTCCTTAGGTTCTTCGATGGGCGGAATTTTTTGATCCATCACCACGTTGAACATTTTGCTTTTCCCAGCTTCAATTTTTATCTTGAAAGGTTTGCTGTAAAAGTTACCGGGTTTGATATTCCAATGCTGTCCTTCACCTTGATCTGGTGGAAGCTTCACTGATTTTCCACCCTTCAGATTAAACGTTTCGTAGCGGTTGATTAATGCCTGAACAAAATACTCGCCAGTCGGTACTTCTTTTAAACTCTTAATAGGAAAACCGAATGTGGTTTGATCGACAATCACTTCATCGCCCGGTTTTAAGCCTTCCACATCAATACCAAAAGCCAACTGTGTATTTAATCCAAAGTTGATTTGGCTTCGAGGCTCCAACTTATCATTGGTGGCCAGCATAAGCACGATATGCCCATCTTGCGCTGCATCACTCATTTCTTTGGTGAACGAAATCGAAAATTCTGCCCCTTTATTGGCGGGTGTAGAGCAACTGGCACCCATCAGTAAAAGGATAGATAAGAACAGCAATGGCATTAATTGTTTCATCACGCTTATTGTTTATTGTTGATTTGTTCAACTCTACATATCCTTTTTTACCATGGGCGGTATCACTCCCATGTTATACCAAGTAAAAGCAAATTGATCCGCCATCATATCCAACCCTTTTGAAAGGTTAGAAGAACCGTGCCCGGATTTTGTATCAATTCTTATGAGCGTTGGGTTATCACTTGCATTCACCTCTTGTAGCGTGGCCGCAAATTTGAATGAGTGGGCAGGCACCACGCGATCATCATGATCGGCCGTTGTAATCAAGGTGGCTGGATAAGAAGTACCCGCTTTAAGCGCATGAACAGGAGAATATCTTTTTAAGTATTCAAACATTTCTTTCGAATCATCAGCAGTTCCATAGTCATAAGCCCATCCCGCCCCAGCGGTAAATTTATGATAGCGAAGCATATCCATCACTCCAACCGCAGGCAATGCAACTTTTGCCAAATCGGGGCGCTGACTCATGGTTGCTCCAACCAATAAGCCCCCATTCGATCCGCCCACCAGCGCCAAGTGATCTTTAGAGGTATATTTCTCAGTGATCAGATATTCAGCAGCAGCTATAAAATCATCAAACACATTTTGCTTGTTCATTAATCGGCCTGCATCGTGCCATTTTTCACCGTATTCGCCACCTCCTCTTAAATTAGGCTGCGCGAAAATCCCTCCGTTTTCCAACCAAACAATTCGGGCCGTGCTGAATGATGGAGTCAAGCTAATGTTGAAGCCACCATACGCATACAACCAAGTAGGGTTCTTTCCATTTAACTCCACTCCTTTCTTATAAACAATGAACATGGGCACTTTTGTACCATCCTTACTGGTATAAAAAACCTGCTTGGTTTCATAGGCTGTTGGATCAAAGTCAACTTTGGGCTGCTCGTAGAGCGATGACTTTCCCGAAACTATATCAAACTTATAAATTGAAGTTGGCGTAGTAAAAGATGTGTACGAATAATACACTTCATTTTCATCGATGCGCCCTCCAAAGCCCCCAGCGGAGCCAATTCCCGGCTGCTCAATATCGCGCTCAAAAGTTCCTTTGTAATCAAACTGTTTTATAAATGTACTGGCATCTTTCAAGTAGTTAACAAAGAGTTTCTTGCTTGCCGTTGATACACCTTGCATGGCATTTTCTGTTTCAGGAACTATTTCCTTCCAATTCTCAGGCGTGGGTTTCGAAAAATCAACCGACACTATCTTTTCGTTGGGTGCCTTTAGATTGGTTTGAATGATCAATGTGCTTCCTTCATTGTCAATCACACTATGGGTATTGTCAAAATCACCTACTACGGTGACAAGTTTTCCTTTTGGATCTTTTAAGTCTTGAACGTACAATTCGTTACCAGTAGTACTTGTAGCAGCGTTAACGACTAAGAAACGTTCATCCTCGGTAAGCCCCGCACCTACATATCTTCTGGGAGTTTGTTCGCCACCGAAAATAAGTTGATCTGAAGACTGTGGCGTTCCCAACTTATGGTAGTACAACTTGTGAAATTGAGTTTTAGTGGAAAGTTCCGAGCCCTTTGGCTTATCATAGCTGCTGTAATAGAGTCCGTCATTTCCTTTCCACGAGAGGCCAGTGAATTTTAGATTGACCAGAGTGTCGCCTACAATCGATTTATCACTTGCTTTCATGATCACGGCCTTTCTCCAATCAGAACCACCTTCTTGAATCAAGATGGCAACGAGCGAACCATCTTTGCTGAAAAACATACCTCCAAGAGCTGTGGTGCCATCGGCAGAAAATGTATTAGGATCAAGAAAAACTTCTTCCGTTCCATTCTCGCCCTTCTTTCTGTATTGCACATTATGATTTTGCAACCCGCTGTTTTTTGAATAATAGAAGTATTCACCTTCGCGATGGGGCGCGGACAGACGTTCGTAGTTTTGAACTTCATCCAATCGTTTTCTTATTGCATCACGAAAGGAAATATTTTTGAGGTAGCCAAAGGTAACGTCATTCTGAGCTTTCACCCAATCGGCAGTTTCTTTGGTGGTATCGTTTTCCAGCCACCGGTAAGGATCCGCCACTGTAGTGCCGAAAAGTGTATCGATTACTTCTCCTTTGTTGGTGATGGGATATTTTGACACAGTCTTCTTTTCGGGTTTAGAACAAGCAACTGCTAATGAGATGATCGCTATAAAAAGGGTACGCTTTGTCATGCATTTTAACGTTCTGGTTTACTGTATTTATCAAAATTGAATTGTGGTTTGATTCATTGGCCGCCAAGTATTTTCTGCCTTACCTTCTCCATACCAATACTGGCAATATCAGTAATAAATTCTAAGTTGTTGAGCCCCGAAACTGCGGGGATGTTTGGATCGACAATAAATTTTGGAACTTTTTTGGGCACATAGTTAATCAGGCCCGCGGCTGGATAAACCACCATCGAGGTACCCACAACTACAAATATATCGGCATTAGCTGCCAGATCAGTAGCAATTTCCATCAGCGGCACGGCCTCACCAAACCAAACTATGTTGGGCCTTAGTTGCGAACCTTTCTCACAGGTATCGCCCCACTTTAACTCCCACCCTTTTATGGGATAAACGAGCGATTCATCTTTGGTGCTTCTGGACTCAAACAGACTCCCATGTAAATGGATCACTTTTTTGGAACCAGCTCGCTCATGCAAATTATCAACATTTTGAGTCACTACAGAAACCTCAAATTCTTTTTGGAGTTCGGCTATAATTTCATGACCACTGTTCGGTTTAACCTCGATGGCCTTCTTTCTCCGCTGATTGTAAAAATCCAACACGAGTAACGGGTCCTTTCGCCAGCCTTCTGGGGTGGCAACATCCTCCACGCGATGACCTTCCCATAAACCGCCACTATCTCGAAAGGTAGCAATACCACTTTCAGCACTAATGCCCGCTCCGCTTAAAACAACCAGCTTCTTCTTTTTCGTCCTCATTGCAATGGCTATTTGTGTTTGATTTTATCCAACCACTGCTGTGCTTCTTTTTCCAATTTCAGTCTTCCATTCGACTGACATTCAGCTAATCTTGGATTTATTGGTCCTTTCGAAGTAAGATGATAATACCCACAGTCTTCGCACTGGTAGACGCCCACAGGGCCAGATTGGTTTCCGTATTCGAATCGCGTTCTTGCTCCAATCAATGCCTCCTCCGCGATCTCCACCGTCAGGTAAACTTTTTTATGGCTTAAACACTTAATCATTATCTTGCGCCCTCATTAAATCAAAATTAACTAAAGAAAATGAAGGTTGCAGAAATACACACCAAAAAGGGCGTAATGAAAATTAAGTTTTTTGAGAAAGACGCCCCAAAAACGGTAAAGAATTTTACTGACTTAGCTGAAAAGGGTTTTTATAATGGACTGATTTTTCATCGTGTGATACCCAATTTTATGATTCAAGGAGGATGTCCAAATGGCATCGGAAATGGTGGCCCTGGATATAAAATTGATTGTGAGTTAACAGGTGAAAATCAATACCACGATAAAGGTGTTATTTCGATGGCTCACGCTGGAAGAAACACAGGCGGCTCTCAATTCTTCATTTGCCACAGTCGCCAGAACACAGCGCACTTGGATCGCAATCATACTGTATTTGGGAAAGTAGTCGAAGGGCTGGACGTTATTGACCAAATAAAGCAAGGCGATGTGATGGAGAAGGTAGTAATTGTTGAAGCTACGGAGTAGTTGTTGGTTGATCGTTGTTTGGAGTTTTTACTTGCCTAATGTCTCGTAAAAAATTGAATATCAGCATCAATTTAGAAAACAAAACGAAAAGGCAACCCGTCACAATCGAAACTCCATAAGCACGATGCGGGTGTAGGTAACATTTTATGAAATTGTTATAGTCTTTAAAAGAGTATATCCATCTGTTACGTTTCCAGTAAGTGAGTCGGCTAAATTTAAACTGAGACTGTTTGAGAAAACGTTATCTGTCTCATTTAATTGATTAGCTGACCCCTTGTAACCGCTTGCGGCATAAACTGTGTCGCAAATATCTTTTGGAAAAGCTATTTGTGAAACCAAAAGAGAAGTGCCACTTGAAGTCAAAACTTCTAAATGAATATGAGGGGCTCTACCGCTGTACCAACCCGGGAAGATACTAATAAATGAAACTTTGCCATTTGAGTCTGTTGCCTGTCGTCCCCGTAAAAATGTCTCATTTGTATAGTTTATTGATTGAAGAGATGTCCCACCATATTGTGAATAGTTTCCATCTTTGTCGCAATGCCAAACATCAACCAAAACGCCTGATAAAGGGGCGCAACCATTACTTTTGTCCTGAATTGTAAGAGTCATAAGCAAAGCTATACCAGTCCTATTTCCAATAATACTTGCTCTTACAAGTTGAGTTGGGGTTAAAATTGGAAATGGCCCTTTTGTTTCAGTTGGTGAAATTGTACAACTGCCAGTGCCAGATGTGGTAGGATTTGTGTCTTCGCTTTTTGAGCAGGATGAAATCGTTGTCGGAATTGCTACGAAAGCACCAAGACCAAATACTCCCTTTTTTAAAAACTTTTTTCTGTCCATTTCTATTTTATTTTAATTGTGCCCCTCATGTCGCAAATTATTCTGACTTAATGTTTCCTAAAATGGTGATAGTTAGTACCGATTTTAGCTACTTGAATCCACATTTTTAACCTGATATCTCTCACCAAACGCGAGCTATTGGAACTAATACACGCAACCATCAATTACAAAAGATTAACTATTTACCTCACTTTGAAAAGATAAGCGGTTCTTAACCCAATTTGATCCATCTTTAAGCCTTGCTGCCCCACGGTGCCAAGGCTTTTTTCATAAAAGAAGGACGCTTCAACTACATTTTTTTTCTTTATCAATCGGCTTAGTCCAATTGAACCGGTGATGGATCCACCATAATAGCCTTGAATGGACGATTGCTCCACGGTATTAATTCGGGGTTTCTTGTAAGCGTCATCATCCGGATCCCAAGGTTTATCAGGTTTGGTTGGCGGATACCCATACACGTAGGTACTGCTGAATGAATAATAGGGAGTATAACCGATTCTCACTATTGATTGAGTTTTCTCCCCCACCCATTGTCTATACTTTAGGCTGATAGGCGAAGAGAGGAGTCTATTATCAATTTGAGCAGTTTGAAGAGGCCCGAACTGATCCGTCTGCCGAGGCAGAAAAATATCTTGAAAATTCTTTTCAAAGGAGACAGAATTAGCGAAGTAATCGATCCCAGTTTCAACACTGAGTCTTGGGGACACAACCCAATCTGCGAGAAGTCCGATACGAGGATTAACTGACCCATTGCCCGATGAAAAACTGCTTTGCAGAAGATCCAGATGACCTCCAATGTTTATTCCAATACCGGAGAAATAATGTTTTTCTAAGTCGTTTCTTTGTTTTAAACTCATCAACTTCTTTGTGCCTTTCACCAAAGTAGTAGGGGTTTGAATTTTCAGTTTGTCAAAATCAGGTTCTGCGATTTCACTGATAGAAAGCAATTGAATGGGCGAAAGCGAAAGTGAAAACTGGCTTTGGCGAAGCACATGGTTTAATCGATGGGAGGTGAAGAGTAGTACTTGGTCATTTTTGCTATCTATCAAAACAAGTTCTTGATCACTCAACACTTTCAACAAACTGGCAGGTATTTCGGATGCTTTGCCTAAAGTGACAAACGAGGATTGCTCGCGATCAATTGGTTGAACGGTTGCTTTTTTGAGTTGATCTTTCGCAAGGATCAGGTTATCTTTTAGTGTCTGATTTTCCTTAGTCGCAGCAGTTAAAAGGCTTTCCTTATCATTCAGATCTTTAACAATCACCCGCTGGCGATGGGTTAAATTAGAAATAATCGAATTCAAAGAATCAAATTCTTCCATTTTTGTCTTTGATTCCTTCGAAAGTACTGTTAGTTCATTCGTTGACTTATAGCGTGTTAGAATATAAATATTGAGCAATGTAATAAGCACCACTGAGGCCGCCATCCCTAGCCGAGAAAGATTTTGATCATACCAAGGAATTGGCTGTGACGCAACCAACTTCTCTTGAAAACTGTCAAAAGCCCCAGGATCAATCGTGGGGTCTTCATAGTTTTCGAGCTTGCCCTTTATGAGGTCATCAAAGCTGCTCTCATCCATTTTGTTCAGCGTTAGTGTCCGTTTCCAAATTGAGTATCTTCATTAGTTTAGTGCGGGCTATATTCAAATTTGATTTGGATGTGCCTTCGCTAATATTTAATTTCTGAGCAATCTCAGAGTGCTTGTAACCTTCAATTACGTACAGGTTAAAAACCATTCTGTAAGAAGGCGGCAGTCCCTGAACTGCGTTCATAATTACCTCTTCTCCTAAAAAGCTAATCACATCGGGCGAAAGATTATTGCTCTTCGCGTACGAGATATCGACATTCTCATAATGCTTTTCGTTTCTTCTGTAATGATCAATAGATGCATTGATCATAATTCGCCTTAGCCAACCTTTAAAAGACAACCCGGGAGTGTATTTGTCGAGGTTATTCATAATTTTCAAGAACCCATCATTTAATACTTCAACCGCCTCATCCCGCGATCGGGTATATCGCAAACAAATTCCCATAGCAAATCCATAAAACTGTTTATACAGCTTCTCTTGGCTCTTTCTGTCCTTCCGTTGACAAGCCTTTAGCAATTCGTACAGATGCTTATCTTCCTCTGTTACCAAAATCGGTTTAGTAATCGGTTCAATGGCTATGACGGGCAAAAATTTTAAATGGTTGGTTTAATTAATTTTTTATTCTTGAACCAACCCTTTTAAAAACGCGACCGTCAATGAAGCCATAGACGCAAAGATGAGAATGATTTTTGAGTCTCGTAAACGAACAACAACTTGAATTAATCAAAACCGCGCATGCAAAAACTTTTACGTGATTACTTTAATCAATTTTCACTAAACAAAAACAAACAAAGCAAATTATGAAAAAGGTAAAATTTTTAATGTTCGCGTTAGCCATCTCAGCCATCCTATCATCTTGCACCGAGAACGCTATCTCACCTGCAACTGATCAAACTCTTTCCGCGAGTCAAGTTCCATCTGCAGTTCAGGCGACATTAGTCAGCAGTTTTCCCACTGCCACGGCTACCACTTGGTCAAAGGCCTCTCCTACTGTCTATCAGGCATCCTTTCAAGCAAATGCAAAGTCGATGCTGGCGAGTATCAATTCGGGTGGCAAGATGCTGTATTCGCATACGCAGATTGATCCTGCAACATTGCCCAGTTCTATCATCACCTATTTAGATACTAATTATGCTGGCTACGCGATAAAGAAAGCCGGAAGTAAAACCGATTCAGCGGGAGCAGTGCAGGGCTACCTTGTTGTTTTCTCGCTGAATAACATTACTTACGAAATTCGTTTTGATGCATCGGGGGCATTTTTAAGTCTTGAGGTGGGTGATGGTTCCAAACAATGCTCCGAAATAACCAAGGCAGAATTACCCGCAGCCATTATCACTTATCTCGACTCAGCATACACAGGCTACTCATTCAACCATGCCAGGGTCAATAAAACCAATGGAACAGTTTCAGGATATGGAGTCGAGATCACCTACAGCTCGGCTAAAGTTCGTTTGTTGTTTGATGCGTCTGGAAAATTCTTAAGTTTAGATGACAAAGAGCATAAGAAAGGTGATGGGAAAGGCAAGGGAGGTCATGGTAGAGGTGGATCAGATAAAGGAACGCCAACACCTGTAGATCAAGCGAATTTACTTAGCGCGATAACCACTTATCTAAATTCGAACTATTCGGGTTATACGTTTGTAGGGGCGGTCTCCTTCTCTGATGGAACTTCAGTGAAAGGATATGAAGTGAAAATTAGCTACCAAAACAAAACCTACGAATTGGAATTTGATGCAGCCGGGAACTTCGTGAAGGTTCATTAACATATATAGTTGGTTTGTGAGGCAAAGCCGACTCCAAAAAATGGAGTCGGCTTTTTTGTTAACCAGTTGGCTGTGAATGAAAAAGAAAAGTAATTGCAGAATAGAGGTAAAAAAGACCTAAAACTTTTGGTTTCAATCAATCGAAAGTTATCTTTGCACCCTCGTTTTAGGTCTGGTAGTTCAGCTGGTTAGAATGCCTGCCTGTCACGCAGGAGGTCGCGGGTTCGAGTCCCGTCCAGACCGCTCAAAAACCCTCTTTTCGCATAGAATTGAGGGTTTTTTTGTTTACAGATAAAGGGTTATGATTAAGATTTTAGCTTTTTAAGTAATCGCCAAGAGATAATGATAACTAAATCCATCGGATCAAAAATAAAATTGTCACACGATGCGAACGGGAGTTAGATTTTCTATCGATATTTCTTGAAATGAAAGTAGCCGAGTTTGCCGGTATAACCCATCGTTACAACGACCAAGTTGCGATTAAAAACCTTTCTATCGGGTTTGAAGCCAATAAGATAACAGCCATCATTGGCATGAGCGGAAGTGGTAAATCAACTGCGCTTCAGCTGATCAATGGGCTCGTTCGACCTACTCTTGGAGACGTTCGCGTTTTCAATCAGGCACTAAACTACAATGAGTTAACCTCTATGCGCCTTAAGATAGGCTACATGGTGCAAAACACGGGTTTGTTCCCACACCTGACGGTGGCGCAGAATATTTCGATTGCTTCCAAACTTACTGGCGAGCAAACAAACCCGTTAAACCGAGCGGAAGAATTAATGGAATTAGTCAATATTCCCGTCACGTTCAAGAAGAAATACCCGTATCAACTTTCAGGTGGTGAGCAGCAAAGAGTAGGTATCTGCAGAGCACTTTTTCTCAATCCGCCCCTCCTGCTGATGGACGAACCGCTGGGTGCACTAGACCCATTAACACGGCATGAAATACAAAATGAAATACGTAAACTTCAGGAGATCGAGCCCAGGAGTATCCTACTCGTGACGCACGACCTTCGAGAAGCAAAAAAATTAGCAGATTTTATCGTAGTAATGGATAGCGGTAGACTTCTGCAATTTGATACCACCGAAAATGTTCTCCAAAAACCTAGTAACGAAAAAGTCAAGAAACTTATAGACGCCTCGCTTTCATGACGAGAATACTGATTTTCCTGATAGTATTTACCACAGCCTTACAAGCCCAAACTATTCGAGTTGGAGCTAAGCATTTTAATGAAGGATACATTCTCAGCGAGATTATTTCTCAGTTGCTGGAAAGTAACGGATATACAGTAGAAAGGCGATACAACCTCGGAGGAACGCTGGTATGTTTTGAAGCATTGCGAAACCACGCCATTGATATATACCCAGAGTATAGCGGAACCATATCGTCAGAAATTCTTAAACAAAAAGTGGAAGGCAGACGCGAACTCAATCAATTGCTAAATGTTCAGTTGAACATGAGCATAAGCGACTCGTTTGGGTTTAATAATACCTATGCTCTTGTCATCAAAAAGGAATTGGCCGATTCATTAGGTATTGTTTCTATTTCAGACTTACGAAATAAGACCGATTTAAATCTTGGCCTGAGTTACGAGTTCCTCAAACGACAAGACGGCTGGGATAACTTGAACAACGTGTACAAGTTAAATCTTCTTCCTACCGGACTTGAACATGGGCTTGCCTATCAAGCGTTGAATCAAGGCAAAATTGATATCACCGATGCCTATTCTACCGATGGTGAAATTCTTAAGTATAAGCTTACTATTCTTGCCGATAACAACGATTTTTTCCCTCGTTACGAAGCTGTCGCGATATACAATAATTCGCTTGAAGCGAAAGCAAAAAGCATCATAGACAGCTTATCAAATTCAATAACCGAGCAACAAATGCAGGCTATGAATGCAGCTGTTTTATACGAGAAAAAAACGTTTGAAATGGTGGCTTCTGAATTCCTTGAAAAACATGGTTTGGCGCAAAATCAGAAAAGCAAATCAACCAACTTATGGTCAGATTTGATTGCCAAAACAGCCCGACATCTCTTTCTAACCTTTTTTGCATTGAGCTTGGCAGTCTTATTCTCTATTCCATTAGGAGTTTTAGTCTATTGGAATCCGAGGTTATCTAGAATCGTATTATACGTGATATCCCTTTTTCAAACCATCCCTTCTATCGCACTGTTAGCCATTTTGATCCCCTTTATGGGCATCGGTGTGGCACCTGCAATTGTCGCTTTATTTTTATACGCTGTGTTGCCCATTTTACGAAATACATTAACCGGATTGCAATCGGTAGATCCGCTGTTGAAAAAAGTTGCTGATGGTATCGGAATGAGTCGTTTCCAAAAATTAAGATGGGTGGAATTTCCCTTGGCACTTCCGATGACTATGGCCGGTGTCCGCACAGCCGCTGTAATAAATGTAGGGACAGCAACATTAGCAGCATTTATTGGTGCCGGTGGGCTGGGTGAATTCATCGTCACGGGGCTTGCCCTTAATAACTCAGAACTTATTCTAAGAGGTGCTGTTCCTGCAGCACTGCTTGCGCTATCCGTAGAGATTGGTTTTAGTCAATTAGAAAAGCAATTCGTGCTGAAACATCTGCGCTAGAATATCGATTTTGACTTACATCTTTATTAGTGTTTTTTCTATCACCGCTTGACAAAGATGTTCCAAAAAAAAGTAATTAGATTGAATCAATTGCCTATTTTTGATTACTTACTTGAAACGATTTAAACCTACCAAGCGAATTATCTTGATCTTAGTTATTGCTGCGTTGCTCTATGTTGTAGTGTCTGTTGGTTTTTACATATTCCAAGAGAAAGTCATCTTTCAACCAAAGGAACTAAGCCCCGACTATTCATTCCAATTCAGCCAACCATTCAAAGAATTTTTTATAGAAACTCAGGACGGAGTCAAATTGAATGCTGTCTTTTTCACACCTCCATCCGCATCAAAGGGGCTCATCTTGTACTTTCACGGCAATGCCGGAAACCTCCAGCGATGGGGAAACTATAGCATCGACTTTACACAACTTGGGTATGAAGTTCTGATGATAGATTATCGGGGTTATGGCAAAAGCAATGGAATACCCAATGAAGCAGCCTTTTACTATGATTCAAAAACTGTTTTGCAATGGTGCAAACAGAATATAAAATTCAGCAGATTAATCATCTACGGAAGGTCCTTAGGCTCAGCGGTGGCCACCAATTTAGCCACAACAACCACGCCTGATATGCTTATTTTAGAAACCCCTTTCGATGAAATTAAAGGAGTAATCTATCCACCCATTCGGCCAATGTTAGGCTTGTTTCCACAACGCAATTTCTTTTCTAATAAAGATAACATTCCAAAAATTCATTGTCGAAAGGTCATTTTTCATGGAACCGATGACTGGATCGTTCCTTTATCATCCGCTTTAAAATTGAAACCCTTATTGAGCGAGGGAGATAAATTTTACGTAATCAAAGATGCTGGGCATAAAAATTTGAGAGATTTCCGAGATTACCATACGGCACTTGCTGAGGTTTTAAAGTAAAAATCTAGTAGTAACGCTGAATATATTCTTATCTTAGACCTTATGATTTGGCTTATTCTGTTATTGAGTCTTTACCTCGGCTTCTGTCTGTTTTTTTATTTTTTTCAACACCTCTTTTTCTTCCGACCAGAAAAACTTACAAAATCATTTCAGTATAAATATCCTTTTCCTTTCGAAGAATTAGATTTTGATATGGAAGATGGGGGAAGCATTAACGCCATCTATTTTAAAGTGCCTAATTCGCGCGGGGTAGTCTATTATCTAAAAGGCAACTCTAAAAGCATCAAAGGCTGGGGCAAGTTTGCAAAAGATTTTTTAAGCAATGGGTATGATTTTCTCATGATGGATTACCGCGGATTTGGAAAGAGCCGTGGTAAGAGAAGTCAAGAAAAAGTCTTTAACGATGCCCAATACATTTACAAGTGGCTGACACAATCCTACTCAGAAGACAAAATAGTTTTGTATGGCCGCTCGTGGGGCAGCGGAGTAGCTGCGCGAATTTCATCGTGGAATAAGCCACGCATGTTAATTTTAGATTCGCCCTATTTTAGTTTTTTCTACAACATCAACCGATACATATTCTTCACCCCTTTACGGTGGATGTTAAAGTATGATATTCGAACCGACCAATACCTTAAAACAACGGAATGCCCCGTTCACATTATCCATGGCACCAACGATAAATTAGTTTCCTTCGAGCAGAGTGAAAAGCTGAAGGCGCTCTACCCTTCTAAAATTAAGCTACACGCCATAGAAGGTGCACGCCATAACAACTTGCCCGACTATGCCGAATTCTTTGAAATACTCTATTCAATTTTATATGTAAAGCCAAAAACAAATTAAAGCGAATAGTATGCCTACCGTTACCAGAAAAGTTGACTTCACCCGGGTTTTTGACTTAATCTCCTACCAAAAGGAGAAGTACCCAAATAAAACGGCATTCAATTATTTTCAGCAAGGGCAGTGGCGGGGCCTATCAACTGAGGAAATTCAAAATAAAATCAATGCGCTATCCTGTTGGTTTGTTGCCAATCAATTTCAGGCAGGCGAAAAGATTATTCTCATTCCAGTTATAGGCAGCCCCGACTGGATGATCATAGATTTTGCGTGTCAGCAAGTTGGGTTGATTGTCGTTCCCATTCATCCTACATTAAAGGAAGAGGAATTCAACATCATTGTTAGTGAAACAGAAGCAAGACTGTGTATTGCTCACGATGAGGGATTATACTTTAAACACTTTTCATTTAAGGAAAAGATAAAATCGGCCATTCAACTAGTTCACCTGCAGCGCGACAAGGTAAATTTTTTCAAACCTTTACTACAAACCAGGACTACGCATGAATTAATGATGCAGGTAAATGCTCGAAAAGAGTTGGTTCAAGAAGACGATCTGGTGACAATCATGTATACCTCTGGAAGCACCGGGGCTCCTAAAGGTGTGATGCTTTCGCACGGCAATATTGTTTACACGATAAAAGCCATCTTAACTATTCTTCCCTTAGAGTCGCGCGATCGTGTATTGAGCTTCCTTCCATTCAGCCATATCTTTGAACGTGCCGCTTGCTATGCTTATGTTGCCTTTGGATCGTCACTTTATTTCAGTCAAAACAAAGAAAGTTTCGCCACAGATTTCAGAACAGCGAGGCCGATTTTTTGCAGTTGCGTGCCCCGTGTGTTAGAAAAAATGTATGAATACATGGAAGAGCAGACTGTTGGGGAAAACGTTTTTAAAAGGAAATTAATTACTTGGGCAATGCAAGTAGGTAAACGCTTTGGTCCAGAAAAGCGGCTGAAAGTGCTATTTCAAATTCAACTTTATCTAGCGAGCATTTTAGTATTGCGATTATGGCGCAAGCGTTTAGGAGGACGAATTAAGTACATGGCGGTGGGGGCCGCTTCCCTTCGACCGGACATTGGGCGGCTTTTTTCGGCAGCGGGTATACAAATTATTGAAGGCTACGGTATGACCGAAACCGCCCCTATAATTTCAATGAACAGATTTGAGGCGGGCCTAAATCGCTTTGGTACAGTGGGCATACCTCTGCCGGGCCTTGAAGTAAAAATCGAACGTCCCAACGAAGAACACGAGGGGGAAATTTTGGTGAAAGGGCCGAATGTCATGAGGGGATACTTTAAAAGAGCTGAGTTGACTGCCGAAGTGCTCACTGAAGATGGCTGGATGCATACGGGTGATATCGGCAAATTTGTACACCAAAGATTTTTGAAGATTACCGATAGAAAAAAAGATATATTCAAAACTTCGTCAGGCAAATACATTGCGCCTCAACCAATTGAAAATCATTTAAAGCGGTCGTTGTTTATCGAGCGTAGTTTAATTATTGGTTTTCAACGCCCGTATGTCGCGGCATTGATAGTCCCTAACTATTCCGTCCTTCGCTTGTGGTGCGAGCAGCAGGAAATCCATTGGACAGCCCCGCAATTTATGGTTCACAATATTAAAGTGAGAGCCAAATATCAAGAAGAGATAGACAGACTAAATGACGAACTTGCCAATGTAGAACGCATAAAAGGTTTCTTTTTGTGTCATCAAGATTGGAGTATGGAAAGTGGTGAAGTTACTGCAACTTTAAAACCAATACGATCAGTCATTCAAGAGAATTATAAAAATGAGATTGAAAAAATGTATTAAATCTTGTTCCGATAAAATAACGAATGGATAAGCTTTGTTGTGATTTTATTCTAGTAATTTGATTACGGTCAAAAACAATGAAGTTTGTCTGAAAACCTAAACCAACACGCGCTTATGAATATGAAAAGAATATTAACATGGATTTTGTGTCTAACTATAGTTACAACACACGGGCAGATCAACGTATCATCCAACGGTCGCCTTTTGCAAACTAAAAATGGCGAGCCCTTCTTTTGGTTAGGCGATACCGATTGGGAATTATTTCATCGCATGACGCGAGAAGAAGCAGTTGAATTTATTGACATCCGAAGTGAGCAAGGATATAATGTATTGCAGGCTGTTGCACTCGCTGAATTTAATGGTATTCGCGAACCTAACCGTTATGGAGACTATCCACTTAACAATGAAGATCCGACACAACTGTTAATCACACCCGGAAGCAATCCTGGCAATGCCTATGAATATGACTATTGGGATCATGTTGATTTCATCATCAATAAGGCGGCTGAGAAAGGAATCTACATTGGTCTGCTACCGACTTGGGGCGACAAAGTAGCGCACATGTGGGGTGATGGGCCAATCATTTTTAATGAACAAAATGCAGAAGCTTATGGCAACATTCTGGCTAAACGCTATGCAAAGCAATGGAACATAATTTGGATTTTAGGCGGTGATAGACCAGTAACTTACAAATGGACAATCGATGGAATCGACAAGAACTTTGATGATCATGCAATTTGGCGTGCCATGGCAAAGGGCATCGAAGACGTATCGGGCAAAGATGCATTCATAACTTATCATCCCTCGGGTGGTGAGTTTCGTACGTCAAACTACATTCATAATGAAGCGTGGAATGATATGAATGCCTTTCAATCGGGTCATGGCTCTCGAGAATCAGATCCTTGGCGATGGGTGAAGGAAGACCTTGCCATTAAACCTCAAAAGCCAACGCTTGACATGGAACCTTGCTATGAAGATCATCCCGTTAATCCGTGGGATGGAAAGTGGACTCGGCAACGTGGTTACTTTACAGCCTATGATGTTCGAGCAAGGATTTATCGGGGTGTATTTGCTGGAGCGTGCGGTGTAACTTATGGGCACCATCAGATCTGGCAGTTTTTAAACAAAGACCTCTACCCACCTATTAACATTGGCGATACTGTCATTGGCTGGAAGAAAGCAGCCAGGGCCGAAGCGGCTGATCAAATGCAATACCTTAAAAAATTAATGCTCTCACGACCCTATTATGGCCGCATTGAAGATCCAAGCTTAATTAAATCTCCCGTTGGAACTACCTATCGTGATCTTGTTACAGCCACCAGAGATGAAAATAAATCGTACGCGTTTATCTACCTGCCTCAGAACAAACCTGTTAAAATTGATTTAAGCAAAGTATCGGGAAACAAGAAAAATGTTTACTGGTACGATGTTCGAACTGGAAAATCAATTTCCAGTAAAGTAGTAATCGGTAATGGAGTTCAATCCTTCACGCCACCAGAGGAAGGAACGGATTGGGTCTTAATTATCGATGACGCGTCTAAAAAGTTTCACGCACCAGATAAATAAAACGAACCTCCGCTTCGCTCTGAAAGAAGCCAGCCCAAAGGGGTGGCGGTTGAGGCATTTGGAGTCAAATTGCGTTATTTACCAACGGCCTCACCTTGCTTCCAATCAATTCAATTGCATTTAGCAATTTCTCGTGCGATAACCCTGCGTTATCCATTTGAAAACTCAACCGTGTAATTCCGCCTAAGGCTTTACTGTGCCGGATAATCTTTTCTGCAACTTCTTCAGGGCCACCTACCAAAAACGCACCCAACGGTCCGCGCTGGGCGTCAAAGGCAGCACGAGTAACTGGTGGCCAGCCTCGCTCCTTGCCTATCCGCGTAAACATTTCCGCATAGCCCGGGAAGTAATCGGCTATGGCCTCCTCGGTAGTATTGCCGACATAGCCGAGCGAATGCAAACCAACGCTAAGCTTTTCAGGTGCATGACCAGCCTGTTTTCCAGCTTCTCTATAAAGATCTACCAACGGTTTAAAACGATGGGTCTCGCCTCCAATAATAGCTATCATTAACGGCAGTCCGAGTATGCCAGCGCGAACGAAACTTTCGGGTGTGCCGCCAACACCTACCCAAATCGGTATCGGGTTTTGAATGGGGCGCGGATAGATGGCCTGACTTTTAAGTGCCGGCCTAAACTTGCCCGACCAGGTTACTACTTCCTCTTTTCTGATCTGTAATAAGAGGCCCAGCTTCTCTTCAAATACTTCATCGTAATCTTGTAGATTTAATCCAAACAAGGGAAATGATTCTATAAACGAACCCCTGCCTACCACCATTTCGGCACGGCCGCCCGAAACCAGATCGAGCGTAGCGAAGTTCTGAAATACCCTTACGGGATCAGCCGCACTCAGCACGGTAACTGCGCTTGTCAACTTAATCTTTTTTGTTCTCGCGGCAGCGGCAGCCAAAATCACCGATGGAGCAGAATCCAGAAACTCTTTGCGGTGATGCTCCCCTAGCCCAAACACATCTAGTCCGCAGGCATCAGCATGTTCTATGCGAGCCAATAACTCACTGATTACTTGAGCACTGTTGGCCTTTCCTATGCCATCTGTAGCAGTTGCCGAAGCAAAACTATCAATACCTATTTCCATCATATTCAATTTGGTGCTGCAAGATATTGGATAGAAGACTGAAACAATACCTAATCCAAACTATTTACCTTTTTGAAGAAACGCGAGCAGATCAGCCATGTCTTGAAGTGTAAGACTGTTTTCAAGCCCTTCGGTCATAAGCGATGTGCCTAAAGAGTTCAATCGCTTTATGGCCGATTTATCAATGGATACCGTCTCACCGCCCATTTTCCTGATGGTTACCGATTTATCAGTCTCGGCCTTGACAATTCCAAAATGAACTACACCACTCGTTGTCTCTAACCGATGATTGATGTATTGGGTATTTACAGCTGCATTGGGATCAAGAATATCGTGTAGCAGTAAGTCCTTACTTTTTCTGTTTATTTCAGTAAGTACTGGGCCCACGTCATTACCCAGCGAACCATATTTATGGCAGGTGGCACACGTGGATTGGAAAACCTTTTCGCCTTTGTCGGGGAATCCTTTTAATGAAAGAGACGGTTTCATTTTTTCCATTACTTCTTTTCGGGTAGATACCCCCGCATCGGAAAATAGATTTTCCGCTCTTGCCCTTGTTTGCTTATCGTCCGTCCAATACAACAGGGTTCTTCTGCGTTCTAAATCAAAATTCATTTCACCAATGTTAATGGTTCCGTTCTCAAGGCCTGTCAATAATGCATCGTGGTGAATTTCGATGTACAACAATAAATCGCCCGCCCATTTGCGCGCTTGAGGTCCTAACTCCGGCCACGTCTTAGTTAATCTTTTTCCAATTTCCTTTTCCTGGTAAGAAGCCAATTGCCTTAGCGCTGCTTCTTGTAGCGTTAATGGTTCCGTGTTTTTAAGGCAATTGAAAAGAACGTCTGCCTTGCTCTTATAGGGTAAGAACGAGGCGAAGACTAGCTGATTAAGCCGCACCGAATCAGGCAGGGATTTGTCAGCAACTTTTAACAAAGCGTTCGCACTAATGCTCGCGAATTGCGCGGAGTTTGGCAGGTGCAACTTCTGTCTGAAAAATGCAAGCGCAGCAATTAGTTGGTTGTTTCCCGACTGCTCCAACTTTTCAATGGAGGTAATCAATTTTGCTGGCGTGTCAAAAGTCAGCGCGCTTTTCGTGAGACTTTTTACTATCTTTTCTTTGGCTAAACTTGAAAGAGAATGCCTGCCAACACTTTTCAAAATCTCATTTGTATTCTCTACATCATTACCAGCCACTAATGCCAACGATTCGAGAATTTTGATATGCGCAGTATCACTGCTAATCGAAACTAATTTTTCAAAGACCTCGGCCGGTGAATACTTTGAAGCCAGAGCGATGGAAGCTGCATTCCAATTATCATTAGGTAGCATGGCACTTTTGGCCAAGCTTTCGATGAGCTTGTTTCGGGAGGATAGAAAAGTATCTTTCGATATCGTACTTATTGACAAGGCCGCTTGCATACGCACGCGTTGATTAGCATCCGCAAGCAAACCAATCGTCTTTTCGATTAAGCTCTGATCATTAAAGTGATTCTCGGCAATTAGCAGCCCATTTTCTCGTATACCCGCAGCGGCATCTGTCAAGGAGCGCTCCAGTAGACGCGGTGTAAGCTTATTCTTACATTCCAAAATCCAAAGAGCATGCAATCTTCCGAATTCCGAATCAGAGGTTAACAGCTTCTCGAGCTGGGCGTAGTCGTTTTCCGTTAGCTCCTTCTCCATCAGCAGTCGATGAGCGGTCTTACGTATCCATTGATTTGGGTGAACTAAGTTTGAAATAAGACCGGTAGTTGTTTTTGTAAAACTGGCATCGAAAGGTTTTAGTTTAATACCGCTTTTTGTAATGCGATAGATTCTCCCTTTATCCTTACCCGCATTCAGGTCAAGTGTCTTTTCGATTTCGTCTGGAATCCATTCCGGATGCTCAATAACTGCGCGGTACATGTCAACTACATACATTGCGCCATCCGGCCCAACCGCCATGTTTACCGGCCTGAATGATCGGTCATTGCTGGCCAGAAAATCCCGTCCGCTTAATTTTCTCATAGCCAGGGAAGAAGATCCTTTGGTTTCTAGTTTATCTACGTGAATGAGATTCAAAACTACATCGGCTACCCAAATGGTTTGATCATATTCATTGCCCAGTCCACCACCATCATAAAACGTAATCCCACATGAGCCTGAAAAATACCCGGCCTGCTCCGGATGGTTCATTCTCGATTCCTGTTCCCCTATGGGATAAATCCGCGAAAGCCCGTTTTCCTCATGGTCCGAGATGTTGAGCAGTGTGTTCTCCACCATTAACACTTGTTCTTTTTTATACCTGTCGGGAAATACAATTTGTGAAATATGGTTTAGATTATGCGTTCCATATATCCGATTCCAATTGTCAATGGCGATTCCATAACCACCGGAAGATTCTCCGATTCGCTCCATGATTTTTCGGTCGAGATTAAATCGAAAGTCTTGGCCTCGCAAGTCCATCACACTCGTGGTATCGCCCCACCAGTAAGGAGTTCCTGAATTCCCGCCATTAGCGGCATAAATCCAATTGTCCAATCCATAAGTAAGTCCGTTGAAGTTATGCTGCAAGTTTCCTCTCGAAAACCCACCCATCAGGGTATCTATTTGGTCAGCCTTATCATCCAAATTGAGGTCTTTGGCAAACAACAAAAAGGGCGGTGCAGCCACGAGTATTCCTTTCTTGTAAGGTAAAATAGAAGAAGCCAGTTGCATATTATCCGAGAACAAAACCTGGGTTTCATAAACCCCATCTTTATCCGTGTCCTTCAATACTTTAATCCTACTCTGCTTATCTTCAAGTGGATAACCAGGCATTTCTAAAACCACTGCATTTCCAGCCTCATCGAATTCAAGATCGATGGGATCCTGAATCAAGGGTTCACTTGCAACTTTCATAATTTCGAAACCTGGCTCAATTTGAAAATCAGAGTATTCTTGCTTATTGCTGCAGGAAGAAATCAATAGTAAAGACGCTAAAAATAAAAAAGTATTTCTCAGGCTATTCATAGATTGATTTGGACTATACTAGATATAAAAGTAAAATCGCACGAATCGTAAATACAAGGTAAAAAAAATATTTTGAGTCGTGTACTTTGCCTTGATCCTGATTTCTTTCCCTACATTCAACTTATTTTTTGAATTAACTTATGGAAAGCATTTTTGCCACTGAACGAGTAAAGCCAATACTAGCAAAAGTAGAGCAGTTTGTCGAGAAAGAACTTATCCCACTGGAAGCGGATCATCACAAAAGACCTTGGAATGAGACGGCCAAGTTACTGGAAGCCAAAAGAGACAGAGTACGAGAACTTGGACTTTGGGGGCTGCACCTTCCGCATAATGAAGGAGGTCTTGGGCTCACCCTTTGCGAGTTTGGCCAATTGTCAGAAGTCATGGCACGCACACCCTTCTATGGGCATTACACATTTAACTGCCAGCCACCCGATATTGGTAACATGGAATTACTAAGCAAATATGCTTCCGATGAAATCAAATCTAAGTTTTTGCACCCATTACTGCAAGGCGAAATCAGGAGCTGTTTTTCAATGACAGAGCCTGAGTTTGCTGGCTCCAACCCTACCCGGCTAGCCACTACCGCTGTGCGCGAGGGGAATGAATACGTCCTCAACGGCCATAAGTGGTTTACTTCTGCAGCCGATGGCGCGGCTTTCGCCATTGTAATGGCAGTAACAAATCCAGAAGCAACACTCCACCAACGGGCAAGCATGATTGTGGTGCCCACCAATGCCAAAGGATTTAAGCTAGAACGTAACCTTCCCATTTTTGGGGATACAGGCGAAGGCTGGGCAAGCCATTCTGAAATAACCTATAACGATTGCCGGGTGCCTGTTAGCAATTTGATTGGCGAAGAAGGAATGGGCTTTAAACTGGCTCAACAGCGTCTCGGCCCGGGGCGAGTTCATCACTGCATGCGATGGATAGGCATTGCCGAAAAAGCATTTGAGTTAATGTGTCAACGTGCCGCCTCGAGAGAGATTGAGTTAGGAGTTGCCTTAGGGGAAAAGCAATTCATTCAGGGCTTTATTGCCGAAAGTCGGGTGGAGATAAATGCCGCCAGGTTATTGGTTTTACAGACCGCCTCCTTAATCGATTCAGTGGGAGCCGCGCAAGCAAAAGACGAGATTTCCGGTATCAAGTTTTATGTGGCCAATATGGTGCTTAGGGTGTTAGATAGAGCCATTCAAGTGCATGGCGCCTTGGGAGTTACCGATGATACGATGCTCGCCACTTTATATGCACATGAACGTGGCGCTCGAATTTGGGATGGTGCAGACGAAGTACACAAACAAAATCTGGCACTCAGCATTTTGAAGAACTATGGATTGGATGTGAAGGGAAAGCGAGTTAAGATGTGAGATATTAGACATGAGATATGAGACTTAAGACATTAGACGTAAGACAGTCTTACTACTTGATACTTACTACTCAATACCCACTACTCAATACTCATTACTACAAATCGAATGATAGATATGAAACAAGACGCCCCTGTGGCGGTAAGAAGCGGAGAAGAAATTAACCTCGCAGGGCTGAATGATTATTTGACTTCCCATTCCACTGAAACTGGGAAGGTAACCTCCGTTACACAATACCCGGGCGGCTATTCAAACCTAACCTATTGTTTAACCACCGATAACTCAGTCTACATTTTAAGAAGGCCACCTCTTGGGGCGGATATTAAATCAGCACACGACATGGGCAGAGAGTTTAACGTGCTGTCAAAACTTATTGAACACTACCCCATAGTTCCGCAGCCATTTGTTTATTGTGACGACCCACAAGTAATTGGCGCGCCTTTCTACATCATGAAACGAATTGAAGGTGTGATTCTCAGGGCGCACTCCGCACCTAAATTAGGCATTGACCCTGGCACGTTTAAAATACTTTCCGAACGTTTTATTGATAACCTGGTTCGCCTCCATGCCATTGACATTCATGCTACTAAACTGATTGACTTAGGCAAGCCCGAAGGATATGTACAGCGGCAGGTAGAAGGCTGGATAAAACGTTACTTCAATGCCGAAACCGATTCATTGGCCGGTATGAATGATTCTGCAGATTGGCTCGCGAAAAATATTCCCCGTTCGCCACCGGCTACTTTTATTCACAATGATTATAAGTATGATAATCTGATACTTAACCCCGGTAATTTAACGCAAATTATTGGCGTGCTGGACTGGGAAATGGCCACAGTCGGTGACCCTTTAATGGACTTTGGCGCTGCACTCGCGTATTGGTCAGAAGCAGATGATGATCCAATCACAAGGGCGTTTAACCTATCCTGGATTCCGGGTAATTTAACACGGACGCAATTGGCTTTACGATACTCAGAGCAAAGCGGAAGAGATTTATCGAACATCGTCTTTTATTATGTATTCGGATTGTTTAAAAATGCGGTAATTGCCCAACAAATTTATGCCCGCTGGAAGAAAGGTTTTTCTAAGGATCCCCGTTTTGGAGGCCTGATTGAAGTGGTTAAAAACCTTTCCGCGAAAGCGATAAAATCAATAGAAACACAAAAAATATAACGAATCAACATGTATTTTTTAACAAAACAATACCCGGAAAAAAGAGCCTTTATAACGGGTGCGGGCTCAGGCCTAGGACGATCATTCTGCTACGAGTTAGCTGCCGATGGCTGGCTCATTGGAATCTGCGACATCAACGATGCAGAGCTTGAAATTACCGCCAAGCAAATAGCAACGCTTGGAGGAAAATCCATTTCATTTCACTTGGATGTCTCGCAACGAAACGAGTATAAAAACGTGGCGGATGATTTTCTTTCCCAAGCTGGCGGAATCGACATCTTATTCAACAACGCAGGTGTAGGTGATGGTGGCCTGTTTGAAGAATACTCCCTCGACAACTGGGAGTGGATGGTTGGCATCAATCAGATGAGTGTAATCTACGGCTGCCATTATTTTATCCCCACGTTTAAGAAACAAAAGTCTGGCCACATCATAAACATTGCCAGCTTGGCAGCGGTAAGTTGTGCACCTACCATGAGTGCATATAATGTCACCAAAGCAGCAGTGGTAGCCATTAGTGAAACTCTCTATGGTGAGTTGATAGATCATGGGGTCCATGTTTCGTGCGTTCAGCCAGCATATTTCAAAACCAACATTGCGAAGAGTATGCGGGGTGGTGCTACATTTCAAAAGACAACTCAGTTTCTATTAGATCGATCAAAGCTGGAATCGAAAGATGTTGCACAGGAAATTTTGTATCGTGCGGGCAACCAAGAGTTTTACATTATCCTGCCAAAGTTTGCCCGTAAGGTCTGGCGGTTAAAGCGCCTCGCTCCTACTTGGTTTAGAAAGAAAGTAGCAGAAGACTTTATGAGAGCGGTACAAAAGAGCTTGCGAAGAAAAGACAGCAATATCAAGAAATAGGTAAATAGATACTAAACGTTGAGCCAACACCTACTTCCGACTGGAAAGAGATCGATCCATTTAACTTACCAAGCGTTTCCTTTACGATGTACAATCCAAGGCCAGAGCCATCTGAAATTTCAGATGCTCGATAAAACATATCAAAGATTTTTTGATGATGTTCCTTAGCGATTCCTAACCCGTTGTCTTTTATGCTGATTACGATTTGATGACCCACCACTGAAGCCCCTATTGCAATAAATGGATTCTCAGCAGAAGGATTGTGATACTTAAAAGCGTTTGAAACGATATTACTCAAAACAATTTTTAGCCGACCAGCATCAGTAGAAATAATCAAGCTGGGATCAATGTGAACGCTTATTTGCATCTTCTTGTCCACCAACGAATATGCCAGGTTATCGACTACTTCATTTACCATCACAGCCAGGGCATGCTTATCTAACAGGAGTTCAAGCCTCGCATTTCTAGAGTAGTCGGTCACTTCTTTGATAAAACCTTCCATCACCTTTATTCGATCCCTCATCATCCGGTGGTATTCTTCTAGCTCGCTTGGTTGATTTGTTCGTTCAGAAAGATCAATAAGCCCCAATAAAGAGCTTAAAGGCGCTCTCATATCGTGCGAGGCACTGTAGACAAAGCGATCAAGCTCCTCGTTTATTTTAGCGAGTTGATCATTTTTCAACAAAATTTCTTGCTCCGCCCTTTTTCTGTCATCAATATCAATTAGCGATCCAAGCACAAAAGTGGTATTGGTTTCACTTTCGGTTCGCACGAGCCCACTATCAAGAAACCACTTGTATGTTCCATTTTTTGTCAACAGGCGTACTTCCCCTTGATAGGGTTGATGTGATTTTATAATCTCCTGTATCTTCTGGTTAGATGCCTGCATGTCGTCTGGATGAACAAAGGATACGTATGTTTCAATCGAGATGGGATTTAATTCATCACTTCTGTAACCAAGAAGTTCCTTCCAATATTCGCTTATAAAGATTGAATTGCCGGAAAGATTCCATTCATAAATACCTGCCTTAGCGCCCTTTACGGCCATTTCAAAACGCTCTTTATTTTGTTTTAGTTGATTAGCAGCAGCCATTAACTGTTGTTGGTTTTCCTCTAATCTCCTTTCTGAATGGTGATTTTCATTAATCAAAAAATAAACGATCAATGCGCAACTTAAAGTAGCTGCAATAAAATTGGAAAGAAAACTCACACGTATGCTGGGGTCGTCATAGGCTGGGATTGGCAGCAGGTGGAAATCATATATAAAGGCGATAATTCCAATGAAAATTGAAACCGATACCGAAAGAATTCCCCAGACCCTCCTATTGAAACTAAAAAGGATAAGCGCTGCCAGGCTAATTAAAATGAAATAGAAAAACAAGCCACCGAATAAGCTATCAGAATCGGCAAACAAGAACACTAATGCGTTAGAAAAAACAATTAACAACCCGTTAGCAAATCCATGATAACCAACGCGATTCAAAACAAGCCCCAAAACTCCAACGCCAATCATCAAGTAGTAAAATGGGAAAAAAGTATCTATCCCGATATGCCCATCAATACCTATATAAAATAAAGCACTGGCAATTAATATTAAATTGAATTGTACTCGAAGTATCGAATACTTATAGACCTTTCTATCCGGAATATATTCTTTCCCTAAAAATACGTTCTTGAAAAAACTCATGTTCAAGGTTGAAATCAACTAGCTTAAACTACTTAAAACGGTTCAAGATAACAAACTTGTTGACTTAATTTCGGAATAGATACTAATTTACTAACCACTTGCCATTAAAAAACAACACGTACCGATCAACCTAAATTCAAAACTGAATCCATTCAAATCAGTTATATATTGTCGTTAAAATAAGAGATATGCAGCGAAAAATTACCCTACTAACAACGGTTGTGTTGCTTTTATCCTTAGCAGCTTCGGGACAACCACGGGCCAAGGATGTAAAGCCAGATTCCACAAAAAAAGAAATGCCTAAAAAGAAAAAAGACCTTCCACTGGATGTTGGCAGGCGTATTCCTATCAAAACAAATGAAGGCACTTGGATGTCGCTAGATGTTAGTCCTGATGGAAAGACGGTTGCGTTTGACTTTCTTGGGGATATTTTTACTATGCCCATCACCGGAGGAAAACCTACGCAGTTTACCAGCGGAATGAGTTTCGATTCGCATCCTAAGTATAGCCCAGATGGAACTAAACTATTATTTATTTCCGATAGAAGTGGTGGCGAAAACATCTGGTGGTTTGCTACCGATAAGAAGGATTCGCTGCAAGTTACTAAAGGCAATACAGATCATTATCAATCTGCAGAATGGACGCCCGATGGGAACTATATTGTCGGATCTCGCGGAACACGTAACTTAAAGCTTTGGTTGTTTCATAAAGAGGGCGGCTCGGGAGCTCAATTAATTAGCAAGCCCGACAATTTAAAAGCGGTTGAGCCAGCTTTCGGAAACGATGGCCGTTACGTTTGGTTTGCTCAACGCACATCGGCTTGGAATTACAACGCCCAACTTCCGCAATATCAACTGGCTGTTTATGATCGCGAGAATGGAGAGATTGACAGAAGAACACAGCGATATGGTTCGGCATTTACACCGACATTATCTCCCGATGGCAAGTGGCTTGTTTTTGGAAGCCGCCACAATGATCAAACAGGTCTGATTATTCGTGATTTAAAAACGGGTGACGAAAAATGGTTGGCCTATCCGGTGCAACGCGATGAGCAAGAGTCGATCGCCCCTATGGGAGTTTTACCAGCCATGTCTTTCACACCCGATAGCAAAGAGATAGTAGCATCGTATGGTGGAAAATTCTATCGTATACCGGTTGCCGGTGGTGATGCGATTAGCATTCCGTTCGAAATAGAAACGGAGTTGTTAGTTGGGCCACGAGTGGATTTTAAATATCCCATAAAAGATGATAGGGATTTTGTTGCCACACAGATACGTGATGCCGCGGTTTCACCGGATGGAAAGCAAGTTGCCTTCACCGCGCTGAATAGATTGTATTTATACGACATTCAAAAAGCAAGTTATAGAAGACTAACCAGCAACAATTTTACAGAAGCACAACCGAGTTGGAACTCCGATGGATCGCAACTGGCATGGGTCACCTGGGAAAACCAAATGGGTAATATCTACAAATTGAATTTCAAATTGAAAGATGCAAAACCCATTAAGTTAACCACTACGCCTGGCCTCTACACAGAACCCGTTTGGTCATTACAAGGCAACAAGATTGTTTTCTTTCGAGGATCAGCACAAACATTTAGAGACGCTGAAGGACCGTTTTTTCAAGGCGCACAAGAAGATCTCCTCTGGATTTCAGGAGACGGGGGCACGATCAATTTCATCGCCAAAGCGAAAGGACGAAGTACACCACATTTTACAAAAACAGACGACCGAATCTACTTGTATAATGGCCAGAAGGGTTTACTTTCCATACGATGGGATGGGACAGATGAGAAAGTTCTGTTGAAAGTGACGGGCATCACTGTTTATGGCTCAGTGCCTGATGAAAACAACTGCATGTTGAATGAATCAGCAATGGAGCCAGCACAAGAACCATCGGTTGCCGATGTGATTAAGATTGCTCCCGATGGTGATCAAGCATTAGCGCAAATTAACAATGATGTTTATGTAGTTACAATTCCAAAAACAGGTGGAGACGTGCCCAAAATTTCTGTGGCTGATGCAGACAAAGCCCAATTCCCATCGCGTAAGTTGACCAAGCTTGGTGGCGAATTTGCAAGTTGGAGCAGCAATGCAAAGAATATATACTTCACGCTCGGCAACGCCTTTTTCACCTACAACCTTGATTCTGCTAAACTTAAGGAAAGTGCTTTAAAGAAAAAGAAGGCAGAAGAAGAAAAAGCAAAAGAAGATGGCGAAAAGAAAGACGAGAAAAAAGACGATGCGAAGAAGAAAGATGAGGGATACAAGCCAGCCGAATTAAGAATAAAAGTTACGGTTCAAAAAGACATCCCACAAGGAAAGATTTTGCTTCAAAACGCGCGTATCATCACCATGAAGGGTGATGAAGTTATTGAGAAAGGAGATGTATTAATTGAGAATGCGAGGATCAAGCAAGTAGGCTCGGCAGGCTCGATAGCTGTAGACGCGTCTGTTCAAAAATTGGATGTTAGCGGAAAGACAATTGTGCCCGGATTTGTGGACACGCATGCCCACATGTGGCCCGCTTGGGGCATTCATAAAAATCAGGTTTGGATTTATGCAGCTAATCTAGCTTATGGAGTTACCACCACACGCGATCCTCAAACAGCTACTACCGATGTGCTTACTTATAGCGACATGGTTGAAACTGGTCAAATGATTGGGCCACGTGTTTATAGCACCGGGCCGGGTGTTGGCTACTGGGCTTATAATTTAAAGGACGCTGATCAAGCAAAAGATATTTTGAAACAATACTCTGAGTATTACAACACGAAGACTATCAAGATGTATCTAACAGGAAATCGTCAGCATCGCCAATGGATTATTCAAGCTGCCAAAGAGCAAAACCTTATGCCAACTACAGAAGGCGGCCTCGATTTTAAATTGAATATGACAAATCTGATTGACGGCTACCCTGGTCACGAGCATGCGCTGCCTATTTATCCGTTGTATAAAGATGTAATCACATCTATAGCAGAAGCTAAGATGACCTACACTCCCACTCTTCTGGTTGCTTACGGTGGCCCCTGGGCTGAGAACTTCTATTATGCAACGGAAAATGTAAATGGCGATCCGAAGCTAAATTACTTCACACCAAAATCAGAGCTGGATCAAAAATCTAGAAGAAGGCCAGGATGGTTTATGAAAGAGGAACATGTATTTGAAGACCATGCAAAATTTGTAAATGATCTGGTAAAAGCGGGAGGCAATGCGGGTGTTGGCTCCCATGGGCAATTGCAAGGACTAGGTTATCACTGGGAGTTGTGGAATATCGCATCTGGCGGAATGACACCGCTAAATGCATTAAAAGTAGCGACTATTCATGGAGCGAAAGCGATAGGTCTCGATGGCGATATAGGAAGTATTGAGAACGGTAAACTGGCCGATTTGATTATTTTGGATAAGAACCCTTTGGAAAATATCCGAAATACAAATTCCGTAAATAAGGTGATGAAAAATGGAAGGTTGTACGATGCCACCAGGTTGGATGAAATATACCCAATCGTTAAAAAAGCCCCTGACTTTGGCAAAGATCAAGCAGCACCTATTGGACTGCCTGGTGTCAAATAACAGAGTACTCGAAAAACAAAAATCCCGGGTCATTTGACTCGGGATTTTTAATCTATCGCAAATGGAATAAAATAATAACTAGCTGTTACCGTGCTATTCCAGGCTGTTTCCTGTTAAAAATTCATGAATTGGTGTAGCTTGGATTTGATTTTGCTTTGGCGAAGGTAGAAGAAAGCGAGGAGTAAGTGTGCGCTGAATATCCAAGTAATTGAATTCACTTTGTGACTTTATCAAAGTGAGTTTTATTTTTGTTAACAATTTAATCTCGCCCAATGAAAACCCTACTTTGCTCAGCGTTTCTCATTTTCTCAACTTTTTGTTTTAGCCAGAAGATTGACTCTACTATTGTTATCGGAACGTGGCAAAGCGAGTTGGATGAAGATAACACATTTGGCTCATTTATCTTTGATAAAGACGGGTTTATTACAATTGAGTCACAAGGCATCACTATGGGAGGTGCAAACGGCATGGCAAAAGGAAAGCCGATTCAAATGATTTATAAACTAGATGTTTCAAAAAAACCGATGCAACTAGACATACTTGTGCGCAAGCCTGAAACAAAAACAGAAATGATAGCGATGAGAGCAATTGTAGAGTTTAGTAGTGATTTAAAAATGAAAATAGCCATTGATCAAGAGCAACGGCCAACTGAATTCACCCCAGAGAATTCAATGTCGTTTTCACGAATTAAGTAGACTTAGTCTTAGTCTTTGAATTGTTCAGCAACAAGCTTTGGCAATTCTTTCACACTCTTGATTATATGTGTATGAGGATACTTCTGTAAAGTTCTCAATGTATTTGCACCACTTAGCACGCCAATGTTGCCAATGCAACCGCCATTATATCCTGAGAGTAAATCGGCTGGCGTATCTCCTATTTTTATTACTTGTCTTACAGATTGAATTCCCAATCTTTCCATCGCTCTAAAAATTAAAAATGGCGATGGCCTACCTGTTCCGTTGGTATCTTCTACATCCAACGCCAAGTCAATAAGTCCACGCTCTTTCCATTGCAGTCCTTCCATAATAGCCGTGTTGACATCGCGATGAAAACCAGTGTCTGTCGCAACTTTTATGCCCTGTTCTTGACACCACTTAAACGTATCTTCTGCACCCGGCATGGCGCGAACGTTATTCTTATAGTAGTCCACCATAATCACCGAATAGCGATCAAAAATAGCATGTGCTTCTTGTAAATACTCTGGGAAATGGTAAGTCTCCAACTGGCTAATTTCAACTTTATGACCGCGTGCACGAGCCAACATAAATTGGTATAGATGGATTTTGTTCGTCCCTATAGTCTTTTCGAAATCCCCCAAAGAAACGTCTAACTTAAACTCCTGTGCCGCTTGCTGGAGGCTCTTTGCTACGGCATTGTCATCTTCTACGGTGGTGCCGGAAAGGTCAAAGACTACTAAACGAATTTTACCCATACTTCTCAAAAGTATCTCTTTTTGAGGGAAGCCAGTCGCAATTTTTAATTCTTTACAAAAATTTAATTTCAGGGCTGACCTTTCTAGCGAATTCAATCGATAGCGGTTAAAAAAGTCAGAAAAGGATCAAGCCTCTATCTTGTTTAGAATAATTCTAAATAAGATATTTGCGTTCTCAAATTTTAAGAAACACTACACCAATGAATAAATTACTGCTACCAATTATCCTTTTTAACTTCCTAGCAATTAAAACCATAGCTCAAAAAAAAGATACCACCAAAGCAATTATCCTCAACCAAATAGAAGTGACTGAAGAGCGTTCTTTCACTGTAAATAGTAAACTCCCCGACCTGAAAGACAATGTAATTTACGCGGGCAAAAAAGTCGAAGTGATCCAATTGGCACAATCACATGCCGACCTAAGCACCAACAACGCGAGGCAAGTTTTCGCCAAAGTGCCAGGTATAAGTGTTTGGGAAAATGACGGATCGGGTATTCAGGTAGGCATTGCCTCCCGAGGTTTGAGCCCCAACCGTTCGTGGGAGTTCAACGTGAGGCAAAACGGAAGCGATATCAGTTCGGAAGCGTTTGGTTACCCTGAAGCCTATTATACCCCCCCAATGGAAGCGCTCGAGAAAATCGAGGTTGTCCGGGGAGCCGCATCGCTTCAATACGGGCCGCAATTTGGAGGCCTGTTAAACTATCAAGTAAAAAAGGGAAACCCTGACAAGCCGATGTCTATAGAATCACAGCAAACAATTGGTTCTTTTGGTCTGTACGATACCTACAATGCGATTGGCGGAACTAATGGAAAAGTTTCCTACTACAGTTTTCTCCATTACCGTTCGGCTGATGGCTGGCGCGACAACAGCCAATACCGAACCCTTACGGGATATGGATCCATCCGTTATCAATTCAGCACTAAACTAAACATTCAGCTAGACTATACCCGATCATCCTTTAAAAGTCAACAACCCGGTGGGCTTACCGATCAGCAATTCGCGGATAACCCGAGGCAATCGTCAAGAAAACGAAATTGGTTTAACGCTCCCTGGAATATTGTTTCTATGACTCTCAAGTACGCCTTCGCACCTAACCTAAATCTTCAGATTAAGTCATTCGCCACCATTTCAGAGCGCAACAGTGTGGGGTTCACGAAAGCAATAAACGTAGAAGACGCGATTGATCCTAAAACACTTCAATATAGCGCCAGGCAGGTGGATCGAGATTACTATCAAAATTTCGGATGGGAAGCAAGACTTTCATGGCGATACAATATTATGGGTAAGGAAAATCTACTCGCTGGCGGAGTGAGAGTTTATAGCGGAAACACAAAGAGAAATCAACTTGGCATTGGCACCACTGGCAGTGATTTTGATTTAACGCTCGCAAACCAAGAATTTGGAAGATCATTGCAATTTACAACCGCCAATCTCGCATTTTTTGCAGAAAATATTTTCTACCTAAGCAAACGTTGGAAGGTTGTGCCAGGGATCAGACTGGAAAACATAAAAAATACAGCTGAAGGATACATCAATTCAACCGCAACTGGATGCATAAATTCTGATTCAAGAACACGGAATTTTGTGCTTGTTGGAATGGGCAGTGAGTTTCTGGTTAGCCCTACAACAAACCTTTACGGGAATTTCTCACAAGCGTACCGACCCGTCACTTTTTCTGAACTTACCCCTTCTGCTACTACTGATATCATTGATCCCAACTTAAAAGATGCCAGCGGGTACAATATCGATTTAGGTTATCGAGGGTCAATTAAAAGTTTCCTGAATTTCGATGTTGGTGTTTTCTACCTTAACTATGAAAATCGAATCGGAAGTATCAATCAAAACAATCAAGTTTTTAGAACCAACATAGGCACTTCGGTAAGTAAAGGAATTGAGTCGTTTATCGAGCTCAACGTAGTAAAAGCAATTTCAGAAAATTCGAAGGTGGGAGACTTTTCTCTTTTTGCTTCCAATGCGTTTATCGATGCCACTTACGTGAAATGGAATAACCCTGCCATTTCAGGTGACCCCACGAAATCAATTGAAGGCAAACGCGTTGAAAATGCACCGAGCTTTATTCATCGGTTTGGCGCTACGTATGCTGTCGCTCACTTTTCTGCCACGTGTCAACTAAGCAGTGTCAGCGATGTTTTTACTGATGCTGCCAATACAGAACTCCCAAATGCAATTGCGACCATTGGAAAAATTAAAGGCTACGAAGTGTTGGATGTTTCGGCACAGTTTAGATTCCCGAAGAATTTTACGCTGAAGGCTGGTATCAACAATCTCACAAATGCCAATTATACAACGAGAAGATCGGGTGGCTACCCAGGCCCTGGAATATTACCCGGAAATGGAAGGACGATTTTTGTTGGCGTGGGTGTTAAATTTTGACAACTTTCATTAGTGCGAAAAAAGATTAGCCACTAGTTTGTACTACTCTTATGATTTGTTCGTTGGTATTTTCAACGCCACATAATGAAAAGCCGTAAAATTAAACTATTAAGCCTGGCAACCTTACTGAGTTTATCAGCATTTGGACAAGCTACCCAAACTGTTCATCTAAAGCCAATCCATAAGCAAGGAATTAGCTACTATTATAATTTCAAAAAGGTAGATGGCGGTGCTTATGGCCTGCAAATACCACTACAAAGTCTAGAAGATGCGGAGGTTGACTTGCGCTACAAGAATTTTAAAACGCTAAGACTGATTGGTACAACTGCCGTTTTTATTCCTGCAATTTATCTGTTTTCTTTACCACCATCCAACAATACGACAGGTGCCAGAAGTTTTGATCCAAAAACGTTTTTGATTGTATCTTTTGGTTCAGCAGCAGCAATTATTGGTTTTGAAATTGGGGCTAAGCGGCAATTAAACAGAGCTATCGACAAGTATAACACGACCATCATGAAAAGGAATTCTATTGGGCTTCGCCTAGAGCCAGTCCAAAACTCTGCCGTGCTCGGTATTGGGTTTTCGCATACGTTTTAGTTAAAATAAATGCTTACGAAGGGCGAAATACTTTGGATAATTAAAGTCTTCTTGTTTCCTTTGTTGCACAATAATCGAAATGAACAGAAAAAACAGTTTGCATCACCACCATTTACTAAGCAATTTAGTTGGTGAGACCATGCTCTGAATTTTTCAAAATGTATAAAGAGAAGGCTTGCCAAAAGGGCAAGCCTTTTTTATTTGCTATAAAACCATAGACGAGAAATGATATGAGGCGAAGCCCAGGGCATTAGATAAATTACGAAATAACAACATTGAATTTTAAACTTTGAATCTTGAATTTACTATGAACGATATACTTAGAATTGCCATCCAAAAATCAGGACGCCTGCAGGAAGGATCATTGCAATTACTTAAAGAAACAGGCCTATCCTTCAGTAATGGCAAGGATCAACTCAAAGCGCAAGCAAGAAATTTCCCTGTTGAGATTCTGTTTCTTCGGGATGACGATATCCCACAATACGTAGAAGACAAAGTTGCTGATGCCGGAATTGTCGGAGAAAACGTATACATCGAAAAACAAAAAAGTAATGAACTTATCAAGCGGCTCGACTTCTCGAAATGCCGCCTCTCCATTGCCATACCACGAGCCGACAATTATGAGGGAGTTCAATCGCTGAACGGGAAAAACATCGCCACCTCCTACCCTGTTATAGTAAAGAATTTTCTGGATAAACATAACGTAACCGCAGGCATTCATGAGATCAGTGGATCGGTGGAGATTGCCCCTGGAATTGGGTTGGCAGATGCCATCTGTGATATTGTAAGCACCGGAAGCACACTGTTGAGCAACGGCCTCAAAGAAGTTCAAGTAGTGATGCAATCGGAAGCCATTCTAATTGCAAGTCCGCAGCTGGCAAAAAACAAAAGACAAATTCTGGACAAACTATTGTTTCGAATTGAAGCAGTGCAATCGGCCAAAAACAGCAAGTACATTTTGTTGAATTGCCCGAACGAAGCTATTGAAAAAATCACCAACCTTATTCCGGGTATGAAAAGCCCAACCATCATTCCGCTTGGCCGTGTGGGTTGGTCTTCGCTACATTCTGTTGTAAACGAGAATGACTTTTGGGAAAAGATTGACTTGCTCAAATCATTTGGTGCGGAGGGTATTTTGGTTGTGCCTATTGAAAAGATGATTGCTTAAGTTATGATGGACGTTATCGAATATCCACAAGAAAAGGATTGGTTATCACTCTGCGAAAGACCACAACTTGAATTGGAGTCGCTGGAGAGCGCAGTAAAAACAATTATAGCCGAGGTGAAAGCCTCGGGAGATACCGCATTAGTGAACTTTGCCAAGCGATTTGACAAGGCCACAGTGACTTCGCTCGAAATTACAAAACAGGAAATTGAAGAAGCAATTCTTTCGGTTGATGAAAATCTAAAAAATGCGATAGCTGTTGCAGCTTCCAACATCAAAAAATTTCATGCTGCGCAACAAAGATCAATACTCGAAGTCGAGACGATGCCGGGTGTTACGTGCTGGCGAAAAGGCGTGGCCATTGAAAAAGTGGGCATCTACATACCAGGAGGATCGGCTCCACTCTTCTCCACACTGCTTATGCTCGCCATACCTGCTGTGCAAGCGGGATGCAAAGAGATTGTAGTCTGCACGCCACCTTCCACCCATGGAAAAATCAACCCAGCAATTCTTTATGCTGCCAGTTTAGTAGGTTTGACTAAAATTTATAAAGTGGGCGGTGCGCAGGCCATTGCGGCCATGAGCATCGGAACAGAAAGTATTCCCAAGGTGAATAAGATCTATGGACCTGGGAACCAGTATGTAACAAAAGCAAAGCAACTGGTAAACCTTCAAGGCACAGCAATTGACATGCCTGCCGGGCCCTCGGAAGTTTTGGTGATTGCAGATGAGCTCGCTGACGCTGGTTTTGTTGCAGCCGATTTGTTAGCACAAGCTGAGCACGGAAGCGATAGCCAAGTGCTGCTGGTAACGTTATCAAAACACTTAATTCCAAAAGTTCAACACGAACTAGTTGTTCAACTCGAAAAATTACCCCGCAAAGAAATAGCGAGCAAAGCCATTGAAAACAGCCGTATTCTGCTCTTTGAATCAGAAGGCACATTGATCGATTTCGTAAATGAATATGCACCCGAGCATTTAATCATCAACACAAAGAACTGTGATGCGATCTCAGATAAAATAATCAATGCAGGATCAGTATTTTTGGGTCCTTACACGCCCGAGTCTGCTGGCGATTATGCTTCTGGAACGAATCACACGTTGCCCACCAACGGACATGCAAAAGCATACAGCGGGGTATCGCTCGATAGTTTTATGAAGTTTATCACCTATCAAAAAATCACCCAAGAGGGGTTAGAAAAACTCGGACCTTCAGTAGAAATAATGGCTTCAGCAGAAGAATTAATAGGCCACAAAGAATCTGTAACTATCCGATTAAAGAAATGAAATACGAACTTGTTGGAAAGACCTCCAAGGTCTCTTTAAACGAGTAAACAAGACGTGAGAAGTTTAAACTTACAAAACGATAGCAATGAACAAAATTGATATAAGTTCGCTGGTCAGAGAAAACGTAAAATCGTTGAAGCCCTATTCATCAGCGCGTGACGAATATCAAGGCGCTGCCTCTGTGTATTTAGATGCAAATGAAAATCCTTTTGACACAGGCTATAACCGTTATCCGGATCCTCAACAACTGAAGCTGAAAGAACAAATCGCTAAAATCAAAAATGTACATCAGAATCAGATTTTATTGGGCAACGGCAGCGATGAACCGATTGACTTATTGATACGCGCTTTTTGCGAACCACACAAAGACAACGTAGTAATTCCGCAGCCTACCTATGGAATGTACACAGTAAGCGCCAACGTAAATGCAGTTAAAATCAAGACGGTTAACTTGAGTTCTGAATTTGATATTGATCTTGGAGCATTGGAACAAACGTGGGATGCAAATACTAAGATTATTTTTCTATGCAGCCCAAATAATCCCTCAGGTAATCTATTGACGGAAAGAAAGATTAGACAAGTACTCGATAAATTCAATGGTCTGGTGGTTGTGGACGAGGCCTATATTGATTTTACAAGTTCCGCTGGTTTTGTTCCCTATTTAAAGGATTACAATAACTTAGTGATACTTCAAACCTTATCGAAAGCATGGGGCCTTGCCTCACTCCGATTGGGCATTTGTATCGCGCATGTGGGTGTGATTAACGTGCTTAACAAGATAAAACCTCCTTACAACATAAGCGATCTTACCCAACGTGTTGCGCTTGAACATCTTTCAAAAGAGGCGTTAAAAAACAATTGGGTGAAAGAGATCTTAGCAGAACGCGAAGTGCTTCAGAAGCAATTACTGACTATTGGTTTCGTGGAGAAAATTTACCCGTCTGATGCGAACTTCTTGTTAGTGAAAGTAACGGCTGCCAAGGAAACGTATATGAAGTTAGTCGAGAAGGGAATTATTGTGCGCGATCGCTCCGCTGTGGTTCTCTGCGATAACTGCTTGCGGATTACGGTTGGCACTAAAGAGGAGAATAAAACACTTATTGAATCGCTTAGAAAACTATGAAAAGAGTATTATTTATTGATCGTGATGGAACATTAATTCTGGAACCCGCTGACGAGCAAATTGACAGTCATGAGAAGCTAACGTTCTACCCCGGAGTATTTAATGGGCTTGGGAAAATTGCGCGGGAAGGCACCTATGACTTAGTCATTATCACCAACCAGGACGGGCTTGGCACCGATCGCTTTCCAGAGCATACCTTTTGGCCAGCACATGAAAAGATGATGACAACGTTTGAAGGAGAAGGAATCGTTTTCTCGAATGTGCTTATCGATCGCTCCTTCCCCCATGAAAACAAACCTACGCGAAAGCCAGGTATTGGAATGCTACCGCACTACTTGAATGGAGAGTATGACTTGAAAAATTCGTTCGTTATTGGCGATCGCATCACCGATGTGGAACTGGCGAAAAATTTAGGTGCTAAAGGAATTTTGATCGGTAAGCAATTAATGGCCGACAAAGTAACCGATAAAAACTTGACTGAACATTGTGCGTTAATCACCGAGTCGTGGGATGACATTGCTACACTACTCTCCTATCCGCCACGAATAGCTGAAGTAGTTAGAACTACGAAAGAAACAAACATTGCCATCAAGATTAATCTGGATGGTTCGGGCAAATCGTCTATCAGCACAGGCCTTGCCTTTTTTGATCATATGCTCGATCAACTCGCTCGTCACGGAAATATTGATTTGGAGGTTAGTGCAAAGGGGGATCTTCACATTGACGAGCATCATACGATCGAAGACACTGCCATTACCTTAGGCGAAGTTTTTTCAAAAGCATTGGGTGATAAGCGCGGCATAGAAAGATATGGCTTTACCCTACCGATGGACGATTGCCTTGCGCAGGTAGCCATTGATTTTGGAGGCCGGCCTTGGTTGGTTTGGGAAGCCGATTTCAAAAGAGAAAAAATAGGAGAAATGCCAACGGAGATGTTCTATCATTTTTTTAAGTCTTTTACAGATTCCTCTAAAAGTAATCTGAACATTAAGGCCGAAGGAATCAACGAGCATCACAAAATTGAATCGATTTTTAAAGCCTTCGCAAAAGCCATTAAGATGGCGGTGAAACGCGAAGGAAAGCAATTACCGACAACGAAAGGAACGTTATGATAGCCGTTATAAAATACAACGCAGGTAACATTCAATCAGTGCGCTATTCACTGGAGCGACTAAACACCGAGTTTGTGGTAACTGACAACCCAGAAGAAATAAAAAGTGCAGATAAGGTGATCTTTCCGGGTGTTGGTGAAGCCAGCACCACCATGGCGTACTTAAAGGACAAGAAGCTTGACCAGCTCATCGTTAACTTAAAACAACCGGTGTTAGGTATCTGCCTGGGCATGCAGCTGATGTGTGCCCATTCCGATGAAAACAACACGCCTTGCTTGGGCATTTTCCCGGAAACGGTAAGGAAGTTTACACCCGCTAACCACCTAAAAGTGCCTCATATGGGCTGGAATCAGCTAGAAGCGGTAAATGGGTGGATTCCCCGAAAATTAGAGAATCAATTTGTCTATTTTGTGCATAGTTATTTCGTGCCTTTGAATACTTTTGCAGCCGCGCAAACGAGCTATATCGTTCCATTTAGCGCTGCCATGCAAAGAGACAATTTTTATGCAGTTCAATTTCATCCCGAAAAATCAGCGCTGGCAGGGGAAGAAATTTTACGAAGTTTTTTATCAGTTTAGTTTATGAGAATTATTCCTGCCATTGACATCATTGACGGCAAATGTGTACGTCTTACACAGGGCGACTATTCGAAAATGAAAGTGTATCGTCAAGATCCGGTAGATGTGGCCAAAGAATTTGAAGATGCGGATCTTGAGTATCTTCATTTGATTGACCTGGATGGCGCCAAAAAAGGAAAAGTGGTAAACTGGAAGGTAATCGAAGAAATCCAGTCAAAAACCGCTTTGTTAGTCGACTTCGGTGGTGGTGTAAAATCTACCGAGGATGTTGAGTCTCTTATCGACTTGGGAATTAATCAGGTAAATATTGGCAGTCTTGCCGTAAAACAGCCAGAGTTGTTTAAGGAGTGGCTGCATGAATACGGTTCCGAAAATTTTATTCTCAGTGCCGATGTAAAAGGAAATGAGGTAATGATCAACGGCTGGGTAGAGAACTCAACCCTTCTGCTTACCGATTTAGTAAATCTATTTATCAAAGACGGACTGGAATACCTCTGTTGCACCGATATCAAAACAGATGGCATGCTTTCAGGACCCAACTTTGAATTGTACAAAAATTTAAGAACGCAATTTCCCGCACTAAAACTTATTGCTAGTGGAGGAATTTCCTCGCTAGAAGATTTAGACGATCTTCATAACCTTAAAGTTGACGGGGCCATTGTTGGGAAAGCCATTTATGAAAACAAGATAACTCTTCATGAGTTAAAATCGATTACGAATTGAAGATTACAAATTACAAATTATAGTAAGAGGATTTTAAATCTGTAATTTGAGATCTGTAATTTAAAATTAATAATGTTAACAAAAAGAATCATCCCTTGCCTCGATATCAAAGACGGCCGAACCGTGAAGGGAATTAATTTCCTTGCGTTGGCAGATGCGGGAGATCCTGTTGAATTAGCTGCAACTTATGCGCAGCAAGGTGCTGATGAACTAGTGTTTCTTGACATTACGGCAACTAATGAAAAAAGAAAAACATTTGCCGACCTAGTAAAAAAAATTGCGCAACAAATTAACATACCTTTTACTGTTGGTGGTGGAATAAGCTCCATCGAAGATGTTGGGGTATTGTTAGAAGCTGGCGCAGATAAAGTAAGCATCAACTCATCGGCAGTTAAAAATCCGGAATTGATTGATCTACTTTCAAATACGTTTGGATCTCAGTGTATTGTGGTGGCTATTGATGCGCGAAAGAGGGGTAACGATTGGATAGTACATACGCACGGAGGAAAAAATCCTACACCGTTAAAATTATTTTCGTGGGCCAAAGAATGTATGAACCGAGGTGCTGGAGAAATTCTATTCACTAGTATGGATCATGATGGAACAAAAACTGGTTTTGCGATTGACCCATTAACAAAATTGAATAACTTGTTGAGCATTCCCGTAATCGCGAGTGGTGGTGCAGGCAACAAGCAACACTTTGCGGAGGTGTTCGCCCATACGAAAACAGACGCAGCTTTAGCAGCCAGCGTTTTCCATTTTGGCGAAATCAGGATCCCTGAACTAAAAGCATATCTTCTTGAAAAAAATATTCTTGTACGAGGCACTCAACCCATCTAACCATGCTAACTATTTCTGCTCTAAACTTTGAAAAATTAGATGGATTAATACCATGTGTTATCCAAGACCTCGTGACGAACAAAGTATTAATGCTTGGGTTCATGAACAAAGAAGCCATTGAGAAAACACAAAAAGAAAAAAGGGTAACGTTTTTTAGTCGCTCTAAAAGGCGCCTTTGGACAAAAGGTGAAACCAGCGGCAACTATTTACAGGTAAAAGAAATCATTGTGGATTGCGATCAAGATACCTTGTTAATAAAAGTAAACCCTATGGGGAACACCTGCCACACGGGTGCTGATACCTGCTTCAATGAAAATAACACTGCCGATGGAATTTCTTTTCTCGAAAACATAATCAATGACCGAAAGTCGCATCCTATCGCAGGTTCATACACAAACAGACTTTTCGAATCGGGTATAAACAAAGTTGCCCAAAAGGTGGGTGAAGAAGCTGTAGAACTTATCATCGAAGCTAAAGATGACAACAGGGAATTATTTCTCAACGAAGCGGCCGATCTAATGTACCACTACCTTGTTTTACTGGCGGCAAAGGGTTATAAGCTGGACGATGTAAATGAGGTACTAAAGAAAAGACATAAAGTGAAGTAGCCGTTGTTTATTCAAGATTAGAAATATCAGTTATAAAATGTCGAAATATCTTCTTCTTTGGTTGGTAGCCATCTTAAGTATTTCAACAGTTGTTTCAGCACAAGAAGAAACCAGCGTTCCCTGGTTTGAAAATCTTTTCCTTGCAACAAAATTAAATTCCCCCCTGGAGCAGCAATTGGCATCCGCCAAAAAGAAACTCAAAGAAGCAAAAGATAAAGACCAAGGAAAAGAAGAGGCAAAAGCAACAATCGAACTCGGGTCGCTTTATTTCACCCAGCTAAACGACTACGAAAAAGCTATGGACTGGTTTATTCGGTCGCTTGTTGTAGAAGATTCTCTGCAGCTCAATCAAGAACGGGTATTCACGTACTTGGCTATGGCACGGGTATTTGAAGTAGTAGGCTATCATAGCAAAAGCATTGACTTTTTAGTACAGGCTGTGAACCTAAACGAAAAGGAGAATAACCCGGAACTGCTCACCTTTATATTGAATGAAACGGGCAGGGCGAATGCTGCTTATGGAGACATTGACGAAGCGCTTGAAAACTTTGAGCTGGCCCTTGACTATGCCCGAAAGCTGCAGCAACCCGACAGGGAAGCCGATGCGCTCTTCCTGAGAGGAAACTTGCTGAGCAAAAAAGGAAATTACAAAGACGCGCTTGCACAGCACAAAGAAGCACTTCAGATAAGACGGGTGTTAGGAGACAGAGATAAGGAAGGAAAATCACTTACCGAGATCGGAGAACTCTATCGCCAAATGAAAAACGAAGATCGAGCGTTGGCAAATCATATAGCTGCGTTAGCAATTAGAAAATCGTTAGTAGATGAAAGAGGCCTCGCAGAGACTTATAATAACATTGGCAGCTTATATTTTAGAACAAAAGACTTTAAGCGGTCCATTTCCAATCTCGGGCTTGCACTCGAGGCGGGTAGAAAGGCGCAAGACCAAGACCAACTGAAGACCAGCTATGATTACCTTAGCCAAAGTTACAAAGCATTAAAAGACTACAAACGGTCATTGGAATATCGCGAACAGTTTGCTTCCATGCAAGAGTTCAGTCAAACAGAAAGAAACGAACGGCACTTATTGGAACGGCAAAGTTTATACTTGATCGACAAGAAAGAATTGCAGATCACCAATCTTGAGAAAGATCGTCAGCAGCGCGAACTGGTTATTGAGGCACAACAAAAAGAAAAGAGAAATCTTATGTATGTCATCTTTTTGGGGACTGTGATCCTCGCGCTGATATTATTTCTTTACTTCTTAATGAGGCGAACAAGTCGAAAACTGAAAGAACTCAATGCCACCAAAGACAAACTATTCTCCATCATTGGCCATGACTTGAAAGGGCCACTTAATTCGCTCACCTCCTTTTCTTCGCTACTGCTCAATCATGCAGATAAGTTAACAAAAGAGGAAATAAAAATGCTCTCAGCCGATTTAGATAAGTCACTTAAGAACTTAATGGCGTTGCTCGAGAATTTATTAGAATGGTCTCGATCACAAACCGGTTCGATCGACTTCAAAGCAGAACGTTTCGATATCAACGCTGTAGTGGTGGAGAATTTAGAATTACTTAAAAGCATCGCAGATAACAAAAAGATACAGTTGCGAAATGAAGCCCAAGGGGAGATCTTTGTGTTGGCTCATCGCTATTCCATAAACACCGTGGTGCGCAATTTACTTTCCAATGCAATAAAGTTTACAAAAGAAGGCGGTTTAATAACGATAAATATAGCCCTGGGGAAAGTTGTTACGCTTGCTGTGCAAGATACCGGAGTCGGCATGACCCCTGCCACGTTGCAATCCCTTTTTGAATTGGGAAGCAAGACTTCCACCCTCGGCACAGCCAAGGAAAAAGGAACTGGCCTTGGGCTAATACTATGTAAAGACTTTGTCGAAAAGAACCGAGGTACGATTCATGTGGAAAGTACAGAGGGAATTGGATCTAAATTTTATTTTACTATCCCTGCAAACTAGGTATTTGCAGATTATTGAGTATGTCAACTTTACATAGACTATCAGACTTTTTCAAATTCCCAGACGAAGAGAAAGGATTAACAAAAGACAGACAAGTTGTATTAACCAACCGCATTGCGCTGATCTCGATTGTTCTAGCGACCGTATTTTATCTAATCGAGCTTTTATTAAATTCGATAGTGGCTAATTGGATTTTTTTCTCTTTTTGTTCTATTTCTTTACTTATACTCGCTTTAAACGCAAAAGGGTATAATGCTCTTGCCAAATCTATTGGCTTACTTATGTACAATGCTTTTCTATACCTCGTGTGTGGTAGTGAAAACTATGAAAATGTCTATTTTGAACTACACTTCATCTCAGCGGTTCTGACTGCCTTTATGTTTTTTGGATATCAGGAGAAAAAGTTTGCTGTTACTTTTTCAATAATTACTATTTGCACCTATTTTTTATCCTCTCGGTATCCAAACGCATTTATCCCGCCTCACCATTACACGGGCGAGCAGGTCACTCTGTTATTCATAATCAATCTTGCTACTTTCGTAATTCTGAATTTTTCAATTTTATTTATGTTTTTGCGAGTAAATGCAAAAGTTGAAGAAAGACTGAGGGTAGTGAATTTAGAACTACTTGAGCTTAACGATTCTAAAGATAGATTATTTTCAATCATTGGCCACGACTTAAAAGGGCCTCTTAATTCGCTCAGTGCCTTCTCCAAGCTTTTAGCTCAAGATGCCATAACAGAAACGGAAACTAAAATGCTTGCCAAAAGTTTAAACCAGAGCGTAGATAATGCAAAAAGTTTGTTGGAAGATTTACTCGAATGGGGTCGGTCTCAGACGGGTTCTACCGAATTTGAGCCAGAACAATTTGATCTTGCTGTTGAAGTGAAGGAAACGCTTGATTTACTATCAGGTATTGCAAAAGACAAAAACATAAACGTAACAAGTAATATTCAAGGAAAAGCCTTTATCAACGCTCATCGATATTCCATCAATATGGTGGTGCGAAATTTGTTGTCTAACGCCATTAAATTTACACGTGAAGGCGGGTCGATTACGATAACTATCACAGCTTCTTCAATGGTCACCGTATCGGTTGAAGACACAGGGGTTGGCATGCCTGCGTCAACGGTTCAAAAGTTATTTCAACTAGGCAATAGAGTAAGCACGTTAGGCACAGCCAAGGAAAAAGGCACAGGCCTTGGACTGATTCTATGTAAAGACTTTGTAGAAAAAAACGGAGGTACCATTCATGTTGAAAGTACCGAAGGCGTTGGATCTAAGTTTTATTTTACCATCCCTACAAAATAGCTATTAGTAGCATATTGGCCAACATGTCAACTTTATCTAACCTATTAAATCTTTTCAAGTTTCCTGATGAAGAGAAAGGATTAACTAAAGACAGGCAGGCTGTTTTAACCAACCGCATCGCGTTGCTTACCATAATTCTTGGAAGCATTTTTTATCCTATCGAACTTTTGTTTAACTCGGCAGTTGCCCATTGGGTATTCTTTTCTTTGTGTGGTATACTGTCACTTGTAATCTTTTTAAACACAAAAGGTTATTATATGCTATCAAAGACGATCGGTTTGCTGATGTATAATATTGTTCTTTACCTCGTTTGTGGAAGCAAGAATTATGAAGGCGTCTATTTAGAACTGCATTTTATCTCGACAGCTTTGGCTGCTCTCATGTTATTTGGCTATGAGGGAAAAAAGTTCGCTGTTACTTTTTTAATCATTGCTATTTCTACTTATTTTTTATCCAATCACTATCAAAATTCATTTATTCCCCTTCACCATTATACGAGCGAGCAGATCACGGTGCTGTTCATATTCAACCTTGCTATTTTTGTGGTGCTGAATTTCTCGATTTTGTTTATGTTTTTGCGAATAAATGCAAAAGTTGAAGAAAGACTGAGGGTAGTGAATTTAGAACTACTTGAGCTTAATGATTCTAAAGACAAATTATTTTCAATCATCGGCCACGATTTAAAAGGGCCTCTAAATTCGCTTGGTGCTTTCTCCAAGCTTTTAGCTCAAGATGCCATAACAGCAACGGAAACTAAAATGCTTGCCAAAAGTTTGAACGAAAGCGTAGACAGTGCAAAAAGTTTATTAGAAGATTTACTAGAATGGGGTCGGTCTCAAACGGGTTCTACTGAATTTGAGCCAGAACAATTTGATCTTGCTATTGAAGTGAAGGAAACGCTTGATTTACTATCAGGTATTGCGAAAGACAAAAACATAAACGTAACAAGTAATATTCAGGGAAAAGCCTTTGTCAACGCTCATCGATATTCCATTAATATGGTGGTGCGAAATTTGTTGTTTAATGCAATTAAATTTACGCGTGAAGGCGGGTCGATTACGATAACTATCACAGCTTCTTCAATGGTCACCGTATCGGTAGAAGACACGGGGGTTGGCATGCCTGCGTCAACAGTTCAAAAGTTATTTCAGCTAGGCAATAGAGTAAGCACGTTAGGAACAGCCAAGGAAAAAGGCACAGGCCTTGGACTGATTCTATGTAAAGACTTTGTCGAAAAAAACGGAGGCACCATTCATGTTGAAAGCAAAGAAGGCGTTGGATCCAAATTTTACTTCACCGTGCCAAAGGGATAACACCTCAGGCGCTCCGCTCCCTCACTCCTATGATTAGCAACCAAAGTACTGCCGATAGTTCCGATACACTTCCGAAAATTGCAACCAACGTAGCCGTAGTCGAATGAAACGCTGGCACTAACACGAAAACAGATGCATCAACTACGTACGATATACCGCCCATTACCAATAAAACACCAACGATCTTATGGATGAATCCCGACCTGTAAGCCAATAAGCCGAAGGGTATTAGCCAGAGTCCCCAGAAGATCCCTATCACCACATTACCCTGATTATACATCTTCAAAAAAATCATGGCCATGCTTTGCTGTTGAACTGCCTCAAAAGAAGTCATAAATCCTTCTTTCAACGTGATCAAAATTAAGAGCTGATTAAATATTATCAAGAATGCAATAGGCACCGACACAATCACAAGAGCTACCATCATCTTGGCCAACTTCTCGCTAACCTCTTTAAACAAATTATAAAGTGCTAAAACCAAAAAGATAAACGTGGTCTGGCACACAAGATTACTAAAGATGCCAGTTCTAAAAAGAAATTCATTGGCGATAATATTACTGGTTGTTGCTGCGCTATCATTCATAACAATGATACTTGACGGCACATACATAATTCCGTAGGCTCCTGTTATAGCCAAAATAAAATAAAGAAACCCAGCTACCCTTGCCCTCTTCTGTTGCGCTTTATAATTTTCTTGGATCATTACTCTTTTTAAGTTAAAAATTAGACAATATTGTTCTAAACCTTTGGCTTTTCATTATCTTTATTGAATAACAAAACGATCATGAGAAAATTATTTCTGGTTCTATTCCTAGCCACTCAATTGGCGCTGGCACAAACGAAAGTTAAACTTTTTAATGGCACTGACCTAACTGGCTGGACTGTTCATGGTACTGAGCGATGGTACGTAGAAAACAAAGAAATGGTTTGCGAAAGTGGACCCGATAAGCAATATGGCTACTTATCAACCAATAAAAACTATAAGAACTTTATGTTCACCGTCCAATTTAAGCAGGAAGCAAATGGGAACAGTGGTGTTTTTATCCGCTCGGGCATTGAGGGGGTAAAGATCAGTGGTTGGCAAGTGGAGGTTGCCCCTTTAAACAACCATACAGGAGGAATTTACGAATCGTATGGTCGGGGTTGGCTCATTCAACCTGCACCTGAAAAAGAAAAGTATTTGAAGACGGGCGAGTGGAACACACTTAAAATAAAGGTAATGAACGATGAAGTTACCAGTTGGCTGAATGGCCAACAAATGGTCTACTTAAAAGATGAAAAGATAGGCAAAGGCGAGGGTTTTATTGCGTTGCAAATTCATGATGGAGGCGGAATCAAAGTTCGCTGGAAAGATTTTGAATTAGAAGAACTGTAAGATGAACGCAACTATCTACTTATTATATGCTCAATTCGTGTGTTTCCACTAACACCCCCCTTGAGGCACTATCAAACAGGGAACTTTTAGTCATACTAGCGTTGACACTGCTCGCATTTGTTATCAACAATCTCAAAATAAATGTTTTTGCTTTTTTGCAACATGTGCCGAGCATTGAACGGCTTGAACAAAGCTTCTCATATTCAGGTGGCTTCCTTTCATTGCAAAGCTTCATAGTGGTGGAAAAAATGTGAAATCAACTGCCCCTCATCGGGCAAAACTGTTAGGCTTATTTATTACTTTGCGCGTGAATGGTGTCCCATACATCTAAAACTTTGCTACTTGGAAACCATCATCACATGCTTTCCTACTCAGCTTTTAAGCTTGCAGCACTCACTGGGCGGTTGAGCTTACTGTCTTTTGTGATGAATGCAGGCTATGTCTTTTTTGATCTTTACCAACATGTCTATCACTCTTGGCCGCTGCTGTCTATATCCGCAATTTTGTCGTTGGTCAGTTTTGGGTTAAACAGGCAACAGTATTACTTGGCAGCGAAAGTAGTTCTTGGCCTGACCGTAAACCTCACTATTTTCTTTTTTGCTTCCATTGAACCGATCGAAACAGGTCTCTCATTTTTATTTGTAGTATGTGCGCTTGGCGCAATCAGCACGCTAGGTCTTGAACACAAAAAACTGGCATTAGTTTTTGTATTGATGCCAGTCTTGCTTTTTGTTTTTTCGGTTGTTTTTGACCTTGAGGTTTTCATCCGCAGAGAAACAACAGCAGACTATGTGCAGATGAATAGAATCATCAACTTCATGGCCACATTCGTTGCCGCTGTGCTGATGATCTATTTTCTGTTAAGTCTCAACAATCATTCTGAACGAGCCTTGCGCGAAAATGAAAAACAGTTGCACGACAAGAACAAAGAGCTGGTGAAAACAAATACAGAGCTCGACCGATTTGTGTACAGTGCTTCACATGATTTGCGATCGCCCATTAGTTCTGTGCGCGGTTTAATTAGTCTAGTTCGACTTAACCCCCACTCACCCGATATAAAATCGTATTTGGAGATGATGGACAATCAGTTAATTGGTTTAAATAAGTTTATCGAAGATATTGTTTTGTATTCGCGAAACACGCGGGCGGGCTATAAAGTAGAGTTAATACAGCTAAAAAAATTGGTGGAGGAGGTTTTAATAAGCCTTCAGTTTTATCCAGGATCAGAGAAAATAAACATTGAAGTAACGATACCTGATGAAACAACTTTATTCAGCGATCCTACCCGCGTTCGGATCGTATTGGCCAATTTATTATCTAATGCGTTAAAGTACTCCGATCCCGCCAAAGAAAATCCCTTCATTAAAATTAACGCAATCAAAGTAGACATGCATCTCGCTATTTCTGTCCAGGACAATGGCGCTGGCATAGATCGCCAGTACGTGTCCAAAATATTTGATATGTTTTATCAGGGGAACGAAAAGTCGGACGGATCGGGGCTTGGATTGTATATTGTGAAAGAAACGTTGGAGAAAATTCAAGGAGAAATAAGTGTTCAATCTGAATTGGGAAAAGGCTCTGAGTTCAAGGTAATGCTGCCCATACAGATCGATGCGTTTCAAAATGAATAGCGTTCACTTTTTGAGGTCGACACCATTCTTTTCGTTGTTAAAATTCTAAAATTACTTTTATATGTAATTTCTTTTTTTGTTTTGGGAAAGCCTCCTGGTCCTAGGTTTTCTTTGACATAGTTCGAAAATAAATGCACCATCCATTGCTGAGCTATCGTTACTCATGCGGCTCGATGTGGATGAGCACATGCCCTCCATCCCTTGGTTCGTGTCTTCACGTTGAAGACACGAACCAAGGATTAGGAAATTTCCATTCATTTTAGTTTACGCAATGTGCTAATAGTATAACTTCAGTATTTTTGCACAAAATTGATTCCATGCCCGATTCTACTTGCCCCCTCTGCCGATCTATATACGGATACCCAACCGGCACATCTATGATGTGTCCTGAGTGTGGTAACGAATGGAACCCCAACGAACCAATGGAGGTGGTGGCAGCAGAACCTGATACAGCGGTCGTGAAAGATGCAAATGGCAACGTGCTGCTCGATGGCGATACTGTTGTGCTTATCAAAGATTTGCCAGTGAAGGGTTCATCTAAAGTAATGAAGGCGGGCACAAAAGTAAAGAGCATCAAGCTTACAGACGGTGACCATAATATTGACTGCAAGGTGGAGGGCTTTGGAGCCATGGCCCTCAAGTCTATCTTTGTGCGAAAGGCCTGAATAAGTTTAAAGCAATTATTAACGCCCTGTCAGCCTGCTATCACCTGACGGACTATTTCTCCCCGCTGTTCGCTAATCTACCTGAGAATTACTATCTCTCCGTTATCAAGGTTTTGGCTTTAATACAAATTGCCTAGCATGTGCATTATATCAAATTGTATTGCCCTTATTTTCTTTTGTCCTTTTTTTTTTGATACAAAAAAGAACGAAAAAAAATCAAGACCAAAAAATGCTTCCCTGCTGCTGCCATCACACCCTCGCTTTTTGGTCGAGCCAACGCTGATCGCTTCGAAGATAAACTAGACTAAACTGACTGTTATGAGGTCGCTTTCATGTCAAAGTCTCGTCTCTCAACGAAGACGATACGCTCAGCCTCAATTTACCTCGGTTTAATACATGCGCTAACCAAGTTTAAAAATCCCTCTTTATCTGTCATTCGACAATCGCTCTGCTAACTTGTCGAACAGCAAGAATATAGAATAAATTTCAGCTTGGGTTTCTGCCTCGACCAGCTGGGGAACATTAAGTTTACTTTTAGCAGATTAGAAATCCACAACACCTGTGGTTCGTGCTCTCATAAAAACACTGTTTTGCTTTTGCTTGATTCGCGAAGACACATTCCAGCGAACTTATACTAGAAGTAGGTCAGAAATTTTATGGGCTTCTTTCTCGATAATAAGGTTTGATACTGAGTCTAGCTGATCTGATCCTACCAGTTTAAAGAAGGGCATTTCTTCGTTCTTCAAAAGAGAATACAATTCAACAATGGGTACCGATTTTGTTTTTGGAGAATCCATAACGAGAAAGCAACGAGGATCACCATCAATGCCTTTAATCTTGGCAAAAACGTTCAGGCGTTCGATAACGCTTTCATATTCGCTGATTGTAGTATTGGCGCTACCAATTTTAACAGCATCTAAATCAACTGACTTAACAACATATAAAGCTCCATTAACGCCAATTCCATCAAAATTAAAATCAAAAAAGAGTGATGGTAATTGCTTTTTTCTAATTGTGTAGTCAATGTCAATTCGATCGCGCAAGGGTGTGCAGAATTTTTCCTGAACATTTGAAAATAATCTTGATGGTTCACTAATAACCTTCAATTTTTCAATTGAGTCCTCACCAATGAATTTTAAAAAATAGTCGTGAAACAACTCTGTATTAACCTCTGATTTGATAAATGAAGGTTGAGAGAATTGAAGAATTCCATTATTGTACTTTGATAAACGAATCAGAAAATCTTTGTTAACCTTACTCTTAAATTCAATGAGATTCATTGACCTATCTCCTAGGTCATGCGCCAAATAATTTCTTAATTGATTTAATGAAAAGTCAAGTAGTTTAGCGCTATTGGAGTTTAGCTTTTTGACCAGGTCAATTTTTTGGTTTGAAAGCTTGAAAAATACTTTGTCATTTGAAATGACAACCAACCCCAAAGCAATATTTTCCTCGCTTATTGGATTGTTTACAAATTTCAGAATGCTCAATACGTTTTCCATTTCAATTCAAATAATTAGTGTAAGAGTCAGCTACGAGTTTATTCCTTTCGTTATCGCCCAAAAATGCCTTTAAATGGGCTTTTGCTTTCTTACTGAGCCCCCAAGATGCTGGAATTTGATCAAAAATAAAATCTATATTTTTCAATGCCAATTCCATGTCGGCTAAAAGTTCCTTTTTTAGGCCAAAGGTCTTTGCTTTAGGCCCCAAATGGGCAATTGCCTTAATCATGGGGTGCTTCAATATTTTGAACTTCTCTTCCATAAACATAAAGACCGGGGTAACCTGCCTATAATCGGTGCAATACGCAAAAGCAGCAGAATGATCGATTGGGCAAAAATCAACGCTATTTTTAACCTCGTTTAAAAGGATATTTGGGTTTTCTAGTTTGCGATCTTTGTTACCTATCCAAACATCAAATACACCAATTTTTATCAAATCGGTTGGGTTTCTGAAAAGCTTTAATCCAGGCTTTCCTTTCAAACCATTAAAATAGAGGTCTAGTTCAACCGCAGGGTTAAGTTGTTTCGATGCAAAAAAAACGGATGGGAATAAGGTAGTAGGATAACGGTTTGACAAAGAGTTACCAGCTTCTCCCCTGAAGGCTTCAATTACATCCTTATCAATTTGCAGCAAGCTGAATGTTGGTACTTTTAATGACCAACATTGAGCCAAGTATGCACATACCAATTCATTGATCAATTCAATTCTAGGAACATCAACCTTGCAGGTCTTAGCAAAATGAAAATTCATATCACTGCCCAATACAAGTAATGGAGAACTGCCTGAAGTAGGAATTTCCTTAATTACCTTTTCACAGGAGAGTGTTTGTATGGGTTTGAGTTCAGTCAATTTTATAGGTTTAAATCCAGTTCACGCACCGTCTGCGGGGAGACGATGCTGGAAAATAGTAAGCTATTTCCTAATAATCGAAGTCAACTCCACCTAAAATTCTTTACAGCAGGTTTACGCAATCGTTCAAGTTCTTTCGTTTCAATTACCTTTTTTAAATCCGATGAACTACCTACATCTCCAATAGCCTCAAGTTTTTCCATTCCCCCAGGCACTTTAACTGCCTGCACACCTGGCCATGAAAAGGTAAGGTTTGTCGCCTTCTCAACTAAGCTCACATCGACTTGAAAAACCTCGCCATAATTATAATCCATGAAGGGCATCTCTTTATCAAGAGGTCTGAACTTTTCTGTGGCTTTCTCTTCAATCAATTTTAACTCACGCACGCGTTTAGCCTGACTCATCATAAATGCTGTGCAGCACAGCCTTGCTTCAAACTCAAACACCACAACTTTATAAAAGAACAATGGAATTTGGACGGATGGGTCATCAATGTATTTTGGATCGTGTGGAGAAAGCACAGGTCCGGTAAAAAAATGCGCCTTCTTGTTTTTTAACTGCTTAGCCTCACGAATAAAATATTGCTCTAACCCGCGCCAGAGACCGGCATTTAACCGCTTTACCTGCGGGCAGCTGTTGGTAAAAAAGAATGTGCGATACGCCTGCAATTGGGCTTCGTTGCCCCAAGCCATTTCATCGTGAGCTGCCATGTGGCCTATTTCAAAATCCTTGTCAGACTTCGGAATAAGGTCATAAAAATCATCATTCAATTGCAAGGACTCAACAACTCGCGGATCGCTGCGAAATGTTGCGCGGTCCGCATTTTGGTTATCACCTGTTATGTTATAAGCAGTCACAAAGGGCATTCTACGCTTTGAATTATACAGTACCGATAAATACGAGTAGTTTAAGATACCCAGCGTATTTCCATCGACCCGTGGCAACAAGGCACGTTGTTTTTCGCTCAGTATTTGCAACAACTCCACCTTGTAAGAAGATGAAGCCCACTGAGCCTGGTAGCCATTGGCATACATTAACTTCTCCTTATTAAAAGCGATTTTTTTGAGGTCCTCCATACTCTAATTGGGTTGTAGTTTAAGGTTAAGGTTCTGCTGCCAGTGAAAACTTCTCTGCTTGCAGATTGTATTTTTTCAGTTCATCTTCTACCTTCTGCGCTACCAACTCCCCCCTAAAAGCCTTAGCCAAAATAGCCTGTGGCAAGTGATCTATTTTTTCTTGAAGGGTTTTATAGCTGGCTTCAATTTTATCTGCAATTGCAAAAAGCGATTCTACACTGCGGACGATTTCTTTTTGTTCTTCGAATGGAGGTAATTGAACAATTATTTGCCTGATTGTTTCCATTGAAAGGCTAGGCTGCGCTGTTGCTTTGATAAAAGAGTTCATATTCTCTAAACCAACTGGTGATTGCAAATACAAATAAAGGTATTCACTGGATATACCATCAACATCAATTTTCGCAACGTTAGGTGCTAGATGCCATCTCTTATCTGAAGGTGCCATGCAAACATTTCCTGTGCCTGCGCCAATAAACACCATTAAAATTTCCCTCCCATGCAACTGCGATCTCTCGAGAAAATCTGATGTTTCCTTACTAATATATACTAAGTTTTCCTCAACGAAACGTCCCATTTGAACATTCTGGGCTCTTACAACTGGTATCTCACCGCTTGTCTCAAAATTTATATGTTCAGAATATTCAAAGCCTGCCAACTTCGTGACATAGGCTAAGAAATCAACATTTGTTAATGTCCAAGATTCAGGTATTTCTGTTGTCTTTCCATCGGTTATTTCTGGTATTTCAAGTAAATGTCTTTTTGACGGCTTTCTTTTCCCTTCAACTTTCGCTTTGTGAAGTAGGTCGTTATATTCCTTAGTCCTTCTAATTTTAATTCTCTCCAACAAGTTTACTGCGCTTTCATTTGTTTTATTCTTCCTCCTCCACTCCTCCGTCAACTTGCCAGTAACAGCTTGGGTAAGCACAGCCTGTCGGAATTGTTTGAGAAGAACAGGAATATTCTCAAGGCGCGCTTTGAGTTGATCGAGGTGGCCAAACAATGAATCTAACTTGGCAACGATGTGCTTTTGTTCGGGAAAGGGAGCTATTGGTATCTTCCTTGAAAAAATATCAGATGGGCGCACTGCTGGATAACTGGCACCACGTTGTAGGGAGGTTATTTCATCAATAAACTTGTCAGATATCAGATAGTAAAAAATGTAGGTGGGATGAACATGTGAGGAAGGCCGAATGACAGCAAACCCAGTTGATGCTATTTGATTATCTAATTCATCGTCAATTCTTGCAATTCGCTTTAAATTTGTTCTTACTGTCGAAAAAACAATGTCGTTCTTTTTTATTAATTGCCGGGCTCTTGAAGGTGCCTCCTTTGTATTAATAAGTTTCGCATCAACAACTTTAAAAATATTACTATCTATTGATGAAATATCAACATACTTAAAACTTTCGTTAAATAGACTTTGAGGGTCTACATGTTTTGTAGGTATGGAAACATCTCTAATCTCAGCAATACCCCAATTTTGTGGTAACCCATTCATCAACTCAACTCATTTATAATCAACTCCAATTCCTTCATGATCGAGTGGACTTCATCTTTTGCTGCTCTAGCTAATTCTATCGGTTCTCCCTCGCTCCCAGTTGTTCCATAACTTTCATCAGCTATCAATCCCACATCCAACGAATCATTCTTCGCAGCCAATGCTTCACGCGTAAAGGAATGCCATCGTGGGTCTTCAATCTTTTCGCGCTTCTTAAAGTTTACCGCACCATCAAATTTATCCTTCACCTTGTCAATCGAAATGCCTCCGGTGTAAGCCAATACAAAATCGGCAAAGTGATTTCGCGCCAATGGATTGCGCTTGCCCAGACTTTCCATGTTGGTGCGCATGTCGTAATACCAAATCTTTTTGGTGTTTCCGGTCTCTGTAGTGCCCCGCTCAAAGAACAGTACGTTGGTCTTCACACCTTGCGCGTAAAATATACCGGTAGGCAAACGCAAAATGGTGTGCAGGTTACACTTGTCCATTAAGTCTTTGCGTATGCGCTGGCCATCGCCATCTTCAAACAATACGTTATCGGGTAAAACCACTGCGGCTCTTGCTCCACCGCGCTTATGCAACGAGCGGTAAATGTGTTGCAGAAAATTCAATTGCTTGTTGGCCGTAGGGTAAGTAAAGTCATCACGGCTGGGCCGCTCGCCCCCTTGCTTGGTGCCAAAGGGTGGGTTTGCCAATACACCATCATAGTTCTTCATGTCTTTGCCTGCTTCACTCAGGGTATCGTCCATGCGTATGTCGCTTTCCAGGCCGTGGAGCTTGGCATTCATAATGGCCAGGCGGTGGGCATCTTGCACTAACTCACAACCACTAAAGGCTTTCTCCACTTGAAACTTTCTGTCCTTGGCATTAAGTGCAAAGTAGTTGTCGGTTTTCTCACGCAGGTATTCATTGGCGGCAATCATAAAACCAAACGTGCCCGCAGCGGGGTCGTTCCACCGCTCACCAATTTTTGGGGCAAGTAAATCCACCATTACATTAATCAACGGCCGTGGTGTAAAGTACTGCCCTGCCCCACTCTTCTTCTCCCCTGCATTGCGCTCCAGCAGGTTTTCGTAGATGGTGGCAATTTGATCGCGCTCGGTGTCTTCAAACCAATCAATACCATCAATGGCAGTAACCAACGTGCGCAAATTCACGGGCTTGCGTAGTGTAGTGCTGGCGTTGGTGTAAATCTCTGTAATGGCAGGGTTCTTTGATTTAGTGGAGATGTTGGCGAGCAAGTCCCGGTAAATGTCAAACAGTTCTTTGTTGTCTTTAGTATCCACCAACTTACGCCAGCGGTATTCTTTAGGCACATCATTTTCAAACTCTTTTACTTCAGAGAGTTTGAGAAACAAAATGAAAGTAAGTTCATTCAAGTACTGGTGATAGGTTACTCCATCATCGCGGAGTATGTTACAAAGTCCCCACAGTTTATTGGCAATCGCTTCTGCGCTCATGAAATGGTTTAAAAATTAAATATAATACAAATACAAGCCCCGACCCCTCAGTCCTCCGGACAGCTCCCCTTGCGCAGGGGAGCAGCAGTTTGGACTACACCACACTGCTGTCCCCCGGACAAGGGGGACGAGCCCGCTAGGGCGGAGGGGGTTGCCTCTTAAAATTTCTTTTTATCTCTTCCAGTACTCCTTGCGGATCATCAAACACTAATTTGTTCTCAAACCGCACTACATGAATACTCACGCTGTTTAAATACGCAGTGCGCTCTTCATCGTACTTCATTCCCTCCTCGGTAAAATGGTGCGCTCCATCCAACTCTACACAAAGCCTCTCTGCTGGGCAATAGAAATCGAGAATGTAATTACCAACACTGTGCTGACGCCTGAACTTACGCCCTTCTAATTGTTTACTTTTCAACAACGTCCACAACGCAGCTTCGGCCGCGGTGAGTTTGTTTCTCAGCTCCTTGCGGTAAGGCTTTAGGTATTTTAAATTATTGATTTGATTACCCAACATCCTGATAAAGATTGGTGTTGATGTCGGCCAATACGGTTTCCAGCTGCTGTTCAAATATTTTATTCAAACGCACAAAGCCACCTTCTTCATTAAATGGCGGGCGATCTAAATCTTCCTTTCGTAAAATTGTTTCGTGTATCAACTGCGCTTCAAAGCGGTCAAGCCATTTTGCCTGCACTTTGTTCCAGGTGCGCGCGTTACGGATTTTGTTCACCGCATTTTTTATGCGGGTTTCGTGATCGATTAAATTACTACCCAAGGAGAGCGTGCGGATGAAGGAGATAATATCAGCGGCAATGTCTTGATTCTTTACTGCCTTCCATGCATGGCGTAAGTTTAGATCGGTATATCCAGCATTGTCGAGCGAGAGATAAAGCTCTTTCAATGATTTGCGATCTAGCTCCGTTGGCCTGGTGCAAATGATATTAATGGCTGTTATCTTGTTGGCGTTCTCCTGAATAAATCTTTTAAAATTATCGATATAATCTTCGGGTTTCTTTGCCAGGCCATAACCTCGTTCGGCAGCACGGGCTTCGTCTTCATGGTCAGACAATAATTGATAAGCCGGGGCAGGTTTAAATTCATCAAGCAATTTCCAAAGGTCATCGTGCTTAAGTATTTCGCTGATGGCCTCATGCACGGGCAAGTCTTTCAACATGTGTATGTAACTCTCAATGTCTTTGCCATTGGCAGCAAACTTAAAACGCTCTTCGGCAGTGCTCGTTAGTTTTCTTTTCTTGCGCTGCAACTTGGCGATGATCTGATCAATCTGTTGCTTTAATCTTTCCTCACTTTTAATTTGTTTAATCTCACCGGCCAACTCAGCAAACGAAATGGTTGGGTTGGGCACAACAGGCTTCATATTGGTGAAATCTTCCAACGCCTCATAGATGCGCACGGCATCAAATATCTTGAACGACTCTTTATGAATATCATCGCATAAGCGTGTGGCTCTGCCCATCATTTGTTCGTAGAGTATCCTTGATTTTACTCTACGCAAAAACACGATGTTGCAAATGGCGGGTACATCAATTCCGGTGGTCAACAAATCAACCGTAACGGCAATGTTGGGAAATTTTTCATTCTTGAATAGCTTGATCAACTCAAGCGGGTCGTATGATTTGCCTGTAATCTTAGCGATCGCATTATCACTTGGTTCAATCCCTATTTCTCTAAATTCTTCTTTAAATATCTGCCCTACTAAATCGGCATGGGTATCCGAAGCTGCAAACACAAGTGTCTTCTCATTTCCTTCGGGGTCAAGGTAACCGACTAGTTGTTTTATCACCGCTCGGTTGAAAGGCTCGGTAATTACCAGCTTATTGAACTGATCTATTTCAATTCGCAATTCATCTTCCAGTGCATCCAGTTCTTTTATGGTGTTGGTTTCTTTGTCATACACCTTTGGCTTTTCGCCTTTCTCCCACACAATGCCTTCTTCACTCAACTTAGTTTTAATCAGGTAAGGAGGTTCATGGTCAATCAGGAATCCATCAATCACCGCTTCGCGGTAACTGTAGTTATAAACAGGCCGTCCAAAGATTTCGGTTGTATGCAGCGCAGGCGTGGCCGTGAGCCCGATAGCAAAGGCATCAAAGTAATCGAGCACCATGCGGTACTTGCTCACATAATCTTGCTGATTCTTAAACTCCAAATCTTCTTCGCCTATTTCCCTATCCATCAAATAACCGCGATGGGCTTCATCGATAATGATGCAATCATAAGTATCGATGGTAGGAATTTCTCCAGGTTCTTCTGTATCCTTATAAAACAATCGCTTCACTAAACTTTGCACCGTGGCAAAGTGCAGGCGCGTGTCAATATCTGGTATAGCCTTCTTTAACTCCTCTACCTGATAAATGCCAGCAAACGTATTGAGGTCTTCTACCTTGTTGTCTTTAAAAGCATTGATAGCCTGAATGCCTAGGGCAGTGCGATCCACCAAAAACAAAATGCGTTTAAATCGATTTGACTTGATCAAGCGATAACACAAACCCATAATGGTGCGTGTTTTACCTGTACCTGTAGCCATGGCAAGCAAGGCACGGTTGCGACTTTTATCGGCAACGGCTTCTTCTACTTTTGCAATGGCTGTAATTTGGTAGTCGCGCAAACCTAGACCACTCCTATTTTGTAAATAATCTTTACTAGCTGCCGCCAGTTTTTCGTTGGCTGTCGCTACATCGCGTTCAAGAAGTTCTTGCAGTCCGCTAGGCGAATACCAGGCCTGTAATGAACGAGCTGTGTTCTCATTTTTGCGTACATCCAAAAACCAGATACCCGATTTGGTTTTGATTTGTTCCAAGTATGGTCGCCCATTGGTTGAAAACAAAAACGGTACTTTGTAGCCTTGCCACTCCCCTAGCAGTTGAGCATCATTTTCAGCAGAAGCAAGACTTGAATAAATCTTTGATTGCCTGAGGTCAGTTGAAATATCTTGGCCCCACTTCTTGGCTTCCACAATGCCATAAAGTTCGGTGCCTATAAACAACGCATAGTCCGCCCACTTATCACCAACTCTCCATTCGGCAATGGCTAAGTTTCTACCACGCTTTGGTGCCGTGCGCTTACTTTTTAAATTGATTTCGTTAGTGTCCACTTCCCACCCTGCCAAGCGTAATTGGTTGTCGATCAGCTCTCGTGTTTCGGCTTCATCCAAATCAATGTTGCGGGCAGAACCCTCCGACCTTTCTGTGATTTCTTTTTGCTTTTGCTGTGAAAGAACGGTAGCCTCCTTTTCAATCAAAAGAGCCTTGAATTTTTGCTCTAGGTCAGCAAAATTCTTTTCCAGTTCGTGGAGTGCATGACGCGCATCCTGATTTGGTGGAATGCTGAATTTGAGGTCACATATATTTTTGTTTTCCGCAGAGTAAGTTTGGTAAAACCATTTTGCGACCTTAAAAGCCGAGAATAAGATCGTCTTCGCATCTTCCAGTGTACCCTTCGATTCATGAGTCGCAATATTTCCCTTTTGCTTAATATTATGAATAAGGCTAGCGATGTTAGGTTGCAAAATACGTTCATCTTCCAGCACCCGAGTTCTATTGTGGAGTGTGTTTTCGCGTGGCTTCTCTAGGTTATGCTCCTCAAATAAATAATCAACTATTTTCTCTTCAAACACCCTTAGCTTCCAAAGCGCAGTTACCGGATCGGAATGCAAATTATATTCTGCCGAACAGGCAATATTAAAGAGTATGGGAAACTCAGTCTCTAAGAATGTGAAGTTTGAATGCGCCATGAATCCAATCAATGTGAAATTTAAGAGATTTTAACGTAATAGCTAAAATTTTTATCAAAGACTATCCCATTAGCTAGGGGTCGAAGCAGAGGCCGTGTGTTTTTCTAGCACCTGTAACTCCACACTTAACACCTCCAACGCCCGGATTGCCTTCAACCATTCAAAATAGGCATCCACTACCTGCCCTTGCTCTTCTGCGGCTTGCTGCTGCAACCAGAAATCTTTCTCACGGCCTTCTAAGGCGCTCAAATCCTGAGCATTATGCACCTCCAGTAGCGTCCGTTGGGCGGCCATCAATTGCAACCGCTCTCTTTGTTGGTTTACCATTGCCTGTAAACGGGCTACCTCCCACGTTTTTTCTTTAATTTCTTTAGCTAACCGGCTGGCCAGTAGGTCTTTTTCAGTGGTCGCAAGGTGTGGCAGGTCGGTTTCTTGGGTCGTGGGAAGCAACTTAACCAGCTGCAGCAGGCGAAGCCATTAAGATGTCTTAGGCTTCTATAGGTCTTGAAGCCGGGAATACTGGATCAACAACGGTTTATCAACAGCTCATAAACGGCAAATAATCGACTCATATCTAGCTCATTATAGAGTATGGCATCGGCAATCAATGCATACGAGTTGCCCCAAAAGCCAGCCACGGCTTTTATTACCGCCAAACCTGCATTGCCTACAATGCTAAAATAGGTTGCTTTTATGGCAATTTTCTCATGGGGAGTTGGCATTTTTATAGTAAAGATATATTGCTGAATGGATCCCAATTACGTGCTCTACAACGAAGGTAGCTTGATTTTATTTACGCGACTAACAATCGCGTTTCTCACTGTAAACCTGACAGGGCGGTCAAGTAGATCACTTTAGAATTGAAATTGTCTAAGATTCCACAAACACTAACCTAACTTGTTGAACAGCCGTTCGCTTTTCTTCCAAGTTGTTATTCCAATTCAAAAGTAACAGTTACGTTTCCAGAACCCAAGGCAGATGCTAAGCCAGTCGGATTGTCTACCCGTCCTAATGCAGTGTAGCTATAGGATGTCGGAAACGTTTCGTAGAACAATACCAAGGTGTTATCTCCGTAAAGCAGTAAGTCCCCTATCGTGATGGTTTTAGGATTAGATGGGTTTGTCGGTAGGCTCTTTTTCAACTCACCATATTTCTCGTTTCCATGCAGTTCAATCATTTTGATTGTCAATGGAAGCATGTCCGTAAATGCTTTAACTGAGTTGTTGTCCAACAGTGTAGCTGTGAAAGTCTGGCCGTTAACGGTTATTTTGATTTTTTCTTTTTTCATTTCGGTACTGTTTTGAATCGAACCCTTGTCATCGCCTTTGTTGTAAAAAGATGACCCTATTGTAAGTGTTGAAATTAAGGTCAAAAAAAGTAAGTGCAAATGTTTCATTGGGAGTTCTTTAAGCTAACGATTTTACTCTTTTATTTCTTTAATCACTTTGGCGGGTATACCACCTACAATTGTGTTATCCGGAACATTTGTTGAAACCACTGCACCTGCTGCTACTATTGAATTCTCACCGATAGTGACGCCTTGTAAGATGGTAGCACCTGCACCAATCCAAGCATTTTTCTTGATATGAATGTGCCCTACCATCAAAGAGTGTCTGCTTTCGGGTGATACAGGATGGCCTTCTGATAATAGACTGACCTTCGGTGCTATCAATACATTATCTTCAATCGTAATTCCCCCTAGGTCCAAAAAAGTGCAATCAAAATTGATAAAAACATTCTTTCCAATTTTGGTGTGCTTTCCGTAATTGATGTATAAGGGTGTAAACACATCAACGGAGTTATCAATCTCACTGCCCGTAATTTTACTCAACAAGTCTCTGACTTCCGATGGGCTAGAAGAATTATTCATCTGAATGAGTAACTTCTTCGTTTCAAATGAAGCTTCCCGTAGCTTACATCCTTCGGGGTCATTGGCATTAATCGTTTCTCCTTCACGCAGTCGTTCAAAAATACTTTTCGTTTTCATCTTTCTTAGATTTACAGTATACTTGTTTTATTGCCTTCCACTCCTAATCCCGTCCGATAACTTTTTAGGCGCTACTTCGCAATAGGCAGTGGTTAAGGCATCAAAAAATAAATCGCTGTCCACGTTGTCAATTTCAATCAATGTCCACCCCTGCTTACCCCATTTGTTATCGACAGGAAAAATGATTGCCTTGGCGCCTGTTGAAAAAACATGTTGGTCAATTGCTGATAATTTAAGGCAGGCTCGTTTCTTTTGAGCATCGTAAGTAGCAAAGATTTTCTTTTTTACTCTAAAAGAAGTCTTTTCAAAGTGTGGTTCTTCCGTAACCTCAGGAAAGGAAAGAGCTAATTTTCGAAAGGTGGTAATGGAAACCATATCCTGATTTTAATCTATCTGCTTAACAAATTAAGTTTGTTTCGCCTGGTGAAGATACAAGACTATCTTCAAAAACTAGAAAGGCAATGCTAAAACTAAAAAGGCGCAACTTACATTGCGCCTTTTTAACTTTAAAAAAAATAATCCGGAGAGAGAGTAAATAATTAATTAATAAAAGAATTGCTCTAACACCACTTTGCCATCTTTCACTTGATACGCACACACTTCCTCAATCGTCATTCTTCCGCGACCTTTGAAGGTTGCATCCATTGCCCATGAAATGGCAAAGCTATTGCCACCCACAACAGGTTCTGAAATAGTGGCCCCATGAAATTCCTCTACGCCTGCTTGAAAAGCCACTGATTTTGCTTTTATCGCCTCCAATCCTTCCACCTCCTTTGGCCCCATTATTTCATTTGCTTCAATGCTCTTTACATTTTCTGCAAAAAGGGTTGCATGTACTTCATCAATTTTTCCTTGGCGACAAAGTTCTACCAATTTACTAGCTACTTCATGTGTTGTCATATTAGTTGGGTTTAAGTTTGTTACTGGACGTTTAAGGAATGGTATATCGGACAACTAAGGTAAAAAATTTTAGAAAGGCATTTTCGATGAACAAATTACATTCATACAACGAAGCTAAATTAGATCAACCTTTTGGCAATAGCAATCATACATTGTTATGATTTTGTGAAGTTAAATCGATTTAGCTCCATCCAAACCTTCAAAATCCCAACGTCAAGCCTCTAAAAATTAAGCCCTGCTTTCGCTGTTGTTCTTCATCAACAATACACTAGCCATTGCCTAATAACGATTTCCTATTGTTTGGCTAGGCATCGACTCTCGAATAAGAGCAAAATCGGCCTCAGTGAAGTCCACATCAAATGCCCCTAAATTCTCTTCCAATCGGTGAATCTTTCTTGTACCGGGGATGGCTGTAATCTCATCGTTCTGGCTTAATATCCAGGCTAACGCTATTTGTGCGTTGGTTACGCCTTTGTCTTTTGCTAGTCGGTCAATACCTTCAACAAATTTGATATTCTCTTTAAAAGCTTCGTCTGTAAATCGTGGATTGTTTAACCTAAAATCTCCCGCCTCAAAATCAGCACGACTTTTAAATGCTCCTGTCAAAAAGCCTCTCCCCAACGGGCTGTACGATACAAAGGTTATTCCAAGTTCTTTGCAAACGTCAAACAATTCTTGCTCCGGCTCACGACTCCATAAAGAATATTCAGACTGAAGGGCTGTGATGGGATGAATTTTGTGTGCTCTTCTTATTGTTGCTGCATCAACTTCTGACAGACCAATGTATTTTACTTTTCCTTGTTTAACCAAATCCGCCATTGCACCTACAATTACTTCAATCTCAACATCAGGTGCTTTCCGGTGCATATAATATAAATCTATGGCTTCTATTCCTAAATTTGAAAGACTTTGGTCGCACGCTTTCTTAATGTATTCGGGTTGCCCATTAAGACCGAGCCATTCCCCATTAGGGCCTCGCATTACCGCAAATTTTGTAGCCAAAACAACTTCATCCCATTTGTCTTTAAGTGCTTTTCCAATTAATTTTTCGTTCGCTCCACTCCCATACATATCAGCTGTATCGAAAAAATTAACTCCTAAGTCAATTGCCTTATGCAACGTTTCAATGGATTCCGTTTCGTTAAAAGAACCATAAAACTCTGACATACCCATGCATCCAAGACCCATTCGGTTCACAGTAAGTGTGCTGTTTCCTAATTGTGTTGTTTGTTTCATATTGCTTAAGTTTTAAAATTATCACTAAATATTCTCTTGTCTTCGTTGGTTTTGTTTACCAACGAATGTAATAAAACTTTATCACGATAGGGCAAACCGATATCAAGCTCATTCCATTTTCTTCTGTTGTTATTTTTTTTCCGCCTTATGGGACGAAACACTTGAAACAAAAAGAATCAAAAAATTTTAGACAAAAAAATGCCTCCGCACGCGTGCCATCGCACCACAACGCTGTTCGCCCGAGCCAGCACTCTCATTTTTCGATGTTTTAGTAGACCAAACAGATGGTTAAGAAATATATCTCAGGCGTCAGACACCTTGAAGGTGTCTGACGCCTTAACCGCAAGGAATCGCTCGTGCGATGCGAGAAAAGAAACTAGTTAAAAGCCCCACACTATGTTTTTTTTGAAACCTTTGTTAAATTTGATTTCAATATACTGATCCATGCCGACAAAAAATATCTTTATAGCCCGCCCAACCACTACAAACCAAATCAACGCCTTAAAAGCAGTGGTTAAAGCATTGAATGTAAAGTTTGAAATCAAAAAGGAAACAAGTCGTGGTTCAGAACCAAATAAAATGGAGATCCTAAACAGCCTTCAGCAAGGTATCCGAGAAATGAAGCTAATTCAAGAGGGCAAACTGAAAGGTACATCCTTAAAGGAATTCTTGGATGAGTTATAGCATAATATTAACCGATGCCTTTAAAAAAGAAGCCAAAAAACTGATAAAGAGATATGCTTCTTTAGCAAGGGAATTGCAAGAACTTGGTACAGAGCTAGAAAAAAACCCAACAAAAGGAACACCCCTTGGCAACGATGTTTACAAAATTAGGCTTTCGATAAAAAGTAAAAACAAAGGTAAGTCTGGTGGTGCAAGGATAATTTCGTGTGTAAAAGTAATTAAAGAAAAGGTATATCTGCTAACTATTTATAGCAAAGGAGAAAGAGACACAGTTACTGTGAACGAAATTGAACAGATGCTGAAAAACGAAGGTCTTCAATAAGCCTTCTGGAAATGCTAGAATTAGGATAATTTTGATCAACGTCAATCATGAGATAGAGATCACTTCGTTCCTCGCGAATATGAACAACGAATAACGATCAACCAACAACGAATATCACCCAAAATGCCCACCCACATAATTCTTCGTCAACTCATTCTTCGGATTTTTGAAGATGTTATTACAAATATCAAATTCCATTAACTCGCCCAAATACATAAAAGCAACATCATCGGAGATGCGCTGGGCTTGTTGCATGTTATGAGTAACGATGACTATCGTGTAATCTTTCTTCAGGCGCACAATCAACTCTTCAATTTTACTTGTGCTGATAGGATCAAGCGCAGAGCAGGGCTCATCCATCAAAATAATTTCCGGTCGCAATACAACGGTGCGTGCAATACACAACCGCTGTTGCTGCCCGCCCGAAAGTTGAACCGCTGGTTTGTTTAGTTCGTCCTTCACTTCATCCCACAGGTAACTTTCCTTCAACGCGTTTTCGATCAGGGCTGGTATTTCTTGCTTTGGAAAATTATGGATCTTCAGCGCATACTCCATGTTTTCATAAATACTCTTTGGCAATGGATTTGGTTTTTGAAAAACCATGCCAATACGTTTGCGTATTTCGGTTACCTGAATTTTCTTGTCGTAGATGTTAAGTTCGTCTAGCTTTATCAGCCCTTCAATGCGGGCATCGGGCGAAAGATCATGCATTCGGTTAAAAGTGCGCAGCAACGTTGACTTGCCGCAACCCGAAGGCCCAATCAAGGCTGTGACTTGATTTTTTTTAAATGAAATGGAAATATTCTTGAGCACTTGTTTCTTTCCGAAAAACAAATTCAACCCCTGTGCAGAAAGCTTACTATCAGACATCTTGTTGCGATCTATGTTTAAAGCGAATATAAAAAGCTACCATGTTTAAAAGAAAGACTAACGCAATCAGCACCACCGCAGTGCCGTATGCTAGCGGTCTAACTTGTTCTATTGCATGGTGTTGCGTGGATAACATATACAAATGATAAGGCAACGCCATAAACTCCTGATCCAGCGAAAGCGTAATGCCATTGATGTAAAAGGCTACGCCTGTGAATAAGATAGGGGCCGTTTCGCCTGCAGCCCTGGAAATAGTTAGTATCACCCCAGTTAGTATACCGGGCAAGGCTCGCGGCAACACTACATCTTTTATGGTTTCAAATTGCGTAGCACCCAGACCTAAGGTAGCTTCTCGCATGCTGTTGGGTATGCGTTTAAGTGCTTCCTCTGTTGTCGTAATGATGTAGGGTAACGAAAGCAAACCGAGCGTTAGCCCTGCTGAAAGCACCGAAGTGCCAAGCTTCAATGATTGAACAAATAAGGCCAAGCCAAACAAACCATAAATGATAGAAGGGATTCCCGCAAGGTTTCGGATGGAAGCTCTGATGATGTTGGTTAACAAGGATGGACTTGCATACTCATTCAAGTACACGGCACAGGCTACCCCTAGTGGCATAGCAAATAAGGTGGTAATGATGGTAAGCAAAAACGTGCCGATGATAGCGGGAAGAATACCACCTTGCGTCATGCCATGGGTAGGAAACTGGCTGACAAAATCCCACGAAATTGAAGACATCCCTTTCGAAAAAATGTCCCACAAGATAACTCCTAAAATCAGGCACACCAGCAAAGTGCTTCCAGCTAATAATATCCAATCGATGAGTATTTTTAATTTCTTCGTCATGATTGAAATTTTCTAAGGCGACCAGCAAAATATTCTCCCACTAAATTTATGGCTAAGGTGATTGCAAACAAAACCAAGGCGATGGCAAACAAGGCGAAATAATGAGTGGTTTGGTAAGGCACCTCTCCCATCTCGATGGCGATGGTAGCCGTAATGGTGCGCACTGCATCCAGAAAACTTTTAGGTAACACGGCTGCATTTCCAGTGGCCATTAATACGGTCATGGTTTCACCTAATGCTCTACCTAAGCCAAGCATTACCGCTGCAATGAGGCCGGGCATAGCAGCAGGAATAACTACTTTAAAAATAGTCTCCCATCGGTTAGCACCCAACGCCAGTGAAGCTTCACGATGGGCTTTTGGAACTGAGTTAATGGCATCTTCGCTAATGGTGATAATGGTAGGCAAGGCCATCACAGCCAACAACACCGAACCATTCATGGCATTTAATCCGTTTTGAATTCCAAAGAGTTTAGCAATGCCGGGCCCCACCAACACAATACCTAAAAAGCCAATGGCAACCGAAGGGATAGCCGCCAACATTTCAATGATAGGTTTCAAAAACATTTTTAGTCTTTGGGGCGCTACTTCTGATAAAAAAGCGGCCGTTAATACGCCTAGCGGTACCGCGATAATCATAGCACCTATGGTTACTAACCCGGTGCTGACTAACAGCGGGGCAATGCCATACTTACTTTCAGCACTTTCCGGATCCCACTGCGAACCCGTGAAGAAATCAACCGGACTTACATGAATAAAGAACGCGATACTGTTCAGCAACAACATCATAAATATTCCACCTAGCAAACCAATGGTAAGCAAACCTGTAGCTCGGAACAACTGCCGAAACCACCAGTCGGTTCGTTCTCTATTTTTAATGGTGTTGTTCAATGGCCTTTACAGGATAATACCCAGACGCTTTAATAATTCTCTTGCCTTCGTTACTATTTTCATACAGAAGGAAAGGTTTTATCTTGTTGTAGGATTCCTTCTTGTAATATTGAAATAACGGGCGCTGAAAAAAATACTTTCCCTTGGCGATCATAGCGGAATCAAGTGGCGAAACAGGCGATTTGTTTTCGGGAGTATAAATGGATAGTGTTTTAATTCCTTTGCTATTGCCGTTGGAAACATACCCCGCGCCAACATATCCTAACCCAGAATGATCGGCTCGGATGGCTTCTAATATCTGTGCGTTGCCACTCATTTGCTTGGCATAAGGAGTAAATTCAATACCTAATTTTTTCTTAATGAAATCATGCGTACCCGAATTGCTTTGCCTTCCGTAAATGTTAATAGGCAAATTCTTTTTTGTTAAAGTTAGCCAACTCTTTTGTTTGCCGCTTAGTAGATTAGATAAATCGCTCGTACTAATCGAATCAATGGGCAGGTCACTTGCCACAACAAAAGCGATAGCATCTTGTGCAAACACAAAAGAATCAATCGCGATCTTTCTGTTGACGAAAAGACTGATCTCGTTTTTCGTTATGCTGCGCGATGAATTGGCAATATCAGCCGTGCCGTTTATCAAGGACGCGATTCCGAGCCCTGAACCACCACCTGAAATAGAAACAAATACTTCATTATCCACCTTTCGAAATGATTCTGCCAACAACACTACAAGGTTTACTTCTGTATCGGATCCTTTGATTTTAATAGTGGATGTATCTTGCGAGCAAGACAAGAGAAGGACAAAGCAAAAAAAGCCATACTTCATTTTGTTTTGCGTTTTCAATGTCAAAAGTTAGCTGACCCAACGTTAAGATGGGCATTAAACAACATTATGTTTATGTTATCAATAGTCTTTTATTGCTTTGGATAAGCTCATTAAAAGTAATGGGTTCTACATTTGGTAATTGTCTCAGTCAATTAGTGGTGGTTGACGTTGATTGAAAACGTGGGAGGTAATGAAGCATTACCCATGACACCAGTGATTAGAATTTTCATAGCCTACTGCGGCCATTGAACACTTACAATAATCTCGTTTCGCCTTCCAAAGAATTGGTAGGGAGCGTTATAGCCGAGAAATCTAAAGTTTCCAAAATAGTGAATTTTGCTTGCCACCAGTGATTTTTCAAGCTTGGCTGAATACTCTTTTATATCTTCGTCAGAGGCATAACCACCAAACCTCACCACGGCCACGTACTCGTCCTTTGTGGTCTTTATAGCAATTGTTTTATCGTTGGGCTGAGGTAAATTGTCTTTTGTGTATGAAGAAGGCATTACAAAACTCATAGACGATAACGAATCGTTAATGTCCATGTGTACTGGCGATGTCATGGCGATACTTTTCTTTTCATTGTTACCACCAAAAATATAGCCAGCTAATTTCCTAAAACCTGAACTTGCCAATTCCTTATAGGTTTTTGCTTTCGAAACAACCATAGCCATAGTGGTGGCTGGGTAGAAACGAATTTCAAAGCCCCTTTCTACATGAATCACTTTATAGGGTTGGGTTTCTGTTTTAGTAGTTGCCATAGAAGTAATTTTTTGAACACTTATGCCTGCCACAATAAAAATACCCAAAAACAGCAGTATCCTTTTCAATTTTCAATTTGTTTTTCATCGCCCGCTTCTTCCGCTAAGTCAACCTGATCATACCCACTAAGACTGTAAAAATTGTTTTCTTCATCTTCGCTGCCTATTGCTTCCATTTCATCGTCCAGTTCAACGCCCGGAATATCTAAGTCTTCGCCCGAGCGATCCTCTTCAAAGCTCTTTTCATTGGCTGTTTCCGATTTCTCATTAGCCTGCTTTGCCTCATTTATATTCTCCGGATCTATCTCTTGCATTTCGGTTGACTTATTGAAAATATCTTCGCTTGAGGGATACAGCGGATAGCCTGGAAAAAGATGTTGATCCCCAGAATCGATATGATGTGATTTTGATTTCGTGTTTCTCATAATTTATTGTAACAGAAAGCAAGTTGCACCTCCTTACTAATTGAAAGATTACATATCGGAACCTAAAAGTTGCAAGCTTTACAGATTAAACCTGCAAGCCATCCTTGTTTATTTCAGATTAGCTATTGAATATTAGGTTGCTAATTTTTTACGGGTTGCTCTGGCACAAACCACTCTTTCCATTTCGCAACATCAATACCCTTTATGAGCAACCAAAGTGCGAGACCCAGTTCGGCAACCAGAGGCGGCACTAGTATGTAGGGCGTTAGTGCATTTGCCAATGCTGGAGAAAGCAGCATTGCAAAGCTGTTTGTAAGGTAACATAGACCAGCAACTTGTAATAAAACGCCAAGTATTTTTGGTAAAAAGTTCGACTTATAAATTAGTCTACCTTCCACCAAACATACCATCCCGAAGAAAATCAATCCAACACCAAAACCATAGTCGTGCAGTTTCATAAAAAGGTACGACACTACTTGCAGTTGATTCGGATCTACCGTTTTAAGATAGGCCGCATCGCCCAGCAAGAATAGCGGCATTAAAAGATTCAACTTGTTCGCCACCAACACCGCAGTTTGAATCATGTTAAAAAGAAGATTCATAAGAGCGAGATTTCGATTTACAGGCCTGAGCAGAACATAAAAAATCAACATTAAAGGGATATCGCAGAATTGCATGATAAGGTCAACACAAATACCCCAACGCCAGAGTTGAGGAAATGCTTTTAGGTTGGCAGCGGTAGCCACCACATCGCCATGCACAATTACTTTCCCGCGTACTACGAATTCGCCAAAAATACCAGCTGCTATAATGACTAGATAAATAACACCGCCTATGCGGGCGTACTTCACTGGAGAAAACTCGGGCATTGCACTTTTCATGAGCTAGGATAGTAGGTTGGCTATAAAGATAACCGAAGCGTAGACGGAAAAGCAAATGATAAGTTACACGCTGTAAAACACGCCCGCAACACAACTGCAAAAAGGCAGTAGCAGCGTGTTAGTTACTGCAATTTATGCGTCTCATCAAGATTATAGCATTTTTGAGCTATTCTTCTCTTGCCTTTCAATAAACACTGCATTATTCTTTGGCACTACATTTCCGCCATGGTGAATCGTATAAAACTTGGTAAAAGATGCACCAAAATATAAGATGATGGACGAATAGTAAACCCATAGCAAGATGATAATGATGGATGCAGTTGTGCCGTAAATTACATCGATGTTGGAGTAGCCTACGTAGGCACTGATCACTAATTTGCCTCCGGTAAATAGAATGGCAGTAACGAGCCCTCCAACGAAGGCATCTCTCCATCGAATAATGGCATCCGGCAATATCTTATAAATAAAAGCAAACATAAAAGAAGTAAGAAGCAACATAAAGACGACATTCAAAAAATAAAATAAATAGATAATGCCATCAGTAAAATATAGTTTTAATTGGTCGCTTAAGAGATCGAAGAGTGCGTTGCCCAATAGAGAGACAAAAAGAAGAAAGCCAAAAGCAGCAATCAATGAAAAAGAAAGAAGCCGATTGACGATGAGTTTAACCCAGTTCTGCTTGGGCTTTGCCTTAATACACCATAAATAATTAATTGAATCTTGTATCTCAGTAAAAACACCAGAAGCACCAATAATCAGAATCACCGATCCAATGATAACTCCGCCTCTGCTGTGCTGTGATAATTTTATGTTTTTTATAATAAGCTGAATTTGCCTAGCTGCATCACTGCCCACTAACCCATTGATTTGATGATAGACTTTTCCTTCCACGGCATCCACGCCAAAAAATATTCCAGCTACCGAAATAATAATAATGAGCATGGGTGCTATCGAAAAGATAGTATAGTATGAGAGCGATGCACTCAATCGCAGCGAGTTATCGTCAACAAATTCATTAAATGAAAGTTTGATTAGCTTCCAAAAATCCTGTAAAGTTTTAGACAAGCGCGATTCAAGTTAGATTGGTAATAACAGTTATTAATACTTCGCCTCTTGCCAATGAATTAGAAAATCTACCTAAAAACCGATACTTAATTGTTGATTTTAATAATCGGATCTAACGTGATTTTTGTTTTTAATGAATTCGCGATCGCACAGGAATTCTCGCTCATCTCCAGTACTCGCTTTGCTCTTGCCTCGTTTTGTGTTGGTGGAATGACAAGGGTTGGCTTTAAAATAATTTCAGTCACCGAAAACTTCCCTTCTACCTTATCGATTTTTGCAACGGCATTACTTTCAAAACTGATAAATTCAAATTTCGAATTGGCTGCTACCAACAAGAAAGTTGACATTAGACACGAGTTCACAGCGGCAACAAATAAATGTTCCGGTGTCCATTTCTCTTTTATGCCATTTGGAAATTCAGGCGGTGTTACCACTTCAATTTTACTTGTAATGACAGGCGAACTTAAGGTACCTTGTGTAACTGAATTCCAAAGAAGATTAACTTCGTAGTAATGTTCTTCATTCATATTATTATTCTGATTTAGCAGTTTTTTGAATCATTGAACAACCCTCACTTTCAATAAAAATTTATTTATGTTGTCGATTAAGCCATCGAAAGACTAAAAAGGATCGCTTAATTCACTTACACGTATTAGTTTGTTGTTCACAAATTCATCGATGCCTAATTCAGAAAGTTCTCTGCCATAACCAGAGGCTTTTGTTCCTCCGAAAGGAAGATCGGCTTGTGTCCATGTGGGGTGATTAATGAAAACCATGCCAGTATCAATTTGATTTGCCACCCGCTTACCTCTTTCGATATCTTGTGTAAATACAGAACCTCCTAAGCCAAACGGAGAATCGTTGGCTAAATCGATCGCCTCTTGTTCGTTCTTCACTTTAAAAAACAATGCCACAGGTCCAAAAAATTCCTCATAAAAAACAGGGTTACCTGGTTTCACATCGGTAAGCAGAGTAGTCTGCATATATGCACCTTCGCGATCTACGCGTTTACCACCCAGTAAAACTTTCGCACCGCCTTCAACGGCTCTTTTCACTTGGTCGGCAATCTTAACAGCCGCTGCTTCTGTGCTGAGTGGCCCTAACTGCGTTTTTTCTTCGGTGGGATCCCCTACAATTATTTCAGCCAATTTATTCTTGAATTTCTCAAGGAATTTATCCGCAATACTTTCCACCGCTATAAAACGCTTAGATGCCACACAGCACTGCCCATTATTGTTGATTCTACCAACAACAGCCCACTCCACGGCTTTATCAATGTCCGCATCTTCCAGTATAATAAACGCATCGCTGCCGCCTAATTCCAACACTGATTTTTTCACATGCTTGCCCGCTTCTGCTGCCACACTTGCACCCGCAACTTCACTACCCGTAAGCGACACCCCTCTAATTCTTTTGTCCGCCATCATCTCGCTCAGTCGGTCATGCGATACTAATAAATTGGTATAGAGTCCAAGCGGTGCGCCAGCTTCTGTAAATAGTTCTTCGATGGCAATAGCGCATTGAGGCACATTGGCAGCATGTTTGATCAGCACGGTATTGCCGACCATGATGTTGGGTGCTGCAAATCTTGCCACTTGATAGAAGGGAAAATTCCAAGGTTGAATGCCTAGCAGAACACCCACTGGGCTGTATCGGATAAGTGCTTTACCGTGGACAGGGTTTAATACTTTATCTGCTAAAAATCCTTTTGCGTTTTTCGCATAGTAGTCAAATATCTCGGCACTTAATTTTATCTCACCTTCTGCGTGCGATAAAAGTTTTCCCATCTCTAATGTAATCAGTTGAGCGAGTACCTTCTTTTTAGCACGTAACAAACCAGCTACTGTGTACAATAGTTGCGAGCGTTCTTTGTAATCTGTTTTCTTCCAGTCGCCAAAAGCAGTTGCAGCATTTTCTAGTGCCTTATTAACAACGGCAGGAGTCATCTCATCGAAGGTTTTTACAAGTTTATTTGTAGCAGGATTGATTGTTTGAAATGTCATAAGTAAGTGATTGTTTAAAAAGTCTTTTTATTAAATATCAAATTCTATAGTGTATAAATGAATTGTTATTCCAAAGGGAAATCAAAGCTCTCGGTTGGTCTTGAAACTAGGCACGTTACTTTTCTCCCTTAAGCGTTTTTAAAAGCAACTTTGCAACCGCTTCAGAGGATGCCGGATTTTGTCCAGTGATTAGTAGCCCATCCTGCTTCACATAAGATGTCCAATCAGCACCTTTTGTATAGTGTGCACCGTGTTTTTTAAGTTCGTCTTCCAATAAAAAGGGAACAACGTTGGTAAGTTTAGCGCCCTCCTCTTCCGTGTTTGAAAAACCCGTTAGATTCTTTCCTTTTACAAGAGGTTCGCCATTCAGTGCTTTTGCGTTAACAAGTGCAGCAGGGGCGTGGCACACGAAGGCGATTGGCTTTTGATTATTGTAAAACTCCTCAATTAACTTAATCGAAGTTTTATCGGTTGCCAAGTCCCATAAGGGTCCGTGTCCGCCTGGATAAAAAACAGCATCATAATCGGATTGATTTACATCCGCCAATCTTGATGAATTCGCCACTTTATCAATCACGGCATTATCCAAATAGAATCGTTTTGTGGAAGGCGTCTGTGCGTCTGCTAGCTCACTTTTTGGGTCAACCGGAGGTTGCCCACCGCTGGGAGATGCAATGGTAATAACTGCTCCCGCGTCTGCCAACGCATAATAGGGCGTAGCAAATTCCTCTATCCAAAAACCAGTTTTTTCTCCCGTATTACCAAGCGCACTATGGGATGTTAAGACAATTAAGATTTTCATTTTATTTTATTTTTAGTGTGACTATTAAACTTTGACAATCATTTTCCCTTCGTTCTTACCTTCAAACAAATCAATAAACGCCTGAGGGATGGCATCAAATCCTTCCACTACTGTTTCGCTATATTTTAACTTTTTATCTTGAAGCCAAAGAGCAAGTTGTGCTCTGGCTGCGGGGAATTGCGCTGCAAAATCACCTACTATAAATCCGCGCATCGTAGCGCTCTTCGTTAAAATAATAGGCTGCAAACGAGGACCTAGCGAAGCGGTGGTGTCATTATAAAGTGAGATGGCACCGCACACGGGTAATCTTGCGAATTTATTTATGTTGGCTAAAACAGCATCCGAAATAGCGCCACCAACATTGTCAAAGTAGATGTCCACTCCGTTGGGGCACGCATTCTTAATTGCCGTCTTTAAATCTGGGGTTGTTTTGTAGTTAATGGCATAATTGAACCGAAACTTCGATTTAAGGAGGGCTACTTTTTCATCGGACCCAGTAATTCCCACTACTTTACATCCTAGTATTTTACCAATCTGCCCGACAATTGTTCCCACTGCTCCGGCAGCACCTGATACTACAAGTGTTTCATCCTCTTTCGGCAAACCGATTTCAGTTAGCCCCAAGTATGCTGTAAGACCAGTCATTCCTAAAACCCCTAAATACGGGGTGAGATTAGCTTCGTTTTCATTTACCTTGAGTAGACCCTCTCCATTAGAAATCTGATATTCTTTCCAATCTAAATTACCCGATACGAATTCACCTTTCTTAAATGCTTCGAGTTTACTTTCTGTTACTTCGGCAATTATTCCAGATTGTATTGGTTTGTTTAACTCGAATGGTGGGACGTACGATTTAGAATCATTCATCCTACCTCGTAAATAGGGATCCACAGAGACATAGCGTGTTTTCAATAGCATCTCACCATTCTCAATCGCTGCTATCTCTTCATAAACAGTTTTGAAATCATCTAATGTTGGTTTGCCGATAGGTCGTTTATTTAATAGAATGACTTTGTTTTTCATCTGCGTTATTCTTGATTAGGACATTTGAATTGATTCTGTTACTTTTCTAGTTTAACTACTTTGAACTTCCCTTTGCGGCTTGCATAGTGAATGGGTTGAAAATTTTAAAGTGTCCACGTCACTCCGATATTTATGTCTACGCCACTTAGATTCACTTTTTGAGTTGGCAATGTGTGCGGTTGGGTTAAATCAACAACGCCATTAGTCGACTGTTCGAATTCATCGGAAAACGTGAAACTCTTTTTATATTCGGGTAAGTCTGAAAGCTGTTGGCCGGGTACCATTGTAGTGGCACCATCGGAATCGAGCGAAGTAGTATATTCAGTTATCCGCGCATTCTTACTTCCAATTGAAAAGCTCTTAAACTCAGCTTCTACAAATACACCACACTCTTTTGTTATGTGAAATTGCATTCCCGCGGCACCAAGAACGCCTACACTAAAATTTGATTTCACTTCCGATTTCGCTCGAACGGAAAGTGCTGCACCTCCGTCACCAGCGGTTGGTTGGTCTACATAAGTATCAATCCATAGAGAACCGCCTAAGGTGAATATAGCTCCCGCCCTTATATATGGGTCAAATTTTCTATTATTCGCGCGAATTACAAACGTGGGTGAAAGTTCAACACCACGCAAGTAGCAGTTCTCAACCTGTGATGTCAACCCGCTGTTAAACTTACCTATTGTTATTGTATTGCCTTTAAAGTAGTTTACGGCAAGTTCTACGGCAAGATGATCGGTAAACGTATACCCACCAGCTACTCCTATCTTATAACCTGTGCCTATTGATCCATACAATGATCTAATGGTAGTCGTCCTTCCATCAGCGCTGATTGAAATGTCAGTAGACGGCTGTATTAGTGTTAGGCCATTTGGATCGGCATTGTTATAAGCAGTACTTGCTGAACTAAAAATATAGCCTTCCACGGCTTTGATATAAAATTTCTGGGCATTAACAATGCCCATAGAACTTATACAAATGATTACTACTCCAGCTAAAGAGACAATTCTTTTTGAATACATAACGCTACCATTCAATTACTACCTACCCTACGAATAAACCAATCAATCGGCCTTCTCAATGAAACCGGCTCGGGGTATTTCTTTACATAACCAACCCTGATCACAAATTGAATCGGATCTTCTATTTTTAATTCCGCTGCAACGCCCTTACCAATCGATTCTTCCTCCAATATCTGTGTCATGGGATGCATGGCAATTCCACGCTCCCTCACTTTTAAAAATAAGCGCTCCATTCTTTTCCCGGTTTCTATCAAATCGGTTACTGAATTTCCCCTACTTGTAATCAAAAGCCACGCCGCAGAAGCCAGCACTTGTTTCCTTACGCTCTCGATAGTTCGCTCTCTAAAACTGTTTTTCATTACATCTTCCTTTCCATAAAAGTGCTTTAGAAACCAGCCAGCAACTCCTTCTATTTCCATACTATCAGTAGTTAAACCAGTTCGATATTTTTCTTCGTCATTCAGCGAGAAGCGAATCCAATTTGCCAGCTCTCGCTGGGCTTCATCGCGGTACGCCTGTGTGGTGTTGGCATTTATTGTTTGTTCATTCAGATAGGAATAATAGATGGAATCATTTGGCACGAAATGAAAAAAGTCCTTTTCCTTATTAAACAAGAAGAGCTTATCATCGCTTTGCAGTGGGGTCGAAAGGTAATTTGAACGGAGTGTTCTTCGCCTTTCAATTCTTTCTGTGTTGTAGACAGGAACACCGCGTGCCTTATGCAGCATGATAGTGATCAAATTCTCTTCTTGATTTGTGAGTGCCGTTGCACTGCACTCAACTGCATAGCCTAAACTATTTGCTGCGTATTCAAGATTTTGAATAAAAGCACCAATCGATAAAATCGTTTCACGCTGCAGGGGGTCTACTGCCGGAAGCCAATTCTTACTGTCATTGCATATAATCCAATGATAGGGTTTGACATAGTTGATAAACCAAGGTTGGGCATTGTGTCCACTGGGTGCCAACGAAGCCAAAAACAAAATCTGCCTTTCATCTTCTGTTAGAATAATCGAATTCCCGCCTCGCTCTTTTTTTTCAATCCGTTTCATACTTCCTTCGCTACTCGTGCTGTACAATGCTATCCCACCAATAAGAAAGGCCCTTCCCGTCATACCCACAAACTGTTTCCTGTTCATTTAATATTGACGCCATAGCCTCGCCCCTACGCGCACAACCACCGAAAAATCAGCATTGGGAATATGATATTGAACATTGGCGAAGTCGGCCGTTTTGTTTGTTCTTAGGTAAAGATGAAGGCCAGGTTGTATGTAAAATATTCGACCGATAAAAAATTGATAACTCACTGCCGCACCTGCGTCATAACTGTCTACGTCCTTCTTAACGCCTGTGCTCTTTTGCTCAATTTGAAAGGTGTGAGATTCCAGATAGGTATACACCTCCAAATTCTTCCATATATTATAGCCTAAGAAAATGCCAGGAGATGTTTTGTAAAACCGTTTGAAATCACTCGATGAATTATTAATACCAGCCGTTTCGGCATCATAAGTTCCTCCATTAATTACACTTACTCTTACTCTGAATTTTTTATATCGATACCCAGCAGCAAAATGATAGCCCCCATACAAAAAAACATGGGAAAAAGACTTTCCACTTCAATAGCTTGTTTTACTTCATAATTGCGAGGTGTAGGTTGCCAAAATGTAGAAGCATCTTTTTGTGCTTGTGCAGCAGTAAAAGATAGAAAGAATAAAATAAGTAAAAATGGAGTTTTCATGATGATTTTAAGCGCCCGGAGAAGAGTTAAACCGAAGCATAAATTTGGTGGGCTATCGCTCAAAAATCGTTACATCAAATAGAATGCGAGTTACATGAATCGCATATTAAAACAGGGAAGAATTATTGTATTCGATCTTCGTTATCTTGAAGTCCGCATACGCGAAATCACGTGTTGCCAGCCGCCAACTTACGTCACATTGCGTAGGTACTTTTACGTTATTTATCCATTTATAATTATGCATTTTGCAAATCCACGTTTCCATTCGTTTTTTATCCATGTAGCGTTGTGTCTTCATTTCAACAATTTCGCCACCACTATTGAATGTTACGAGAAAGTCGAGTGACAATTCTTTATAGTTAAAGGTTAGTTTGGCATGGTTGTTATCGACCGCACTCCATCGCAAACGTTCACTTGGCAACAGAGCGGTAGGAAACCAAACGCATTCAGCCAACCAACGAAGCAACTCACCTTGATCCAACGAAGGGCCTTTCTCATTTACTATATTTACCATGGAAAGAAGCGTAACAATTAACCCTCCCTTATCTCTAATATAAAAATCACGGGCTGTAAAAAACGCGGTAGTACCTTTCCAGATATAAGCAGGTGTATCGGTAGTGTAATACTGCTCCCCCTTTATATTCATCCATTTCTTGTCCAAGCCAGTTTTAAATTTACCTATGTGTGTTAGCCTGACATAGCTGATGTAGGGCTGCCCTTCTTTTAACACCAGTCTGAAATATCGTTGCACGGGTTCGGGTAAACCGTCCAATTGGCTCACGCTAAAAGATTGATTGCTCACTCTTTTTGAAAGCGAGAAAAGCTCCTTGACTTGGCTCTTAAATCGATTAACAAAGCTAATTCTCTTACCTATTGCAGCGATAATAATTACTGCAGAAATAGATAACACAACAAGTAATGGCCTTCTTTTTTGCATACTGCTAAATCTTTTTACAAAAGTTACTTTTTAATGACTGCTAAAATTATAGATGTGACAAAGAAAGTTGTATCGTTTACAGATTCTATAAAATGCAAAAGGCGTCTGACTCGTGAAAGGAGCCATTCCCCTACTTTAATTTCCATGAGTTCAGGAATTTATAGACTGCCAACAGTTGCTTACTCCACATAAGCCTATCGCGTAAATAACAGTAGTTTGAATTTAAGAACCGTAAACTCGATAAACCAAACCACCAAGGAATACAATCAAAAAAACTGAATAAATCACTTTATTATTTTTGGCCAACCAATTTGGGAGATAAATATCAAAATTGTCTTTTGGTGAATTGGAATATCTGCGGGCAATAATGGTAAGCGGACACTTACTTTTAAAAACTAATAAGACAATTAATTCCAACGCTAAAAGGCTCATGCCAATCCAAACGTACTTATCAATTTTGTTCACAATTACTGCATACATCATGTAGATAAAAACCATATTGAAAAAAATCCAAATGATAGTATGAACAGTCTTTATGGCACTTAATGTTGACATTGCAATTTACTTCTTATACAAACCTTTGACCTGAGGTAATAAAGCAAAAAAGATGATCAAGACGGCCCAAACCATATAAAGTATGTGCGACCAATGAACCGATTGCAAGTAATACATTTCAATCTGAATCCAGATAATAAGTGCGAACCCAACATAAACACTAAAGGACCACGCCCAAAACATATCGCTAAAGAAGTTAATTGATTCAGCTAGTTGGTAATGCGGCCTTTTCAGTAAAGCCCAAACCACCCAAAGGGGTGTGACACCTAGCACTACAAACAAAATAACTCCGGGAATTAAAAAATTAGGAAAAGGAGAGTTTGCTAAAAGTGATAGTGGCATACCGAACGCCTCACCAAATGGAGAGATGATCAACACTGCACCACCGAAAATGGCTCCGATTCCAAGCAGGGATAATAATGCTAAATAGATATTCCGTTCTATCATATCTGTAAATTGATTAATCGTGATGTTGTACTTGATATTCTTCTACGTTTTCTTTGATCGCCATTGGCTTCTTAACGTTGTTAATTTGTAACGCCAAAAATCTTTCGACATCAAAAAACGCACTGTGTGCTGACGGTGATATTTTGGGTAGTATGAGGTCAAACGCATGGTCTGTCTGAGGTAAAACATGCATGACGGTTGGCACTCTTTGCTTCGTCAACTGCCTGAACAACTGGCGGGTTGATTTCACAGGCGCCATAGTGTCGTCTTCGCCATGTAATAGCAAAGTAGGTGGACAGCAAGCATTCACATGCGTGATTGGTGAGAAGAGTGCATACTGTTCGGGGCACTCATCCGGGTGCCCACCCAAAAGAGAAGCAAACACACCTGCATTTGCAACGTCTTTATCAAAATGGAAACGAGAATAAGCGTTGCCCATGAATTTAATCATCCATTTAGGAAATTGCATTGGTGCAGTTTTTTTGAATGAGGTAGAACATGAGCGAGAAATAAGATTCTGATTAGTGTGGTAATACATGGCCTTTAAATCGGTTGGGCCATAAAGGGAAACAACAGCGCATACACTTATATCAGTGCCTTCGAGTTCTTTTGGTGTAAACTGTGGATTATTGGCAGTGAAGGCTGCGAGCATAGCAAGGTGTCCTCCGGCAGAACCGCCACCCACAACAATTGTATTGGGATTGATTCCATACGTGTGCGCATTTTCTTTCATCCAAACGATAGCACGCTTTGCATCGTTCACCATTCCCATCATGTCTGTTTCATGTGCAAGACGGTAAGCCACATCCATAATCACATGCCCCTGAGCGGTCAAGTGTTTAAAAAACGGACGCGTACCCAAATCCTTATCAAGTAGCGCCCACGCGCTGCCATGCAGATAAACAAACACCAAACCAGAAGGAGTGATTGTTTCATTTGGTTGCCAGACATCACACAAAAGGTTTCTATCAGTGCCTGGAATAGTTGCAAATGGAATGTTTTGATCAAAGCGCGGAATCGGAACGGTGGGTAATCTTAGTACTGTTCGCTTGGCGAGAAAATGCCTTTTCTGTTTAGCACTAAGTTGGCTTTCGAACTTCAAACCAAAAGCTTGTTCAAAACCGCTTGAAGCATCGGGTGGGCGAGTGACCTTGTAGATATGTCGCAGATAAAATAATGCGATATACGTCCCTATCGAAGCAATGATAAAAGAACCGGTCGTTAATCCTACAATAACACCCAAGACACCAATTACTGAAAGCAGTGGAGATAATGCAGCAGCTAACAGTTTTGCTATCCACAAAGCCGGTGCTGGCCAATGAACGCGAAGCATAACGGGGATGCTTGCTAAAGCAACCAGACAGCTTAAAACAATGGTAAAAACCTGAATGATGAAAAGCATAATTTTCATTTGATTATTGCATTCCATTTACTGATTTGTCATTTCTATCTTTATTCTGATAATACCCTTTCCAACTCAAAAAGAGTCCGATTAGAAACAAAACAGCAAGTAGTGAGTAGGCTGAGATACTCTCCCCTACTTCGTTGACACTAGGAAAAAACAATTCTTAGCAAACCAAGTGATAGGGTTAACCAACCAATAAGTGTTAGTAAAATCGTCCAGCTATTAATCCAAAAATTGTGGACCCTGACAATTGAAATCCCTGCAACAAAAAGTAAAGAGCCATTAAGAAATACAACACTCGGAATAGTACTTTCCCATATCGATAAATTTATCATTTCAGCCAATGTCATTGCACTAAGTGTCGGGCCAACTAGTTGAGCAAGCTGTCGTGAATTGATCATTTTGATGGATGATACTTGATTCAATTGTTAAAGCCTACATCTCTCACACTTTTTTATAAATCTCGTTGAAAGGCAACCTCATTCTATCTCCCCATACGCCCTGTTCATCTCTGATCCCACAGGAGATAATCATGTTAATTTCTGTACTGTGAGGTAACTTCAAAATGCGTTCTACCCTCCTGCTATCAAAGCCTTCCATGGGGCAGGTGTCATAATGTTCGTTTGCCATTGCCAACATAAATGTCTGGGCTGCTAACGCACATGTTTTATGGACTACCACTCTCATATCACTTTCAGCTACTTGGTAAACGATTGGCCTGAAAAGCCCAACGATGGCTACGATGAGTTTTCTTATCATTCCAAAAACTCCAAAAGAGCGTATATATAAAAAGGGCATTATTTTTCCATAATACATTTTCCAATTTTTGATCCTCTTTTCTTGTTTCAACACCGGACTGTTTTTTAACACATTTTGCGTTTCTAATGCCATCATTACTTTGGCCCTCTTGCGAAACAAATCCTGTCTTGTTACGAAAACAACAAGCTGTTGAGCTGTAGTTGCTGACTGTTGATCTAAACAAGCAACAGAAATTTTTTTAAGAATATCTGGATTAACAATGTGGTAAAACTCCCACAATTGCATATTAGAACTATTAGGCGCTAGCGTTGCCAACTCTAAACAATGCTTCACCTTACCGGCATCAATTGGAATGTTTTTATAATGCCTAACAGACCGCCTGAAATGGATGATTTCTTCTAAAGTCATTTTTGGTGTCAGGTTATTAAGAGAGTTGTTAAGCTAACCTAAGTGTGTAAAATTGCGATAACTTGAAGTGGAACATGTTACACAATGAATAAACTGTGTTGTATGATTCTCGTTTTTTCTATTCAATTTTATCAGCTAATATATTTTTATTGTTCAAAACATCCGTTTCTATTATCCTTCTTACCAATTCGGGTTCTTCAAATAAAGGACTATGTGCCGATCGATTGAAAGTGTAAAATCCTTTCAATGGAGCCTGTAGTTTCGTTAAATATGCTTTCGATAATTTGTAATTTACTGTTAAGTCATATTTACCGCTGAAGAGATAAACCGGAATATCAAGTCTGGGAACTGTAGCGGTAAAATCTGTTTCGAGCAGCTCATCGATCAATTTAGTCTTAGGGAGAAATGAGAATTTTGATTTCCAAATATTTATTTTTTCAGCAAGCGTATAGGCTTTGCAAGTCCACACAGGAATAAAAATATCCCAGAACACTGAATTCATGTTATGCATAGTGCCTATACCCAATTCATGCATATCTCGGTCGCGAACACCGGATTTATAGAATACAGCTACGTTTGAATCCGCTTCCAAGACTTTGTACTTTTTCAATTCCGAAACTCGTTTCTGATTACTAGATTTAGTGTAATGATCAAACATGTATTTATAAGCCATCTTTTCGGATTGAGCTTGATTGGTAACTTGTCCCATTCCAATGTATGCCTGATAAAATGTTGGTTCTCGTTGCACAGCTAGCAGGGCAATGGGCGTTCCGCCCGAATGAGCCATGATGTAAATCTTCTCCATACCAAACCGCTTGCGTAAATAGTTGGTGACTTCAATAGCATCTGATGCCAGTTGATTAAAATTCATACTTTCCACGGTTACTTCGGGGGTATACGAAAGACCACCACCACGTTGTTCCCAGTAACAAACCGTGAAGTAATTTTCGAGCTCGGGCTTATACTTATCAATCAGAAAATAATTGGGGAAAGCTGGACCACCATGGATGTACAAAAGCACTGGGCGGTATATGCTTTTGGTTTTAATAAACATACCTTGCGTTACACCGCCAATTTTTACAAATGTTTTCTCCGAAATGCTCCCTAATAACGGGTTGCCTTCATCATCTAAATACTGTTCAATACTTCCAGGACTAATTATAAGCACAACACAGGTAAGTATTAAAAGATATCCCAGAAAAATCGCAACCAGTATTTCTAACATTCTCTTTAGTGGATTAACAAAATTATTCACTTCTATTACATTTTATGAGTAACCAAAACACAACCGACATTTCACTTTTTGATACAGAGAACACATAGGTATTTTAGATCGTAGAATAGATTTCAAGTTGCTTACAATTCCTTAACTTTTGAAATGAAGTTTCGTACCAACTCTTTCAGCTCATCAGAGTAATTTGTCGGTGTTATTTTAATTTTTCCGGATGCCTTAATGCTAGAAGATTGCTTGTCGACATTCACAAGAGAACAAGAGAATGCCTGTGTGTTTATTACGTATTTAGCACTTAAGTCACGAGCCTTTTTTAATACTTGATCATAACCGTATTTGGTATTTTTTTCCGCAGGTTTGGTTTCACAGGTTACTGCAAAAAACGTTTTTTTTAGCGCCCTTATCGATAACTTCAACACCGTTTTAAGTGGAGAAACTAACTGCCCTGCCCATACCGGTCCAATGATAATTATATTCTCGTACTGGCGAATGTCACCCATTCTGATATTTGTTGGAATATTTATTTTTAGCATGGATAGCAAAAGAAGTATTAAGGTGTTATCCATCCAAGGCCTAATTCTTTTTGAATCACAGGCTAAACCTAACGCAAACTTCTCTGCAATAAATTTGCTGTTGCCTGTTTTTGAATAATACAGCACCACGTAGTTTTTCATTATAGTTTATTTTTGTTTACCCACCCATTAATCCAACCCTTGCTCCCATCTCAGCATTTTCATGAATTCTTTATCATCATAAAATCCTCCTCAATATTTATCTACCGAAATGTCAATCGCGTTTTATTTTCATGACTGTTAATTCTGTTTAAAATATCCCTCAATATTTCAATCACTACTAATCCCCCAAAGGTAAGTTCCGCAAGCAATGCGATTATGCCCATGCTGTTTTATCTTCTGTTCGCTTTTACTGTTCTTACATAACCAAGCGCAATAGCCACTAAAAACTCAATTGCGAAAACCACGAATACTTTCCAGTTTAGATTCATTTCCAGAATACTATTATTTCCCGCGTGGAGAGCCAAACCAATGCAACTATTAAACCAAGCGTGGCTTAGAATACAGAGAAATAAATTGTTAGTGTATTTATAAAGCGTGGTGAAACTTGCAGTCAGTACCAAACCAGAAACAAAATACAACCAAAAAGGAAATCCACTTTGAACAGTTCCATGTATAAACCATAGCGGTAAATGCCATAAACTCCAAACCATACCAACAATAAGCAGGGAGGGCAAATAGGTGATGACTTTTTCCAATTTAGGTTGCAAAATACCGCGCCAACCTAATTCTTCTACACCTCCCAAAACAATTGCAAATGGTAAGTTGATTAGAAAAGAGAGGATTGAAATTGGCTTAATGAATCCAAATGAAATCCAAATCATAAACAATCGCCACACTAAAAACAAACTGAATATTAACCAAGCTTTTGTCTTAATGGGCAATCTAAAAATGTGTTGTACGAAACTCTGCTCAACAAAATCTTCCTTAAATTGGTAGTAAATGATATAAGCACTAATAGCAGGCCCTAAACTACCAATGGCATAGGGTATCCAGAATAAAGGCGTGCCATACAAAAGCGAATGAAAATAAGTATTTCCAATAATAATGATGAGCCAACTTAACCATGATATAGAAAAAGCATACAATGTAAAAAAACCGATTTGCTTAAATGATCCATCATTCCGAAAAATGCTTTTCATCTTTTCTGGATTTGGAATAACGGCAATTTTTTATTCCGATAAATCAATAATGAAATGGCCATTGAACTTGCTACCAACAAGGCTGAATCTTCAATTATTCCAAACTGAAATACCGCAGTAAATCCAATAAATGACCACGCAAACGGAATTACTAAAATCCATATCGGACATTTCTTTTGGTTCAATAAAAGAAACCCAAAGGTGAAAATTGTGGTAGGACAAGGCAATCCAAAAGTGGGTGATGAAGGATATCGATGCCCAAGAAAATATCCTATCAACGGATAGATAATCAAAGCAAATAAAATTAAGATTGCGCCTAGAATTCCGTAGGTATCGTTTCGGAATTGAAATGAAAATTGGTTTTGAAAAACCCCAAAAATTAGAAACAGAATACCTTGAATAACAAATAGCCCACCAAATAAGTATGCAGCTTTATTTATTGAGGTGAAGAAAACAATATGATAAACAATTCCCATCCATAACCAGAGTGCGGCAAGAATAAAGCTAATTGCTTTATCAGTTATAGAATTTGGCTTTAACGCCAAATAGATGGCCATTCCACTTATCAGATAAAAAAGAATCTGTGTTGGAAAAACCGCCTCATTGTAGGTCTTAAAAACTTCTAAGAACTGTTCTAAAGTAAATGGCGTTTTCATCGCTTATTTGCCACCATATATTAACTAGTTGCTTTCATTTTTCAATTTGATCCCTGTTCTTTGCCCAGTTCTTCGACTTCGTCCAACCACCGTTTTCGTTTTTTATCATCAGATGATTTTATGGGACTATACACTTTAATCTTAACAGGTTTTACACCACTAAATTCTAAGATTCCCATTTTCATAGAGTTATGTCCTGGCCTTCTATTGATTAGCCAATAGTACCATGAAGGTGTATCCATGGTTACAATCAATTGAGCAGTTTTCCCTTTTAGTAGTTTATCCCAAAACGGTCCTGTCTTATGGTACTTAAATGCAAAATTTGGAAGGAACACTCTATCGATAAATCCTTTTAATAAAGCAGGATAGGTACTCCACCAATTGGGATAAACAAACACTAAATGATTGGCTTCCAAAATATCCTTTTGTGCCTGAATCAAATCAGGTTCTAATTCCGAAACTTTCCGGTAGCCGCTTAGTAAGATTGGATTAAACTTCAAATCAATTAAATGAATGACTTTAAATTTTGCACCCGATTTTTTTACTCGCGTTATATAGCTTTCTGCTAGAGCGAAACAAAAACTTTCCTTGTCCGGATGACCGTTAATGAGTAGTATATTTTTCATTTTATTTCTTGAAAATATTGTTAGTTTCTGTATTCATTAAATAGCCGCCAATCCCTGTAAGCCAAAGCATAATTGGATATGCCACCCATCTTTCTATACCGCCAATGCCGATAAAAGAAATTAAAGTAGCCGAGGCAAATACCGCAATAAACCATATAAGCAAAGCGATTGAGCCAAATAAAACAGAGATGTATTTAAACGGCAGTGTGACAATTTTAAAAGAGGTAATAGCACAAAAACCACCTGATAAAAAAGTGAGCATAGCAGCCATGCCATGATAAGGAGTTCTATTTCCTGGAAATATTCCTACCCCAATTAACCCTACTCCAAACAAAAAAGCGGGAATGGTGAAGAGCAATTTTTTAAAATATTGATGTTGATAAAATGAAGCAACTAAAATCATGATGCCCGCAAGCAACATGATAGTATTAAAAATAGTTGAAGATGGTTCAAAGCTTACACTGTTTGGCTGACGCGTAGCACCTAAGTCACTTATTTCATTTTTAAAGGTGCTATAACCGGATGGATAGAATGCTTCGGCTGTAATAATGCCCATCAACACAATTGCCCCAGCAAAAAAATACAGCAAACCAGAAAGCATTAATTTATTCATTTAAATTTATTTAGAAAGACCATCGTAATGCTGCTGCTATTGAAAGATAATTTAGATTGACATCTGTTGCAGTATTGCCAATCTTTATTTCCCTCGACAAAGAGTGATAACGAACTGTTGGAATTAAACTAAAACGGTCTCCAAGAGGAATATGAATACCGCCATCCGCTTCCCAACCCAAGCCATGCCCAGAATCTGATATTATTTCTCCACTCGCGTTTTCAGTTTCAATATGGTTATACAAACCACCGCCACTAATTGAGTATTTGAATTTTGTGGATCCTATAGGTTGAATAAATTGAAGTCCATATCGGTAGCCGGTTTCCTCAAAATCAATATTGCTTCCCGCGAATGATTGACTTGCAGAAAATTTGTTCCAGCCCCATCCGGCATAGACCGCGAGACTTGGCAGCAATCTGTAATCGATCGTGCCTTCAAGACCAAGGCCAGTTTTTATATTTGCTTCACCTAACTCCTTTGTTGGAAAGTTTGCACCAGTTCTAAAAGTCAAGCCCCAATTTTTTTGTGCTTCGGCAGGTATAGTGCATATAAATAGCAAAGCACCCAGGGATAGCATACAAAACAATTTTCTGTATGTCATTTTCTTTGATTCGCAATTTTCATTTTTCATACTAGTAATATTCTTAACTAAATTGTTTCACTTGACCTAACTGCGTTTGGGTTTAAAACTGTTCTACAAAAGTTATAGTTGGGTAAACGAAAGTTGCATCGTTCACAGGTTCTATAATTACTAAGGCGTTAAGCACCTGGAAGGTGCAAATCAAATCGCTATTGATAACACGTCAAAAGTAGCGTGGCAGCCCGCAGCCTATCTGCGGGCTGATTTTTTTATGTATTCTTTTTTCGAAATCATACATCCTGCCAAGTTGCCAGTATCTATAAATATCTGCCACATGATCCAGAGATGAGCCAGTCTCGAACCAGTGTCAGCTCAGACACAGGCTGAAAGAGGGCCCTGCGAATATTGATCTTTCTGGGAGATTAATAAAAGTCGCTCATTTGCCGTTGAAGTTTCAGGATTCCCTGCAATAAAAGGTCGAAGTGATTCTAAATGCGCCTACCAACCTTAAGCACAAAACCATGCTATACCCATTATTATCGAAATTTGCAGTTCTTTATTTATCTTTATCTTGTTGATCGGGGCACAGGTTTTAATTGCCCGCAAGCAATAAGCTGTTCGTTGGCAGTTTTCTTATGGGACAGCTAGATCATAAAGCACGTTTGACAAAGCACAGAAATGAAAAAAATAGAATTCGGACTTGTATTTTTGTTATGTGGGATTTTGAGCCTGACTTTAGCTTCATGTAACAAAAAGTCAAACAGAGACAATAAAAGTTTAAATGAAGAAAGAATGAATAAGGCGTCTAATCCGGCTGTATACTTCGAAATTCCAGTGATTGACATTGACAGAGCGATTAAGTTTTATTCAACTGTTTTTAAACTTTCGTTTGAAAAGCAAGTAATCGACAATAATCAAATGGCATTGTTTCCTTTTTCAGATAAGAACGCTGGAATTTCAGGAGCACTCGCAAAGGGAGAGATTTACAAACCGACCAAAGAAGGTGTGGTGATTTACTTCTGGACTAGAGATATTGACAGAACTTTAAAACTAGCAGTTGAAAACGGTGGACAAATTTTATACCCCAAAACTTCTAATGGTGAGTTAGGATTCGTTGCTGAGTTTGAGGACAGTGAGGGAAACAGAATTGCGTTACATCAACAGTTGACTGACAAATAACCCCGATAAAGCAACCACCAATAGTATATTTGCTCTAGGTGAAATTGGTGTGCAGTTCAACTTTTTGTTATCTTTATTCCGCATCATGCTCGGTTCAGATGCAGTTCAAAATCTTAGATCGAATTCAACTACTAACGTCATGAGAATACACTATAACATTGGGCTTTTAATTCTACTTCTTACAACACTAAGTGGCTGTAACGGACAGCGTAATAACACTAACGAAAGTCGGACGTTGCCTGACAAGGCAAAACCTGTTGGCGGTGGTTGTGATGGCTGTGAAATTATGTTTGTTGATATGCCGAAATATCTAAACTCAACGGACACAAGTGCAGGCTGGGCGGAAAAGGGACAAAAGTTGTTGGTTACGGGCACAGTTTACAAACAAGATGGGAGAACGCCAGCCCAAAATGTGATAATCTACTATTGGCAGACTGACAATAATGGGTTGTATTCACCAGCACAAGGAATGAACGAAGCCGCGAGACGCCACGGACATAATCGTGGTTGGATACAAACAGGCGAAAACGGGAAATACTCAATTTATACTGTACGACCCGCACCCTACCCAAACGATGTTATACCTGCTCACATACATTTATCGATCAAAGAACCTGATGTAGATAACGAATATTACCCCGATGACATAAACTTTGATGACGACAAATTACTGAACCCCTATTTGAAAAGATACCCACAAGAAAACAGAGGTGGTAGTGGAGTAGTTAGGGTGTTGCTCAAGGACGATATTCAAATTGCAGAGCACGATATTGTTTTAGGATTAAATATTCCAAACCACCCAAAGAAAACGAACGAAAACAAATCTGGGCTACATATTGGCGAAGATCAACCTTCATTTATCCCCTACCACGCATGGGGACCAGACAAAGGAACAAGGACGTGCCCAGTCTGTAAGTATGGACGCTTTCATGGTATCGTTTACTTCGTAGGAAATAATCCAGACTGGGTGGATATAAAAAAATGGTTGACCTTTTTAGAACAAGAAAGTATTACCAGAAGTAAGTATTTGAAAGCCTATTTTGTTTATGGCAACGATAATAAATTCAATCCATTAGCAAGGCGGAAAGAGTTGGAGCGATTGGGCAGCGAACTAAACCTAACTAACATTGCATTGACTTTCGTTCCGTCATTTAATGATACCGAGAGTGAAGTCAACCTGAATAAAATTAATCCCACCGTTAACAATACATTTATCATTTATAGACACAGGAGCATCGTTGATAAATTTGTAGACTTAAAAGCGGAGGATGCTAACTTTAAACTCATTGCCACCACGTTGAACAAAACAAAGGGCGACTACTTTGAATTTTCAGACCCCAAACACGATTGAGCGTGGGGTACGAAGTTGCGAAAGCTGCCCAAGCGCAAGAACTACTCCATAAAAAGAGGAGCTCTCGCAAAACAGGTTAAAACACGCGGTTCTACCAATAATTGAATATAAAAAACCCTAAAACCTACGGTTTTAGGCTGAAACGACTGCCGTTTGGGGTAAAACCTGCGGTTCTAGCAAGAGCTGAACTAAAAAGAGCCTAAAACACGGTGTTTTAGGGCAAGCCGATTGCAAGACAACCTGAAACCCAGGGTTTTAGTATTAAAGGACGTGTAGGTAGGCTAAATCCCACGGTTTTGGAAAGGAGTTCATAGTAAGAGACTAACCCTTGTGGGAGTGTGCGGAACATTAACGCCCCCGAGATTGTAGCTGCTCTGTTTGTGCAACTAATTGCAAAATAGGCACAACTGTATTGCTGCTATTTGTTATTTTTGAGGTATGGGCGCAACGAAGTTGCGGCTATAATAATGCTGGCTGCAATTTTTACAGGATAGATTAGAACAACTAATAAGAGAAATAACATGACTCTAAAAATTAACTTGAACTCCTTACAGAATAAGGCAAAAGAGAGAACAGTTAAAACTCAAAGCATTGAGTATGACTTGGAGACGCTTGTAAAAAAAATTCAAAAAAATGTAATCAAACTTGATCCAGATTATCAACGGAGACACCGTTGGAGCAACATCACTTCATCTCGGCTTATTGAAAGTTTAATTCTTAATATTCCCATACCCATAGTTTATTTGTCCTATGACATCGATGTAGACACAAATGAAGAGGGTGCAAGATATTCTGTAATTGACGGCCAACAAAGATTAACTGCTATTGTAAGATTCTTTGAAAACAAATTTGCGTTAGAAGGGCTTGATATTTTGGAAGACCTTGAGGGATGTTTATATCAGGATCTTCCACCATTTCTATTGAGAAGACTTGAAGAAAGAACCATTAAGTGTTTAAGGATTGACTCGACAGTTGATCCACAAGTCAAGTATGACATATTTGAGAGACTTAATTCTGGTTCCGTCAAGCTCGAGTCTCATGAACTTAGAAATGCAGTTTTAAGAGGACCATTCAACACCAAATGTAAAGAACTAGCTAAAGACGAAATCTTTAGGAAGCTATTACAAATTCCTCCTGAAGAAGCGGATGAGAATTCTAAGGTCAAAAGAATGGAAGATGTGGAACTTGTATTGAGATTTTTTGCGCTAATTGATGACAAATATAAACTCTATAAGAAAACCAAGGAGAAGCAGTTTAAGGACTTCCTTTCGGATGAGTTAGAAGTAAGGAACAAATTAGACGTAAAGCAAATTGAGACAAACGCTACTTTTTTTAAGAATACAATCAAATGCATTTATGAGAAGTTTGGGGAACTGGCTTTCGCAAAATATAAGCTTGACGGAAATCAGCTAGTAAAACAGTCAAATTTTAATGCTGCTGTTTATGATGCTTTGGTAGTTGCAGTTGCTTCCCAAGTTGATGTTGAAAAACCTAACATAACTGACAGACAGAAAGAAGCATTTCTAAATTTATTCAAAGATCCTGTGTTTCACGAAAGTGTGAGTGGTTCAATTTTAGACAGCTCGAAACTGATAAGTCGGATTGATACAGCCAGACAATTGTTTAAGTAATGAGCACATTTGTAAATTCTGGAATATTATCGTTAAACAAGAGGTTTAAGGAGGTTGATTTAATCCTTGACGAAGCCAAATTAAATTTCGAAAAGAATGACCCTCTTTATAATGCTCTATGTCGCTCTGCTCAGGTATTACTATCGGCACATTTTGAGGGCTATTTAAAAGACCTAATAAAAAACTCGCTTGAAGATGTTAATCAATTTTCTAGCTTCAAATCTTCCAACAAATTCCTAAAGCAGCGACTATGTGAATACTTTATTTCGCCCAATAAGGATGAAAAAAATAGTAAATCTATTTATCAAAAGACTAAGGAGTTAATTGATGTATTTGATAAACTTGACACTAAGTTTAAAAGAGAATACTTTATTGGGAGCGAAAATCAAAACCCAAAGGCATCGGTCTTGGACAAAATAGCAGAGCAGTTTGGAGTAAAGGATTTTTTCAAGGAATTAAAAAAATCAAATCTTGACTTAATATTCTCAAATACGTTTCCAGAGAACATTATCCGCTGTAATGAAATTCGAGATTACTTAATTGAAAATACGAGCAGCTATCCGTTTAATGTCACGTTGGACTATTTGGAAATTGACAATAGGAAAATTGAATCGGACAATCTGTGGGACGCATTCTTAAGTGAAATGTTAAAAAGAAGGCATGACATTGCCCACGGGACTGAAATTGAAAACTCAGTGGGACACTCCATTATCGAGGCCGACAAGGTAAAAGTTGAAGTATTAATTTATGCTTTCACAACTTACATCTGTCTCAAATGCAATCCTACTGAAATGAGTGTAGACGTGTAAAAACAGCAGCCAATCGAGTAGCCCGCCCCGCCAGTTGTAACTGACGAGGGGAGGCTCTCACACCACTGTACGTACGGGTCTCGTATACAGCGGTTCATTAAATTGTGGAGATGCTTTTTCATAGTAGGA
>JAIYCV010000006.1 GCA_027487845.1 Flammeovirgaceae bacterium
AGACCAATTCACCCTTAAACTCGCATTGAACATGAAAAGAAGAGAGTGGTGCAAGGGCCTTTGGAACCAATCCAATTCAGTCAATTTTCCATTTCAATTCTTTAATGCGTAATCTGGGTTAAAAAGTCACCTCTTAGGCAATTTAAGTTCCTTTTTCATCAACTCAAAATGCGAACAAAACCTACGCATAGTTTTAGCGGTAGCTTCATGAAAAGGCAAAGCGCCTGTTGGCTTGTCTAGCGAGCAATAAAACCAGCCCTTTTTGGCATCATCCCAAAAGACTAAATACTTGTCATAATCAATTAAAAGGACATCTCTGTCGTAAATTTCCTCCCCCTCTTTATCGCGAAACCCAGTAAACTGCAAAAGAATATGGTTTCTCTTCACCAATTCACCCCTGTGGCATTCAAGGCTGTTTAACAGCACGAGTAACTGCTCCTCTTCGTTCCATGCCTTAAATTTGATTTTACGAGGTTTGAATTCGTTCATTGAAGCATCATTTAACTATCCTTAAAACTAACTAAACTTGATTAATTTTGTGCTTTGATTAGCATGGCTGAAAGTAGAAAGGTTCTTTTTATAATAAATAAATTCTCTGGTGGTGGATATAAGCCATCCGTGGAAGGTAAGATAATAGCGCTTTGCGGAAGGCTAAACATAGAATGCTCTATCGAGTTTACTCAAGGTAGGGGTCACGCCAGCGAGTTAGCGAAGGAAGCCTCTGAGAAAGGTTTTGATACTGTGTTTGCTGTCGGTGGCGATGGTACCGTAAACGAGGTGGCCCAAGGGCTTGTTTACACGAATACGCCCATGGGCATAATTCCGAAAGGTTCTGGAAATGGATTGGCAAGGCACCTGGGGATTCCGATGGGTTTTTTAAACTCGCTTTCGCTGATTGAATCCACAAAAGTGATTTTGATGGATACTTTTTTAGTAAACGGCAAGCTGTCTGTTAACGTATCCGGAATTGGTTTTGACGGACATGTAGCCGGCATGTTCGGTAAAGACGGAAAAAGGGGATTCCTCAGTTACAGTAAACTGGTGCTGAAAGAGTTTAAAAGCTTTAAAGAGTTCGACTCAAGCGTACTTATCGATGGCGAAGAATTCGATCGAAAAGCATTTATGATATCGATGGCCAATTCATCGCAGTTTGGCAACAACGCAAAAGTTGCGCCCCAGGCATCCGTATGCGACCAGCTCATTGACGTCAGCATTATAAAAAAAATATCTTTTTTAGAAAGTGTGGGCTTTGGTTACCAAATGTTTACTGGCCAACTTGATCGCTCACCGTTCGTAGAAATCAAGCAAACTCAGCATGTTCAACTCAAGCTTGCTCAACCAGTTGCCTACCATATTGATGGAGAAGGTATGAAGCCCACCAAAGATTTTACCATTAGCATGCAAGCGGCCTCGCTTCGCATGGTTATCCCACAAAGGAAGAAAAAGGTCTGAAGGCAGAATAAAGCCGCTCGTCACATTCTGAATCCTTATTTGGGCACTCCTCGTTTACGCTCGTAAACCAACAACAAATTTTTATGAGAAAACTTCTAGCAATCATTTTTACTTTGAGCATATCGGCTGCTTCGGTGGCACAAATTAGTGTTCCGCCCAATGGTGATAATCAGCGTGCTAGCGTCACGCAGTTCATTGGCCCTGTGGAGGTAAACATTACCTATAGTAGTCCCGATGTGCATGGCCCCAATGGTGAAGATAGGAAAGGTCACATCTGGGGCGAACTCGTGCATGTTGGTTTTATAGATCAGGGTTTTGGCACGTCTACAGCTGCCCCTTGGAGGGCGGGTGCTAATGAGAACACCACCATTTCTATTTCCCACGATGTGAAGATTGGGGGCAAAGATCTTAAAGCGGGCACGTATGGATTATTTCTTGCTTATGCAAAAGAGGGTAATTCTACTTGGATTTTTTCAAAAAACTCGACCAGCTGGGGAAGCTATTTTTATAACGACCAAGAAGACGCTCTGCGCGTGGAGACAATGCCCGAGGATGCCCCTTACACAGAATGGCTAACATTTGGGTTTGATGATCGTAAGCCAAACTCGGCAATAGCATATCTGCAATGGGAAAACAAACGGATAAATTTCACTATTCAAGTGCCCGCTGTGAATGAAATTTATATTTCCAAGATCAAAAATGAACTTCGCTCGTTCCCTGGGTTTGACTCGCGCAATTGGGCCACGGCAGCACAGTTTGCTGCGCAAAATAAAATCAATTTGGAGGAGGCACTGGTGTGGGCAGATAACTCGATGAAAGCAGATTTCGGGGGTACTGAAGATTTCAATGGGCTTCAAAAAAAAGCGTCAATTTTAGCCGCCCTTGGCCGCAATGAGGACGCTACGAAATTAATGGATAAGGCGATAAAAATGCCGGGTGTTTCAGTCAATAATATCCATCAATACGGAAGGACATTATTGGCGGAGGGCAAAAACGAGAAAGCCTTGGAAATATTTTTATACAACTTTAAAATTCATCCCGAAGAAAAGTTTACCACTTTCGTGGGATTGGCGCGAGGCTATACTGCTGTTGGAGACAAAAAGAATGCAATAAAAAATTGGGAGATGGCGATAAAAAATGCTCCGGATTCGCAAAAAGCGTTTATGAACTTTTATGAAGCGGAGTTGAAGAAATTAAAAGAACTAAAATAGCAAGTAAAGGCTACCAAGTTATGCGAGATCAGCCCTAAGGCTGATCTCGTGTCTTTTTATCTAAAAAATATAATCGGTACTTAAAAACTGCGACTCTCTATTTTTTATAATGGTAGATATGATTTGCTTGTTAAGTGGATTACTCTTGGTGGCCACCATGGTGCGTATTGAAAATACGCGAAGTGCATCAGCCACCGATAGCGTACCTTCTGCGGAGTCTTTTCTTCCATTAAATGGGAACGAATCAGGCCCCCGTTGGCATTGCACGTTTAAGTTAATTCGACCAACTTGATTTGAGAACGCATCGATTAGATGAGCGATCTGCTGCGAGTCTTTTCCAAAGATGCTGACCTGTTGGCCAAAATTAGAGTTAACTACGTAATCAATGGTTTCTTGCACATCATCGAAAGGAACGATGGGAACGACTGGTCCGAATTGTTCGATAGAATATACTTTCATTTTATCGTTCACTGGGTACAGTACGGCTGGCGTAAAATAAGTTTCGAACGATTCACCTCCATGTTCGTTGACAATTTTGGCTCCATGCCTTTTTGCATCTTCCACTAGATCTAATAAAAATTCTGTTTTTCCTGGTTCTGGTAATGGCGTTAGTGATACTCCATCTTCCCAAGGCATGCCTGGTTTTAACTTCGCAATGGCGGCATTGAACCGTTGTATAAACTCTGCCACAATGCTTTTATGTACAAACAAAATTTTAAGTGCAGTACACCGCTGTCCGTTAAAAGAAAGCGACCCCAACACACTTTCGTTTACGGCATTATCAATATCCGCATCTTTTAAAATAATTGCGGGGTTTTTAGCATCTAATCCCAAAATTGCTTTTAACTTATGTGGCTTTGGATGTAAACGCTTTAAATCATTGGCGCCTTTATTGGTACCAATAAAAGCAAACACATCAATTTTACCTGTTTCCATTAACGCTCCAACTGTTTCGCGGCCTCTACCATAAATGATATTAATAACACCAGCCGGAAAACTCTTTTGAAATGCTTCTAGCAACGGCTTGATAAGCAACACTCCATATTTTGCGGGTTTAAAAATCACGGTGTTGCCCATGATTAGCGCAGGTATAAGTGTAGTAAAGGTTTCGTTAAGCGGATAATTGTATGGCCCCATACACAACGCAACACCCAACGGCATTCTCCTTATCTGCCCCATTATGCCTTGCTCTTGAACAAACCGAGAGGCATTGCGATCCTGATCTTTCAAGGCGGTGATCGTATCTACAATGTAATCGCACGTGCGGTCAAATTCTTTTTCCGAATCTTTTTGTGTTTTGCCAATTTCCCACATTAAAAGATTTACTACGTCTTTGCGCTTTGCCCGCATTTGTGTTAAGAAATTTTCGATATGCTCAATCCTATTCGCTACGGGCATCATCGGCCACTTTCCATGTCCTTGGTCATACGCTTTAACAGCGGCATCTAAAGCTAACAACGCTTCTTTAGACGTAAGTAATGGCGTGCTGCCAATAAACTTTTGACTAAGTACCCCTTCTTTTTTTGCAAACACAGGACTCAAGACGGGATTAAGTTCACCTTGCCAGATTACAAGCTCACCATCAATTAGGTATTCACGCTGCTCTAAGTTGTCGGGCAATTTTACCGATGCAGGTAGGGCAGACTCGTCAGGGAACAGATTTGTTAAAAATTCATTCATTGGTTATTTCATTTAGCATCGCGAAGGTAATCAAATCAAAAACAGGAAAGGCATTTGTAAAGTTTCAAATCACTAAAACTTAATCTAAAAAAAGATTTCGCTTTTTGTTGTGACTTTTTTAGAAGATAGCTATTAAGATCGTAATAAGTAAATCTTCACTCTAAACCAATTTGAACATGGAAAATTCAACCTGCTATCTAAACCCAAGTTGGAATAACTTGGTGTTTGAAAAGAGAAACAAATTGTTTGGTGCGTATCAATTACGAAAGGGCTACAATAAAAACGTAGTGCTTGGCTTAATTTTTTGCGCATCGTTCACGGCATTTTCATTTAGTGTACCAACGTTAGTGTCATTCATCGGATTGCACGATGAACAGTTGACTAATCAATTGAAAGACTTAGGTGGAATCGTCATTTTACCTCCACCACCTATAATTCCTATTACACCGCCTGTAAAGCCAAAAGATCCGACCATTAAAGTAAAGAACCCTAACCTACCGCCAAAAGTGGTAACCGACCCAGTGCCCGATGAACCGTTGCCACCTATTAAGCCGCTGGATGTCGAGCCACCTGTTGCTTCTGTGGGCTCAGGAACAATTGTAGACACACCAGTTCTTCCTGTGGAAGTAGTCAAACCTAAAGAGCCCTACATTTCTGTAGAGATTATGCCAACCTACGATGGCGGCCTTGATGGCTTGTACAAATTCTTGGGAAAAAATCTACGCTATCCGGCAATTGATAGGCGAAATGGCACAGAAGGCACTGTTTATGTACAGTTTGTAATAAACGAAACAGGTAATGTAACTAACATACAAGTGATAAGGGGATTAAGTGCAACGTTAGACGAAGAAGCGAAACGTGTTATTTCACTTATGAAACAATGGAAGCCCGGTATTCAAAATCAGGAGGCTGTTTCGGTGAAAATGGTTGTGCCCATTAAATTCAAACTCACAACGTAAAAAAATCAAGTGTACTTACACCACAAAGAGCAGGTCGCACACCGAGTTCTTTGTGGTTATTGCTTTTTGTAAGAAGCTGCCGATCTTTTCTTTATTGCTTTTGTCTCGTCATCAATTATCATCGCTTCAAACAAATAGGCTCTTAATAGACTGACATCAATTTCGCTAACGGAAGTAAAATCTCTCCAATAGATTTGCTTTCTATCACCTTTATTCAAATAACCAATTTCGTCTTGCATCAAGTAACCATTGGCAAATCCAAACCGAACGCCCTCATAGGTTTTCTTACTTCCCCAAAACACAGATGCAGGCCAGATAAAGCAAACTGTTTTATGGCGTTTATAGAAGGGCACGTTAAAAGAGAGTTTTTCAATAGCATCAGGCATGCATTCCAAAACCAACATCCTTAACACATTAACTATTCTTAATTCGTCCACGGGCAAAAATTCAAGAAAGTCCTCCACCGTATCGAAGGAAATATTTTGCATCTTACTTTTCTTTGCCATTTTCTTTCAAAAATAAAAATTGTCCAGCAACATCTAATTGCCCGGTCAGTTTTGATTGTGAATACGTGCCACTAAAAAAGTACCACTTTATTGAACACTTGCTTAGCCTTTAGGGATTCAGCGGCAAGACCAAATCAGCAATTTGCCAACAGTTTGATGTTGTGATAGACTATCAAGTGGAGAAGTCGGTTTAATGTCTGTTTTGCTTGCCCGAGGTTGGGGGCAACTGATTTTAATGTGTTTTTAATAGCTTTTTGCTCCGGCAGGCCATTTTAATGTTTGTTTTGCTCGCCCGCGATTGGGGGCGACTGATTTTAACCTGTTTTTGATAGTCTTTTTGCTCCGGCAAGCCATTTCAACGTCTGTTTTGCCTGCCCGAGGTTGGGGGCGACTGATTTTAATGTGTTTTTAATAGCTTTTTGCTCTGGCAAGCCATTTTAATGTTTGTTTTGCTCGCCCGCGGTTCGGGGCAACTGATTTTAATCTGTTTTTAAAGGTGTATCCCAAATTGTCGCGGTCAACCTCACCCCAACTAAGAGTGTAATGGACGTACGATTTTCGTCCCCTCTCCACACGGAGAGGGGTGGATTGCCACACAGCAGTCGCTAAGATGGGGTGAGGCGGCATGAAAGCGACAATTTGGAATGCACCCGTTTTTAACAGCTTTTTCCTCTCGCGAGCCATTAATACTCTTTTCCTCGCTGGAGGTTGGGAACAAACTTGCGTAAAGTCCATTTGAATTGGCTGGAGCTGAGTACCTCACCGTGTGAACCAATCTCTGATTTTCATGGGAAATCACGATGTGGCAAAGAAATCAACTTATTTCTTACCCTTACAATATTGATCAATCGAAAACTTAGCTTTTGTATCACCCAACTCAAGTGCTTTTTTCCAGTCATCGCAGGCATTGTCGGGCTGGTTTACAGCGTAAAAGTAATTGCCGCGCTGTTTATAGTATCCAGCGTTCTGATCATCTAGTTTGATGGCATTATCAAGTGCATCGATGGCAGCACTATAGTCTTCTAGTTGCGCTTTGCAATTGGCTTTGCCCGCAAAGGCGTTTGCATCGTTTGGATTTAAGCTGATTGCCTTTTCATAATCTACAATTGCGGCTTCGAACTCTTCTGATTCTTCGTGTATCACGGCAGAGTTAAAAAAAATGTCAGCATTAGTAGGCTCTAGTTGACTGGCTTTGTTTAATGATTCCAGCGCTCCTTTATTGTTTTGCAACCCTATGTACGCGCGCGCTTTGTCCATCCAAAGTTGTGTGCTATTCACTCCAGCCTTTACCGCCTCATCGAAATCACGCAAAGCAGGGGTAAAGTCCTTTGCTTCCATAAGTGTTACTGCGCGCTTAAAAAAAATGGTTCCGTCTTTTATGCCACCTTGAATCGCTTTAGTAAGGTACTCCTGCGATGCATTAAAATTCTTCAACTCAAAATATCCCTCTCCTAACTTTTGATAAAGAGCAGCATCCGGTTTCTCTGAAAGCTTTTCAACCACTCTAAAGTCCTTAATCGCTTCTTCAATTTTTTCCATTTTATAATAGGCTTGCCCGCGATTGTCAAACGCTTTTGCGTAATCTGGCTTTAAGCCGATGGCAGCAGTAAAGTCTTCTATTGCTGCATCTGTTTTATCTAGGTTAAAGTTTGCCTTGCCTCTATTATTAAAAAGAATAGGATCTTTTATTCCTAAATTAGTTGCTTTTGTATAGTCTTGAATGGCACCTGCATAATTAGTTGTTTTGAATTTTGCGTCACCGCGATGAAAATAAGCACTCGGCAATACCGCGTTTTTTATAATGGCGGTATTGTAGTCATCTAATGCTGCCTCTACTTCTTTATTATCGAACTTACAATAGCCGCGCATGTCGAACGCAATGGCTTCCGTAAATCCAGTTGCAATGGCTTTGTCAAGGTCAGGAAAAGCGCCTTTGTAATCTTGCTGATAAAATTTAGCTGCACCTCGGTTATAAAAAATTTCTGCCTTGGTTTCTCCTAAGTCGATGGCTGTTTTTAAATCTGGTATGGCCTTCGCGTAATCTTGCAACGCGAAGTAACTAGCTCCTCTAGCAGTAAACACGCCCTTGTCCTTATTGCCTCCGTCTATTGCTTTAGTCAATTCGGCAACTGCTAGTTTATATTCTTTTAGGTTAAAATTTGATACACCAGAGTAGGCATAGTCATCTGAAGTTGCTTGGTTGGCCGCGATTAACGCGCCTACGTCATTCTTTACATTGAGCCATTCTTTTAATTGATAGTTGGCTGCAGCCCTATTTTTTAATGCTTGAACATACCCGGGTTTTAGCGCAAGTGCTTTATCAAAATCAACAACTGATTCTTTCACCAACGTGGAATTGAATTTTGCTTTTCCACGATTGTTATAAATCAATTCATCACTTGCCCCTAACGTAATTGCTTTGTCGTATGCTTGAATGGCGGTAGCATATTCACTGTTCTTAAATCGGCCATTACCCAACTGAAAATAGATTTCTTTGTTCTTACTTTCCATCTTTGCGGCTTGTTCAAGATACAGCAAAGCTTCTTTATTTTTTTGCTGTTGCATATATCCCATGGCGAGGTATTCAACGGTTATTAAATCTGGTGAGCCTTTGAGAATTACTTTCTCTAAATCAACGCAGGCAGAAGTGTAATCCTTCAACTGATAAAATGATTTACCACGCTTTTCAAACACTTCCGTGGATTTCTCACCCAACCCTTCTGCGGCATTAAATGATTCAATGGCTGCTTTGTATTCTTCCTTTTTGTAACGAAGTAGCGCCAAGTAGAAACTTACATTCGCGTCTTTAACTCCTGCTTTTACTGCCGCTTCTAAAATAGTTTTAGCCTCCTCCTCCTTTTTCAATTGGTACTTGCTTATACCCAGCATTTTCAGCAGCTCCGGTGAATCACCTTCAGCTTTGCGAACTACTTCTAAATCGGCAGCGGCACCTTCAAAACTGCCAAGCGAAAATCTTGCGGCACCGCGATTATTAAATGCTTTGATATAATCTGGTTTTAATGAAATAGCTTTATCAAAATCTGGCAATGCATCCTTTAAATTTGCTAATCCTACTTTTGCTTTGCCTCTGTTATTAAACAATATGGCTTCAGCTATTGGAAAGGTTGCCGCTTTATCGTAATTGCTGATGGCGTTAGCAAAATCATTTTTAACAAATTTTATGTCTCCTAAATTTTTAAATGCATCATAATCAGAAACGCCAAGAGATACCGCTTTTTCCAAGTCTTTCATGGCGTTGTCGTTATCTTTTTGATTGAACTCAGCGTTACCTTTTAGAAGATATAAATCTGGTGAAGTTGCGCCTGCTGTTAGCGCTCGTCCGAGAGACGTGATCGCATTCGCAAAATCTTTTATTTTAAACTGACTTCTTCCAAGGGTTTCAAAAACTTCTTTATCGCTTACTCCCAAGGCCGTAGCAGAAGTAAGTGCAGTTATGGAACCTGCATCATCTCCGGTCTTAGCCAATGCCAGACCTACTAATTTATATACATCTTTATCTTTTACCCCTTTTGCAATCAACTTATTGAACGGGTCAAGTGCCCCCTTAAAATCGCTGACATTGTATTTTGCAATGCCTGATTTTTTATAAAAATCATCGTCTGTTTTTCCTTTTGCTAAAAGATTGTCGTAGTCGGCAGCAGCTCTTTTCCAGTCTTGTAATTTAAAGTTGGCTTCCGCCCGATTTTCAATTGCTTTGTCATAATCCGCCTTCAGCGAAATTGCTTTATCATAATCCGCGACAGCGCCTTTCAATTCGTTGGTGTTGAATTTTGCTTTGCCGCGATTGTTAAATAAAATTGGATCGGTAGAGGTAATGGTGGCCGCTTTGTCATAATTTTTTATTGCTTCTGGAAAAATGCTTTTGAGAAACTTCATGTCGGCCAGATTTTTAAATGCATCATAATCCGACACACCAAGCGAAATGGCTTTGTCAAGATCTTTTTCAGCACTTTCAAGGCTCTTTTGCAGAAACTCTGCATTTCCTTTCAATAAAAAGACTTCTTTAGCCGTTGAACCTGCATTAATAGCTCTAGCCAACGATTCAATACAAGAAGCAAAATCTTTTTGTTTGTATTGGGCTGTTCCGAGGGCTTCAAAAACTTCTTTATCAGCCGCGCCTAATTGGGTTGCATTAGTGAGCGCAGTGATCGTATTTTGAAAATCGTTGGCTTTGAATGAGCAGAGCCCCAACATTCTATAAATGTCTTTGTCTTTAGCGCCTTTGGTTAGCGCTTGATTTAACAAATTTGTCGCTGCCGGATATTCTGATAAATTGAAGCGGGCGGTTCCTGCCTTTTGTAACGGATCTGCTTCGGCCTTTCCTTTTGCAATGATTTTTTCAAAATCTTCGGCTGCACCTTTCCACTCTTTTACTTTGTACTTGGCCTCTGCACGATTTTCTAATGCCTTGTCGTAATCGGGCTTTAAGGCGAGGGCATTATCAAAGTCAGGTATAGAGCCTGTAAAATCACCTGTATTGAATTTTGCCTTACCCCGATTATTGAAAATAATCGGATCTGTCTTGGTTAAATTGAGTGCTTTGTCGTAGTAGGCGATGGCATCTTTGTAGTTTTCAAGCTTGAATTTAGAGTTCCCCAAATTGGCAAAAGCCTCATATGTGGCGACACCCATCGTAAGTGCCTTGCCCAAATCGGAGGATGCACCCGCAAAATCGTTTAACTTGTATCGAGCATGGCCCCTGTACTCAAATAATTCGCCTGTATTGATCCGGGCCGCCACCGCTGCATCTAAATCGGCCTTTGCTTTTTCAAACTCATTTAGCTTATAATTAACTATACCGCGCTTTAGCAAGGCTTCTTTGTTTGAAAAACCACTTGCCAGCAATTGTGTAAGTGCTGCTTCTGCTTCCTTAAAAGAGCCTTGCTCAAGTTGATTGAGCGCCAGCTTATAATTGATTTTTTGTATCGAATCCGTCTTTTGGCTAAACGAACAAAGGCTAATGAAAAAGAATAGCCCAGCTAATAGGTAAAAATTAAAGCGCATGATATTCAAAGATTAAGACTAGTAAAAGTACAAAATCATTGAAAATTTGCCGATGTTAATTTCTTAAGCGAGAAACTTGAAATAGAGATAGCGCAACAAAACAAATAAGGCGAAGGCGGCCAAAATGTAACCGAATACCCTCGCTCTATTAAAATAGCCTTGAACCGGAAGTCCTTTTTTACTCATATTGATGCAAAAGTAATCAATTTATGCAATCTACTGGTAAAGAGAAAAATGATATCCAAATGTGATTAACACCGGCCTTGCCACGATAGATTTTAAAGTTATAGATGGATAACTTCCCCATACGCGGCAGCCGCTGCTTCCATAATGGCCTCACTCATAGTAGGGTGAGGATGAACAGTCTTTATTACATCGTGGCCGGTTGTTTCAAGTTTGCGTGCCGTAACCACCTCAGCAATCATTTCAGTTACGTTGGCTCCAATCATATGAGCACCCAGCCATTCTCCATATTTAGCATCGAAAATAACTTTTACGAAACCATCGGGAGCACCCGCGGCCTTTGCTTTACCTGATGCTGTAAATGGAAATTTGCCTACTTTTATTTGATAGCCAGCTTTTTTCGCTGCCTCTTCAGTCATCCCTACAGAAGCAATTTCTGGAGAACAATAGGTACAGCCAGGAATGTTGTTGTAATTCAACGCATCTGGATTTTTACCTGCTATCTTTTCTACACAAATAATACCCTCCGCAGAGGCTACGTGTGCTAGCGCTGGGCCTTTTACAATGTCGCCAATAGCATACACATTGGGCACATTTGTTTTATAGAAATCGTCCACCAACACTTTCCCTTTATCTGTTTTTACACCTACTTCCTCCAGTCCAAGATTTTCAAGATTGGTAGTTACACCAACGGCAGAAAGGACAACATCCGTTTCGATTTCTATATTGCCGGTTGCAGTTTTCACCGTGGCTATGCAAGTTGGGCCTTTGGTGTCCACTTTTAAAACTTCCGCATTGGTGTAAATGGTCATGCCCGTCTTTTTGAATGATTTTTCCAATTGCTTGGAAACCTCTTCATCTTCTACAGGTACAATTCGTGGAAGAAATTCAACAATTGTAACTTCCGTTCCGATTGTGTTATACAAATACGCGAATTCAACTCCGATGGCACCTGAACCAACCACTAACAAGCGCTGTGGGCGATCGGCCAAAACCATCGCTTGTCTGTAGCCAATTATCTTTTTACCGTCAATGGGCAGGTTGGGTAGCTCACGCGATCTTCCGCCTGTTGCCAATATTATATGCTTTGCTTCATGCTCCGTTTTTTTGCCCTGAGCATCTGTCACTTCCACCTTGTTTCCTTTCTTCAATTTACCGTGCCCAAGAAGTTGTTCAATCTTATTTTTCTTAAAAAGAAATTGCACCCCTTTGCTCATCCCTGCAGCCACATCACGACTACGCTTTACCATTGCCGGGAAATCAACATTTGCATCATTTACATCAATTCCATAGTCTTTAGCATGCTGAATATATTCAAATACGTTGGCACTTTTCAACAACGCTTTTGTTGGTATGCAACCCCAATTAAGGCAGATACCGCCCAATTCTTCCTTTTCAACAACCGCCACTTTCATGCCCAGTTGAGAAGCACGAATAGCGGCCACATATCCACCTGGGCCAGAGCCAATAACAATCAAGTCAAATGCCATAGAATTAAAATTTATTAAGCGGCAAATTAATTCAAAATTTGATAGCAAAAAATCAATAGTTTTACGCTTGGAATAACTGGCCGTTTAATCCCGCCTAAGTTATTTTCGATCAATAATGAACCTGAAAGATTTTAGCATACTATTTCTTGGAAATCTAAGTCTGGTGGTGGGTGGCTTTTTGAATATTACCAAAACTGCTGGAGCAGACTACTTTAGCGGAATTGGTGGAGTGCTTCTTATCGCTTCGGCAATTACATTCGCTTCAAATTACTTAACCCGAAAACATGAAACTATTACAAAATAAAACAGCACTTATAACGGGCGCCTCCAAAGGCATAGGCCGCGCAATTGCAATTAAGTTTGCCGAACAGGGAGCTAATGTTGCATTCACTTTTCTGTCAAGCGTGGAACAAGGGTTAGCGCTGGAAAACGAGTTAGCCGCCAAAGGAGTAAAAGCCAAAGGATACAAAAGCGATGCGTCAGACTTTGCGCAAGCCGATAAACTTGTTGCTGATGTCGTAACGGAATTTGGAACGCTGGACATTCTTGTTAACAATGCTGGCATTACCATGGATAATCTCTTGTTGCGCATGACCGAAGAAGCGTGGGACAAAATTATAAATGTGAATTTGAAATCGTGCTTCAATACAGTCAAGGCTGTTTGCAAGCCAATGATGAAGCAAAAAGGGGGATCGATCATCAACATGACCTCGGTAGTCGGCTTGAAAGGAAATGCGGGCCAAGCCAACTATGCAGCATCTAAAGCGGGAATCATAGGGTTCACTAAATCGATCGCGCTTGAATTGGGGTCACGTGGCATCCGATCCAATGCGATCGCCCCAGGTTTTATAGAAACTGAAATGACTGGAAAGCTGGACGAAAAAACTGTTCAGACTTGGCGCGATGCAATTCCTTTAAAGAGAGGCGGCAAACCCGAAGATGTAGCCAATGCGTGTGTTTTTCTTGCATCTGATATGTCAACCTATGTTACAGGTCAAGTAATTCAAGTGGACGGTGGCATGTTAACCTAATGCTGAGAGGCCGTTATTTTTGTAAGATGAAGATCATCAAAACAGAAAAATTAAAAAATATTTTAGAATAATTTGGAAACTCTACTAAACTAGTATACGTTTGTGACATCATAATCGGGCAGGCTCTTTGCCGACCGATTTATAAAGAAGCGTGGAGAGAACAGGCTCTTAGAAGCGCTAGCAACCCGAAAGAAGGTGCTAAATCCTGCCCTAAGGAAGGTCTTTAGGGAACTATAAACCGGTAAGTGAAATGACATTAGAAAACACCTATTCAATCTCTGTTTGCCCCCCTCTTTTCTGGCGGTTAAATTTTTTTAATAAAATGCATGACAACTTCTGTTGTTGTCGATGCCACTGTTGTTGACATAAGTCAAGAATCTTCTGCAACAAAATAGCGTGCTGTCAGCCAAGTGACAGATCAAATCGCTTCTATAATTCTGTCTTAAAATTTACTACGAATATTACTTAACAAACTTAACTTTAAACATTTATAACTATGTCAAATTTCAGATTCGAAACACTTCAATTACATGCTGGCCAAGAGGCTGATCCTACAACAGGTTCAAGAGCAGTACCCATTTATCAAACAACTTCCTACGTATTTAAGAACTCTGAACACGGAGCAAATCTTTTTGCGCTGAAAGAATTTGGAAACATCTATACCCGTTTGATGAACCCCACAACAGATGTTTTTGAAAAAAGAGTAGCCGCGCTAGAAGGAGGAGTAGCTGCCTTGGCTGTTAGCTCAGGCCAGGCGGCACAATTTATCGCATTAAATAATATACTCACTACAGGTGACAACATCGTATCTACCTCGTTCCTTTACGGGGGAACTTATAACCAGTTTAAAGTAGCGTTTAAGCGCATTGGAATAGAGGTGCGATTTGCTGAAGGGGATGAGCCTGCTGCTTTTGAAAAGCACATCGATAAAAAAACGAAAGCAATTTATCTTGAAACAATAGGAAATCCTGGCTTTAACATTCCTGATTTTGAAGCGATTGCTGCCGTTGCCAAGAAACACGATATTCCGTTAGTGGTGGATAATACATTTGGAGCAGGTGGTTATTTATTTCGGCCACTAGAGCATGGAGCAAATATTGTGGTTGAGTCAGCAACGAAGTGGATTGGCGGACACGGCACTTCTATTGGGGGAGTAATTGTGGATGGCGGAAATTATAATTGGGGTAATGGTAAGTTCCCTCAGTTCACGGAACCTTCGGAAGGATACCACGGCTTGAAATTTTGGGATATTTTTGGGGAAGGAAATCCAATTGGGTTACCCAACGTTGCGTTTATTATTAGGGCGCGAGTGGAAGGACTAAGGGATTTTGGTCCATCGCAAAGTCCGTTTAATTCTTTCCTGTTAATTCAAGGTTTAGAAACGCTTTCACTACGTGTGCAAAGATCTGTTGATAACGCCCTAGCGCTGGCGCAATGGTTAGAACAACATCCACACGTTGAAAGTGTAAATTATCCAGGTCTTGCAAGCAGCACGTATCACAAACTTGCCAAGAAGTATTTGAAAAATGGCTTTGGTGGAGTTCTTTCTTTCACCATCAAGGGAACCAAAGAAAACACAACTAAGCTCGTTGATAACCTGAAATTAGTAAGTCATTTAGCCAATGTGGGCGATGCAAAAACATTGATAATTCAGCCTGCAGCTACCACCCATCAACAGTTGAGCTCCGAAGAACAACTGGCCTCGGGGGTGTTGCCAACACTACTCAGAGTTTCTGCTGGAATTGAGCACATTGACGATATTAAAGCTGATTTTCAGCAGGCGTTTGACAAAGTGTTTGCGCAACAAGCTGTTCTAAACTAACGGATTTGCTCGCTCGGTTTAAACTAAATGACGGAAGGTAAAGAATGAAGGAAGATCACATATTTCACTTTAAAGGTGATTTTAAATTGGAAGCTGGGGAAACACTCTCTGGCTTCCAGCTTAAATATACCACACTAGGATCGCTAAATGCCTCAAAAGATAACGTAGTCTGGGTATGCCATGCGTTGACAGGTAGTTCTGACTTTACAAGCTGGTGGCATGGTGTGTTTACAGAAGGCAGTCCTATTGACCCTCGCGACTACTTCATTATATGCGCCAATCTGCTCGGTGGCTGCTATGGATCTACCGGCCCGTTGTCGATAAATTCTAACACGGGGAAACCCTTTTACCATTCATTCCCAACTATTACTGGTAGGGATATAGTTAATGCATTTGATTTATTGAGGGAGGAATTGAATATTAGTTCTATTCATACATTAATCGGAGGATCTCTTGGCGGTCAACATGCGATGGAATGGGCAATTCAAAAACCAGGTGTTTTTAGAAATTTGATTTTGATGGCGTGTAATGCAGCCCACTCACCTTGGGGAATCGCTTTTAATGAGGCACAACGATTGGCCATTGAGGCTGACCCCACTTGGAAAGAAAATGATTTGCGCGCTGGCCTTGGTGGAATGAAAGCAGCTAGGGCCATGGGAATGATTTCATATAGAACGCATCAAACGTATGGTAAAACGCAAGCAGAGAAGACGAATGAAAACCTTGATGACTATCGAGCATCGTCCTACCAACGCTACCAAGCCGAAAAATTAGCAAATAGATTTAACGCCTTTACATACTGGACGCTGTCCAAAGTGATGGACAGCCATAATGTAGGTCGCAAGCGTGAAAGCATTAAAAAAGCACTTCATGGGATAAAAGCAAAAACGCTGGTGGTAGGTATTGATAGTGATATTCTTTTTCCGCTAGCAGAGCAAGAGTTTCTTGCAAAAGAAATACCAGGGGCTAAACTGGAAGTAATTTCTTCATTGTATGGCCACGATGGATTCTTGGTGGAGTTCGAACAATTCAAGAAAATAATTAGAAAATTTTTAAAAAAAGAAAATAAAGAAAAAGAGATTGCAACGGTATGAAGAAAAATTTGAAGATAGGAGTATTTGGGTTCGGTTGTGTAGGTCAAGGGCTATATCATGTGTTACAAGAAACACAAGGAATTAAAGCCGAAATAAAAAAATTCTGTGTAAAAAATAAAAATAAAGAACGTATTCTGGATGACTCATTTTTTACGTTCGATAAAGATGAAATTTTAAACGATCCGGATATTGACGTAGTCGTAGAATTAATTGATGACGCCAATGCCGCCTTCGAAATAGTAAAAACGGCTCTTCAAAATGGAAAGGCAGTTGTTACGGCTAACAAAAAAATGCTTGCCGAGCATTTAGAAGAGATCTATGATTTACAACAGAAATACAACAAACCCGTGCTTTACGAAGGTTCGGTGTGTGGAGCCATTCCTATTATTCGAAACTTAGAGGAATATTATGATAATGATACCCTGAGTTCCATTGAAGGAATTTTTAATGGCTCTACCAATTATATACTAACAAAGGTCTTCGAAGAACGAAAAAGCTATGAAGACTCCTTGCGCAAAGCGCAAGAACTTGGCTTTGCGGAATCCGATCCTAGCCTGGACGTTAAGGGCTTTGATGCCAAATATAAATTGGTCATCGCCATTGCGCATACATTTGGTGTGTTTGTAAAACCTGAAGACATCATCAATTTAGGTATTGACAAAATTAATGATGCCGATCTAAAGTATGCCCGTGAGAACAATCTTGGGATAAAATTGGTTGTTCGTGCCTTCAAGCTAAATGGCCATGTGTACGGATTGGTTGCTCCCCAATTTATTGAATCCAACAACATGCTTGCTTCCGTCCGCAATGAATACAACGCGGTAATAGTGCAAGGTGCTTTTTCGGAGAGGCAATTGTTTGTTGGCAAAGGCGCAGGCAGCTATCCCACTGGCTCTGCAGTACTTTCAGATATTTCTGCACTGACTTATGATTACCGCTATGAGTATAAAAAAAGAACTCAGGGAACTAAACTTGTTTTTTCTAACAAGGCCACCGTGGAGGTGTTGGTAAGCTTCTCGCAAAAAGCGCAGATTAATATTAGCGACTTTGAGGAATTTAAGGGAGGGTATCAAGGGAAAGAAAGTCAGTACATGCACGGGCTTGTCGCGCTTGAAAAGTTGAAAGTATGGGCCGCAGTGGACGGTATCAGTATCATATTAACTCCAGAATTTGTGCTTGTTCCTTCAAAGAGAGAAGCCGCTTTGGCATAGTAATGACTGTTAGTTTTTAGTTAACGCCTTTGAAAATAGGATGCCACCGCACGGCAACCCAGAAAGATTCTCACCCCACCGCACATTTGGCACATGCCATAGCCGCGCAAACCCACCGCGACACCAAAGCTATGGCAAGAGCCAAATCCCTCCCCACATAGCTCCTCTAAATAAAATAGCAGTTTAATTGAAATCTTACTTCAAACGTTTGAGATCTTGTTTACGGCATTCTAATCATCTTTATGAGTCAACTTTGAGACGGTTTCAGTATATTCGCACTTAACAATGAAAAAGAAATCACTTAAGCAAATAGTTATCCAATTCATTGCCTTGGTGCTACTAGTCCAAGTAATCAATATTTCTATTGACCCAATGGATCCTGTCTCTGATAAATTAGGCAGACTCGCGACACATGAAGATTTGAGTATAAATGACGTTGAAAGTATTTATGAGTTTGTTTCCGAACAATTTCTTGGAATAGACGTGCCGGAGCAAGACGAAGACGATGAAAGTGCCTTTATAAAAATAATGGATTTCTACTTCACCCAGTCATCCATTGAAATCAAAAATGAATACCAATCCTACAATGTTTCATTTTTTACAATAGAAAAGAACCTCAATTCTATTGTACTCGATCTCAATTCTCCTCCACCCAAAGCTGCCTAACCTTAATATTCATTTCGGTTAAATTATCGCTGGCATCTCATGGATGTAGCGATATGCATTTCTGCATTTTCTTATTCTTTAAAATTATTTTTAAAACAAATGATTCGTAAATCCATTTTATATAATTTACAAAACATTCGCACAGTTCTATTCATAAGCCTACCAGTAAGTTTGTTTATAACTTCATGTGCGCCAAATAAAGAAGACAACTCAACCAAGGAAGAATTTCAAGTCACAAATCCCATTATCGCTGATACTATTTATACCTCTGAATATGTAGCCGACATTCATTCGCTACAAAATGTGGAATTGAGAGCGCGTGTGAAAGGGTATATAGAAAAAATTTATGTAGACGAGGGACAACCCGCAAAAGCAGGACAGTTATTGTTTAGTATTAGTAGCCAAGAGTATAGGCAAGAATTGATGAAAGCGAAGGCGATGCTTACAAGTGCCATAGCCGATGCAAAAGTGGGAGAAGTTGACTTAGACAACGCGAAAATATTGGTAGAAAAAAATATTGTCTCTAAAAGTGAGTTCGATATGAAAAAGGCAAAGTTAGAAGCTTTTCAGGCCAAAATTGAGGAAGCAAAGGCACAAGAATCGAATGCAAACCTGCAGCTTTCGCTTACTGAGGTGAGAGCACCTTTTGGTGGAGTGATTAATAGAATATTGAATAAAGCAGGAAGTTTGATTGACGAAGGTACGCTCCTTACAACACTTTCTGACAACACAGAAGTATTTGCCTACTTCAATGTTTCGGAAACCGATTATCTAGATATTGTCGAAGAGGGCAACGAGAAGAAGAACTATAAAGTTGAATTGATAAAGGCCAACCAGCACCCACATCCTTACAAAGGGATAATTGAAACGGTTGAGGGAGAAGTAGATAAATCTACCGGTAACATTGCTTTTCGTGCGCGCTTTCAAAATCCTGCCCTAACACTAAAACACGGCTCTACAGGCAAAATAAAGCTGAACCATGAAGTGAAGGAGGCATTGTTGATACCACAAAAATCAACTTTTGAGATTCAGGAAAATCTTTACGTATATGTAATAGACGACAAGAATGTAGTTCGGTTGCGCAGCATTAAACCCGCCATGCGCATTCGTAATTTATACATTGTTGAATCTGGCTTAACGCCAATGGACAAAATTCTCTATGAAGGAATCCAACGCGTAAAGGAGGGGGATCAAATTCAACTCGAGTTGGTGACAATGAAACATATCATCGCTCAATTGCGCAAGTTGTGAATTACAATTTCATAATCAATTAACAAACATTTCATGACCTCAATATTTATCCAGAGATCTGTTCTCTCTATTGTAATATCTGTATTGATCACACTATTGGGTTTACTGGCAGTTACTAAATTGCCGATGACTCAATTTCCAAGCATTGCCCCACCCGAAGTAAATGTAACTATCGAGTATACAGGCGCAAATGCGGAAACCGTTACCAAAGCAGCAATCGTTCCGTTGGAGCGGGCAATAAATGGAGTGCCTGGAATGAAGTACATGTCGTCCGATGCAGGAAACGATGGTGTAGGTGTGGTACAAATTATTTTTGAGATAGGTACAGACCCAGATGTAGCTGCGGTAAATGTTCAAAACCGTGTGGCGGCTGTCATGGGAGAATTACCTTCTGAAGTAATTAAGAACGGGGTGAAGATAGCCAAAGAAGAGAATAGTATTTTGATGTACTTAAATATCTATAGCACCGACAGCACCGTTCAAGAAAAGTTTCTCTACAACTTTGCCGACATTAATATTCTTGCCGAACTCAAAAGAATCTATGGAGTCGGCTACGCAGATATTTTGGGGGCAAAAGAATACGCCATGCGCATTTGGTTGAAGCCAGATAAAATGCTAGCCTACGCTATTTCCACGAACGATGTTATTGAAGCATTGCAGAGCGAAAATATTGAAGCAGCACCCGGTAAAGTGGGCGAGAGCGCAGATAAAACTGCACAGGCGTTACAATATGTAGTCAAATATGGTGGCAAGTACAACACGCCAGAAGAATATAGAGACATTGCGCTTCGAGCAGATGAAGATGGCAAGATTTTAAAGATAGGTGATATAGCTGATGTAGAATTTGGGACAGCTTATTTCGATGTAGAGGCAAAACTGAACGGTCGACAGTCAGCAATTATTGCACTTAAACAATTGCCAGGTTCCAATGCAAGCGAAGTAATTGCAAACGTAAAAGAACGCCTAGCTGAGATTAAGCAATCTACATTTTTGGATGGGATGGATTATGAGGTAAGCTACGATGTGTCGCGCTTTTTAGATGCCTCCATTCACGAAGTAATAAAAACACTAGTCGAAGCTTTTTTACTGGTATCGCTGGTTGTATTTATTTTTTTACAAGACTGGCGATCAACACTTATTCCTGCCATAGCTGTACCCGTTTCGTTAATAGGCACTTTCTTCTTTATACAATTTTTAGGCTTCTCGCTAAACCTCATTACCCTGTTTGCATTAGTTCTTGCCATTGGCATTGTAGTGGACAATGCCATTGTGGTGGTAGAGGCCGTTCATGCAAAAATGGAGAGTTCGTATATAAGCCCAATGCTTGCAACGGAACAAGCCATGAAGGAAATTAGCGGAGCAATTGTCGCTATTACCCTCGTAATGTCTGCGGTATTTATACCCGTTGCTTTCATGTCTGGCCCATCTGGAATTTTCTATCGGCAGTTCTCGCTTACTATGGCAATATCCATTGTTCTTTCAGGTGTTGTTGCTTTAACATTAACACCCGCTTTGTGTGCTATACTTTTAAAGAATACGCATGCAACGCATAAGGGAAGAACAAGACTTCAAAACTTCTTTAACGGTTTCAATACTTGGTATAGCAACCTTTCCAGCCGATATCAAAGACTGCTTCGTTTAATTACCAATCGAGAAGCAATAACCTACGCCATTTTAATAGTTTTCTGTATAGGCACAGGCCTATTGGGCAAAATTCTTCCGTCAGGTTTTATTCCCAACGAAGATCAAGGTACGTTCTATGCCAGCATTACCACGCCTTCTGGTGCTACGCTTGAAAGGACAAAGGCAGTAGTAGATGAAATACAAAAATCTTGCGAAGGCATCGAATCCATCGAATCAATATCCACACTGGCAGGAACAAACATTCTCTCAGATGGCACGGGGGCTACCTACGGCACATGTCTGATCAATCTTAAAGATTGGGCAAAGCGAAAAGAATCGGTAAACGAAATGATTGCAATAGTTGCTGAAAAAACAAAACACATTAAAGATGCGCGAATTGAATTCTTCCCTCCCCCGGCCGTGCCGGGCTATGGTAATGCCAGTGGTTTTGAATTGCGTTTACTGGATAAAACAGGAACGGGTGACCTCAAAAGAATGGAAGGTGTGGTCAATCAGTTTATCTTAGATTTAAAACAACGGCCAGAAATAGCAAGTGCCTTCACCATTTTTGATGCGAGCTTTCCACAATATCTGCTACACATAGATCGCGATAAAGCGGCTAAGAAGGGAATCTCGGTTAGCAATGCTATGGGTACATTACAAACTTTGTTGGGAAGTGAATACGCTACCAACTTTATACGGTTCGGCCAATTATACAAAGTAATGGTACAAGCCTTACCAGAGTATCGTGCAAAACCAGAAGACTTATTAAAACTTTCAGTAAAAAACAACAAAGGTGAAATGGTTTCCCTTTCAGCTTTCGTGAACATAGAACGGGTTTATGGGGTAGACCAGATTACTCGTTACAACATGTTCCCTTCTGCCGAGCTAAACGGAGAGGCCGCTAGCGGATACAGCAGTGGCAGTGCCATTAAGGCAATACAAGAAGTAGCCAAAGAAAAGCTTCCGAAAGGATTTGGCATTGACTGGGCAGGCATTAGCCGCGATGAAGTATTGGCTGGCAATGAATCCATCTATGTTTTTTTAATATGTCTTGTTTTTGTGTACTTGGTCTTATCAGCGCAATACGAAAGTTTCTTATTGCCCATGCCGGTTATTCTCTCTTTGCCCACAGGCATTTTCGGTGCATTTCTGTTATTGATGATGCTAGGACTAGAGAATAACATCTATGCCCAAGTAGCCATGATTATGCTCATTGGCTTGCTAGGCAAGAACGCAATTCTTATTGTAGAGTTTGCTTCCATGAAACACCGCGAAGGGCTTACTCCTTTGCAAGCTGCTATTGAAGGAGCAACGGTAAGGTTGCGACCGATCTTAATGACCTCTTTTGCATTCATTGCAGGATTGATCCCCCTAATGTTCGCATCAGGTGCAGGTGCAGTGGGCAATAGAACTATTGGCACGGCAGCAGCGGGAGGCATGTTGTTCGGCACAGTGTTCGGGGTAATTATCATACCCGGCTTGTATTTTATTTTCGCCACCATCTCAGATAAATATTTTTCAAAAAACAAAAAAGAAGAAATACCACTTACTGAACAATTATAAACCGTTATGAAGAATAGTAGAGTTATTAATTTTACAGTTGGTCTAGCCATGTTGGTAATAGCTGGTTGCAAGTCAACGAAGATCATTCCACAAGCAGAAAACAAACCACTACCAAGTTCCTATTCCATTGGCAGCGATTCAACAAATGCAGCAGCAATTAGTTGGAAAGAATACTTCTCAGATCAAAACCTGATCAATCTTATTGATACTGCCCTTGCCAATAATTTTGATGCGCTTATTGCCTTGCAAAGAATACAGGCGGCAAATGCAAATGTCTTATTCAACAAAGGAGCATTGTTGCCTAGAACAGAAGTAGGTGCAAGAGCTGCTGTTTGGCGATTTGGTCTCTATACCCAAGAAGGAGCCGGAAATAGCACCACCCCCATCTATCAAGGAGAAATTGTCCCGACCAATCTTCCCGATTATTTAGTGGGATTTCAATCCAGTTGGGAGGCCGATATTACAGGCAAATTACGCAATAGAAAAAAGGCCGCTATTGCTCGATATTTGGCAACTGTGGAAGGCAAAAATTGGTTCATCACAAATTTGGTTGCCGATGTGGCAACAACGTACTATCAGCTTCAAGCATTGGACAATGAATTGGAAATAATCAAAGAGAACATTTTACTTCAAGAAAATGCGGTATCAGTGGTTACCACTCAAAAACAAGCAAACGCGGCAAATGAATTGGCTGTAGAACAATTTACGGCACAGTTGCTCAACACAAAATCGTTGGCCGTGGAGATAGCGCAACAGATTCTAGTGGCAGAGAACAGACTTAATTTTTTGTTGGCAAGGTTGCCGCAGCGCATCAATCGAGAAAGAACCCTGTTCGCGCAGCCCATTCCCGCTCAAATACAAACAGGAGTGCCTTCCGATCTGTTACGCAACCGCCCCGACATAAAGCAAGCAGAACTTGAATTGATGGCAGCCAAGGCAGATGTTAAGGCAGCACGGGCAGCATTTTATCCTTCATTGAATATAAACGGAAGCATAGGCTTTCAGGCATTTAAACCCGATCTATTGTTCACCACGCCACAGTCATTTGTTTTTACATTGGTCGGAGGGTTGTCAGCTCCATTGATAAATCGAAGTGCCATCAAAGCAAACTTTAAAGGAGCAACCGCCTATCAAGCGGAGTTACTTTACCAATATCACAAAAGTATTCTAAATGGTTATGTAGAAGTTTATAACGAGCTAAACAACATTAACAATCTTCAAAAAATTTATCTGTTGAGAAACGAAGAAGTAAACGTACTTTCCCAATCCATCGAAACCTCTAGTGAACTCTTTAGAACAGGCCGCGCCACGTATTTAGAAGTTTTATTAAGCCAACAAAACGCACTGAACGCAAGGTTAGATTTTATTGATGTTAGAAAGCGGCAGCTTATATCGAACGTGAATATTTATAAAGCCTTAGGCGGTGGATGGAATTAAATGGATGTGTAAAAAACAAAGTATAAATGAACGTAAAGAAAACACTCAGGCGGAATCTTATTTTCTTGATTATAGTTGTTATAGTTTCGATTGTAGTCTTAACTAAATCATTACTATAAATGCCATGTCGCCAAGATTTTTTAAATTCATGTACTAAAAAACATGCGACATGACTTGCGAAGTTCGCAGGTCAATTTAGAAAACAGGCGGCACGGTTTAGAAATCTCTCGACCTGTTTTAGGAATAGAGCATGCGTATTTAGTGTTCTCCTACCTGTCAAAAGAATTAGAGCCTACGTAAAAAGAATTGGAGCGTATGTAAAAGGATTTGTTGCTTCGGTCAAAGAGATTGGAGCATTTGTAAAAAGAATTTTAGCATACGTAAAAAGAATTGGAGCATCTGCCTAAGGAATTAGAGCATATGTAAAAGAGATTCTTGCGGGTTAAATGACGAAAAGACAGAGTTTGAATAGGGTTTAACCGACAAATTGGCCAATGCTGGCGGCACACATGCCAAAGCCCGTGCAAATCCACCCGCAAAACCAAAGCTCAGGCATGAGTGCCGCAACCACCCATCAATAGTTGACAAATTAGTATGGGTAAACCGAGAGATTGAGTTTGGTTGCCCCCGCGCTCTGCATTAAGCTAAACGTTATAAACCTTCTCAAAAACGGGAAGATTTTTTTTATGTTGTTGATGAAGGAGATTACTGATAGTTTTGTGAAAACAACACTATGGACTTAACGATCCTCTTCTCCCCGATAGATGAAACAATTTATAATGCGGAATACCCCGCTAATTCCTTTTTTAGGAGCATTAGGGTTTACGGTGAAAAAATGCCCGATTATAAAAATGCACAGTTGGCTATTATTGGGTTAGTTGAGGAACGTGGAACTACCTCAAATTTGGGTTGTGGAAAAGGGGCCGATGAGATAAGAAAAAAGTTATTTCATCTAAAGAAAGGAACAGGCAAATACAACATTGTTGACCTGGGTAATCTGCAACTTGGTATTGATCTAGAAGAAACATATGTGCGCATAAGTGAAGTGTGCCGAATGTTATTGGAAAGTAATGTGCTGCCCATTTTAATTGGAGGTTCTCACGACCTCGATTATGGCCAATACGCTGGCTACGAAGACATGGAGAAGCTGATCAGTTTGCTTAACGTGGATGCCTTTTTGGACTTAGAAGAAGGAAAAGGCATCGAGCCTTCGAAACAGCACATACACAAATTATTGTTGCACGAGCCGAATTACTTGTTTAGCTACACACACTTGGCCCACCAAAGCTATTTGGTCGATCCGTTGTCGGCCTCTATTTTAGAAAAGTTATATTTTGAAGCATACAGAATTGGCCAGTTGCGAACCAATCTTTCGGAGATGGAACCCGCTATTCGAAATGCCGATATGTTATCCTTTGATATTACAGCAATAAAAAGCAGTGATGCGCCCGGCAATGCCAATGCGCTGCCCTTCGGTTTAACTGGTGAAGAGGCCTGCCAAATTTGTTGGTACGCAGGTCAAAATGAAAAGCTGAGTTCAGCAGGGTTCTATGAATACAATCCTGATAAAGATGACGAACGCAAAAAGACTGCCTCTGTAATTGCCACCATGATTTGGTATTTTATTGAAGGCTACTACCATCGGAAAAATGAAACTAATTTCAGGAGTAACGATTTTTTAAAGTACGTTGTCTCCATGCCAAGTAAGCCAGAAGTACTTACCTTCTTTAAGAGCAAGGTAAGCGAAAAATGGTGGCTTGAAATTGTAACCCACAAGCCCGGAGCAAAATACCCGCGCAACACCATAGTGCCGTGTAGCTATGCCGATTACCAAACGGCTAGCAAAGGAGAATTGCCGGACAGATACATCAGTGCTGTGGCCAAATTAGCATAGGTTTAAAATCACGAATAGCCGCTTGTTAGATGGACGATTTTTTCGGCAAAGTATTTGAAAATCTTGATTTTCCTTTATTGACTGTTCCAATTAAGAAATTTAAGAAAATAGATCTCTTACGAATTACTTTTCTGAAGGCAAGTATCTTACTCAGTATGATTCAACTCTTTGCCAATCTGAAAATGAAGTACATCGGGTAGGTAAATAAAAATAAGTTGGGAAGCCACCACTGCAACTGAAAATCTCGCGTGATTGCCCAATATGAAATAGCCATAAGCCCAGATACGCTTGTCATCACCAATGAAATCAGCGCCCAGAATCTCCAGAACTCTTTTTTCTTGCCTCTTAAGTAAAGACTAAAAAGTCCAGAACCCGAGATGGCCATATCGAGAGGAAAAAAACTCCAGTTCCAAGCTACCAATATTGGGTTGGTATAATCGTTATACAAATAGGCCTCGTCTATCAAGTGAAATGCCGTGATCAGCCAATAAAAGATAAACCCCAAATCGACCACAAGAAAAAATTTAGGCAAGTACTTCATCGGGTTAATCTTTATCGTGGCTGCTTCTTTTCCAGGTTTCAGTTAGACCAAACGTTGGTAAACCCACATAACCAGTTAGCTCCAAGGTATTTTCGTTTACCAACTTTATCTGACTGTTATAGGTTTTCCCACTCTGCGGATCATAGATAGTACCTTTCCATTTTCCATCTGTATACGTAAGACCAGAAATGATTTCGAGGCCTTCTAATTTTCTGTTGCGCTTAGCCGGATCCGGATTTTCGGAATCGGTCAGCGGGTTACCTTTTTCGTCCACGGCAGGCGTAAACCAAATCATTTTGCCAAAATAGTGGGATTCCTTTTGATAGATTTCAATTTTTGCATCCTTATCGGAAGTAAGCCACACGCCTACGATGCGATTTGGTTGGGCGTTGACTTGCCCTGTCGAGATAATGATGCAGATGACGATTATTCTTTTCATGTTCTTTTTTGCCAAAGATGAAAGAGTCAGTTCTTAGAAAGGGAGAGAAAATTACTGAAGCGTAGAATATGCGGACTGAAGCGAAGGCCAGTCACTCAAATACCCAACCATGTTTTGAATTCAGGGGCGCTCTCGCGACTTACCAAAACTTCTTCTTTGGTAAGCATCCTAAGTAGCACCTTAATCTTTCTTACACAACGTTTTTGTATCTTTACTACGTTCTACGTTCGGTGTCGGACAGGTTTCGAAAGCCCTCAAACGAAAATACTCACGTATTGCGACATACTAAAACCGATGAAGAAGACAATATCAAACAAGAAATAGAAAATGATATATAATGTATTTGAATCAGTTATAGGACATTTCCCTTTTCAGTACAAGGCAATGTTCGAAGGAATTTCAACAGTCCGTTATTTTGAAAAGGAAAATATTATTCTTGAACAAGGTAAATACTGTAATCATTTGTGGTTTATCAATAGCGGAGCAGTAAAAGCCAGTCAATTCATTGATGGAAATGAACGAGTTTCTCATTTTTTTTTAAGTAATATGTTTTTCACTAACTATTATTGCTGGGTTACAAAAGACAAATCTGACATAACATTTAAAACTGTTGAGGAATGTGAAATAATAGAAATTGATTATCCTGAACTTGAAATGCTATCATCACAGCATCACATTTTTGATAGAATTGGTAGAAAAATGGCAGAGAGAATATTTGTGCAAGAATATTTGCACAAAAAACTATTTATAAACTATACAGCCAAAGAGAGATATGAATATCTCGAAAAAGAACAACCTGAGATCTTTCAGCATTTTGCACTAAGAGACATAGCCTCCTTTATTGGCATTACAGATGTTTCTCTAAGTAGAATAAGAAAAGATAGGCAGCGCAAATAACGAACTTATCATTTGTTTAGTAGTTTCTTTTTGTTGACATGTAATTTTGCACAGTTGTATTAAGTTAAATTTTATGTCGATAATAAGACTATTCACAACGACATTTTTGTTGTCAATTGTAGCTATCCAACTCAGCAAAAATAATTTCAATTAAATTAATCAATTAAAAATATGATAACTGCCACACTCTTTTTGAACATACTTGTTCTCATTCCCGTTTGCTTTGCGTTAGTAATGAATTTTGATAAAATGCAAAATAGCATTCGAACTGTTTTGTTCTATTCACTATAAAGTTTTCAATAATTAATTGATACTAAATTAAAATTTAAACCAGAATAGTATGATAAAAAGTTCTTTAATTTTAAACATCCTTGTATTAATACCAGTTTGTGCTGGTCTCGCTATCGATGCTGAATGGGCAAATCATAGCTATGGTGTTTTTAGCCCTGCGCGTGGTATTTTGCTATCAATATACTTATCGATTTTGATTGCTTCGGTTACTTTGTACTTCAAAATGGATGTAAAATTTGTTGCTTCACTATTATTCATCCAGATTATTTATAAACTAACGACACCTTTTACTGTGGGAACAATTACTAATCCTGTTGTAATCAGCAACTTGTTTATTGCAGTATTTCATTCCTTGACATTGTACACTCTTAAAAAGAATGGAAAGTTGTGAATTGGTTTTAAAAATTAGCTCATTTCTAGTTTATCCAAAAACACGCCCGATTGTATTACAATGAAAATCAAAAAAACTTGATTAGTCAGATAAAAATATGCAAAAATCATTGTCTCTCACTAACAAAGTATTAAACGATGGTAGTCAGTGGCTTATCAATAGAAACAGCAAAGTTCTTGAGGCATATATATTGCCGAAAGGTATCACCCAAATCCATTTATGTCATTACCAAAACTAGAAAAGTGATTACCCTGTCCAACCCAATAAAAACAATTTCAATTAAGTTAATTAATCAGTTATATGATAACCGTGTCACTCATTTTGAACATACTTGTTCTTATTCCGTTTTGCTTTGCATTAATAATGGACTTTGAAAAAATGCAAAAAGTTGCAGGAATTTTTACACCCGCAAGAGGTGTATTAATTGCTATGTATCTTACCATATTAACGGGTTCTACTCTTTTGCTTTTTTTTATGGATATGAAACTCGCATTCGCGCTTTTTTTTATTCAAATAGTGTATAAGGTGCTGACTCCATTTACTGTAAAGACAATCAACAATCCGATTGTCATCACTAACTTATTTGTAGCACTTTTTCATCTTGTCACCATCTACACGATGATAAAAACTGATACACTTCATTTCGATTTTTTACCATAATAAAAAGCACAACTGTACAAGTATTAATTAACACAATAAAACCATGAACAACCAACTGAAAAAGCAAATCACATTGGCCCTTCTTTTAGGCGGAGTGGGGTCCTTAGCGCTGATGGGCTGGATCGTTTCTCCGTCAACCGCTTACCGCGACCTCAATAAAAATGGTCGGATGGATGTGTATGAAGATGCATCGCAGCCAGTAGAAGCTCGCGTCACTGATTTATTGGCACAGATGAACCTCGAAGAGAAGGCAGGCATGATGTTTATCAGCGGTACTCGGATCAATGATGACGGCTCATTGGACGATGTGCCAGGCAAAGGAATGTTTGCACGCATGCCGCAGGCGAATAAGTTGATTGAAGAAAAGAAAATTACACACGTCAATATTTGGGCAGCACCTCCTACACGGCCACTCGCCATTTGGAATAACAATGTGCAGAAGGCAGCCGAAAACTCCCGCTTGGGAATTCCGGTTTCGATTGCTTCTGATCCACGTCACTATTTTAGTAACAATATTTTCGCCATGGCGGCCAACGAGTTTTCACAATGGCCAGAGCAATTAGGTTTTGCTGCCCTTAATGATGAAAAACTGATGCGGCAATTTGGAGATATTGCACGGCAGGAGTATTTGGCGGTGGGTATTCGTGTGGCGCTACATCCCATGGCTGATTTAGCTACCGAACCACGTTGGCCCCGCATCAGCGGTACGTTCGGTGAAGATGCCAAGCTTTCTGCCCGAATGGTGAAAGCGTACATCCTCGGTTTTCAGGGAGAGAAATTAGGTAACACCAGTGTTGCTACCATGACGAAACACTTCTCGGGTGGTGGCCCTCAAAAAGAAGGCCTCGACTCGCACTTTGAGTTTCATAAAGGACAAGTGTATCCAGGCAAGAACTTCAATTACCATTTGATTCCTTTTGAGGCAGCCTTTGAAGCGAAGACAGCCTCGATCATGCCTTACTATGGAATTCCGATGGATCAGAGCAGCGAGAATGTAGGCTTTGGCTTTAACAAAGACATGATCACCAAATTGCTGCGCGAAAAGTACAAATTCGATGGTGTGGTTTGCACCGACTGGGGATTGATTACCGATGTAAACATGGGTATTGCAGTATGGCCTGCACGCGCGTGGGGTGTAGAGTCGCTCAGCGAGTTGGGTCGTGTGAAGAAAGTAATCGATGCCGGATGTGATCAGTTTGGTGGCGAGAACCGACCTGAGCTGATTATTCAATTAGTGAAAGAAGGAAAAATAACGGAAACTCGAATTGATCAATCGGTGAGACGCTTGTTGCGTCAAAAATTTGAACTGGGATTATTTGAGAATCCGTATGTAGATGTAGAACAAGCAACCAAAACGGTAGGTAAGCCGGAATGGAAAAAATTAGGTGAGATCACGCAACGCAGATCATTCACCTTATTGAAGAACGACAAAAATGCGTTGCCATTGGCATCTGGTAAATTCAAAATTTATGTCAAAAATATAGATCCAAAAGTAGCTGCGAACTATGGTACCATAGTGAGTAAACCGGAGGAAGCAGATTTTGCTATTCTGCGATTGTCTGCTCCATGGATTCCGTTCGAGACTAAAAATCCGTTAGCCCTTGGTTTTCATCATGGCGATTTGGATTTCAAAGGTGCACAAAAAGACAGCATCGTACAGTTGTTAAAAACAGTTCCCACCATTGTCGATATTTACCTCGATCGTCCTGCGGTGATTCCTGAAATTAGCCACGAAGCAAGAGGCCTCTTTGTAAATTTTGGTGCCAGCGATGCAGCATTGCTGGATGTTGTTTTCGGGAAAGCAAAACCGGAAGGAAAATTGCCTTTTGAACTCCCTTCATCAATGGAAGCGGTGCGGAATCAAAAAGAAGATGTGCCTTATGATTCCAAAGATCCTTTATACAAGTTTGGTTTCGGATTAAATTATTCAGCTAAGAAAAATTAAAACGCATTATGAAATCCAGAAGATTCTTTCTACAAAAATTTTGCCGCTCTCCGGATCACAGATGTTTCCTTTCCATTTACCATCATTGTAAACAAGGTTCCAAATGATTTCTAAGCCGCGTAACAGCCGACTGCGTTTTGATGAATCCTGATTCTGTGTATATGTCAGCGGCTTACCTTGTTCATCGCGATTCATTTCCAGCCAAAAGATTGTGTCCTGAAAATTTTTTCCGCCTTGAATAATTTGAATTTTTGCGCTCTTATCGGCTGAAACACAAACACCCACTATTCTATTGGATTGTGCGGTAAGCGATGTCAGTGTGAAAAAGAAAAGGATGGTAAGCAGGCGTTTCATATTTTTTTAGACAAATATGGGCAAGCCTCTAGGCAATAGATCCTACAAACTTACCGAAGCGAGTGAATTTCACAACCGAAGCGTATAGTCTAGTGTGCCAACCATGCTTTAAACTCTGGTGCCCGCTCGCGACTTACTAAGATTTCTTCTTTGGTTGGTAAAGTCAGCAGCACTTTAATCTTGCCATTGAAATGTTGGTGGTTGCTTTTTATGGAGCTGAAAGAAATAATGAATTGCCTGTTAGCCCTGAAAAAAAACTGCGGATCAAGTTGGCTCTCCAGCTCTTCCATGTTTTGATCTAAAATAAACATTTCGCCCGTCCGTGTATAGAGGTGCGATGTTTTGTTCTCACTATGAATAAACGCGATGTTGTCTGTAGGAATACTTTTCAACTCATCGCGAAAATGAACTAACAATCTGGTACGATAGATTTTTTCCTGATTGGTAACTTGCTTGATTAGTTTCTCAAAATCCCAAGCCGACTGTTCATTACTCCTAAAAAGTGTTTTGTATTTTTCAATCGCTTTGCCGAGCTCCTCCGCTTTCACCGGCTTTAGTAAATAGTCGATGCCATTTACTTTAAATGCCTCAATGGCATACTGATCAAATGCCGTGGTAAAAATAATTGGTTTAATCATTTTCACCTGCCGAAAAATAGCTAAGCTTAGTCCATCGGAAAGCTGAATATCGCTGATAACTAAATCATAATCCGTATTGGATTGAAACCAGCCGATGGCACTTTCTACCGCATCGAAGTGCGCCACCATCGCTGCGTTTGGGGCAACTTCTTCGATCATCCTCTTCAAATGCCGAAGAGCAGGTTGTTCATCTTCTAACAAAACCAGTTTCATAAGTCTAGTAGGGGTAAAGTAACACGAAAGAGTTGATCTTTATTTTCCACTTTGATTGATTTCTTACTCAATAACTTATACCGATCTTGAATATTTTTCAGCCCCACTTTAGTACTGTTCTCTACGTGAAGTTTCGGCTGAAAGGTGTTTTCTACAACGAGAGCGTCTTCAATAGCGCGAATAGTAATTACCAGCGAATGCTGCCCGTTGATCGTGTTGTGCTTGACCGCATTTTCTACGAGATTTTGAAGTGCCAATACGGGTAGTGACAACTTTTGTTGAAGCGGTGGAATGTCCACATTAACTTGAAGGTGTTCACCAAATCGCTCTTTTAGCAAATGGGTATAAGCCTCAATCATTCCCAGCTCTTCTCTTAGCGACACTACCTTCTGGTCGCGGTTCGACAGAACATATCGGTACACATCACTCATCTTTGATAAAAAATAATTTGCACTTTTTGGATCTTCCTCTATCAAAGATGAAAGCGTATTAAAATTATTAAATAGAAAATGGGGGTCTAATTGCTGCGTTAAAATCTGAATTTGATTTTCCAGATTAGCTTGCTTCAATTGCTCTGCCTCCAATTGCGTAGCTTGCCAGCGTTGAAAAAAGAAAACCCCCACATTTAGGCCCATTACCAATAGACTTAATAAACCTGCTAAAATAGCAGTCGGAATAAAAATAAGTGAAACCTCGTGATCGTTCCATTGCTCTAATTGAAACACATATACATACGAAACTAAGCAACAGAACACCACAATTACCGTAAGGCAAAGTTGAATGGTGCTTTGAGTCAGAAAACGCCAGAAGGGTTTTACTGCCCAAGCGAACACTTTATCAAGCGCATCACTTACAATAAAACTGATCTCGAGGTTAATTGCCGACCAGGCAATAGCAATGATCAGGTCATAAAAGTATGCCCAGATCCCATATTTTTCGTAGTATTCATCAAAGCCTTCGTCCGACACTAAAAAGAAGGAAACAATGTACAGCACAATCCCAAACAGAGGCGATCCGAAATAGCGCATCCAAGTGCGAAGTGAAAATGGAAAGTCTTTCATGCTCTGAATCTAGTGGGTTGGTTCAATGTGTGTGAAATTAGACTTTTTTTTGAAATGAAACTTTCTCATTTAGAAGGATTAATTCGTTCCAGTTCTATGAAAGTGCTGTTGAGTTGCATCCGAATGCTTGCAACTCCGAACTGGGCCTGTGTTAACACCAATTCTGCATCTTTCACTTCCAACCATTTTACTAACCCTTTCTTGTATCGATCGGCTTGTGATGCCACAGAGCGTTGCGCGGATTCTACCACTTGCTTTTGAACACCTAGTTTACGCTGCAGCTCTTCGTATTTATTGAGTTGCTGTTCATACTCCAGCAATGAGCGGTTGATGGCATCTTGGTATTGCAATGTGCTTTGTTGTATATCTGTGTTCGCTTGCTGCGTTCTTGCTTCACGTCTGAAGCCGTTAAAAAACGGGAGGGTGATGCTCGCGCCTACAAACGAACTTTGCAGGAATTTCCAGGTCGCAAGATTTAATCGATCATCTTGCCCTTGCAGTTGCCAATTGCCTGTGAGTGAAAGGATGGGCAAGCTGGCAGATTGTGCTACACGCAAACTCTGCTTTGCCAACTTAATTTGAGATTGGTACACATCCAAGTCTGCCCGATTTGCAAAGTTCGGGTCGCTCTTCTCTTCACTCACGTCATACGAGAAATCTTCATCGGTTAACTTGATTAACGTTTTGGCTTTCAAACCCAATTGATAGCGAAGCAGGTTCAATAAATTTTCTTCTGCATAACGAAGCTGGATCAAATCCAATTCTTGCACTTGCCTATCCGTAAAAACCCGGAGCGTATCGTTGGGGATGGCGAAGCCATTTACCAACATGTCCCGCTGAAAGGCAAGTGCCAACGTGTATCTTCTAATTGACTCTTCTACTACGTTGCGCTGCGATTTGATAAACAAAATGTCGTTATATGTTTTCTTGATCTCATAAGCTACTTGTTGCTCGGAGGCCCTTACCTTCTTTTGTGCCATTTCGCTACTGATGGCAGCCTGCTTTATGTTGGCAGACGTTTGTAAATTAATCAGGTCTAAAGTTGCATTGACCCCTGCATTGATAGCATGGTTGCTACCCGCTTTAATGGCTTGCACGGGACCAAAGACCAATTCACCCGTAGCCGGATCTGCCGACAACGAAGGAAAAAACACAACCGGAATCTGCGTGGCATGAAGGTAATTCCCAAAGCCATTCAATTGCGGCAGGCGATAACTAAATGCTTCGCGTTGCAAGGCTTGTTGCTTCAACGGCTCTAGTTTTGCTATTCGCACGGCCGCATTATTTTCCATGCCCAAAGCCAATGCACTTTTTACAGAAAGCTGTAACGTGTCTTGTGCTTGCACAGACGATGGAAGGAAGTTGAAAAATAGAATGGCGACAACTGCCGCTGCCTTCAACAGTACTCCTCTATAATTATTGAACCCCGTAGTTAAGTTGTGAATGATGGCATACACCACCGGCACAATCACCAGCGTAAGAAACATGCTACTGGTGAGCCCGCCCATAATGGCCCAGGCCAATCCGTTTTTCACTTCCGCTCCGTTGCCCTTCGCAATGGCAATCGGTAACATACCCAGCACCATGGCGATGGTGGTCATCATGATAGGTCGCAGTCTCGTCTTGCCGCTTTCCTCAATGGCGTTCGCCAGAGATTCTCCTGATGTTAAATTTTGGTTGATGCGATCGACTAATAAGATGCCGTTCTTCGCCACCAGCCCCGTCATCATGATCATTCCGAAGATGGAAAAAATGTTGATGCTCTCGCCCGTAAGGCCCAAAGCGAGCAATGCTCCAATCACCGCGAGCGGAATAGAGAATAGTACTACAAACGGATCGATCCATGAATTATACAAGGCCACCATGATAAAATACATGAGCAAAATGCCAGCACCAAAGGCAAGCCCGAGCGGGCCGAAGCTGTCATCTTGATTGGCTAAGTCGCCTTGAAAATCTAACGATACACCTTGTACATCTTTGAGTTGTGCAATGGCGGTTTTTATATCTTCACCTACATCGCCCACAGGCCTACCTGCCACTCCACAAAAAATCGTTACCGATCCATTCTTGTTGGTGCGCTCCAGCATAGCCGGTGTGCTTAATGGTTCAATCCTTGCCACTTGTCCTAACTCAACGAGTTGACCAGATGAACTGTACACTTCTAATTGTGTTAACGTATTGATGTCTTGTTTTGCAGCAGGATTCAGCGTGATGCGAATAGGAACACTCTCAGTCTTCTCTTCTATCTTCAATTCATCATAACCTACCATTGCAATGCGAACAGCGGTACCGAGGTCGGTAGCATTTACGCCAAACCGTGCCATTTTATCCTTGTCGGGAATAATTTGCACATCGTATTTTCGGGCTGTGCCGCTGATGCGGATGTCATAGGTGCCTTGAATGGAACGCATAGCAGAGGCCAACTCCTTGGAAATCTCACTTACTTTTTCGCGGTCTGTTCCGCTTACTAATAATTGAACCGGTGCCTCATCGGCTGTGCCGAACAAGCCAATCATGGCTATCTTCACTTTTGTGCCGGGAGACGATAAAATACTTCGTTGGATTTCCCTTCCCAATTGTTGAATAGACTTAGTACGCTCCTCTTTGCTTTTAAAGTTGAGACTGAATTCGAAGTTCTTCTCTTCGGGCGCGCCCCATGCTTCGGCTGCTACACCATGGTTCACCATGATGCGGGTAATTTCAGGGAATTGTTTTGTCAAATTGGTCTCTATTTTTTTGCTAAACGATTCCGTTTCCAACAACGTAGTTCCAGTAGGCAATTGAACGGTCACGGCCATTTCACCGCGGTCGATGCGTGGCGCAAACTCACTGCCAACATAACCCAGTATAGGCAATAGTAGCGAGGCCACAAACAAGCCAAACGCTAGTGCAATTACTCTCATTTTATTTTGAAGGGACCATTGTAATAGTCTGCCATATCCTTCTTCTAATGCTTTAAAATGTTTTTCGAACCACAATCCAAACCGCCCCGCCCAAGTAGCAGCCGATAAATGTTCGAGCTGACCAAAGCGGCTGGCCAACATGGGTGTGATGGTAAAACAAACGATCAAACTAAACAGCGTGCTGATTACAATCACCATGGCAAACTCGCGCACAATATCACCCACCAATCCGCCTGTCAATGCGAGCGGAAGAAAGACAACCACATCAACTAGCGTAATCGCGAAAGCGGTAAACCCAATTTCTTCGCGTCCATCAATAGTAGCCTTGATTTTATCTTTTCCCATCTCTAAGTGGCGGTAAATATTTTCCAACACCACAATCGAATCATCTACCAATATGCCCACCACCAAACTCATTGCTAACAACGTCATCAGGTTTAAGGTGTAGCCTAAGAAATACATGAAGATGATTGTACTTAACAATGAGGCGGGCAACGAAACAAGCACAATCATAGAGCTACGCATGCTGTGCAGAAAAACCAACATCACCAGCGCCACTAAACCGATCGCCAACAACAAATCTACTTTTACTGCCGTAGCGGAAGCAGTAGTAAATACCGAACCGTCTTGCGCAATGGCAAACGTTAGCTTCTTATCGGCATAGGTTTGCTCCAACTCTTTTAACTTATCCTGAATTTGCGCACTCATCTCCACCGCGTTGGCATTGTTTTGTTTAAATAAAATAAGTCCGACAATGCTTTCACCATCTAACCGACTGATTGTTTCCTTTTTCTTGGCATAGCGCACAATTTCTGCAACATCCGCTAACCTAATATCACTTTTCTCCCCGCTAGCGATAAGTGTATTTCTCAATTCTTCAATGTTGGTTACTTTACCCGTAACACGAATACCTTGCTGATAGCCATTGGAGGTGACGTTGCCGGCAGGCACGTTGATTTCTGCTTGTTCTAATGATTCAACAATCTGAGATACAGAAATCCGATAATGCTTTATTTTTTCAGGACTAATCTGCACAATGTATTCCTTCTCTTCCAATCCTATAAAATCAATTTTTCCCATCCCCTTCAACCGGGCGAGTTGTGGTTTGATTTGGTTCTTTAGCAATGCGGACAATTCATCGTTGCCCATGTCGGCCGAAGCGGCTGCCTTGATCACTGGAACTTCGTTGATATTGAATTTACTCACCACCGGCTTCTTTGCTTGCGCGGGAAGCTTGTCCACTACTTCGTTCACTTTGCGTTGTACCTCCTGAAATGACTGCTCAACTTCAGCTCCATAAATAAACTCGATGTTGATCAGTGAAAAATCAGGGTTGCTGCTGCTGGTGATTCGCTTTACCTTTTCTACACTGGCAACAGCTTCCTCTAGCGGTTTGGTAATGGACTGCTCAATTTCTGCCGGAGATGCCCCAGGGTACAATGTGCCAATGCTGACATAAGCGATGTTAAACTTTGGCAAAAGTTCGTAGTTCAATTTTTGGTAGGCGAATATTCCACCTAACCCTAAAATGATAAAGATGACCACTACAATAAGTGGGCGCTTAATTGATATTTCTACTATTGACATAAACGGGATTATTTATTTGAATTGGTTGTGTTGGCAATTGTTAGAATCATTCCCTCCATCACATTCTCAACACCTCTAGCTACTATTGTCGTGTTTGCTGCAATACCTTGCGTTACTTCCACTTGATTTTCGCGAGAGTTACCCAGGGACACAGGTTGAAGACGTGCTTTGTTTCCTTCCAAAACAAAAACGGCAGGAGTTACACTATTCAGTACCAGCGCGCTTTTAGGAATCAATAACACATCGGTTGTACTCTCTTCTTGAAAGAAAGCGCGTAGGGTCATTCCCGCCTTGGCGTTCATGGTGTTGTTAAACTCAACCTGCACTTGAAACTTTCCCGACTCATTGGCTTTTGGGCTCACAAAAACTACTTTCCCTAAAATCAAAACATCGTGCATGGCATCAAGCCGTATTCTTACCTGATTGCCAATCTGAATGGAAGCAATCGCTTTTTCATCCAGCCATAGCAGCGCCTTTAACTTTTCAATATCAATGAGATTAACTACCGGTGTGCCAACTTGAAGATAACCACCAACGTCCGCCAGTTTTTCAACAATCATGCCTGTGAAAGGCGCGTGAACTGAACTTTCTTTTATTTGTTGCTCAAGTGATTTTATATTGTATCCCCACTGCATCATTTGCAAATGGGCATTCTCCACTTCTGCCGCAGAGGTATTATTGGCAGCCTGCAGCCTCACATATTTCTCATAATCATTTTTTGCTTTGTCATATTGTACATTGGCCGATTTCAATTCTATTTCTTTCAGCGTGGCGTCTACCTTACAAAGTAGAGCGCCCGCCTTCACCACATCACCTTGCTTGACATATAATTGAGAAATCTTGCCAGTGGCCTCGCTGGCTACCACCACTTCTTGAAAGGGCTGGGTGATACCCTGAACAGAAAACCCGCTCGATATTGTTTGAGGCAGTAGTTGAAGTGATTCTACCGTAGTAGGTATGGGTGCCTGTGCCTCCTGTGCCTCACGAAGCTTAGTGTTTTGACTATTCCTTAACTGCCAGGCTAAAACACCCGCTGCTAAACCGATAACAACAACTACAATAATGATTTTGACGGACTGTTTCATAGATTTTTCTCTTTTGTTGCTCAAAAGTGAAAAGCTTTAGACAGCCGCGTAGGCGAAAAACAACCGAAGCGTAGAAATGGGGTACTGAAGTGACGTGAGCTACCTAGCTAGGCGCACCATTTATAATCTCGTGCAACAAAGAGGATCAAAAGGGGCAGTTTTAGCATTCAATTTGATTGCATATATTCAAGCTTTCAAATAAAGATAAATGACAGAAACCACCTTCAAACCTCGCCTTGGACTTTGGGATGCCACTATGATTGTATCGGGCTCTATGATCGGCTCGGGCATTTTTATTGTGAGTGCCGATATGACGCGTACCCTGGGAAGCCCCGGCTGGCTTATATTGGCGTGGGTAGTAACCGCTTTGATGACCATCTCGGCTGCAGTAAGTTATGGCGAGTTGAGTGCTATGTTTCCCAAGGCGGGCGGGCAATACATTTATCTTAAAGAGGCGTTCAATCCATTGCTTGCCTTCTTATATGGTTGGAGTTTGTTTGCCGTCATTCAAACGGGCACAATTGCCGCAGTAGGTGTTGCCTTTTCAAAATTCACCGCTTATTTAGTGCCGGGAGTAAGCGAAGATATTGTTCTTTTTGATCTCGGATTTATGGTTATCTCTCCGGCACAACTGCTGTCGATCGTGATCATCTTACTTCTTACCTTTTTTAACACGCGCGGAGTTCAAGGAGGTAAAATGCTTCAAACAGTCTTTACTTTAATAAAACTGATTAGTCTTTTTGGATTAATTGCCTTCGGTTTTTTGATGATGGACTCGAATGTATTTTCTGCCAATTGGAGTGATGCATGGAACTTGCATAAAATCAATGGAGACGGCTCTTTCGAGAAATATGGAGTAATTGCCGCAATGGGCGCATTTGCCACCGCCATGGTGGGCTCCATCTTTAGCAGCGATGCGTGGAATAACGTCACTTTTATTGCAGGCGAGATCAAAGACCCGAAGCGCAATATTGGCTTAAGCCTTTTCTTAGGAACACTCATAGTCGGGGTAATCTATGTCTCTGCTAATATTATGTATACGGCAGTCTTGCCGATGAATGAAATTGCTTTTGCTGCGAAAGATAGAGTGGCGGTAACTACAGCGAACGTAATCTTCGGTTCTATTGGCACGGTGCTGATTGCGGTTATGATTATGATCTCCACTTTCAGTTGCATAAATGGGCTGGTGCTGGCAGGCGCTCGTGTGTATTACGCCATGGCGAAAGATGGTCTTTTCTTTAAGAAAGCGGGAGAACTGAACGCCTATTCTGTACCTCAATTAGCGTTGTGGGTGCAAGGAATACTGGCGAGTATTTGGTGCTTAAGCGGAAAGTATGGCGACCTGCTGGATATGGTATCTTTTGTTGTGATTCTGTTTTGTATCCTTACCATTTTTGGAATTTTCGTATTGCGCAAGAAAAGACCCGAAGCCGATCGGCCTTACAAAGCGTTTGGCTATCCGTGGTTGGCAGGTTTATATTTATTTACCGGATCCGCTTTTTGCAGCTTTTTGATTATCAATAAACCCATTTACGCGGGCGGTGGCTTGATCATTACACTGGTCGGAATACCCCTGTATTATTGGGCAGTCGGAAACAAAAAATAACTAACCGATCTTACTCAGCCTAGGCGATTCGCTTTTGCTCCTTTACTTCGATGCCTAATTTTCCGTCATAATTCACTACCCGAAACTCAAGGTTGGGTGCTTCGAGAAGCAAACTTTTCCCCGCTTCGTAGATAACACAGCCATCAATGGATGCGCTATTGTGCGTTATGTTAGCACTTTCGGCTGTACGAATATTTACCCTATTGCCTTTTAAAAAAAAGATGCCCGCATAACCGCTGACATATTCGGGAAAGATAAAATCATTACGATCGCTTGATCCAAATGTATTGGGGCCTTCCTTAAGCCAGAAAATAGTGTGGTCTGGGTGATTTATTTTTGTGGCGATTTTGTCTTTTTCTTCCATGATTGTAAACAACGAAATTTTTAGCTTGAAGATTTCGCAGAATTTAATTTACTGTGTTTTTTCCCAAATCTAAAGTAAATAATTAAGCCAATTCCTAACCAAACTAATAAACGAATCCAGGTATCTAGCGGCAATGACACCATCATGAGTAAACACGTGGCGATCCCCATCAAGGGTACGAAAGGTACCCAAGGTGTTTTGAATGCGCGTGGCGCGTCTGGTTGTTGTTTTCGCAAGATGATGACACCAAGACAGACCATTACAAACGCCAATAGCGTTCCAATGCTGGTCATTTCACCTACTACACGAATTGGGACAAGCCCGGCAAACAAACTGATAAAAACACACAAAATAATGTTGCCTTTGTAAGGCGTTTTGAACTTTGAATGAACTTCCGAAAACAGGCGCGGCAACAAGCCATCCTTGCTCATGGCAAAAAACACCCTCGACTGCCCTAGTAAATCAACTAAAATTACGGATACGTATCCAATTATAATTGCTAAGATAATCGCCTGACCAAGCCAAGTGTAGGGTGTTTTGGCGATGGCAACTGCAACTGGTGCTGCGCTGTCTTTAAATTCGGTGTAATTGGCCATACCTGTCAGCACGTAGCTAAAAAGACCGAAAAGAAAGGTACAAATAATGAGTGACCCGAGAATGCCGATGGGCATATTCCGTTTGGGGTTCTTTGTTTCTTGCGCCATGGCAGCAATGATGTCAAACCCAATAAAGACAAAGAACACTACGCCCGCACCGCGAAAGATACCGCTCCAGCCATATTCACCAAACGTGCCTGTATTCTCAGGAATGTAGGGCACATAGTTATCAGGATTAATATAGCTCCAGCCAATGCCAATAAACACCAGTACAACAGAAATTTTAATGGCAACAATGATACTGGTAAAAACAGCCGATCCCTTAATGCCTCTGATAATAACGAGTGTGATGAACACGATAATTAGCACCGCGGGTAAGTTAAAAATACCGTTTACCAAAGTGCCATCATGCAGGGTTATTTTTTCGAACGGTGAAGCAACAAGTTGAGGAGGAAGATAGATACCATAGTTAGCCAGAAAGCGTACTAAGTACTGCGACCAACTAATAGCTACCGTGGCAGCGCCTACGGAGTATTCCAGAACCAAATCCCAACCGATAATCCACGCAAAAAATTCGCCAAGCGTAGCATACGAATAAGTGTAGGCACTTCCGGCTACTGGAACGAGCGAGGCAAATTCAGCATAACACAACGCACTGAAGGCGCATCCTACAGCAGCCACAAGAAACGATAAGGTTACCGCAGGCCCCGCGTTGTTGGCAGCGGCAATTCCCGTTAGCGAAAAAAGGCCAGCACCAATAATAACACCGATGCCCATGGTAATAAGACTAAAACCATTAAGGCTGCGTTTTAGTGTATGCCCTCCTGTTTCTTCTGCTTCTATTTTTAAAAGAGCTAATGATTTTTTTAGCATAGATTGCCGGGTAAAAAAGTCCTGCAAAGAAAAGGTAATTTCCCATTAATCTATTCACACAATAGACTATTTAAACTATTATTTATCTTTCATAAAAAGCACTATATTTCTTTCTTAAGAAACACTTGAAATATATGGATTACAAAAATGCGTTTGATCTGAGTAATAAAGTAGCCTTGATAACAGGGGCAAGCAAAGGAATAGGCGAGGCCATTGCTCGTTTTTATGCTGCTTTTGGGGCCACGGTAATTATCAATTCGCGGAAGCAAGATGAACTTAATGTAGTGGCTGAAAGTATAAAAAGCGCGGGCGGCAACTGCGTGGGCATGGCCGCTAATGCAGGAGACCTTGATGCGTGCAAACAACTGGTGGATAAGATAGTTCAGGTCTATGGAGGCATTGACATTCTCGTAAATAATGCCGCTTCTAATCCGGTGTTTGGCCCCATTACAAACTCCGAGGAGTGGGCATTTGATAAGATCATGAGTGTAAATGTAAAAGCGCCTTTTGCGCTTTCAAACCTAGTGTATCCAAGCATGAAAGAGCGAGGGCGAGGTTCAATTATAAACGTTAGTTCCATTGCTGGGCTTACGCCCGATCACGGCTTGGGGTTGTATTCCGTTTCTAAAGCTGCATTGAATATGCTTACAAAAGTGCAAGCGAAAGAATGGGGAAAAGAGGGCATCCGTGTAAATGCTATTTGCCCCGGACTAATAAAGACTAAATTTTCTGAAGCACTTTGGAGCAATGAGGAGTTGTTAAAGCGGTTGGTGAAGCAACTGCCTATTGCCAGAATGGGCACCGTAGAAGAAATAGCTGGGCTAGCGTTGTATTTGGCTTCCGATGTTTCGGGCTATTGCACGGGAGCGGTCTTTACAGCTGATGGTGGAACAACTCTGTAATTATCGGGGAGCAAAGTAAATCGTTAAGTCACGGTAATTCTTGTAATTTTAAACGATGCTACGACCAACATCCCGATATACTGACGGGGAGTTCTAAAAATTCAATTATTTCCTTTTACCACCTCATTCCTGTTTCCCCGGAGGGGAAATGATAAGCGGAAATTGAATTTTTAGAACCCCTCTGAACTTGCGGACTCGTTCGTGATTTTTTAATATTTTGAATTATTATTTCTTATGTTGTTTCGGTTTTTCCTTGTTCTCTTGCTGCTCACTTGTTATAATTTTTTGTTAGCGCAGCCGCGGTCCTTTCAAAGGGAGCCACTGATCGAAAAAATAACACTTTATTATGACGGTGCTGCTGAACTTACCTCTCCCGATAAAGCCAGCGTAAAGCGCATTGTTGAAATGAATCTAGACGCAATGGTCTTCCACGGAGTATATCAGGATTTTGATCTCAACGACAACTTAATTACGGAAGGTTATTTTCATGAAGGACATAAGCAGGGATTGAGAAACGAATATTTTAAGGATCGATCCTTAAAATCAACCATTGATTTTTCTGGAGATGATTTCGTTATCTGGCAACTAAAAAGTGAATTAAAACAAGATTTAGTAGTAAACGGGACTGGCAAGTTCACGCTTCCTTTCTTTTATGGCACGGGAACTACGTTGCAACCACGATGGAAGCAAGGAAAAGTGGAGGGAGAATTTCAATTTGGTAAGCGGATTGGCAAATGGCATTATTATGACTTAGGCAATGCCAAGTTGGACGAGGAAGAGTATGACAAAGGAAAATTCACAAACAGATGGCACTATGAAAATGGAGATTCTGTCCAGTTGAATTACCCTAAAACGATTTATTTTTCGCTTAGCAGTCTCATTGAAGAAGTTTTCAAATTCGATTCACAAACCTACTTTAACCTAACTAAGTGTTTTTCAGAGCGTGTAAGTTATCCATCAACGTTTAACCGGGCTGCTACTTTTGCTGGCGGTTTAAAACGACTGCTCCTTTTAATAGCCCAGCGCGTGCCAGTTCCTGAAAATTCACAATTGGTGATTCGCATTTCAATTAACGAGAATGGGATTGTTACGAGCACTTCCGTTGAGCAAGGGGTATCTAGGCAAATGGCTGCTGCTGTGGAAGTAATAAAAAGTGTTGAACTCAAGTTTTTCCCTGCCATTAGAAAAGGTAAGCCCTATTCCTCTGAGCTCTACTTGCCAATCTACGGGGGGGTAGAAGGAATAAAACTTATTGAAGCGTTGCCTTATGACTTTATTCAGCCTGACAACTAACTAAATTTCACCAGGCCTTGGCGAATTGCTTCTATGGCCATGCCCGTTCTGCTTTGCACCCTAAACTTGGTGAAAAGAATTTGCCGATATCCATCGGTGGTACGTTCAGAAATTCCCATTCGTATTGCGATTTCTTTGTAAGGCATATCGCTACAGGCGAATTGTAAGAATTCCATTTCTTTTTCGGTAAGAGTTATCGTGTTACCTTTTACAACAAGGGGGGTGATAAGTTTTTTAAAACTGAGCCGCTCGGCTTCCGAGTTGTAATAGCCCGTTTCATAAACCTGACGCAAGGCTATTTCAAGTTCATCGGGGTTGGTGTCTTTAAATAGATAGCAACAGCAACCTGCCCGCAGCATGTTAATGATTGTTCGCTCTTCATTACTTACCGAGAGAGCGACTAATTTTATGGTGGGATGATTTTTTGAGAGCCATTTGGTAGTTTGAATCCCATCCATTACGGGCATGGCAACATCAACCAACAAAATATCGGGCAATGCCTCACCAGAACTAATTTTTTCTTGCAAGTCCACACCATTGCTGGCTTCAAGTGTAACCTTAAAATCTGCAAAACTGTTTAAAAGTAGACTTAGCGACTTGCTAAATAGTTTATGGTCATCCACAATACCAATGGAAATGATCTGCATACCAGAGCTGAATTTTTATTTTAGATCACACAAGATACTAGAAACTCACGTCCAGAAAAATTTTTTCACGCTAGTCTGTTAACTAATTAGTAGTTCAAACAGGAATTTTTATATACACGGTAGTTCCACCTTGTTGGGAACGCCACTCTACCACACCCGATAATATGGACACTCGGTGCTTAATATTGGTAATGCCAATTCCATGCTTTGATGAAAGTTCGGGGTCGAACCCAATTCCATTGTCATTTATAAAGATCGCCAACGATGTTTGCAAATCGTCAATGACAATATCAAAATGAGTGGCTACTGCGTGCTTAATGGCATTTTGAAGGCACTCCTGTATAATGCGAAATAGGATTAGTTGTTTATCAACAGAAAGGTATAATTCTTCCGGATGCTTCAAAGAAGCCACAAACTCTTTGGAGGCATTTATTCGGTTTATTTCATTTTGAAGGTTTTCGATCAAGCTAAACTGAGCGAGCCATTCTTTGTTAAAAGATTTGCTCAAGGCCCTTAATTCGTTTATAGCAATGCCAAGCGTATGGTCGGCTTCTTCCAATGTTTCTTTAGAATTTGGGAGTGTTCTTTTGCTTAGCCCAACTAGAAATTTGGAACTGCTTAAAAGCTGGCCGATGTTATCGTGCAACTCTTTGCTGATGTGATCCATTGTTTTCTCTTGCTCCTCTATTCTGGCTTTTAATATTTCTGCTTGAAATCTACTTTCCATTTCCTGTTTTTCCAGCCGCATCTTTAATTGCCGCTTTGCGTAGACTTGGAACAAAACGACCACCCCAATGGCCATCAACAAAAAGAAGGCTGAAGCTGCCACCACAATAAATACCTCTTCTAGTGATTGTTCCATCATAAGCAAAAAATTGCACCAAGGTAATGACCAAACTGGGAAAAGACCAACCTCACCGAGACCTCTTGGCTTTCTATGGTTAAAATATTCTCGGGTGTTTTTTACGCCAGGTGATCCAAAGTATAGCGGAACAAATCATAAGCGAACTAATTAAGAGCAGAATATTGTGGCCATTCCACAAATTCATAAGAAGGTAGCGGTTAGAATCTGTGTAGTGGTCGGCTTCTTGAATTTTTTTTGTAAGATATCCATACGTTAAGAAGACAATGAAGGAACCACTATGGTAAAGCAGTTGGGCGGCTACAAACCAAAAATCAAAATTATGTGATAGTGGTTCATCTGTAACATTTTTTAGTGTTTGATACATGAAAAAAAATACCATTACCACAATACAAAAAGAAGTAAGTACATACCCCAAGCTATCAAAAGCATTGGGGTTGTAATCAAGAAAGTAATAACCTATGTAGTAACAGACATTCAGGGCTACAAAAAATACTACCGTTAACCGATGCCATTTACCTTTCAGCCTGGTGTAAAAATAGAAACTCATTACAAGCGAAGTTAGGAGGCTCATTAATCGGTAATCGTCAATATTGTTTTCTCCTCGATGTAGCAAATTCGCCTTTATCATGAGCAGACAGCCCAAAAAATAGTACCCTATTAATATTTTTACGCGGACACTTTTTTCTGACCGAGCATGGTAAATCAAGAAAAGGACGAGCAAAAGAAAACTGGATGGCTCAATATTGAAAAAGACATATTTAATGAAATTCATTAGGAGTTTTTTAGTATGAGTTAATTCATCATTGAGCCGTTCAAAACCCTCTTTATTTACCGATACAAGGAGGGCATGGTCCTCCCTTTACCGACTTGATGCCACTACGCAAACCGCCCTTTGCAATTTTACCTGTAGCTGTGGCAATAATTCGCATAATACCTACTTCTTCACCACTGCTGGTAGTGCCTGTTTCTATGTAGGCGGTAAAGGAAATAATCGATCCTTTATCAATGATTTTTTTTAAGTCCTCTGACTTGAAATCAAATTCAAGAGCAGTTTTCTTCTTTGGTGTAGGTTTTTTTGCCATAATTTTTAACGATTAAAGGTTTGTGTTTTTTTAGACGGTTACAAATCTCCGAAATATTCTAATACCATCGTACCGTGATTTTCCACGGGTGTATACCGTGGTTTTCCACGGGTAACCATACCGTGGAAAATACGGGGTCGATACCGTGGAAAAACACGGTTGACAAGCTCGTGCCACTTTGCTCACCTTTGACTCATTAATTTTTTCACACCCAGCCGATGGGCTGGATTGAAAAAAATAACCCCAAAAATTACCCCTTATGGCACATAAATTAACACGTTTTGGCTGGCAACCTGATCTGCCCGACTACCGAGATTTAGTATTTGCAGCCTCCCGCACCATGTTGCGTAAGCTTCCCACGAAAGTGGACTTAACTAATTTATGCCCGCCTGTATATAATCAAGATTGGTTGGGGAGCTGCACCGCCAACGCCATTGGAGCAGCATTTCAATTTGGGCAAATGAAACAGAACGCCTCGAAAGCGTTTATGCCCTCCCGCTTATTCATCTATTATAACGAGCGCGTAATCGAAAATACGGTAAGCATAGACAATGGTGCCCAATTGCGCACCGGCATTAAAACAGTGAACAAGCTGGGGGTTTGCCCGGAGGCCATGCATCCATACAAACCTTTTGAATTTAAAAAGAAGCCAGCTAAGAAATGTTTCGAGGAAGCGCTCAACCATCAGGTACTGAGCTATCACCGTGTGAAGCGCAACCTGAGCCAACTAAAAAGTTGCCTGGCCGAAGGCTATCCCTTTGTCTTTGGGTTTACCACCTACGAATCGTTTGAGAGCGATGAGGTAAAGGCCTCAGGCAAGCTGAATATGCCTGAACGAGGTGAGGACAGAGGAGACGGCCATGCGGTAATGGCAGTAGGCTATAATGAAACCAGCAAGCGATTTATTGTGCGCAACAGCTATGGCGAAGAGTGGGGCAAGAGGGGATATTTTACCATGCCCTATGAGTATCTGTTAAACGAAAACCTGAGTGATGACTTCTGGACAATTAGGGTGGTAGAGTTAGGAGAAGAAAAAGGAAAAGCTCGAAGTAAAACGAATAAGAAATAGCCTTCGGCAAGGCACAGTTAAATATACGGTGAATTGCTCAGGTCAATAAAGATAGGGTTTAGGTTAAGCTGCTGCTTCGCGGGGCCGCCCCACATACGGCCCTGCAAGTGGTGGCGAATAGAGGTGAGACGGGAGACGTAAGATAATAGACATAAGACGCGAGATTTGAGACATGAGACTTGAGATACGTCTCAAAGGCGTCTGACACCTCAAAGGTGTCTTGACGCCTGAACAGGATGAGACTCTAATCACGTCATCGCGAGGAACGAAGCGATCTGCATTAGAACTAGTTAGTAAGAACCAAATAAAGGAAAATGAATATGGACAAAACAAAACCACAGGATAAGTACACGCGGTTTGTAGCGATTGCCCTGGGGGTCTTTATAGCGTTGCTGGTGCTATTAACAGTGTTGCAAAATTAGTGTAAGAGTATCTGGGCGTCTGACAACTTCAAGGTGTCCTCACGCCTAAAAATGATTTGAGAACCGAAGTACTTCATCGCGTGGGAGGAACGACCGAAGCGATCTGCAGTTGAAAAGTACTTAATATGAATAGATAACTAAAATGATATAAATATGCCACGACAAACCATTATCGACACAGCCGCTTCGCAAAACGGAACAAAAGAAAACCCGCCCAACACCAACAAAACCAAGTACGGAGAATGGTATGGCATGAACGGAGTGCATTGGTGCGCCATCTTTGTAAGCTGGGTGTACAATGAAGCAGGGCATCCGCTCGGCACCATCGATTCCCCGAAAGGCTATCACTATTGCCCGTCTGCCTATAACTTCTGGAAGAGGAACAACCGACTAACCAAAGACCCCCAACCGGGCGACATTGTACTATACGATTGGGAAGGCGATGGCCTCAGCAACCATACTGGTATATTTGTGGCATGGGTAAAACCGGGGGAAACCTTCAAAGCATGGGAAGGCAACACCTCCCTTACCAACGATAGCGATGGCGGCCAGGTAATGCTGCGCACACGCTTTGTCAAGTTAGTGCAGGCGTTTGTAAACCCTGGCGTTTTTGAAGGTGCCCTACAACCCATTACAGGCATACTTAAAAGAGGCGACAAAGGCGCAGGCGTGGCCGCCATTCAAAAACAACTCTTCGATTTAAAATACGAGGGCGTTACCGTAGATGGCGATTTTGGTGCTACTACAGAGAAACTCATCAAGCAATTTCAGCAAGAGCATGGCCTTGCGGTAACAGGCATAGTAGATGCCATTGTAGAAGGCGCCTTGCAGGCAGAACTCAATAAACCAAAAGTTGCCGACACAAAACTTACCACAGGCGTTTACTTGAAGAAAGGCAACTCGGGTGTTGCGGTGGTGGCATTGCAAAAAGCATTGAATAGAAATGGCGCACGCCCTTCCCTTACAGAAGACGGAGTGTTTGGCACCGACACCGTGGTGGCACTGAAAGCCTACCAAACAAGCAAGGGTATAACTGCTGATGGCATTGCAGGACCAGAAAGTTTTAAGGCGTTAGGACTGAAAATATAACTTTAACAAGTTGCCGATGAAACTATCTATTAATAAGGTTTTTCTACCACCAAAGCAACAAAAGAATTTATGCTCCGCGTACCTCCGCGAACTCTGCGGTTTAATCTTGCTAATTTTCTGCTGCTCAATAACAGGACACGCTAGCTGCTCAGTAAAAGCAGACTCTGCAGCGGCTGCTCCCAATGCCTACACCATTCTGGAGGTGAAAGAAATGCACTTGCAAAAAGATACGATACGTTTGGGCGAGTTTATGGCTATAAAATTTAAACCGGGAGATAGCATTGAAAAGATCACCACATTATTGTTAGATGGCATTGAAGTCAAAACCAAACCCTGGAAAACCAGCCCCAGCACCAACACCATTTTTTACAAAGTAGATGATGAAATGCAAAAACTTGCCGCTCAGTTTTTGGTAAGCGAAGCACTCAACAACAATTACATCAAAGTTTCTATTTCTGTAAGCGATGGCAAGCAGTTCTCCAACTCCACTGTAGCGATGTATTTCGCCATTAAGCAAAAAATAAAAAATGCTTGGATATGGATTGTGCTGCTGTTAATACCCTTGCTGTTTTTCATCTACCTAAGTTTAAAACACAATATATTAAAAGACGATGGTAATGTTTACTATAGCCTGGGCAGAACGCAACTCTTTTTCTGGACTGTTCTATTCTGTTTCTGCTACCTCTACCTTTGGCTTAAGACGGGCGCCTTGCCGGACATTACCCATACAGTACTCATTCTTTTAGGCGTAAGCGTAGGCACTACCGCTGCTGCCAAAGTTATTGAGAACAACCCAGCAGTGCCGCCACCAGCAGTTGCCGACCAGCCCGTAAGTGAAGGCTGGCTCATAGACATACTAAGCGACAGCAAAAGTATAAGCGTGCATCGGTTTCAGAATGTAGCGTTCACCCTTGTGTATGGAGTTATTTTTATACAGCAAGTGGGCTACGCCTTGGTGTTCCCCGAATTTGATACCAACGCTCTGCTACTAATGGGCATAAGCTCTGGCACCTATGCAGGGTTAAAAATTACGGAAGCAAAATGAAGTAACTAAAATTAAAAAAACGGAGTAAGCCGAAAATCCGGAGAAGAGTAGGCAAAGAAATAAAAATCTTTATGAAAAAGGCTTTAATCATTTTATTGGTTTTACCAGCACTTTCTTTCGCGCAAGTAGCTTCACCACCTACTTTGATAGCTGGTTTATCCGGATTGTCTGTTGACAAAGGAAATTTAGATGTTGCTTTGATCTCTGAAATTGTAACTGAGAAACAGGCAGAGTTGAAAAAAGAACTGATTAAACGAGTTTTCTTTGATAAACTAAAATCAGAAAACTACGTGACTTGGGAGTTTGCATACAATTCACTCGAAATTCTTCTAAACTCACAAAGTAAGCCAAACATTCAAAAAGAGCTTTTGGAGTATGCTTCCAATGCCACGCTGGTATACAGTTTTACCGAGGCATATCTTCAGGTTTCAAAGAAGTTTGGAAACTCTGCATTGGACGGCCTAATCGAGCTTTGGGATAAAAATTCAAAATTAAAAGACTGCTTTGATTATCCGCCAAAGGATTGCTCGGAACTCAAAGATTTGAGTTTGATTCTTCCACACCTTATTCTTTCCTGCGATGATTGCGGTTCAGCTAAAAAGACTTCAACGAATTTGAATAATGTTCTTATTGATATGACTTATGACATTTTAAGAAACGATAAGACACTTAAAAGTCTTGGTTTTTTTAAAGGACAATTTCCTTTGGGGGAAACCTACTACCAGCTGAATAGCCAATATTGGAAAAATCGAGATAATGTCAAGGTGGACGCATTGTATACAAGAATGAAAAAAGAACTAAGCACATTGATTGAATACTATTACGTTGCAAAAGCAGCAGTCAATAACGGTGTTAATGAACTGGAAAGATTAATAACCTTTGATTCTGCAAATACTGCAAATCAGTTACTTGTCATTAATGGAAATCTCAAAGATCTAGAGACAGATTTAGTGGGCATCTCCAAAAGCATTTCTTCAAGCCCTACCAAGGAAAGTAATCTTTCCGAAAGGATCTCGGAGACTTACCTAGCTTTTAAGGATTTTCAGAAAAGGGGAAATGAACGGTACCGAGTTGAAGACTTGTACTATGCTGATCAGGTCACACTTCCATTGATTATCAAATTAACAAGCGAATATGGATTGCCAAAAAAATATCTAGATGCAGCGCTGGGGTTGAGAGAGATTATACTCTCAAATCTATTGAAACAAGCTTACAGTGACTTTAGTAAAAAATTAAAAGAGGGAAATACCAACCAGGACACTTCGATAAAAAATGTTTTTAGTATTTACAGACTACAAAACTACAAGTCATTTATTGAATTGCTGGATAAATTTAGCAAACTCGACAAGGCAGAAACCTATCAATTTATTTTAGGAGAACTAAAAGACCTAAGCAAAATTTTCGAAAAATCTGACCCAACACTTTATGTCATGGTGTCAAGTCTATCTGATTTTTTGAAAAAATTTACCGTTTTTGATAAAGAGAAAAACGCTATTACGATGGATGTGGAGGAGGTGATTTCCCAGCTTTACACGCAATATGAAGCACAAACTAATAGATGGCTACAAGTATATTTTTCAGTTGGGCTCAATCAAACGTTCAACAGTTCAAATTTAACAGATGCTGCCGGAGGCAATGTTGGTTTTGCGGCTGAAAAGTTGGGTTTTAAAATTATCCCAAATGCCTGGAATGTCAAGAAGATTAGGGCACAACAATACGAAAAGTTTTTTGGACCAAAAGGTAAGGATCAAGGTTTTATCAATAAGACGCCATTCATATCAGACTTTCATTTCATCGCCTATGGGAGTGGCCTGCTCTATAATATTGTAAATGTGAAAACGGAAGAGAAATTTAATCGACCGCTTTTTGGCGTAGGATTTGGCCCTTCTTTTTTTAATAGTCTTGATTTACATGTTTTTGCGAATTGGACTTTCCCCACCGCTCAGCAAACACTCGCTTGGGATAAACCAATAACTGGTTTTTCTTTTGATATAAAAATCACTGAGTACTTATCACGGCTCAAGCAAAAGAAAAGTGCTAATAACTCTGCAAGCAAATAGCAACCAATAAGTCTTAATCGATATCAGATGACCCCCACACAACACATTCGTTACACCTTACTATCACTTTGGTTTTATGTTCCCAGCGTGATCACCATTTTGATTGGGTATTTTCTTCTCACTAAACTTACGCAAGGTCAAGATGTGGTCATGCTGGTGGGGGAATGCAAGCTACCCGTACTTTTTACATCTGTTGGTGTGTTGCTATGGGCATTCTTCGTGTGGTATTGCAATCGGCTGATCGGCTATGAAAAGAATTTCAATGATCCCAAGTGGCCTGTTGATTATCTTTCATTGTTTCCACGCTTACTTGCTTACAACACCTTTGTTACTGTGCAGGCAGCAATTGTGGCCTTGCCTTCGATAGGTTGCGACAATGCTTACTTTTTATGGGCATTTGTGATTCTGCACAACGGATACTATTTCTTCTTAAACTTTGCATTCAAGGGCACTTCTATAACTAAAACAAAAATTGTTACTCTTCTGATCGCCATTGCGTACATGGCCTACCTTATTTCTCTTTGCTATATCCACAAAAATGGAGTTTTACATCAGAAACAATTGCCATTGGTGGCACTTTTATTATTTGCTCTGCAAATTTCAGTACTCTACTTTTTTATAACGCGCAGAGCCAAACTCGACCATAAGGCACAAAAGTTAAAATATAAGCCAAACGCCATCGGTTATGTGAGGTTACTTTCTTGTAAAATTATAAAAGTACCGAGGTGGTTCAGGGCAAATGAGCAGTTCACCTTCCTGATTTTTAATGTTATGGCAATCATAGCCATTGCTTTGTATTTCGTCATAACCAATAGCATTTGGGTGGCCAATGGGCTAGGGCCTCTACCAGTAGTCTTGTTGGCTTTTGGCATACTGACCGGGTTGGCCACTATTATTACCTATTTCTCGATGCGTGTAAAATTCAATCTCTTTTTTGTGCTATACGTAGTCGCACTTCTTGCAGGGAATTTCTTTGAACCCTACTCAGTAAAACTTACTAAATCAAAAATACCCGAGTATCAAAATCGTCCAGATTTAAAAATGTATTTAAAAAAATGGGTGGAAGATAAAAGCAGGAAAGCAAAAATTCAAAAACTTAATTCACCAAAATCATACCCAGTGTATTTAGTTTTAGCCGATGGTGGTGCTTCGCGTTCAGGTTACTGGGCTGCCAGCGTATTGGCCGCTTGGCAAAAAGAATCGCTTGCTGATTCAGCAACAACAGGTACGCTGAACGATCACTTGCTGGTACTTTCAGGTGCCTCGGGTGGCAGTGTAGGCAATGCTGCTTTTTACGGACTTCTTAAATCAAATGAAAATGATCCAAAAATTCTTGATCACGCGCGGGATTTCTTAGGCCAAGATTTTCTTACCTACACGATTGCGCATTATTTAGGTTCTGATTTAGCTGGCCATTTTATTCCTGGCCTACGCGACCGTGCTACCGCTCTTAGTAACAATATGGATTATTGGTCAGCAGACACCAAAAATTTATTTCATAAAGATTTGAATGAAGTGTTTGACACGACAGGTCGGCTGCCCATTCTTTTCATCAACACCACGCGGTTAGAAGAAGGCACCCCAGCCGTGGTGAGTTCAATAAAATTAAAAGGCTCTGGCGAATTAAAAGGCTTTAGCGAACGGCTGGATGTATTGGGCTTGGTGGACTCTACGGCAGAAAGTGGAAAGGGCAACATCCAGCTAAGCACCGCGGCTGTGTTGGGTGCGCGTTTTCCCTATGTTTCGCCTGCAGGAAGCATTTCTTATAAAGTAACGAAAAAAGTGAAAGGTGAAAAAAAGACGGAAGAACGTCACCACTACTTTGTGGATGGAGGATATTTTGATAACAGTGGCGCAGGAATAGTACACGAGATGATGCAGGAAATAGAAATCATTAGTAATACGGCTACCGATTCATGCTATAAAAAATTATTGAAAAAACTCTCCTTTCGCTTAATACACATTACAAACAGTCCCTATGGCGAAACTACCTTAAACCCAATCCATCCGCTCACTAACGATTTGGCCGCGCCCTTGCTCACCGTGTTCAATACTTACGGCTCACAGACTACTGTAAATGACCAACGGTTGGAATCTTTTCTATATCGGATGAACCCACACGACAACACTATCACAAATGTTAATCTATACCGAAAGGAGCGAAGGGACGAAAGCTATCCCATGAATTGGGTGATCAGCAAATACCGAAAGGACTTAATGGATGCGCGGGTGTCAGAGGTATTGAAATATGACTTGGGGAAATTTTTAATTAAAAAAAAAGCAATAAGACCAAGCCGAAAATCATTTAACCGAGTAAGCACACAAATAAATTAATAAACCCAAAAAAATGAGCTATCAAAACATCTCCTACAACTTGGTGCAAGCTGCGATCGATGCCGTGAAGGCCGCGCTTGGTACCATATCAAGCCTTGCTTCTCGTCTTCATGAATCAACAGAATAAAAACAAACAACAATTAACCAATAACTGCCTGACACTTCAAAGTTTTCTGCCTCGTTTGCTTTTTTTATACCCATGGGAAAACATTGACAACCTCATCAAGAGTGATTTATCCCAGTGAGATTACTATTAAGACAGGAATGAAATAGCGATCATGTGATCTGATAAATTTTTTAATGATAAATCTATAAAAGCAAACTAAAAAACTCAATTATTATGTACTACATAACTCTCGCCTTAGGAATATTTCTTGTTTTGTCTGGAATCATCGCATTGAAATTTGGTTGGCCATCTGTTAATGATATTCAACGGTTTGAAGGCTTGGGTATCAGATTGGAAATTTCGGTAGCTACCTTATTAATTCTGTTAGGCTCGATTTGTATCCTCTCAAACTTAATCATTAACATATTCAATCAACAAAATAAAGATCAAGAAATCAGTAGAAAAAAAACAGAATATGAAACAAAAAAAGATGAATACGAGATATTAATCTCTAATCTCAAGAATCAAAAGGTAACAGTTTTCATTGAACTTCCTATTGCCGATCAACCCTTGTATTATAATTTTGATCTCAAAAAGCTCAATTTAACCTATGTGAAAGACTTAGATCCCAAACAGTTGCGAGCGGACACAATAAAGGGTTATGATGGCACCCAACTTTCATTTGAGGTACAGGGGGTCAACCCTTATTCAACGATTAGAGACGTAATTTTATTTGATCCGATTAGCAATAAAAAATGGAGAAGCAATGAAGAGGTTCGGTTATTGATACCTAAAGTTAAGTTAAAATGAAACCAAGATTTGTTATAACCCTAATCCTCTTACTTCTTTTTCTTATGGGGGAAGCGTTTTGCCAAGATATCCAAACAGTGAACACGTCATCTGAATCTCGAAATGGTCGTTACAATTGGGAAGTTCATTTGCTGGCTAACCAAGAAACATTAAATTCAATTAAGTATGTTGAATATAAGCTTCATCCTACATTTGAAGTTCCTATTGTAAAAGTCTCTGATAAGGCGAGTAATTTTGAGCTTAAATCGAGCGGATGGGGTGAATTTAAAATAGTTTTGAAAGTTGTTTTCAATGATGGCTCAGTCAAAGAATTAAATCATCAGCTTTCACTTGGTCAAGAAGGTCCGAATCTTCAAAACGGTAAACCTTCATTAGAGGCAGATAAAATCATAATCAGAAACTTGTCTCAGCGAGTTGGAAGTAAATGGTGGAGTTGGACAGTTTACTTGTCTGGAAATGAAACTAAAATAAACTCGATTCGTTGTGTACGGTATATCCTACACCCTACTTTTTCAAAACCTATTCGGGAAATTTGTACAAAAGGAAATATTCATGATCAATATTTCCCTTTCAGCACTAGTGGCTGGGGTACTTTTAGAATCAAAATAAAAATCTTTTTTAAAAACGGAGAGACTCAAGATCTTTATCATGATTTGGTTTTTAATTGATTACTAAGCCTTTTTGCCCGTGGTCGGTGTTGTCAGGCTGACCGAGAAGTAAAAAGGAAAGTTATTTTTATAGATATTTGAGTATGCAGAGCAAATTTTGCCTGTGGTCGGTGTTGTCACCGACCACCAATACTCTCGCCTAAACTGGTAACTTAGCTTTGTAAATGACCAACGGCATCAAATTCTTTACTGCTACTTGCCTGCACTGGCAAATGCTGCTTCAACCTGATGAGCGCAAGCAGATATTGATAGATAGCCTGAAGTTTATGGCGAGCGATAAGCGCGTGTGGGTCCATGGGTTTGTAATCATGCCAAATCATATTCACCTGATGTGGTGCAAACAAGATGCATGGGTGGATAAGAGCACGGAACAAATGTTTCTTAAGTTCACCGCACAGCAGATAAAGTTTAAGATAGTAGACTCAAACCCTGAAGAGTTAGAGAATTATAAAAGCACCCAGCGCGATAGGATGTATCACTTTTGGGAGCGCAGGCCTTACAATGCCACCATGTATAACAGAAAAGTGGCAGCTCAAAAAATTGATTACATGCATTATAACCCTGTCAAGGCTGGCCTTTGTGAGAAGCCAGAAGACTACTGGTTTTCCTCGGCAAGGTTCTACGAGCAAAACAAAGATGACTGGGGTTTTCTAACTCACTACGCGGAGCATTTGTAAAATAGGGTGGTCGGTGACAACACCGACCACGGGCAAAATAGGAGAGAAATAAATCGTTGTTGGAGAAGAACTCCAACAACGGCTTAGCATTTGTAAAATAGAGTGGTCGGTGACAACACCGACCACGGGCAAATAGAATCATTTAATAGCCAGTTTATGAAGCACGCTGTATTTAGTCTGTCTATTTCTTTGTTCCTTTTTTTCTCTTCTGCGGGTTTTTCGCAATCGACAAAGAGCTATGCTTTTGTCAATGCAAGTCTTTTCAACGGCAAAGAAAATAAAATTTATAGCGGTTCAGTCATTTTTACCAAAGGAGGAAAAATTGAACGGGTGGGGAAGAGTGGAGAACCAACAGGCGGCTATGAAGTGATTGATTGCGAAGGTTATTTTCTCATGCCCGGTTTAATTGATGCCCACTCACACTTAGATAATCTGGCTGCTGCAAAACGGGCTTTAGAAACTGGCGTAACCACCGTACGCACTGCGGGCGTCTCTGCCTTTCAAGATGTTGCACTTATGGAACTAAGCAGAACGGGAAAAATTGCGGGACCTGATGTAGTGCCCGCGGGGGTGTATGTTTCGCCCCAGCTTGAAGAAACAGTTTTAGCAGATACACGGCTTGGCGTTCTTCTCAATGGAGTTCGTACTGATGACGAGCTGAAGTTGCTTGTAAATGTAAATATTGATAGAGGCGCGAAGGTGATAAAAACACGAGGTACCGAGCGAGCTGGCCGTGCTGACACAGATCCACGCGAGCAAGTGTACACAGAGCACCAGATTAGTGTGATCGTACAAGAGGCCAGAAAACGAAATGTGCCCGTGATGATTCATGCCCATGGCGATGAGGGTGCACGCGCAGCGGTGTTGGCAGGAGCTAAGAGTATTGAGCATGGCACTTTCCTGTCTGATGAAACCTTAAGGCTTATGAAAGAACGTGGTACTTTTTTAGTCCCTACTTTTATCACGCTGGAAGATCTTACCCAACCCGGTGGCGACTATACAGGCCCGGTATTAGAATTGCGAGGGAAATTTATGATGCCTCAAGCCGAAAAAGTTTTTAAAAAGGCTTTAGCGTTGGGAGTCAAAATTGCTACGGGGGCCGATAACAGCTACACTGCTACTACTACCAGTCGCATTTCGTTAGAGTGTACCCATTTTGTGCGCATGGGAATGTCTCCCTTTGAAGCTATTCAAGCCGCAACAATGACCAGTGCCGAGCTGCTTGGCGTAGAGAAAAACACTGGAAAAATTGAAAAAGACTTTGAGGCAGATATGATTTTGGTTCCCGGCAATCCATTAGAAGAAATTCGCTTTCTTCAAGATGCACTAATGGTGATCAGCAACGGAAACATAGCGCTGAAAAGAATTCCCTTTGGAAAAAAATAACTAACTATTGCCTTGGTTTTTTCAACTGACACCAAACTGCTACAATTCACTACTAACCCAGCTGTTCGACAAGTTAACGAAGTGATTGTCGAACCCAGCTGTTCCAGCTGTTCGCCAAGTTAACGGAGTGATTATCGAACTAGAGATAAAGAGTGATTTTAATCCCTATGCCTTCTGAGTTTCGAAAACTTGGTATCTTTGCTTTATGTTCTACCGGAGAAAGATAATCCTAGCCCTATTGCAGGAGTTTGATAATCAACTTGAGAAGATTGCATTGCAAAAGCTACTCTTTCTTTTTACCGTTCGGCAACAAAAACCTGAATATGATTTTGTTCCTTATTTATATGGATGTTATTCTTTTTCTGCCATTGCCGACTTGGCGGCAATGGTTAGAAACGAAAACATAGCAGAGGCAAAGAACCATTATGCTGCATTGGAAAAGCCAACCTATAGATCTTCACTTACCATTCAGGATCAGAAGATTTTAAAAGAGATAAAGCAGGCCTACGGAAAGTTAAGTGCAAATGCGCTGATGAAATTAACCTACGTCAATTATTCATACTATGCAATCAATAGCGTAAAAGCAAAGGGCATACTAACTGATGAGCAATATAATAAAGTTTTGGCCAGCCGAACTGTAACCGATGCAACACAACTTTTTACCATTGGTTATGAAGGTATTTCACTGGAAGCGTATTTTAATAAATTAATAAAAAATGATGTTAAGGTTTTAGTGGATGTGAGAAGCAATCCCCTAAGCATGAAGTTCGGTTTTTCTAAAACGCTATTGAGAAAATTCTGTGAAAATTTAAACATACAGTACCTGCATATCCCTGAAGTAGGTATTAAATCTGAACAACGGCAACAGCTGAATTCTCAGGTAGATTATGATCAGCTATTTGGTGTTTATAGAGAAAAGAATTTAACTGAAACAGTTACGCAGCAGCAGCAAATATTAGATCTGCTCAAGGAAAAGAAAAGAATAGCGCTTACTTGTTTTGAAGCCAACATTTGCCAATGCCATCGGAAACACCTGGCGGAAGCAATCACCGGTTTGCCAGGATGGAAGTATGAACTTAAACATATTTAATGGCGGTAACAAAAGTTCTTATCACGGTTAAAACCTATCCGGCCATTTCAACAAAGTATGATGAACTGGTTTGCACAGCTGGTTTTAGAGAAGACGGAACTATGATAAGAATTTACCCCGTTCAATTCCGTAAAAAATCATTTGGCGAGCAATATGCGAAATATCAATGGGTAGAGATTGATCTGGTTAAGAACACATCCGATTTTCGCCCTGAAAGTTTTCGGCCACATAGTCATGATACAGAAATAAAAATCATTGGTGAAATAAAACCAGATGGCGAAGCTTGGCATGAAAGAAGAAAAATTGTACTCAAAAAAGTGTACAATAACCTTACCGAATTAATTGCGGAGGCAAAAGACAAAGATGTCTGTACCTCATTGGCCGTTTTTAAACCTACAAAAATTATTGACTTTATTATTGAAGAGGAAAAAGAAAAAGAATGGGATCAAAAGAAAATTGAACACCTTAAACAGATGAACATTTTTGAATCGGCTACAACAGCTAAGCAAGAAGTTGTAAAAAAACTTCCCTACAAATTTTCCTACACATTTGTAGATAATGAAGGGCGTGAAGCTACCCTAATGAATGAAGATTGGGAGATTGGCGAGTTGTATTGGAATTGTTTAAGAAGACATGAGGGCAATCAAGCGAAGGCATGTGCTGATGTGAGAAAAAAATATATGGACGATTTTGCGTTAACAAAAGATCTGTATTTTTATTTAGGCACTGGTCAGCGTTTTCATTTTGTTGGTCCCAATCCCTTTATGATTATCGGCACATTTCATCCTAAACATATCAGCCAGACGAAACTGTTTTGATTGCCCCCCCTTAAAGTAACTAGTGAGATCTAAATTCTTGAAGTGAACTTACTTTTTGTTTGCAGCCGCAACCGATGGAGAAGCTTAACCGCGGAGACCATTTTTAAAGATGACCAGCAGCATGTCGTCAGGTCGGCAGGCACAGCAGAAGATGCCCGCATAAAAGTAACAGAGAAGGTAATAACATGGGCAGAGCTAATTTTTGTGATGGAGAAAAAGCATAAGCAAAAACTAGAGCAAAAGTTTCCATCTGCGCTGGAAGGTAAAAAGGTAGTAGTGCTGGATATTGAAGACAATTACAAGTACATGGATGAAGAACTGGTGGAGATGTTAAGTGTTGGGGTTGCGCCTTATTTATAAATCAAGGGAGTCAATTACCGCTTGCGATTAAATTCCCTGTTATCCTGTTAGGTTATATCTGTTAGGGATCAACAAACCTTAGAGTGGATAAAAAATTATTTTATCCCCAAGCTCGATCATCTGGTGTTTCTGGAAACAGATTCACACCCTTCGCTCTTTTTAGATAGTCAAACCAGTGAAGTCGGCAGCACTTGGCCTGCTGCGCTAGGCAACGCACTGGGTGCATCCAAGTAATAATCTCAGGACAGAGTTAAAATTGAAAAAGAATGCTCCAGTTAAAAAGCCGAAAAAGAATCCACCGCCTCCGCCTAAACCGCCTACTAAGAGGAAAAAGAAATAGTTAGCTTCACAAGTGCATTAGAAAGCACAAACGTTAAAGGGAAGAGAGTCATTTTAATGTTTCATATTAACTAGTGCTTTATAATGCACTTATTAATATAAATTCGCACTATTTAAATATATTTGAGTATAAAAGAGCATTTTAATGCACTATGAGTAACTTAATTCATCAGTTGAAAGAGAGACGGGAAACCTTAAAAATAAGCCAGGAAACGTTGGCTGAGCTATCCGGCATTGGCCTACGCACCCTCAAACAACTGGAAAGCGGCAAGGGCAACCCTACACTAGCTACACTCCAAAAGCTGGCGGAAACGCTTGGGATGGAAATAATAGTCGAAGTGAAAAAATAGTATAAATGAGAAACGCGGAAGTTTTCTACAATAAAAAACTGGCGGGCTTCCTCATTGAAGAAAGTCGTAGCAACTATATTTTCCGCTACGAGGACACTTACTTTTCCAATCATGCGCTTCCTGCCATTAGCCTCACTTTGCCAAAAACTCAGCAAGAATATAAAAGCGAGGTGATGTTTCCATTTTTTAGTAACATGATCGCAGAGGGAACCAACCTGGCCGTTCAAAGCCGGTACCTGAAAATCGATGAAAACGATGTGATGAGTTTATTAACTGCCACTGCCAACGATGATACCGTTGGTGCAGTAACGGTTAAATTAAAGAGGGCGTCATGATTTTGGACGAAATAAATATATGCCCCTCTACATTGGCAGTAGGTCATACCACCTATAGTCCTGTTGCTTTGCGCCATTTATTCAATGGCAAAAAAGTAAATCACGTATTGGACTTTGATGCTCCGCAGACGAACGAAATCGTGGCTGAAAAATTCAGGCTAAACACAACTTCGATCTCCATCAGCGGAGCGCAATTCAAACAATCACTGGTACTCGATAAAAAGAAATTGCGGTTGACTAAACCGGGTGAGCCCGGTCAATACATTTTAAAACCCATCCCCCTAAGGCCGCCTTTTGGCAATGAAGATCAACTGCCGGCCAACGAGCACCTCACTATGCAAATTGCCAAACAAGCCTTTGGCATAAATATAGCCGAGTGCGCGCTGGTTTTTTTCAATAACGGAGAGCCGGCCTACCTCACCAAAAGGTTTGACTACGCAAGTAATGGAAATAAAATTGCACAAGAAGACTTTGCCTCACTTATGATGCGCTCAAAAGAAAGAGAAGCCGATACCTATCGCACCAGCGGCAGCTATGAAGACATTGCCACGACCATGAAAAAATATCTGCCTGCCTATGCTGTGGAAATTGAGAAATATTTTGAGCGGGTGGTTTTCAACTACCTCTTCAGCAATGGCGATGCCCACCTTAAAAATTTTTCAGTACAACAGACTGTGAATGGCGACTACCTGCTTACGCCCGCCTACGACCTCATCAACACCCGTATCCACCTGCCCAACGATTCCTTCTTCGCGTTGCGCGATGGATTGTTCCGCGATTACGAAACCGAAAGCATGAAGGCACTGGGATTCTATGCCTATGACGATTTTTATGAATTCGGTAGGCGAATCAATATGATTGAAAGCCGCCTGAAAAAAATTTTTGAAAAGTACCGGACAGAAAATGCAAAGGTTCGCACGTTGATCAGCATTTCCTTTCTTGATGACGAGTCGAAATCCAACTATGAAAAATACTATCTTGAACGACTGAAAATGCTGAACAATTCTTATTCAAAGAAAATATGAGTTACGAATACTCCGAAGACGGCTTGGTAGAAGGTGCCAACCAGCAGGTGCTGGAGGAGTTGGGCTGGCAGGTAGAGTATGCATGGAAGAATGAAACCTTTGGCGAAAATGGCTTGCTCGGCCGCGAGAATAAATCGGAAGCCTACTGGTATTAGCGCCCACTAAGATCGCAAATAATTGAGCGTCCGCTCATTTTCGATCTAGTTAAAAATATGTTTACCCCTATTCGGTGTTGTTACTCACACCTACCACAGGCAAAAGAGTGCTCAGCAATAGTAAGTCAACCTTTAAACGTTAAATCGCCCATGAATAAACAGGCCTGGGTATTTATGGTTTTAATTCTGGCTTTAAACTGGCAGCTAGTTTAAACAAATTTTGAACTGGCGCCTCGATAATCTGGGGTGAATTGAACCCTTTTATCACCAGCCAGATACCCAACGAAAACTCGAACAAGGCTACTGGTAAGGCAAACAACGATGTTATTGGTGCATGCTGCCCTATCAAACCGAACAGCACCGACCCATCGCCAACAATAAGTACAAGGCCACCCGTTAACCCAATCACAGCAAGGCTCCTAGGAACAAGCCGCGACTGATATAATAGGAAGCCTAATAAAATATCGTTCACTGCTGGCATAAAGCTTTGTCCAATAAGAAACACACGATCGTACATAGTTACTAAAGTTTGGCTAACAATTAGTGCTTCTGTGCCCACGCCTTTTTGCCGCAAGGTAACTACCGTTAACAAGAAACAAACACCCGCGAAGATGGTGCCGGCTTCCAGAACGCGCGAACAAACCAAGCCCATGGCTAAGCCTTCGTTTTGATTTTTGAGAACTGGGTACAAAGCAACGGCTGAGCCAATGCATGCAAGCGCAACGATGATCTCAAGAACACAGCCAATAATTACAGGCGTTTCTGTTCCAGTGCCTAGCATATAATTTGGAAGATGTAATGCACTGTAGAGCGCAAGGGTAGGGATGGAAACAAAGGTTAATAAATAAAGTACACCGACAATCAGTGAGGTCTTCCGCAAAGCACTCATGGATACTCGTTCGCCTGGTTCGCTTGTACTCATGGCTGTAGTTCTAGTTGATTTCATTTTGAGTTATAAGAGTTGGGTATCGCTTTTTGTTGTACTTGTGACAATAGTACTTGTGGTAGGTTTTGTTATATTCTATTCTGTTCTGTTCTGTTAATGTCTTGCAAGTGGATTGATTCTCCAAGGCTTGGCAAAATGCAGAGCAAGAATAAGGCTTCGGTTATACATTTCACTGCTGTTGGCAATGTTGGTTAAACCATAATTGTACCGAATGTCAAGTCGAATTGCTTTTTTCTTTGTATGAAAGGTGTAACCACCACCCAGTTGAACACCTGCTTCCCACCGCTTATAGTTGTCAATCGAACTATTAAATAAGAGATCAGATGTTGAGTTTTCATTTTTCTGCGATCCATACATGTTATAAGCAATGGACGGCCCGGCATTTAAATAGAACTTACCCATATGAACACGCGCCATTACGGGTAATTCAAGCGTATATAAGCGGATGTTCGTGTTAGCGCCTGTTAGCACATTGCCTGCCTTTAGTTCACCACCCTTCATAAAAAAATACAGTTCCGACACAAGCGAAACGCGAGGAGTAATACCAGCTTGAAATGACACGCCTACTTGTGCACCCAATACAGCTTTCTTATGACTGGCTAGTGCGCTATTCGATTTTCCATAATTAAAGTTTGTTCCAACCACATTCAGCACAACGTCTAAATAGGTTTCCGTGACACGACTACTTTTTATTTTGGTTTCGGCTACTTCATTAGGTTGGCTAAATGAAATTTTGGTTAGGATAATCATACCTAGTATGAGTCCTGTGTGTAGATGTTTTTTCATTATTCTTTTTGTTTGGTCAAAAGAACATGAATGCGTAAGGTATGCCAATTCAATTATGCAAAGTGTGTGAATGTGTCTGCATAACCCGGATTTAGGCTTGCCAAATAAACGAAGGTTTACTGCTTATTGTTGATGAGCTGAAAGAAAGCCTCTTTATACGTGTCTGAAATAGGGATAAAAAGATCAGCAATTTTTATCCTGCTGCGCTCAATAGATTCGATTTTATTTAACGCCACCATATACGATTTATGCACCCTGCAAATAATGCTTGGAGGAATTAAGATCTCGAACTCACTGAAATTCTGCAGCGTCATTACCTTGATAGTTTTAGTTGTGGTATGGATTCTACGATAATCTCTCATGCCTTCTATATACACAATGTCATTGAGCATGATTTTCTCTAATCGATTTTCTGTCTTTACGAAAATAAAATCGGGCACTGGTTGAGCTGCATGACGAACCATATTTTCTTGGGCTTTATTTACGGCCTGCAAAAAACGGTTAAACGTAAATGGTTTTAGAAGGTAGTCGGTAATTCGAAGTTCGTACCCTTTTAACGCATACTCTTGGTAGGCTGTAGTGATTATCACCTGGCTATTTATTTTCGAACTCTCCAATAAGTCTATTCCCGAAAGCTCATCCATATTGATATCCAGAAATAGCACGTCAACTTTATTATTATTCAAATAAGTGAGGCCTTTGAGTGCATTATCAAATGTTGCACTTAAATGTAAAAAGGGAACTTTGGCTACAAAATCCTTTGTTTTATCGAGTGCTAATGGTTCATCTTCTATTATGATGCAAGTGTATTTAATCATTCGGAATTGTTAAGTTCACTGTATAAAGGTCATCATTTTTTTGTACGTCTAAGGTGTATTTTTCAGTATAAAGTAGATCTAGTCGTTTTTTAATAAGTTCGTTACCCAAACCGCCAACAGGTTGCTTGGTCAACGTTGGTCCGAACTTGTTTTTACAAATTAATTGCACGGTGTCAGCGTTGCCAATTATATTAATGGTAATGGCATTCTCCACCTTCTTGTTATTGGTGTGCTTAAATGCATTCTCAATGAATGGGATAAACACCATAGGGGCTACACGTTTGCGTCCAATGCTACCTGTTACTTCGAAGTGGACATACGTCTTGTTTGCCGTTCGTATCTTTTGGAGGTCGATGTATTTTTCTAAGTATTCAATTTCCTGAGAAAGAAGGATCCGCTCTGCGGTGGTTTCATACAACACAAATCGCATAATATCTGACAGTTTATTTAAATAATTAGAGGCAGCAACGGCATCTTTTAAAATCAAAGAATCGATATTGTTAATAGTGTTAAACAGGAGGTGTGGGTCTATTTGCGATTTAATTAATGCCAACTCCATTGCATGGTTTTTTTCTCTGAGCAGTTCGCGCAGTTTAATTTCATTGAACCAGGTAATAAATCCTTTGATAACCAATGCCACAGCTCCACAGATGGCGCCAATAATGGTCATAATTAAGATTACTCTTACAGCTGTAGACCGACCGTTTCTGCCGCCTTGATCCATATCAACAACATAACCTGATTCAATTAGGTATCGATGCAGGGTATAGGCTGCTACTGCCCCTGTGACTGAAATAAGCACGCCAACAATCAGCGAAAGAAAGAATTTCTTTTGCTGCAGATACCTTGAAAAGAGAAAAAAATAGTACGCATAAAATGAAATGATAGAAGGTGTAATCGCAAACAGAAAAATGTTTTGCAAGGCAATGTTAATGCGTGATTCCCGACTACTATCGTAGAGGCCACTTCGATAGTAAAGGCTTACCATGATTAATACGAGCAGGAGATAACATGCCCAAAAACCGATGTGTAACAAAACAACAAGATACTTTTTCACATGTCAATAGTTAGTTCTGCGTAGCTCTTCCTTTCAAAATTGAAATTACAAACAAGCGATGAAAGGTTCACTTTTGTTTTGATTTTATGGAAAACTATCTGCAACTAGGCCGAATGCGTCTGCAAAATCCGACTGTCAGGAATTATTAAGCAGTAAAACGGGAAAATGGAGAGTATGAAGTTAGCAAGGGCTTGTTTGCCTTTTATGGAGGTGCGATGGCCTATTAATGGGTCATTGCACCAGTTTGTCTTATACCCTCGAATATCTTGTGTCCTTGTCTCCCTTGTTTTTTATACCAGTTAATTCACCAAAGAACCTTTGAATAATAATTCTATCTTCTTAGGTTTATCGAATTAAACTGTGCCTTAATGATTGAAATTCCATACCCCGTAAAACCCGCCTACGTAGACAATAAAGTTACTGAACCCTCGACAGAATTCAAACGTGAGGTCACAAAGGTGCTAGCGTCAATCCTCCTGTTCATACTGGTTTACTTTTTGCTCATGACCAGTGCCATTGGCTTAGCCCTGCTGTCGGGGTTCGGAGGGATAATGCTTATTGGGTTTCATCCAAGTTTCATTACGCTGATGCTTGGCCTGGGACTGATCGGCTTAGGAATGATGGTTTTGTTCTTTCTCATCAAGTTTTTGTTTAAGAAAGTTACCATCGATCGTTCGCACTTGATAGAAATAAAAAGGAAAGATCAACCTTATCTTTTTGCCTTTGTAGATAAACTGACAAACGAAATTGGCGCGCCTTTTCCAAAACGTATTTACCTGTCGGCAGATGTAAATGCGTGTGTATTTTATGATTCGGGTTTTTGGAGCATGTTTTTGCCTGTTCGTAAAAATCTTCAAATTGGATTAGGCCTCGTCAACGCAACGAATATGAGTGAGTTTAAAGCGGTTTTAGCACATGAGTTTGGCCACTTTTCTCAACGCAGTATGAAATTAGGAAGTTATGTGTATAACGTAAACCAGGTGATCTTCAATATGCTTTATGATAACGCAGGCTATGGCCAAGCACTTGAGACATGGGGTAACCTGAGCAGCTACTTTGCCATTTTCTCAAATCTTACTGCCGGCATTGTTCAGGGCATTCAATCTATTTTACAACAGATGTATGGTTTCATAAACAAGAACTACATGAGCCTATCACAGCAAATGGAGTTTCATGCCGATGCGGTAGCTGCATCAGTGGCGGGTGGCAATCATCTCGTTTCTGCTTTGCGAAGATTAAATATGGCAGATAATAGCTATCAGCGATTACTCCAAGTATACAATACATGGGTACGTGATAATTTGAAAGCTGAAAACATGTATCCGCACCACCAAGAAGTAATGATGCATTTTGCCACCGATCTGGCCATTCCCATCGCTCACGGCCTGCCGCAAATAGATGAAACCAGATTCAAACAATTGTCGGCAAGCAGGATAACGATCAAAGACCAATGGGCTTCTCACCCGAGTACGGAAGATCGGGCGGCACACCTCCAGCAATTAAAAATTGATACAGACGCGATGCATCTTCCCGCTTGGAGTATTTTGGCTGAGTCAGAAAAGATACAAAAGCAAATGACCGATCTACTATATGCATCAACGATCTTTGCGAAAACTCCTACTTTATTCAGCGAATCTATTTTTAATGAGAGGTATTATGCCCAAGTAAACCGATATAAATTTAATCCGGTCTATAAAGGATATTATGATTTTCGCCCCATGATGCAAATCAACTTCAACCAACTACTTGTGCCCAATGCCAATGCCATTACCGATATCCTTACCGAAGAACTACTGTCCATACCTCAAAAATTAGAAGTCTTAACAAGAGATATCCAGACCTTAGAAACGCTGCGCTTGAACACCGTGTACATTAATACATTTGAGTTGGATGGAAAACGTTTTTTCAAGGCAGACATTAGCATGGTGTTGGATGGTTTAGAAACGGAGAAGAAGATGTTCGAAGGCCAGCTCGTTTATGCTGATGGTAGGATAGCCGCTCTTGCTTATGGCAAGGCAGCGGAAAAAGGCATGGGTGGGGAACTACAAAAACGATATAGCAATTGGGAAACCTGTGAAGAGGAAACAACCCAAGCAGCCGAATTTTACAACAGTAGTATGAACATAATGCGCCCTGCTTACGAAGGGCAAATCACCATCGAGAGTGCGTATGCAATTGACAACCAACTTAAGTTGAAGGAGAAAACATTGAAAGAGAAAATGCAAAAAATGATTGACTCCCCGGAAAATGAGTGGGAACTATCGGATCAAGAAAAGCAAATTGTTGCTACTTATATTAAAGATAAACTTTCTTATTTTACAGAAAAGAACGGGTTTGACAATAATGCGCTTAACTTATTTACGAGCGCGCTAACCATTTTTTATCAAGCAACAGCAAACCGCGGTACCAATGCGAAAAGGGAGGTGCTGGATTGGCAAATTCAATTTATTGAATAAGGAGCCAGTTTTTTTGCCCGTAGAGAATTTTCTCAATTATGTATAAGCAACTCCACCCGCCTGTTTTTTTTCCGTCCTATATCGGTCGTATTTTCTGCAATGGGTTTTGCGCTACCAAGTCCCGCTGTCTCTACTCGCTTGATATTAATACCGTTGTTTACGAGGTATTCGGCAACAACATCCGCGCGTTGCCTGGAGAGCGTAAGGTTGTTTGCTTCTTTTCCGATGTTATCAGTATGACCAGAGATGCGCACGGAGCGTTCCGGATGCAACTGCAAGTACTCGACAATTGAATTGAGTGTTAAGAAATGTTCACTTCGCAACATGGATTTATTTGTTTCAAACAATAGTTCTGCGCCCAGTATTATGAGACTGTCTGCCTTTACTACGGGCACAACAACGGTAGACTGCGTTCTCACCGTGTCACGTAGAACCGGAATAGGAGTGCGCACTGCTGGCGTTGGCTTTCGCAGGGTATCCGTCCTGAACCTTTTATACAACCCCTTTTTTGCATTCCTTGCCACTTGCTTTTTAAATTTTTCGAAGCTAATGGCGTGGAGCGATGCAGGATGGCCCGCTTGTATGCGGCATAATTTACGGAAGCACAGTATTCTGCCAAAAAACGAATGACGTGCGTTCTTGTTTGCTTGCTTAAGCCTTTCTTTGTTTGGACCGCTTAGGTGTGACACCATCCACGGCATTTTGGGATTACCATATTAACGGCCCACGTTATTTGGTGCAATAACAGATTGGGCCTGTATGCCTATAAAACCGAAAAAGAAAACGAACACAAAAATTGATTTCACGCGCAGGGTCGATATAAGTGACGAGAAACAAGTACGCGGCCTTCCCACCCTTTCAAACGAAAGTGTGGGACGGAATATTGCATGGTGGGAACAACAGTTGAAAATGCAACTACTAATTCAAGTATTCAATTTTGGTGATGCGCCAAACAAATTGTTGCGTGGGGGTTTTTACGATCACCTCGTCACCTACTTCCTTTTTCAGCAGTGCTTGCGCCATGGGCGAGTCCATCGAGATGTAATCCTTTGCCCCGATAAGTTCTTCACCACCTACAATCCGAAAGCGGTTTTTAAAGCCTTTTGCGTTTTCTATTTCCACCCAAGCGCCAAACATCACTTTACCCTGCTGATGTGGGTGGTTGTGTACCACTTTCAGATCGTCAATGCATTTGCGCAAGTAGAGAATGCGCTTGTCAATTTCGCGCAAGCGTTTTTTATTGTAATGGTAGTCGGCATTTTCAGAGCGGTCGCCCAGGCTAGCTGCCCATGTCACCTTTTGTGTGGTGTCGGGCCGTTCCACTCGCCACAGATGGTTTAACTCTTCTTTCAATTTCTCTAAACCTTCGGGCGTTATCAGCAGCGTTTTCATTCTTTGTAGTTTAGAACTCCTGGCATTCGTATCTGGCCACTAAATAGAAATGACCATCGCCAATGTAGTCAAGAAATTTTAAATAAGTTGTCACAACTGCTTTCGTTGTCGTGGAACAGGAGTAGTTGCTAAATTGCTCAAAAGTGAATAGTTAGCTTAGTTCAATAATTTTTCCAAAGGTAGCTATCCAATATTTCTAACGAGCTATTCATATTCTTTCTGCCAAAGCCAATACGAAGGCCTTTCGCTAAAGGTAAGTGAAGGCTCAAGCATGCTTATACGAGAACACCTCTCGCTTTTTCTCGCCATGCGACTTTTTTTACCGCCTTCCTACCTTTCCTGCATCTCCTTCCATAGTTTTTCAAATTGGTTGGCAAACGCTTTGATCGCGGTAGCTTCTCGTGTCACTAAGATATTTTCATAATTGTAGTTGGCCGCGCTGAGGGTCCAGTTGTAGCTGCCTGTAATCAACGTGTCGGAGTCGGCAATCATAAATTTATGGTGCATATGATTTGATGTGATATCCATTTTAACAGCAATGCCAGCGTTCGCAAGTTGATGGATGTCGGAGCCTAAGTCAAGACTTTTGTCGTTATCCGTAATTATTTTAATATGAATTTTTCTTCGATGAGCCGCGAGCAAACTTTTAGTAATACGGTCGTCACTGATGGTAAACACACAGATCTGCAGTTGAGTAATTGCGCTGTCAATGTATTGTATGATGGCGTTGCGACAAGCATCTCCCGGGGCTAAAAAATGCACTGGTAGATTGGGTTGTTGGAAGCACCAATGCGCTGGTCGCAGTTTTTATCCATTCAATAATGAAGGCGTAGTTTGTAGGGGTGCACTTTTCATTAGCCAGTTCAAATATTTTGCTGCGTAAAAAATTCAATTGATTTGTGTCCAATAGCTTTTCTTGCATCAGCAATTTGAACGTTCGCTTTTCGTCTTTCGAAAAAACCCCGTCAAGGAGGGTGCGCTGCAAAAAATTGATTAGTTCGTCCATTCGTCTAAGCTAAGGAAATCGATTAGAAAACAGAAACTAAAAAGTTAGTATCTTTGGTTAAGAACAATTTAGTTGATCAATTTATGAATCAGTACCCAACAAACAGAAACCTAAAATAATATGAAAATAAGGACATTTTTACGAACCGTACTTTTTGTGTTTTTCGTGCTACCCTTGTTGATCATCGCCTGTAAAACGAAATCAACAACCGAGAGCAAATCCACGGAAGATGCCCTCAAACTTAACCTCTCGCTTGCGCAGTGGTCTGTTCACCGCGCATTGGATAGCGGAACTTTACGTGCCGAAGATTTTGCCTCGATTGCAAAAAATGAATTTGGAATAGACGCCATTGAATATGTTAACTCGTTTTATAAAGACCATGCATCGGATAAATCGTTTTGGCAAAAAATGCGCGCTACTGCCGATTCGCTGGATGTAAAAAGTCTGCTGATTATGGTCGATGGCGAAGGTGACCTCGGCAACCCTAGTGCAGAGGAACGAAAAAAATCCGTGGAAAATCATTATAAATGGGTAGATGCCGCCAGTATTCTTGGCTGCCATTCGATCCGTATCAATGCATTTGGCGAGGGCACGAAAGAGGAAGTCCAACAGGCAATGATTGCTGCCTTGAAACAGTTGTGCACCTATGCAGCAAAAAGCAATATCAATGTGTTGATTGAAAACCATGGACTTTATAGCTCGGATGGTAAATGGATTGCAGAAATTATGCGACAAGTGAATATGGCTAATTGTGGCACTCTTCCTGATTTTGGTAATTGGTGCACTACCGCTAAGTGGGGAAGTACGCAAGATGGAAAAGATTGCAAGGAAGTATATGATCGATATGTAGGTATTTCTGATATGTTGCCTTTTGCTAGGGGTGTGAGCGCAAAATCGTATGCGTTCAATGAGCAAGGCGATGAAACAATTATTGACTATGGGAAAATGTTGAAAATGGTAAAGGACGCAAAGTTTAGTGGCTATGTAGGTATTGAATATGAGGGATCACAATTAAATGAGTTTGCAGGAATACGGGCAACAAAGAAGTTATTGGAAGAATCTTGGAAAGAAGTAAATTAAAATTTTAACGCACACGAACCCACCATGCTCACTGATATTCATCCAAAACTACCGATGCGTGACAAAGCCGTTACGCGCGATTTTTATTTGAACAAACTTCAATTCCAAGAATTTGGGAGTGCTGATTTTGACGGCTACCTCATGGTTCAAAAAGATAACATACAAATTCACTTTTTCGAGTTTAAGCAAATCGATCCGAAAGAAAATTATGGACAGATTTACATTCGCACCAATAACATTGATGCGTGGTATCAATTGGTACTTGATAAAAAATTGGCTATGCCAAAAGGGGTGCGTCTGGAAATCAAGCCTTGGGGACAGAAGGAATTTTCACTTCTTGATCCTGATAATAATTTGCTTACGTTTGGCCAGAGTGAGATGTAAAAAAAATTATTGGCCTTTGCTTTTACTTTAGGCAGATACTTTTATTCGGACAAACCCCAACCGGATAGTAGGTTTCGATTATGGCGTTGAGAAAATAACTGATAACATAATCTACTGATCAATTTCCTCGCTGCCTACCTTTTCGATTTCTTCTAGCTTAAAAACGAAAATACTTCCATCTTTCATTTCAATCTTAACACTTGTTTTAAGGTCAGTCTCGATTATCTTCCCTCTCACTTTGCCACCGTTCTTCAGATAAACTACATCAATTTTTTCCTTTACCTTATTTTGGCAGCCTTCGTATTTCACGATATACTGATAGCTCTTATAATTCTGTTTTACTATGCTAGGGTCGTTAACATCTGGTTTCCACAACGCCCCATCTGCCAAATCGACTATAAGACCGTAGGGAATAAATATAGTGCTAGAAGTAAAAGTAAAGATGGTTCCAGCGCAAGCCCACCCCCTGAAAGTTCTTGAATTAAAAGAAAAAGTTTGATCTTCGCACCCTTTTTGTTTTACTACAAAAGAAAATTTATTTGCATTTTGACGCCTATTATAAATGGTGGCATTTCCCCGGCCAACAAATCGGCTATTGTAAAAAATATCGGCATCAGGCCCACCATTTACTAGCACATTCGCCCTATAACGAGAACCGCCAACTATGGTAGCACAACTGGAAAAAATGAAAGAGCAAAACAAGGAAAGTAAAAGGTAGGGTAGATTTTTTTTCATCTGTTAATAATTGTTTTTTAGTTGCCACATTGCTTGTCCCGTCTTAGCGGGGGAATCGCTGAGATTGTAATGCCGATGTGTGTAGAGCATCTTATTGGCGATTTTATGAGTTGTTGGACGTTAAAATAAGTTACTTAAACTAAAGGTCAATGATTCGTTTATTCTTTTCAAGTATATCATCGTTTTTTTTTTTACTCTCTATGGTTTACACGTTAGGTTCTTCAATTTTAGCAGGTGCGTTAGGTGGCAGGTTGTACTAAAAGGCTTAGCAAGCAAACAGCATTGACACCATTTTTCTTTTTTATTTCCCATCGAAATTGAATACTTTGCTTCCCTTTTCTCAAAAAAAAGCAACAAAGAACAAGAAAGATGGACGTTACGCCTGATCTGATTACTATTAATAAACTTCAATTTCATTATTGGTTAAGCGATAAAACCCACTCGATGGATGCATTGGTTTATAATAAGTGCGAACGAGAAGTGCTTGAAATTGCTAGGATGGTAGCGAAGTTATGTGGAGTATCCGTTTCGATGGAGACCGAGCCATCGGGAAAAGGGGGGTTAAAAAGTTGGCTTACGCTTACCGCAAAGTCTCCCAAAAAAACTAGCCAAGAAAAAATTGCGCTGCTAAATGTACTAGTTGCAGCCTCAATAGTGTCAGGAGGCAATGTGCAATCTGGGCCACCTCTTACTAATGTTATCGATAACTTGTTTGCCGATCAAAACGTTGACGCTGGGCAACAGGGTTTGGGGTTCGAACAAATAGAGAGATTAAAGGGTGATGCAGTTAGCATGCTTTCACAGATTGAGCAAAATGGTGCCATTAAAAAAAGGCGCAGTAACTTCTACCAACTAGTAAGTAAATACCATAGGGTGAAAGGCATATCGGTAGTGATAACGGATACTGCAAAAAAACCAATAACGAAAGAGCAATTAATAACCAGAGACAGATTCAACGCCTTTAAAGTTAGTTCGGGCTCCACGCTAACGTACATTTTAGAAAGTGCTGTTGTAGATATTATCTCTCCAGTATTGGTAACGGGCAAGCACAAGTGGAAGGGAATTTATAATAACAAGTCGATTTCATTTACAATGAAATCAGACGAGTTTCTGTCAATGGTTCAATCGGGTAAGGTGGAGTTTAAGAGTGGCTCCAGCATTAATTGCCGACTGGAAGTAGAAAAGAAAATAAACAGTGCTGGAATTGAAAAAGTCACTGGCTACAACATTATTGGGGTGGCGAGCTATTCCGAAAACGGAAAAACTACTGAAACGCCTGAAACAAAGCAGAAACAAAAAGAGAATGTTGTCAACAAAAAGCAACTGGATTTATTTGCTTAGGAAGGTGACTTCCACGTTAAAAGTGCTATTTCAGACTAGCAGGTTTAAACTCCTCGGCCTTTATTTCAGCATTTAGTTTGATATCTTTTACCGTAACCTCAAGCACAGTTTGATCTCCCGACTTTGTCAGCATCTTAAAAGGAAATGTAACATTGTCAACCTTTCGGTAATCGCTAAAATAGGTGTGTAGTAAAGCTCCTTGTAATTCTTCATTTTTTGCAACTGACGTTTTTAGATACAATGAACAATTAGCGGTATCGAAGTAATACGTTTCAATTTCCCCAGTTTGTTTTAGTAGCCTTACTTTGTAAAAATCCTTGTCCGCAAATCTTTCTGTGCCTTCGTATTTTAGTTGATGACGCTTGACTTTATAGTTAATGAACGGGCTTTCCAGCATTACATCTGCTTCGTTTGCCATTGCCAAAGCAGCTTTACCTGTTAGCAAAGTCGGTTTTGTCTCATTCTTAAAAGCATCTATTTTCCATCCAATTTCTCCATCAAAGCCCTGTGCATAAAACTTGTTGTTGAAGGGCACGATAAACTTATAAAAGTGAGGTGCTTTTGCATACGTGGTAAAAGGAAAAGAAACACCTCCATAATCATATTCCCCAGAACTGATCAGACTCTTTATTTTTATCCAGTTTTTTTCTCTCCCAATAAAACGAATATAAGTGTTTATGATTTGTTCTGAGGTTTGCGCGCCCGCACGTAAATTGAGTATTAGGAGAAACAGTAGAATCGATATTTTCATGAGCAAGTAGTTAATTTATTAGCGTAACACAATAACCCGGTATAATTTGTTTCAATGAGCTTGGTGCATATTTTCGATACATAAAAGTCATATTGACGGGGTGTATGCATACTTACCTTTAGAGGTTCTTCTAAAGATGGCTACCAAATTTAAATTTAGTTTTAAAAAACGGAAATTTCAGTCATTTTAACCACTATCTTCGCTTTGAAAGTACATTCATTATGGAAAAGATGTGTTTGGTTTTTATGCCTTTTGGCGACCCAATCGGTTATGCTGCGGGTCATTTCAACAGAATTTTTGATTATATTATCATTCCCGCTTGTCGAGCGGCAAATGTTAACCCCGTCCGCGTGGATATTAATAGCGAAACAGTTAAAAGCGTTATCTCCGCAAATATGGTGCTATGTGATTTAAGTTCGGCAAACACCGATGTGCGATACGCCTTCGCACTACGGCAAGCGCTTGACCTTCCGCTCGCTTTGATAAAAGACACAAAGACCGCAGTCGATTACACGCTTATGGAATTTTCGATAGCTGAATATGATGAGTCGCTTAGAATAGATATGGTTCAGCAAGCCATCGATTCGGTAAGCTATGCGTTGAGGGCTGGCGATAGGGGAGAGGCATCCTTATTGAAAAAACTCAACATAGGAGGTGATTACCTACCATCGGCATCGGCCAGCTATACAAGTTCTTTTGTCTATACCGAATCTGTTCAAGAGCCTGTTATAGTTGCGCCACCCATCATCTATCCAGATTTTGTTGGAGACGCGCTTACCGAAAGAGACATAGAGAAGTTGAAAGCGGGCGATCCGCTCTATCATACTACCCACGGGAAAGGTGTTATTGTGACTATAAAAATTATGGCGCAAGATAAGATGGCCAACGTGCAGTTCGAAAACGGGGTCAAGCTGCTGGTACTGGGTACCTCTGGCATTTTTAGGAAAATTATCGAATAACGAATTTCAGACATTATTAAAATAAAAAAGGCTGCCGTTAGTTGGCAGCCTTTCTTATTTTAAACGTATTGTTCGCTGATGTCCTTTAGACACTGTTTTATATTCTTTGCTTTGATAGGCTCACCCACGGAGATGAAATCCCAGCCGGAGTTGGTTCGTACAAATTTCCCAAGTACCATCGAAACATATCCTTTAAAAGTACTATCCATTGCTACTTTGAACGAAGCAAGTTCTTCCAGATCAGCCGTGTTAGATGCATCGATAATGCTAATATTTGCATAGGGAATCGTTTCGAAGTCCTGCTGGGCATATGAGTTCAAATAGAATACTACCTGATCAATTGCCGGATTGATCGTTCGAAAATTGACATGGATGGTTTCATTGTCAGTACCATCATCTCCGTTTCGATCACCTTCTCTATCATCGCCTGAATGTATAACAGCTTTATCATTGCTAGTAAGTTTATGGTAGTAAACGTTATCTACCAATTGTTTTTTGCTAAAGAGAGCCACTGAACTATCAAGATCGACTGCTTTGGTATTGAATGTGATTCCAAAAAATTGAATCTTGATAGAGCCCCAATTTATACCTACTCTCACTTGCGAAATCGCCCGACCTTTTTTTTCTAACGAGATACTTGAACCTTTCACTAGGTTAATACCATTTCTTTTAATCAAATTCATAACTTTTTATAGATTTAAATTTCCTTGTCTAACGCCTAACTTCCACCGCTCAACGCACATGACCTTTATTATATATATCGGTCTACTAAGCCTTGTAACCCAACGTTGGTTGCTTCACCTATTGCGATAAACTCCCAGTTAACCGAATCAGCCCTTCTTAGTTTTCCAAATAGCACTTCGGTAGCGAACGAAGCTTCTGCGTCTAAGTCGTAAATAGCTATTTCTTCTTTCTTATCCACATCCACCACTCTCACATAGGCGTCTTTTAACCTACCGAAGTTATGACCGCGCGCAGTGGCCTCGTGTACTGTTACATATACCAATATCTCGTGGGCTTCGGGTTGAATTTGTTTTAAGTTAGCAAGTACTAACTCATCATCACCTTCGCCAACGCCAGAGCGGTTATCACCTTGATGCGCGATGCTTCCATCGGGGGTTCGTAGGTTATTATAGAAGATAAAATGTTGCTCAGATAAAAGCTTGCCATTGGCTCCCAAAACAAACAAACAAGCATCAAGGTCTAGTGATTGGGATAATAATTCCCAACCTAAGCCGATATAGATCTTTGAAAGTTTCGGGTTGGCTTTGGTTAAATTAATTGAACCGCCTTTTCTTAAATTGATTGACATAGTTTTAAGTGTTTAAAATTATTTTTTATCTATTTTTTGTTTTTTACTTATCTCCAAAGAAATTTTTAAGCTTCTCTTCTTTAGGCGCCAGAATCTGTTTCACCTGTTTTAGGGGAACTGTTTGAGACGCCAGTTTTATACTTAGTGTCTCCATTTTTTTCTCTTCCAGCTTCTCTTTCTTTTTTTGTTCTTCATTTTGCATTTCCATTTTTAAAATATCTAGGTCGTTTGCTACTTGCACGTTAGATTCAAGTTGATCAAACTCTCTTTCCAATTGCTTTTGAGAAAAGAGCGATTCCTGCATGGCTTCGCTTTGGTCGGCCATTTCATTTATCTTGTCCTCATAGCGTTGAAAGTTCGAGAGTGCGCCTGTGCCAATGCCTTGAAGTTGTTTCGCAATTTTGCCTTGAGCTTCCGCGTTTTTTGCTTTCGCCTCCAACACCGACTGCTTCGCTTTCATCTCCTTCAGTTTAAATTGAAGTGAATCCAGATTTTGGCGCAGCGTCTTTATGTCCTTCTCCGACTTTTGGAAAATGGCTGTGTATTCAGTCATCTTTTTGTCTTCGTTGGATTTCTCGATCAACGCTTTCTTGGCCAACTCTTCGTTGGCTTGACCAATTGCCATTTTTGCTTTTTGCTTCCAATTCTCTGAAGCAAGCGTGGCTTGTTGTAACTCGCGGTCCCACTTTTTGTGATTGGCAAGTGCAATAGAGAATGCCTCTGTTGCATCATTGATAGCCTTCTCCAGTTCGGCTACTGCCAGCTTCGACATCTCGACTGGATTTTCTAACTGATCAACGGCAGTGTGCGCTTTTGCCTTGAAGATATTCGCAAGCCGTTGCATGATTGATAACCACATAGTTTTTAGTTATTTGTTTTGTGCTATTATGCATCAAAACAGCAACCAAGTGCCAAATCAGGCAAAAAATGGGTTTTTGGCTATCGCAATTTCATCAAAGTGAGAAAGGAAATGCCTGAAAATGGAATTTCTAACGGAAACAAAAAGTGTTCCGATCTTGTGTGTTGAAACGATAACTAGTTGATTATTAGCGAATAAAAATATTTATCTGGTCGATTGGTGACCAATAGGTGTTTGCTTCTTCAAGTAGTAGTATCGTGTGGACGGGCGTGGCAGTGAAATCAATTCGTTAAAACTGGTCTATTTATGATCGATTTTACCGCAGCTTCAATAATTTCGAAAGCACACTCTGCAGTTTTGTTTTGGTCGTCCAGAGTAGGGTTAATCTCTGCAATTTCCCAACCACAAAGTCGTGGTTCTTTGCAAAGCTCTTCGTTCAACTCTTTGGCTTCCTGTAAGGTAAGGCCGTTGGCGATAGGTTTACCTACACCTGCGGATACTTTAGGATCTAGCGCATGGATATCAAAAGACACGTAGATTTGATCGCAATGATCTAACAACTTAATAGCTTCTTTTGCAATCTTGCCAGCACCTTTCTCACGAAGTTCTTCAACGGTAATGAAGCCCATGCCAAATTTGTTAACCAAGTAGTTTTCGGGTTTTTCCAATTCACGTACGGCAATGTAAACAATATCCTCAGGGTATATTTTAGCTCCGGGCATACCCACGTTCATAATTTGCTCCCAGTACTCGGCTGTGTCCCCGGAAGGGTTATTGACCTTGCATTCAAAATTGTCGATATCGCAAGCCATTGCCAGTGCCATGCCATGCATATTTCCAGTAGACGTAGTGTACGGAGTGTTTAAATCAGCATGGGCATCAATCCAAATTACACCCAACCGTTTATCGGGATCTGCTTTCTTAATACCACAAATAGTACCATAGGAGGTGCTGTGATCACCTGAAATAATCAGCGGAAAGTTATCCTCGTAAATTTGCTCGTATACTTCTAGGCATGTTCTTTCTTCCATCATTAAAACGCCATCAATAAATTTGGCGTCTTTATAGTCGGTGCCTCCAAAAAGAAGCTTGTTCACGTTTTCTACTTCCACCGAACCATGTTGGCGAAAGAAATCTGACTTCGCGTCTAAACTGGCGATTTTAATAGCCTCAACTCCAAGGCTGCTTCCGCGCGTTCCCGCTCCAATCTCTGATTTTACCTCAATGATTTTTATACTTTTTTCTTTCATAAAAATTTATGATTAAGTTTTTGTTACTAAGAGTTGTTACGGTTTGCCGCGTGGGCGAGAAAAAGGACAATAAGTAGATGTCCTTCAGAAATCAGGCAAAGGATGAAATTTCGCGGGCTGTATAGCTAGAAAACGGCAATTCATATGTGTTGCAAAGATGGCAAATTTATCCCAATATTGCACCTTGTTTTTTAGTTGTTAGGGAGTCATTGCAGCGATTGTTTCTGCTTGCAGTTCGTAGCTCAGCGATTTCCTGATAACAGATCACAACAATGAAACATAACAAAATTCAGAATGAAGAGTTATCGTGAGCTAATCGAACAGACCTTTGAATTTCCGCAGGAAGAATTTAAGGTTTGGGAGCACGAACTTCTTTTCAACGATGTTCCGTTGATGGACATCATTAAACAATACGGAACCCCTCTTAAGCTCACCTATCTGCCTCGCATAAGCGAAAACATACGTTTTGTGCAAGCTACGTTTAACAAGGCAATTGAAAAATTCAAGTACAAAGGCACTTACACGTATTGCTATTGTTCAAAATCCTCCCATTTTTCGTTTGTGATGGAGGAGGCTCTGAAAAACAACACACATCTTGAAACGTCATCTTCTTTTGATATTCCTATTATAAGAGAGTTGTATGAACGTGGAAAAATAACGAAAGACCATTACATTCTCTGCAACGGATTTAAAATGCCGTTGTACACACAATATATTTCCGACTTATTGAATGATGAATTTAACTGCGTTCCGATTCTAGATACACTGGAAGAGATTGATATATATGAACAAAAGGTAGATAAGCCATTTAGGGTGGGAATACGTGTGGCCTCTGATGAAGAACCCAACTTTGATTTTTACACTTCTCGTTTAGGTATACGCTACAGCGATATCACTCCGTTGTATAAAGATAAAATTGAGAAGAGCCAGAAGGCATCACTTAAGATGCTGCACTTTTTTATTAATACGGGTATAAAAGATACCGCTTACTATTGGAGCGAGTTGAGCCGATTTATTTTTAAGTATTGCGAATTAAAGAAGATATGTCCCACGCTAGATTCGATTGATATCGGAGGCGGTTTTCCTATCAAAACGTCACTTACTTTTCAATACGATTATAAATATATGATCGAGCAGATTGTTGAAAATATTAAGTGGATTTGTGATAAGAACAATGTGGAAGTGCCTCACATCTTTACCGAATTTGGAAGCTACACGGTAGGCGAAAGTGGAGCTGTTTTATATTCGGTGGTGAACCAAAAATTACAGAACGATAAAGAACTTTGGTACATGGTAAACGGCTCGTTTATTACACACCTGCCCGATGCATGGGGGCTTAAACAAAAATACGTTTTGTTGGCTGTTAACAAGTGGGACGACCCATACCATAAAGTGAATATTGGTGGACTGACTTGCGACAGTATGGATTACTACAATTCAGAGTCGCACACAGGGGAGGTATTCATGCCGATGATAAACGATGAAGAGCCTTTGCATATTGGCTTTTTCCATACCGGTGCCTACCAAGAGTCGCTGGGTGGTTATGGCGGCATTCAACATTGCTTAATACCGGCACCACAGCACGTGTTGGTAGACAGAAATGAAGATGGTGAAATCACAACCAAATTATTTGCCGCTGCTCAAACGAGTGAGAGCATGCTAAAACTGTTGGGCTACAAATAGTTACTTTTTCTTGCCGCTTTTTAGAATAAGCTTCGAGGCTTCTAGCAGACTTTCTGTTTTAAAGTCGCCCATTTCATTCGCTTCGATTTCATTACCTATTTGAATTGTTTTTATACCGAGCTGACGCGCTGGAATGATATCCCTGCCACGGTCGCCTACCATCCATGATTTTTTTACATCAATTGAAAACTTGGCGATCGCTTTTTCGAACATCAGCGTCCCAGGCTTTCTTAGAAGCGAGTTTGTTACCGAAGGATGGTATGGGGAAAAATAGATATGATCGATTACATGTTCACACGCTTCTTGAAGAAAGATATGGCATAGCTCCATTTGCCGTTGAGTATATTTCCTTTGAGCTATGCCCGATTGATTGGTAACTACTACCAGCACGTAACCGGCTTCTTTGAGGTTGTAAAGTGCTTCTAAAACGCCTGGCAGAATTGTGAATTTTGAAAGCAGGAAGGTATAATTTATGTTGTCTTCGTTGAGAACTCCATCGCGGTCTAGAAAAACGCATTTTTTTGAAATAGCCATAAGTAACTCAAATTTAATAGATTCGATTTGATCCCTGCTCATTCTAAAACAATTAGAGAAAATTTCTTGTGTTGAATTGTATCTTTTAAAAGATCTTGCATTATGGTTTCGACCAAGTAAATTCTCAATGCCACAGCAGATAGCAAAAGAAAAGGAATTGGATTTCGATGAAGAACGTGTCATCAGGCAAGCCCAAACAGATCCCGCTGCCTTTAAGCCAGTGTATGAAATGTACTTTCGGAGAATTTTTGTTTTTGTTCATCATCGGATTGGAGAAAAGGAATTGAGCGCAGACGTTACTCATCAAGTATTTTTAAAGGCCCTTACTAATTTATCAAAATTTCAATTTAGGGGTGTACCCTTTTCCGCTTGGCTATTTCGGATTGCTCTAAACGAATGCAATGATTACTATCGAAAAACAAGAAAAGCGAGGTTGGTCTCCTTAGATGAAAAAGCCACAAGTAACTTATTTGATGAACTTACCTATGACATTCGAGTAGATGAGCTTGAGAATAGATTGCCAGAAATGCTGGGAAAACTAAATTTCAATGAGTTACAATTAATACAGCTTCGTTTTTTTGAAAGCCGCTCTTTCAAAGAAGTCGGTGACATTGTGGGCATTTCGGAAGGAAATGCGAAGGTCAAGACCTATCGAGTAGTAGGTAAAATAAGAAAAATGTTTTTAAAAGAATGAATAACATAATTGTAAAGAAAATGCAAGAGGTGAGAGAGGAGGAAATCGATAAGTTTAAGAGCTTTGATCGGTTGTTGGTTGATTACAATCACATAAAAGCTAAAAAAGGCATACTGGTAAAAAAGATAATTGTTGCTGGTATAGTAGTGGTGACTTCTGTTACGGTTACTTACGTTGCGTTGTTCTTTGAGAGGACGCAAGTAGCAACTAAGGCCGTGGTCATTGAAAGGCCCACAACTAAACAGCTAAATGAAAAAAAGCAAGATAACCAAACACCTATAATTGAACCGAAAAAAGTAACTCAACCTAGCAAAAAAGTTACTGAATTAAAGCCAATGGAACCTAGCCCAGCTTATGTTGCTGCAGAGCCCGAGTTAGGTTATCCCCATCTATATTCTTATTTTGATCGCGAACTTAACTATCCAGACATGCACCGCAAAGATTCAATAAATGGGATCGTCACAGCAGTCTTTGTTATTGATGAGAAAGGGATACCAACCCAAATAAAAATACTCAATTCGTTGGGCGCTGGTTTTGACGAAGAAGTAACACGCCTCATTGCGGGCATGCCTAAATGGCGACCTGCTACCTTAAATGGTAAGCAGGTTGTTAGTAAGATTTCCGTTCCTTTTACATTTTCAATAACCAAAAAAATAAAATAGGCATGAAAAAATTGATTTGGTTATGTGTGTTGATTATCGTTTCCAACTCATTGAGTGCTCAACAGCTCAAGAAAAAATTTAGTTGGAAAGAAAAAGCCTTCAAAACACTAGATATTACCTGGGTTGATGTTGATAACGATAGTCTTTTGGATGTTGTGCTGACAGGGAAAGACAGCCTGCAAAAATTTAAAACAATTTTCCTAAAAAATAAAGTTGATTCGTTTGTGGTAAGATCTGGGCTGATTCTCAGCGGCACGTTAAACGCCCAGACATGGAAAGATGTGGACCACGATAACCGAATTGATTTAGTCCAGTTTGGCGCAACAGGTTCGATAGCCACCACCTCCGTTTTATTGAATCAAGGTAAGTTTACTTTTTTGAAATCCGAAAAGAAATTTCCCATTATTAAAGATATTACATTTGCTACATTACAAGACTTAGACAATGATGGCCATGAAGATTGGATAGCTGTGGGCATAAATTTTATTAAGATTTTTCAAGCATCAGACACAACTTATCAACTTAGGTTGGATTCCACTAATCTCACCATTGAATCAATTGTAACAAGGGATTTTAACAAAGATGGGTTAAACGATATTGTTGTTTCAGGCTACGATAAAAAAGGAAACCCACAATTGCAATCATGGATCAACAAAGGAAATTTCAAATTCAAAAATCTCCTAATTAAGAATCCGATAGCAGGAAAGGTAGAGACGGGGGATTATGATCATGATGGATGGTTTGATTTAATAGTTGCGGGTCAAAACCTAAAAAAAATTGATCAGGCTAATTTTTATAAAAATGATAGCCTTTTGTTTAAAGTAAAAGACTCGATTCGCTCTTATGGAAGGTCGCAAATGCTTTTGGCCGACCTTGACTCAGATGGTTTGGCCGACCTTTCTTTTTTTGGTGTGCAGTCAACAGGCAAAAAGTATAATTTGTTAAAAAAGTCCGACAGTACTTTTTTAGCAATTGACACAACTGGGCTAGTTGCACAACGGTGGGGAGATTATGATCGAGACGGTGATCTTGACCTAATTGCTGTTAAGGACTCGCTCGGCTATACAGTATTATCAGTCAGTAAAGCGGAGACGAAGGCTAATAAACCTCCTGTAAAATCAGGTCTTAGTTTTGCTATGTCTACTTTCAAAAAGACATTTTTTTATTGGAATCCCGCGGTAGATGATAAAACACCCACCAAGTCACTCACTTATGATCTGTACTTAATTCGTGACGGGAATGCCACAAATATATTAGCTCCAGAGTTTGACTTTGCAACGAAAAGGAGGCTTTTGGTAACCCATGGCAATCAAACCACCAATAACTTTGCTGTACTCAATAATCTTTCGGATGCTCGCTATAGGTATACCATTCAGCCCATAGACAATGCTTTCAATGGTGCTTATACTCCTCGTGGAAGTGGGTCTGGCGGTGGAAACTGCTATGGGGGTGGAGTTCAAGATTGTTTGGATTTAAAGCACGATTACGTGCAAGCATGTAAAGGTGAGACAGTAGAACTAAGATCGTCCGGTATGGCTTATTGGTTCTCTACCACAAAGGGCTTTCTGAAAATATCCACCAGCTACAGCTACCAAGCACTAGCAACTGATACGATAGTGAGCGTTGTTCCGCAATCAACAGACTGCAATAAAAACAATATTTGGGTTGTACGGGTAAACGGTTCATCAAAAGCCGAGACACAAACAAAATTTTTCTGCGAAAATAGTACGGTTAAAATTGGCATCGAGCCCGGTTGGAAAAACATTGTTTGGACAGGACTGCCCACAAATCCGGCAACCGACAGTATCAGTATAAAAGTAGTAGCACCCGTTAAGTTGAAGGTAACTGCCACTTCTTCTACCTGCATTTATTCTAAAGAATTTACTATCGGGATGAGCACACCATTGGTTTCAGTAGCAGCCAGGAGCCTAATCCTTCGGCAGGGTGAAAGTGTGCAATTAACAGCCTCTGGGTCAAAAAAATATTTATGGACTCCGTCAATTGGTCTTGATAACAAAACCTCGGCCACACCAATAGCTAACCCAATAAAGCCAACAACGTATATTGTGCAGGGATTTGATTCTATTGGTTGTGTTGCCAGCGATACGGTCACTATTGACGTAGTGGAAACGGCATTTGTTCCTGCCATGTTCACGCCAAACGGAGATGGCAACAATGATGAATTTAAAATTTTGGGACTCACCTACGGAGACGAATTTCAGTTTACTATTTTTAATAGAGAAGGAGTTACCGTCTACGAATCAAACGAGGTAGTGAAGGCAACGTCACAAGGTTGGAACGGAAATAATGACGGAACACCTCAGCCAAGCGGTTTGTATTATTGGAAAATTATTGGTAAACAGAACGATGGGCAGCCGTTACGGTTAAATGGCAAAACAAAAGGTTCCGTGTTATTAGTTAGGTAATAGATTCTATTTCAATTTGAAAAATATTCTAATTGTGATTTGTTTGCTGACGGGAAGACATGTTTCAGCGCAGTACTTTCAATTTTCGCAATTCAACTTTGCCAAAGCGCGTGTAAACCCAGCAATGATCGCAACAACGAGGTACGCATCCGCTTCGATACTTAGCAGAACTCAGAATACGGCAGGTGATTTTGCTATTTCAAGCAATTTTTTGTCGTTGGTTTATCCATTGGTGAACCGAAGTACTGGTAGGCCCGGATCTGGAATAGGAGTTACCATGATGGATGATCGCTCACAAGGTGTTTTTAGTAATCAGGAGGTAACTTTAAACTACGCCATCAATGCGAGATTATCTAAATATTCAACGTTGTCATTCGGGTTTAAAGGACTTTATCAAACGCGAAGTATTGGATTGGAGGGTTTTACTACGGGATTGCAATATGTTGAGGATAGAGGTTTTAATGCATCGGCACCTAATGGTGAAAGCTTTTCGCAACTTAGGTCTAACTACACCACCTTTAGTACAGGAGTATACTGGCAACAGGTTGACAAGAAAGACAATCCGATCGGATACTGGGGCATATCTCTATTCGATCTAAACAGGCCAAAAGATATTTCATTTGCAGGGCGGGGTCAGATAGAATCAACCTTTGTTATTAGCGGAGGCCTTCGTGCATTTCACAAGGAGGCAATATCAGTCTTTCCCGAGTTGCTGTTTACCACGAGTTACGGCAGCAATTTGTTAAATGCTGGTTTTCGATTTCAATATGACCTAACCCCCAAATCAGCTAAATCGGCTGGTAAATTGGATGTGCTTGCGAAGTACGTTCCGGGCAGGTCAGTAATAGCGGGAGCTCAACTTCATCGAGAGAATATTTCACTAGGGTTGAGTTACGATTTTCCAGCTTTCACTTCCAATTCCGGCAATCTTGGAGCCCTCGAAATTGGGTTGGAGGTGCGAAAGCTGGTAACGCCAGCTAATTCGCCCAAAAAGAAAACCAATAAAAAGAAGAGTTCTAAAAAGAAAAATTCTAAAAAGAAATCGAAAGCAAAAAAGAAAGTAGCACTGCAAAAGAAACCGTTGCCTAAACCATCGCCTACGCAGCCAACCAAGCCTACGGTGTCAGTAAAGAAGGAGGTTAAGAAAGATTCTGTGTCCACAATTACGTTGCCTTTGCCGGAACAAAAGCAGATGCTTATTACAGTTGAAGATAATAAAATCGATACTACCTATGTTACCATGGATGCCAAGGCCGGAGCGATTAGGCAAGAGCCTTATGCGTTTGAAAAGATAACGCTGCGCTTCCATTTTGAATTTAACAGTGTTGACATTGACGACGAGTCAGAAGCTTTTTTGAGCGACCTAAGCAAAACTCTTTTAGAGGATAAAAATCTCAAACTTAAGATAGTTGGACATACTGATAACAGAGGCTCCGTTTCCTACAATGAAAAGCTCTCGTTGCGCAGAGCCGAATCCGTGAAAAAGCATTTGTTAAAAACCGGTGTCGATCCCGCAAGAGTCGAAACCGAGGGCAAAGGAATGATGGAGCCCATCGTGGAGAATGATTCCGATGAAAATAGAGCAAAAAATAGGCGGGTCCAAATTCTCCTGTTCCGAGAGTGATTTCGTTGCTTAGTCAGGATGTTTTTTATGAGATTCAGACCAATTACAACCTTGAACTTACATCACGTGTTGCTTAAAGCATTGTTTTTTATAGTTTTGCCCGATAACCGAAAAAGTTTTGTCAAAAGCAATTGTCATTATCCCCACTTATAATGAAAGGGAAAACATCTCCTTGATCATTGAGGCAGTATTTTCGTTACCTAAACAATTTCATGTTCTCATCGTAGACGATGGCTCGCCAGATGGAACAGCAGATCTAGTCAAAAGCCTTCAGGGGAAATTCAATTCAGAGTCGATTCAGCTGCATTTGATGGAGCGAAAAGGGAAGCAGGGACTAGGGACAGCTTACATTGCCGGATTCAAATACGCTATCGAGAAAGGTTACGAGTTTATCTTGGAAATGGATGCCGATTTTTCACACGATCCGAAAGACCTTGTATTGCTTTTACGAGCTTGTGAAGAAGAAGGAAATGATGTTTCTATAGGTTCTCGTTACGTTACGGGGGTAAATGTGGTAAACTGGCCAATGAGCCGTGTCCTGCTTTCTTACTGCGCCAGTATGTACGTTCGCTATATAACTAACATTCCAGTTCGCGATACCACCGCTGGTTTTGTCTGCTACCGGAAAGGAGTTCTAGAAGCCATTCAACTGGATAAGATCAAGTTTGTGGGCTATGCTTTTCAGATAGAAATGAAGTTCAAATCATGGAAGCGTGGGTTTAAGCTCAAGGAAGTTCCCATCATCTTTACGGAGCGAACACGCGGGCAATCAAAAATGTCGGCTGGAATTTTTAAAGAGGCTTTTTTAGGAGTTATCCAACTTCAGGTGCAGAGCTGGTTTACCAACTACAAAGTGAATTAAGTAATTCAGATACCAATTACGGCAAAAGTATCCCAGTAAAAAGCATTGAGGTATGTTTCTTTAACTTGTTTTTGCCCTTTTTTCATCGGGTCAATGACTCAAATTTTTTTAGAGGTTAGGGAGGATATATTTCTATTCATCCGTTGATCGTGAACTGATCTATCTTAAAACTGGTCGTCTACAGAAGTATGGGAAGTAAAAACGGCAGTTCTAATTCCAATCAATACTTCGTTGGTAACAAACTGAGTGCCTACTGAAGCACCGGTAGGTACTTCGAAAGAATAGGCTAACTTAAACTTGTCTAAGAACTTCATCTGCGCCAACAGCCCAAACGTGTTGAGGTTGCGAGTATATGCTCCAACCAAGTAGTTTCGATTCAAAATTAAATTTAAGTTCACGTCCACCGATAGCGGATTTCCGTTGGTGGCCTTCAGCAGCGTAGCGGGTTTGAACACTACCTTCTCGCTGACAAAGAAAAGATAAGAAGCAAATAGATAATAGTGCTGCTGGTAAACCTTAAAATCCTGCCCCCCAGCTTGCACGGTAGCGGCAATTAGGCGCGGTACAGAAACACCCAAAAGGTACCTATCTGTTTTCAGCATCACGCCCACCCCGAGTGTGGGTACCATCTCGCTAACGGTTGGAAAAAAGGGGTCAGTAGGGTCTTGAAGATTTAACTTTCCGGGCGAAACAGCGTAATTGGTTAAACCAGCAGACATGCCGAAAGAAACTACTTTTCGATCTAAGTTAAGCTTGTATGCAAACAAACCGCTAACAGCAGTAATCTTGTTTTCGCCAATATTATCCTGAACGATCTGTAGGCCAGCGCCTATTTTATTGTGTAGTAAAGAGATGGCACCGTTAGCGTTTAGGGCGTTGGGCGCCCCATCAAAACTTGCCCATTGTCTTCGGTAACTAACGTTCACCGCTAAATTATTGCTAAGCCCCGTATAAGCGGGATTGATTACCAACGGATTATTAAGATACAGTCCGTACAGGGGATCCTGCTGTGCTTGCGCGGATAAGGTGGCAAGCAATAGTAACAAAGACAGGTAAAAAATTGAGCCTTTCATCTCGTACGTGTTAATGGTTATCTGTAAGCTGAAATTTCTGATTAGAAAATGGATTAACGTTTTAGTGACAAATACCCCGTCTGTGTTTTCCGGCCTGTGGCATACTCGATCTTATAGAAGTAGGTTCCCACGGGCAGGTCTTCGCCATTGCTGTTTTTTCCGCTGAAAGCGCGCGAGGCGTTGTCATAATCATCTATTTGGAATACGCGATCGCCCCATCGGTTGTAGATGCTGACGGTGTTTTTTTTGGTGTCTTCTAGCACATCAATGTACTTCAATAGCAAGATGGCGTTTTTACTATCACCATTGGCAGAGATGCCGTTATACGCAACCACGATACCAACATCAATTAAAATATCCTGCTGGACACATATCTTATTGACATTGCAGACCTCGATCGTTAGTTTTTCCTGCCCTACAAAGTTGATTCCCCCATAGTCAAGCTCTAGCTTGCCATTCGCATCAATGGTTGCTTTTGCTCCGCTACCGGGTGGTTGAGTTATTTTTAAAGACCTTAGGTCAATGTTGGTAAGATCGTCAATAAGGGAAAGGATATCCAACGAGGATTTGCCTCCGGCTTCGCAGGCTACCGCAGCGGGTGCAACGTTAGGCGGTGCTACATTGCAAGCCTCTACCACAACCGTGACCCCGTCAGACATTGGGCTGGAGCAACCCTGCATGTCCTTAACAATAATCGTGTAAGCACCTGCTTTCGATGTAGTAATTTGTTGGGTAGCTTCGCCTGTAGACCACAGATAGTTCGATGCCGTGGTGGTGGATAAAGTTACCGAACTAGTGCTGCAAATAGTTACCGTTCCATTGGTTGGCGAAGGTGTGCTGGTTACTACTGGCTTAAGCGGCAGAGCATTAATTGTAGCAATTACTGCCGTTCGTGCACTTTCGCAATTACCAGTGTTTATCGACACATAATAAGTTGTTGTTGCTGTGAGCGAAGGTGTGGTGTAAGTAGCATTGACAGCGCCCGCAATGGCTGTGCCCGCTGTGGCAACGTTATACCAAACATATTGGCCAGCCGCACCTCCCGAAGCCGTTAACATTACTGCTCCGTTTCCGCAGATGCTTGCGCTTGTGGTGGTGGGTGCTGGCGGTAAGGGATTTATGGTAGCAATTACGGCAGCGCGAGGACTTTCGCATGTTCCATTAAGGATGGAAACAAAAAAAGTTGTTGATGCGCTAATGGGGGGAGTAGTAAAAGTGCTATTTACTTCACCCGGAATCGCAGTTCCGCCAGAAGCCACATCGTACCAACGATAATTTCCATTTGTACTTCCAGAAGCGGTGAGTGTTTGAGCGGCAATGGTGCATGAAGTAGAGCCAGTCACTGTTGGAGGTAATGATGGCGTGTTCACTATTAACGTAGTGATACTGGAATTTTTGTTGGGAGCGTTGTCACCTCTTACTTTGCACTGGTAACTACCTGCACCAAAGTTTCCATTTGTATTGATATGGAGAGTAGGGGAGGTTGCACCTGAATAGCCACCTGTATTGGTGATGTCTTCAAAGAGAGAAGTACCGGTGTTCAGTTTCTGCCATTGATAGGTAATATTTGTTGTCCCTGTAGCAGCTACGCTGAATGTAACTGGAGTTTCAAGGCATACCTCGGCAGTAACAGGCTGTAGGTTGAAGCATAAGGTGGCAATCCCGGGTTTTACTTTTTGTATGAACGCTCCACCGTCTTCATCAAAAAGTGGGAAGTTGCAATGGCCTGGGTTAAGATCGGAAGAGTGGCTTATGGATCCTGTGGTGTAGATGCTTCCGTCTGTATCGGTGACGATGGAAAAGCCGTCAGTATTGTTAAAAGATGATCCAGTTGATGCCATATTGTATGCCCATGAAAAATTACCGTTGACATCTAATTGCGTTACAAAGATATCCCTGTTTACGTTTGAATTAAGTAAATAGACACCCGTGCCGGGATCGAAATCGGGATTGTAGCTACTTAAACCTTGCCCTGCACCTATTGTGAGTATATTTCCAGCAGCATCTACCGTAACATCCGTTGGCTCTGCTCCAAAAGTCCCTCCAAAATTTCTAGCCCAGGTAAAATTACCGGCCGGTGTGAGCTTCAAAATAAAAATAATGCCCTGATTGGATACAAGGTTTACGATGCCAGCCCCAGGATCAAAATCTACAGTTTGATTAGTTATGATGGTTCCAAATGTACCCACCAGATGAGGATTACCACTTACATCGAGTGCCAGCGCGTAAGGTAACTCGACACCAGCCCCACCAACAGTATGTGCCCATTGAAATATGCCTGCGTTGTTTAGCTTGTGGATATAAAGGTCTGTGGCACCTCCACCGATTAAATTTGAGGTTCCGGTTCCAGGATCGAAATCCACAGTACCCGAGAATGTTCCGGCACTGTATACGTTTCCAGCTGCATCCACTTCAATAGCCCTACCTGCGTCTGTAGCAGAAGTACGACCCAAGCGGTACGCCCAACTAAAATTTCCGTTTACATCGAGTTTTGAAATAAAGATGTCGGAGAAGGTTGCTGCTCCGGCTGAGGATCTGGATTGAGTGCCTGCGTTAGGATCGAAGTCAACTGTGCCTGAGAAATTTCCTGTAGTATAAACACCGCTGCCATCACTTGCGATCGAATTTGCAAAGACTGTGTTGGTGCCCGTTCCTCCAAAGCGCTTTGCCCAAACAAAATTTCCGTTTGTGTCAAGTTTGGTGATGAACATATCGATATTGCCTGTTGAAGTCATGGAGAAAGTGCCAACGCCTGGATCAAAATCAACCGTACCTCTAAATTCACCAGTAACATAAATGTTCCCGGTGCCATCCAATGATATCTCTGCTGGTTGAGAATAGTTTCTATTATTTAAAGACTTTACCCACACCACGTCTCGGTTGCCGGTTAGTTTGATAACAAAACTTTCTTGCTCGTTAGCAACAGCGGTTGAAAGAATGTAAGTACCCGTGCCGGAATCAAAATCTACTGTGCCTGTAAAATTCCCAACGGCATAAATGTTTCCCGAAGCATCAATATCCATTTTACCGATTTGAACGGTGCCTCCTGATGAAACGCTTGGCTGTGACGTCCAAACCAACCCTGGAACTGGCGCACAAGCGTTGGTATTCACCTCAACCGCGACAGGCGCACTTACACAAGCCCCTGTACTCTTTGCGACAGAAAATTTGGTTGGCGAGGATATCAAAGGTGTGGTAAACGTGCTGTTGGTCTGGCCGTCAATTACAGCACCATTCTCGTCATACCATTGATAATTTCCTTCGACTCCGCCAAAAGCGGAGATCAGAAATTGGCCTGGGCCGCAACCTGAATTGGCCACCACATACGGTATAGCAATCGATCCGGAGTAAGTCAAGGTTGCGACATTGGAAAAAATATCTGTGACGAGCTCACCCGAGATTTTGCATCGAAAACCACCCGTTCCAGAGCCGTAGGTAATGGTGACAGTAAGGTAGGGGGAATCTGTTCCTTCATACCCTTCGTCATCTTCCGAAGGGCCTCCTCCTACTTCTTGATCCACGATATCCACGAAAGTGGATCCATTAAATTTTTGCCACTGATACGCGATGCGGGGAGCGCCAGCCGCTAAAGCGGTGAGCTGGATACTAGAGTCAAGGCAGGCAACAGTTGAAACAGGTTGTTCGATTACACCAAAGCACGTGGCCGGCACCGATGTGGAGTTGAGTTTGAGCACGAATGAAGATCCGTCTCCCGATGAATCCGTCAACTTAACGGAAAGACAAACGCCCGTTGCAAAATCTATAGTACCGCTAAAATCACCAATTATATAAATGTTTCCCGTATTATCGGTAGTTACAAATGTGCCGTTATTGGTATTTCCTGGTGTGAAAAAACCTTGTGCCCAGAGATAGTTACCGTTGTTATCCAACTTCAATACAAATGTTCCTTGCTCTTCGGAATTGGTGGTGAAAATATTGGCAACGCCAACGCCTGGGTCAACGTCCACTTTTTCCGAGTAATCACCAGTTACAAAAATGTCTCCATTACTGTTGATTGACATGGAATTGGCATAACTATTAAATGCGGAAAGGCCAAGCCCCTTAACCCAAACCAACTCCCCGGATGAATTAAGCTTACCAATGAAGCTGTCCGGACCCGTAAGATCGAACCCTTTCCCCAGCGGATCAAAATCAACTGTGCCTCTGAATAGTCCAGAGAAATAAATACTTCCATCCGCATCTGTGATAATGGAGTTCACTGAATTGCTACCCGAAGCAAGTCCTGTTGTGGATTCCAATAATTCCCACTCCCATAGTTGATTGCCCCTATTATCCAGTTTGATGATAAAAATCGAATCACCCGATGAGTCAACATCTTCATACTGGCCAGTCAGGTAAATGTTACCCGAGGGATCAATAGCAACGGATACCCCTGCATCCCCTTTGCTTCTTCCAAATGACGCTGCCCATTCAAAATTTCCATTAACGTCCAGTTTGCTTACAAAGGCATCGGAACCACCATTTGAGGTGAGTTCAAAAGTGGTCACACCATCGGGATCAAAATCCGTAACATCATTGAATGACCCTGTGGTATAAATATTATTTGAGGCATCAGTTTTAATTGCGCTGATATAATCATTTCCAACTCCTCCGAGTTGTTTAGCAAGAACAAAATTTCCGTTAGGCGTGAGTTTCAAAATCACACCATCCCATCCTCCCAAAGAGGTGAGCTCAAAATCTGTAACTCCTTGATCAAAGTTAACGGTTTCTGCAAAGTACCCGGCTACCAGAACATTTCCTGCAGCGTCAATTGTAATAGAGGTGCCTGCATCGTATTGGGCAGCGCCAAATTGAATAGCCCACACAAAATTCCCGTTGGCATCTACTTTAGAAACAAAGCCATCATAATCGTTGGCTGTCAGTTCGAAAATTCCTGTGCCCGGGTTGAAGTCTGCCGTCCCAGCAAAACTTCCTGTTGTGTATACATTGCCACTCAAATCGGTAGCTACCGAGCTGCCATTCAAAATGGCAGGTCCACCAATGTTTTTTGCCCATGCGAGACCAGGCACTTGGGCGGTGCTAACCTTAAATAATGATAGGGTTAGCAATAGAAACAAAAACAGAAAGTAAGTCTTCATTTTGATAGCTTAAGGGAAATAACCAACGCAATTAGTTAGGCACCGAGAATTAATTGGCTCAAATCTCACCAAATTAAAGGTGCGGGTAAATAGCATGATGATGCTATTCTGTAGAAGACAAAGGCATCGATAAGGGTGATTTGAGCCTGGCAGGGTACACGTAGGGTTTTTTCCCTCTACTACCTTGTAGGTTCCTTCGGCTTCATTCCAATGATATGCTAATGCTTTCCATTTTCCGGAGGCTGCCAAAGTCGAATTTGATGGAAGCAGCCAAGGCTTCCATTGCCCTGCAGTTGGTTCTTTGCCATTGTTAAGCCGATTGGCGATCGCCACAGGACTGAATAATAATCAGCAAGAGCAGGAGTGAGATGCTTTTTTCATAAACCAAATCTCATTTGATTAATTGTGACATAAAATCACATGATGATGTGAGGAGAAACAAAACTTCTACACTAATTTCTCGTGAATTGCCTTGCTCACCGCTTCCGTTTGAGAATGCACATGAAGCTTTTCATAAATTTTTCGGATGTGTGATCGCACCGTATCTAGGCTAATCTCAAATTCAACCCCGATCATTTTATAACTGTTGCCCCTGCTCAACGAAGTTAGTACTTCTTTTTCTTTGGGTGTGATTTGATAGGGATTCTCAAGGACAGGCTTTTGTTGCATGGAGCTCAACACCATGCGTGCAATGCTGGGCGACATTGGTGCGCCTCCGTCTAGTACTTCTTCAATGGCTGAAAACAGCTTTGCCGAAATGTGCTTCTTCAACAAATAACCCGAAGCCCCCGCACAGATGGCATCGAACACATGTTGGTTGTCGTCAAACACGGTGAGCATGAGAATAGGAATAGCTTTATCAACAGCGCGAACCTTTGCCACTGCTTCAATGCCGGTCATGCCTGGCATATCAATATCCATTAGCAACAAATCAGGATGCTTTTCTTCCAGATGGCTATTTACCTGCATTGGATTTTCATAAGCTCCGAGCAATTTCAGGTTGCTATTTAAGCGCAACATTGACTGAATGCTTTCACTCAGCAGCTGATTGTCTTCATAGAGTAAAATGGAGTGTGGTATCATATCAAGCAGTAAATATCATGATTAGAACTATACAGCAGTATCGCATCATCATGCGATGGGTACTTTTAGGTTTACTTCAGTTCCGGCACCCACTTTACTTTTCAATACCAATGAGGCGTTTATCTCTTTTGCTCGCTCGCGCAAGTTGCGCAGACCATTGCCGGCTTTTACTTTTTGTTCGTCAAAGCCTTGGCCATTGTCTTTGATGGACATGACTAATGCATGATCTTGTTGGTGAAGATTGATTTCAATTTTGTTGGCTTGACTATACTTGGCGGCATTGTTGATCGTTTCCTTAAAAATCAGGAAAAGGTTTTTTCGTTGTTCTGCGTTCAATGTCAAATGCTCAATACCGTTTTCAGTAAACTGATACTCGATGTTTTTCAATTCAAAAATTTCCGAGGCAAATTCTCGCATGCGGATGAGCACCTTACTCATAGAATCATTGCGCGGGTTAATGGACCACACCATATCTCCCATATCTTCCATCATGCGAGCTGATTGATCGCCAATTCGTTGCAGATAACTTTGGGTGTTTCCATTTTTTTCTACAAGCGCCACCTGACTTAAGATGTTAATGCTGGAAAGAGCTGAGCCCATATCGTCATGCAGGTCGCGGGCAATGTTGTTGCGCACTTTTTCAATTTCGAGTAATCTTTTTGTTCGGTTCATTACCCGATAACGATTCACCAACAAGACCGCGATTACTAAAATTGAAATCAAGCCGATGCTGCCTAATATTATGATTACCCGTTGTCTGCTAAGCGTGAGCGTTTGTAACTCCTGATCTTTTTTAAGTAGGGCAATTTCTTTTTCCTTTTTTTCAGCATTGTATTCCTCTTCTAGCTTTTTTAACTGCAAGATCACCTGCTTACCTTTAATCGAGTCGGTGAGTTGTTGGCCCAGTTTCAGATTCTCAAAGGCTTTTTTAAATTCTTTTCGTGACTCATACCACTTGGCCAGTTCAAAATGACCTTCAGCGCTGTTGTCGAGCGAACCAACCTCTATCGAGATTTTGATGTTTTTAAGAAGAGTTTGTTCTTCATCTAATTCTTTTTGTTGGTCGTTTCTCAAAGCAATCTGATAGATTTTAATTCTTGAAACCAAGGCACTGTCTCCTAGCTGCCGTGCTAGGATTAATGCCTCAGAAAATTTCTTGATTGCCTCCTCAATTTTCCTTGTCTGCTTTAAGAGTGATCCAATATTGAAAAGTGACCGAGCTTCCTCCATTGATAATTTAAGCTCTTGCGCCCGCACAAGCGCCTTGTTAAAATAAAGCATGGACAGATCTTCTTTATTGGTTTGTTGATACACAACGCCTAGGCTCATCCACGAAGTGAGTACACCCCTCTTATCACCTAACTCTTCCTTCAGTTTTTCAGATTGCAAAAAATACTTTTCTGCAACCCCATATTGCTTGAGGTCGGAATAGTCATTCCCCAAACTGTTCAAACAAAAGGATTGTCCCCGTTTATTTTTCACCTCATCAAACAAGGCCAGAGCCTTGAGATGATAGTTGGCTGCATTTTTCAGTTCCCCAAGATTATAGTAGGCATTGCCGACATTAAGTGTTTGCCCCGCTCGCGCGGTTTTATCTCCATTTTTAAGCAGCCTAAGGGCTTCTTGTAAAAAAGGCAATGCTTCCTTGATTTTTCCTTGATTTTTATAAAATAGCCCGGCTGAATTATTGTAATTGATCTTTGCTTTTTTATTCGTTGGATTTTGGGCAAGTAATTCGAGTAGGCTAAGATAACATTGCGCGCTGTCAATGTGACCTGCCTGCTGATGCATGGCGACTAATCCTGAGTAGCCAGATGCCAAGCCAAAATCGGTTCTCAGTTCTTTTGCCAAAGTAATTTGTTGATAGACATACGATTTTGCTCTGTCCATATCTTTGCGCATCAATTCAGAAGCAAGGCGGTCAAGTGCTCTTATCTCGTTGGTATCATTGGGATGTATGGCAACTATTTTTAACAGACTATCGATAACAACTGTTTGTGCGCGGCCAGGTAGCATAGCCATGAACAACAGCAGTAGAACTAGCGTAAATTCCTTTTTCACCATTTAAATTTAGACTACTTTTCTCAATTTTTTAACGTCAAATAATAAATTAATAGAGACAAAGCGGTGTTTCAATATCGAACGCCCGGTTTCATAACTGAACAAAGCCCCTTTATAAAAAACCAAGAACGACTTTAATTTAGGGTATTTTAAAGTGGTACACCCTTTGCAAACCCATAAACAGTGAACACAAGAACTACAAATTCAAATCGCCATGCTGAGCTACTATTTGCTCTTCTTCCTCCGAAACCTCCAACGCCAACGACTTTTCTCATTCATTAATATTCTCGGCCTCTCGGTTGGAATGACAAGCGCCATCCTCATGTATTTATACGTGAGCAGCGAGTTGAGCCACGATCGCTTTCACGTAAATGCTGATCAAATCTATCGAATTTACCAGACGTTTATTTGGGGGGAGGACAATGACCATCAATTTTCCAGCACTGGGCCTGGGGCCTCCTATGCCATTGCTCAAGAAATTCCAGAAGGAGAGTAGGTAGTTCGCGTTCACACGCACGGTGATTTTTTGATTAGTTATACTGATACCAAGGCCAAGTAATATCCATCGATCAAGAAAAAGTATTAGCAGCTGATTCAAATTTTTTTCAGGCATTTACTTTTCCCCTCGTGAAAGGCAATCCAAAAACAGGATTGCAAAGTCCGCAAACATTAGTATTGACTGAATCAGTGGCAAAAAAATATTTTGGAAGTGAAGAGCCGTTGGGAAAAATGGTGCGGTTGGGCGAAGGTGATGCCCAACAAACTTATGAAGTCACGGGCGTAGCGAAAGACATACCAACAAACTCTTACATACAATTTGATGCTTTCCATGAACAGCTTCCCGAAAGTGAGGAAACTGTATTGGAGTTGGATATGGACTCAATTGGAGGCATTTGTTGTTTTGAAACCGGGGAGTTCAATTGAAACGGCTCGAGCGAGGCTTAATTAAGCAGAAAAAGTAACCATTTCCTAGATGGAAAGCTAGATGTTAAACACCGGTTAGAAGTGCTGCAAAAATCCGGAGACACTTGTCGATCACTTTCATATGTCCCGAATCTTGATGAAAATAACATCCACTTACCTGGCAAAATTAATGAGTTCTAGGCTATGTTGCTGCCATTTTTTTTGCCGATTCTGTAATAGAAGCAGATTGCGAACCACCAAGGTACGGCTGCGGAGGCAAAATGATCTTGGAGGCTTGACTACTTGCGCTATTTCTTGATGAACCTCACTTGTTCCACTCGGTCGAAAAAAAGAATTCGCAACAAATACCCCCCGGGGCTTAGATGCTCTATCCGTGTCTGGTACACGTCATGGTTCTTCTCAAGTATTAATGATGAAGTGGCCCGTCCGGTCATATCAAGCAACTGGGTTGATTTTACCTCCTCAATAATGCCACTTATTTGAAGCACACTCTCAACAGGGTTTGGAGAGATGGAGATAACGGAAGTTTCTTGCTCAATATCACCCGTTATAATAGCCAGTTGATCGGCCGAGAATTCACTAAAACAATCATCTATTTGTACTTGTACTTTGTAAACCCCTGACGCGGCTACCGACAAAGTCTGATTAATTGCTCCGCTTACGGCTTTTTCGTCCAGATACCATTGGTTGCCCGCTGTGGCATCACTGGTAAGAATAATCGTTCCTGTGCTACTAGCCGATGTTATGTTTGGTTTTTTTGGCTTGACGCAAAAACCTTGTGTAACGTTCGTTGCGGCATTAAAATTATCATTCCCCGCTTGGCTGGCCACAATAGACACACGACCCGCCTTTACTAAGGTTACCTGACTACTATTTATAGTAATTTTGTCGGACGAAGGAGCATAGGAAACCGATAGATTAGAGGAAGTCGCCCCTGTCAGCGCAAAAGGAGCATCGCCTAATGTTTTATCTGCGAGTGTTGTGAAGGTAATGGATTGGTTTGCTTTGTTTACGGTAAGTGTTTGCGTAACATTTGCCGCGGCAGCAAATAAATCATTTCCTGCTTGACTAGCCGTAATAGTGGAAGTACCGACACCCACTATCGTTACGGTACTTCCAGAAACTGTGGCCACAGCCGTGTTACTGGAAGTGAAGGTGATGGGCAACTGGGAGCTTGCCGTTGCCGATAAGGCGAAGTTGGCATCGCCAAAGGTTTTGGTGGGCAAGGCGGCAAATGTAACAGACTGGCTTGCTTTTAGAAATGTAAACAATTGGCTACTAGTTGCTTTTTGTCCACCTACTGTTATGCTGATCGGTCCGGTGGTCGCACCTGATGGTACTGTTACTGTAAGTTGTGTGGCTGAGGCCATTGTTACCACCGCCACCGTTCCGTTAAACGATAGAATATTGTTGGTGGGGTTAATATCGAAGTTGGAGCCAGTGACTATAACTGAAGTTCCAATTGAACCTGATGCCGGGGTAAAGGAAGTAATTGTTGGCAAGGGCGGAGTAGCTAAGTTCTGTAGTATAGAAATTGAATTGTTGCCCGAATTAGCCGTGGCTATGTCCGGCAAATTATCGCCATTCAAATCACCCAAAGCGACCGACCTTGGGCTATAGCCTACTGTATAATCTTCTTTTGCAGCTAAACTGATAGTACCTATACCCGCACGTGTATTTCGAAAAACAGAAACTGAACTAGCGCTATATTCACTGTTCGCAACTACTAAATCAGCCTTGCCATCAGCGTCTAAGTTGCCAATAGAAACGCTACTGGGACGACCGCCAGTGCTAAAATCAATTTTTGGATCATAATTGATGTTTCCGATTCCAGTACTCGTATTTTTAAACACCGATACGGTATTACTTTCATAATTTGAAACTGCCAATTCTTTTTTTCCATCTCCGTCAATATCTCCAATGGCTACAGATAGAGAAAAACCACCTGTTATACCGTAGTCTTTTTGAGCCTCGAAACTGATTACCCCAGCCGCTGTGCTTGAATTTCGAAACACAGAAACAAAGGCAGCGTTACCGATTCCTGCTAAATCGGGTCTATTATCACCATCCAAGTCTCCAACCGCTATATTCGCCTGAGATGAAACCTCACCAATATCAACCTTAGAAGCGAAGTTAATGGACGCGATACCTGTGCTTATATTCCTCAATATTGAAATTTGGCCTCCATTCGCAACTGCCAAATCTTTCTTTCCATCATTGTCAAAATCGGCAGATACGATTGAATAAGGGTAAAATCCTACAGTGTAATCTACTTTCGCTGCAAAACTAATGTTTCCAGCACCAGCACTTATATTTCGTAGCACAGAAATTGACGGGGTATTTGAGTTGGTTACCACCAAATCTGCTTTCCCATCACCATCTAAATCAACAATAGATACCGATGTGGGATTAATACCTACGGGGAACTCTACCACGGGAGCGCAGGTAATGCTACTTCCTACTGTGGTATTACGAAAAACCCCAATTGTGTTAGTATTAATATTAACAGCCACTATATCTGGCCTTGTATCGTTGTCTAAGTCCCCAATAGAAACAAAAGATGCGAAAGAAAATGGACTATTTGCCACATCTTTCCTATCAAAACCATTAGGCGCACCGCTTAAGTTTGAGTTGAGCTGGTTAAGCGCAATATAACTAGAACCAGAACTTGACGAAAATGCCACAAGTTCATTCACCCCATCATTATCCACATCGCCCAAGGTTGTAATAGCATCACCAAAACCAATGTCATACAAAAAGAGTCCGTCTGTGCCGAGCTTCGTTCCCGCGGTATAGTTAAAAGAGTTGTAAATAATATCGCTGGTAGTGGCAAAGTCGGGAATATTATTTCGATCGAACTTACCTGCTGTAATATTTGCGGCAAATGAACTTGACGATTTTATCAGTCCTCCAGTAGTGTTTAGGTTGACTACTCGATTTTTAACATCCATCACCAACAATTCAGATTTATTGTTGGAGGGGTTGATATACGATACTATTGAATAACCAAAATTACCGAAGATGGTGGGGGAAGTATCTTGTAAACTGCTTATGAAGGTGCCACTGGCGTTAGTCATATTATACACATGCAATGCGCCAGAGTTGGCCGGGCTTGTACCCGGGTTTTCAAAAATAGCTGAAACGACTAATGCTTTTGTGCCTAAAAAATCTTCAGTTGATGCAATTCTCCAGCCGAAGCCGCCATTTTCTTCTTGTGCTGATGAGAAGATGGTATTGCGAAAAATATTTCTATTAAAAATATGCACTCTACCCGCAGCAGCGGCAGTCTGTCCATTTTCTTGATACGCACTTACTACTATTTCGGGGCCACCTACTCCATCAAAATCATTTTGAATTAAAACAGCATTTCCGAATTGACCATTAGTAATGGGAGATGGCGAATTGAGTGTATATAGGAGTGAACCATCGCTGCCGCTAAAAACATGTACCCTGCCGGCTTTGGCAATCGATGCACTGGTTTCACCCGGAGCACCAACCACAAAATCAAATTTACCATCACCATTTAAGTCGATACCAGAAGCTACCGAATAACCAAACCAACCCTCAATTTCTGGAAAGGGTGAAACTAGGGTTCGAACTATCGATTGATTAGATCCGCTGATAATGTATGCTTTACCAGCGTTGTTTTTATTAGTGGCATCTTCTAGCCATGCTCCTGCAATGTAATCGGGAATACCATCGCTGTCAACATCTCCGGCAGGATCTAACGCAGCGCCACGATAGGTTAGGTTTGGATCGCTGATTGTCTTTGTGTCAAATTGAGCATAGGAAGTGATTACACTCAGCAGTAAAATAAGTATCAGTAATTTTTTCATACTAAAAATTTAATAGCCAGGATTTTGAATGAGTTTCGGATTTGCCTGAATTTGTATCTGGGGTATGGGGAATACATTTCTAAACGTTGCCGAAGCAGGTTTTTCCCACCAAGCGTTATTGAATGCCCCAAAACGTATCAAATCTTGCCTTCGCCAGCCCTCCGCAAAAAATTCGCGGCCGCGTTCTGCTAGCAAGTTAGTGAGGGTTAAGCTGCTCAGCGTGGCGAGCCCGGCACGGGTTCTAATTTGGTTTACCAAGGCGAGTGCTATAGTTGAATTTCCCATCCTTAAGTGTCCTTCTGCTTTCATCAAAAGCACGTCTGCATATCTAAAAACGCCAAAATCATTATTGAGATCTCCCCCACCACCCAGCTGATATTTCCATTTATGAATTCGGGCACCGGCCTGGCGAAGCGAATTTGGTGAAAGCTGATTAATTGCGGGTGTATAATTTAAGGGCGCTCCATCGGGGTCTGGAACAACAGCACTTGATGTTTCAAAGCCAGGATCGATTACAGGAGTGACGCCATCTGCAGCAAATTGAGGCCCCACTAAAAAACTGCCTTTTCTTACATCTCCGCTTGTAAATGAATTGTAGAAGTCTTCAATGGCAGCGTAGCCATTCCAGGGTTGATACCTTAAATTAAAAGTATTTTGACTGGCATAATGCAACGTCATCATGCTCAGATTGAATCCACCCAACGTTAACTCATCGTAGGGTATCTGAAAAATAATTTCGGGCGAGTTACTGTTATTTGTATAAAAACTGGTGAAGTAATCAGGCGTGAGGCTGTAATTGCCTGAATTTATTACATCATCACACACACTGATGGTTTCAGCCCATTTGGCCTGCCCAATATACACGTTCGCATTAATATATAATTTTGCAAGCACAGCCTTTGCTGCACTTTTATTAAAGCGCCCATACACGGGTGCAGCAGAGAGGTTTGGTATACTTGCATTGATTTCGCTTTCAATAAAATTAAAAACTTGAATTGCTGTGTTCGATTCTGGCAATCCTGGACTTGAGGGAAAATACTCCACCACCAACGGCACGTTTCTAAAGCAATCGAGGAGGATATAATAGTAGAAAGCTCTCAATACTCTAAGTTCCGATTTGTAAACGTCAACTTCTGGAGAGTTGATCTTAGAATACTGATAAAGCTGTTTGTTGCAAGTAACAATGCCGTTATATAAACTTGTCCACGTATTGTTGAGGAAACCATGATCGCGAGTAAATGTATGTTGGTGTAGTTGAATAGAATTTCCACCCTCAAACCAGTCACCTCCTTTTTGAGTGATGACAAGCTCATCAGAGGTAATCTCATTGAGTGTATAGAGCACAGAGTGATTTCCCCAGAAGGCTAGGGTATTGTAAGCTTTGACTAGCTCAGAGGTATAGTCGTTTTGAGGTGCTGTTCGAACGGATAGCCTCACAAATGCAACAGAAATGGCAGCAGCAAGCAATAGGGAAAAAACCAAGATTCGTTTTGAAGTAACTTTAGTGGAAGCTGTTTTCCATAACCTATTTCGTGAAAAATGTTTCATAAGTTGATTTAATTAAGTGCAAAGTGAATATTCTTAGAAAGTAAATGTTCGTTCACTAATAATGGAATTAGAGTTCCTTCGTCTTCGGTGTTTTTTATTCCAGAGCAGAACTTCGGCTGGGCTTTCAATAATTAATTCGCTATTGAGGATATTAAGATTGGAAACGCCCCTCTTTACAGATGCCTCCGTTTTGAACCGACAAATGTAGGTTGTGGAGTAACCGATGGCTGTGAAAAAAAACACTAAAGCATTTAGAGAGTTCAGATATATTAAAGCCATTTGCCCTTACGGAATTGACGAGTGTTAATTGCGAGCTTTTTTTTGCCGTTAAATGGGTTTTGTATTTTTTAAGGTCGTTAGGCTCAGCTCTCACGGAGGGAAAAACACTACATCCATTTAGCGTAAGTAAAAGTAAAACAACGAAAGAGGTAATGCACATCATAAAAGACCGACTGGCATAAAATGAAGATAGTACTTTTTCTTTACTTTTTTTGACCTAGCTAATTTGTAAACTTAAGTAATTTTACAAATTGGAACAAATAGTCGATGCCGATCAAGATTTCTCAACAAAAAAGCTGTTTTTAGGCAAAAATTTTGAGTTTTTGCGAGTCGATGTTGTTTTACTTCTTCACTGCGTTAATTGTTTTTATTCAACTCCATTTCATTCCGAAAACGGACAGTAGTTTTTAAAATTCGTTCAATCAGGTTTTGACAAACAGGTCAGAGCAAACAAATTATGGCGTTTACGACTTGGTCTATCCTTTGTAAATGGTGTTGAAACTGCCAATTATGATCCGCTATTATTTTGTCTTATTCCTACGCAATCTTCAACGTCAAAGGCTTTTTTCATCTATCAATATTCTTGGCCTGTCGGTTGGAATGACAAGTGCCATCCTCATGTATTTATACGTGAGCAGTGAGTTGAGCCACGATCGCTTTCACGTAAATGCTGATCAAATCTATCGAATCAACCAGACGTTTATTTGGGGGGAGGACAACGACCATCAATTTGCCAGCACTGGGCCTGGAGTCTCCTATGCCATTGCTCAAGAAATTCCAGAAGTAGAGCAAGTAGTTCGCATTCACACGCCCGGTGATTTTTTGATTAGTTATACAGACACCAAAGGCCAGGTCAAATCAATCGATCAGGACAAAGTGTTGGCCGCAGATTCTAACTTTTTTCAAGTGTTTACTTTTCCACTTTTGAAAGGCAATCCAAAAACAGCATTGCAAAGTCCGCAAACATTAGTATTGACTGAATCAGTGGCAAAAAAATATTTTGGAAGTGAAGAGCCGTTGGGGAAAATGGTACGGCTGGGCGAAGGCGATGCCCAACAAACTTATGAAGTCACGGGCGTAGCGAAAGACCTGCCAACAAACTCTTACATACAATTTGATGTGATGCTTTCCATGAACAGCTTCCCGAAAGTGAGAAAACTGTATTGGAGTTGGATATGGACTCAATTGGAAGCATTCGCAGTATTGAAACCAGGAAGTTCAATTGAAACCGCCAGGGCTAGGTTGAAGGACATTCCGCGCAAGCATGCAGGAACAACCCTTGAACGTGCCATGAATATGTCGTTCGATGACTATATTAAAAGCGGCAAAAAGTGGGAATTATTTCTACAGCCGCTGACAAGCATTCACCTTCCAAGTGAAGTTGTTTACAATCGAATCAATGATGCAGGTAACATTAAAGTAATTTATGCACTGATAGGCGCGGGTATTGTTATGGTACTCTTGTCGTGTATCAACTTTATGAATCTTTCAACCGCACAATATGCGCGTAGAGCCAAAGATACTTCTCTAAGAAAGATATTAGGATCGGCCAGAAGACACTTGAGTGCAAACTTTTTTGTAGAAGCATTCTTGTTTTGTACGATCAGTTTGTTAATTGGAATTTGCATTACGCAAGCAATTCTGCCGTTGTTTAATGCAGCTACTGGTAAACAGTTAGAAATGAATTTTTTTACTGACCTTACAGTATGGGGAGGCATTGGTTTGCTCTTACTATTAATGAGCATTCTGTGTGGAAGTTACCCAGCTATTTTTCTGAGTTCTTTCAATCCAGTGGATGCGATGAAAGGCAAGTTTCACAAAGGTAAAGAAGGCAGATTCTTTAGAAACGGAATGGTGGTATTTCAATTTGTTATCTCTATTTCTCTGATCATCCTCACGGGCATTGTTTCACAACAGTTGAAATTCTCGGCCGAGAAGGACTTGGGCTTTGATAAAGAAAATCTTTTAGTAATTGAACGTGCCGAATGGACCAAAGGAAGAGAGGCATTTGCTAATGCCGTTTCGCAAGTAGCTGGCGTGGCCGATGTAAGTTGGTGCACGTCTGTTCCTCCAAACGTTTTAGGAGGCGATAAATTTAAAGCGGAGGGGAGTGAAAAGAGTGTTGGACTGAACTTTGCCAAAGGCGATGAACATTATATTCCAACGCTAGGTGTGAAGTTAAAGTACGGAAGAAATTTTTCAAAAGATATGCCAGGAGATTCATCGCGGGTCATTCTCAATCAGGAGGCAGTAGAAGCGTTGGGTTGGAAGGTGAATGAATCGGTGATTGGCAAAAGAATATTTATGCCAGGTTGGGACGAGGCCAAGTTTGAAGTGATTGGCGTTACAGACGACTATCATTTTTGGTCGCTGCTAACTCCCATCGAGCCCATGGCTATATTTCATATCAAACATCCGATCAAGGGCGATAATACCGAATTTATGTTAGTGCGATTAACAAAACAAACCAGCGAATCGCTGCAAGCTGCTATAGAAAATATTAATCTAAAATGGAAGATGTTTGCAGGCGACAATCCATTTCAATATTCGTTCGTGGATCAGGATTTTGCCAAGGCATTTAAAAGTACTCAACAATTCGGTAAATCGCTTTCGGTTATTTCAAGTTTAGCCATCTTGATTGCTTCTCTTGGTTTGTTAGGAATGATTATCTACACCTTAGAACAGCGTACAAAAGAGATTGGCATCCGCAAAGTGTCTGGAGCTTCCGTTTTCAATATTGTAGCACTCATCTCAAAGGACTATGCCAAATTGATTGCGCTTGCTTTTGTAATAAGCGCACCTTTTGCTTATTGGCTTATTCAACAATGGTTAGCCGATTATGAATATAGAATTATACCTTCTCCGGCAATTTTTGTGTTGGCAGGATTGGGTACTTTTGCGATGGCTTTTGTTATTACCAGCTATCATTCTATCAAAGCTGCTTTGAGAAATCCTGTAGAAGTTTTGAGGGATGAGTAATTAACGTAAGAAAACAATTGAATTGCTTTTTGTTGAAATTCTCAGTCGTTAAATGCTTACGCTCCTCAAACAAAATTCCATGGCATCGATAAATTTTATTTTTATACCATCCACTACTTTCGTTTCTTGACTAGCCATGCTAATAACAACTCCCACGTTGCTGTTTATCTTTTTACAGCAATAAACGAGGCTTGCTATTTCGCGATGATAAGTATCAGGATCAGCAAGATCAAAGCATACTTGCACGAGTAAAGGCTTTTTATCTTCCTGATACAACACAAAATCACATTCTTTTACATCTTTAAAGTAAAATACGTTTTTCTTTTGTCTCCTAAATTCAAGATAAACCATATTCTCCAACATTTTACCAAAATCCTGACTGTATTTGAACGTGATCGCGTTGAGCAGGCCATTGTCAATGAAATAGGTTTTCTTGTCGCTGTTGGTTCGCTTCAATTCAGAGAAATCAAATTTTGAAATGGGGAGCGATAAATACACTGCTTTTGCGGCTTCATTTAACTCATAAAGAAAATTCTTATCCAACTTATAATTGAGCGAACGAAGTTCATTGTATATCTTATTGAGTGATAAGTAAGATCCCGTTGTCGATGCAATTCTCTTTAAGAAATACTTAATGACAGTGAGATTTGTAAACTCATATCGTTCCACCAAATCACGGTAAGTCATTACATCAAAGTATTCTTGCAACGCCTGAATTTTTAGCGAATCAGCAAGTAAGGTCACTTCGGGGTAGCCTCCTTCCATCAAATACTCCCGAAATAGTTTCCGCATCTTGGCAAGTGCTGCTGTCCCTTGTTTTTTGCTATCTACTTTTTTGAAGTGCAAAAATTCCAAAAAGGAAAGAGGTAGAATTTCATACGTAAGTGTGCGACCCCGCATGGCGGTGGCTATTTCTTGGCTCAACAAGTTTGAATTTGAACCGGTTAGGTAAATGTTTTTGGTGATGGTATCGTAGCACCTGCGTGCAAACTTTTCCCAATGTTCAATATTTTGGATTTCATCAAAAAAGAAATAGCAGTCCTTCCATTTTGTATCTGGATAAAGTTCTAGATAGGCTTGAAGCACAACGTCCAAGTCTGCAGCTTTTAAATTCAAACGTTCATCCTCAAAATTTAAATAGAGTATTCGCTTTTGAGGAACTCCAGAACGAACGAGTTCTCTCATAAGATGGAGGAAGTAAAAGCTTTTGCCACTTCTGCGTGGACCAATTAATGAGATTACTTTTCCAGAGTTTATGGGTAGTGCTAATTCACGTGTAAAAACGATCTCTATTGGACTAGAATGAAAGTCAGCTATTATATTTTTTATCGTTAATTTCATTACGTAAAGGTAATTTATTTCTTGAAATTCAAGAAAAAAATATTGTTTATGTAATGCTATTAGAGAAAAAGTTTGAAATAGAATACCGCAAATCTCTAAAAAGAGCTTTTTTTAGATTACCTCACGCACCTCTCTTCAAGACAAAGGCGCAAGAAGGTTAAACGCATACAATTTCTGGCACCTAAAGCTGTTTTGATTTAGCAAGCCCTACTTTAAGATAATTGACATTGTATTTGTTATTTTTAACCAACCAAATTTTCAACCGATGCTACAGTCTGCCCAATTGAAGTCAAATTCAAACCTTTACATTTTCTTGCCAATACTCTATATCGTGTGGAGCGATGCGGTATTAACGCCTACAGAAATAAAAATTCTGAAAGAGTTAATTGAAAGCCAGGCTTGGTTAACAGAATCTGAAAAGCAGTTTCTAATTGATCAAATTGATCCATTGTATCCTCCTACGCCCGAGGAGTTTAAAAACTGGTTGCAAGAAATTCGCCAAGCTGCCGAAAGTCTTGCTTCCGAGGCTAATCCAACATTAGTTGAACTGGGCATTGCGTTGGCGCAACTTCACGGTACCGCGCCTCTTCATGGCACATTGACGTTGGCGAAGGATTCGCTGTCGTCAATCGACTCTACTCTTGGTTTGATTAAAGGTGAAGTTCTTTACAATTTCTATCCCGAAAGGCGAACAACGGTCACGCAGGGTCATAGCACCCAATTGTCATTCAGTGTGGATATGCTTGCAAAAATTTTAGATGGAGACCAAGCTGATATTATCAATAAAGTAAAAACCATTATTGCTGATCCGCAATTTGCTTACCTCGACACTGATAACCTCTTTGCTTATCGTCAAAAAGTAATGCATTGGAGTAGGCAGTTAGCGCATCAAGGTTTTGGGTCAATTGCCTATCCAAAAGAATTTGGAGGCAAAGGAGATATGGCAAGCTATTTCACCATTTTAGAAACGTTAAGTTATCACGATATAAGTCTGGTGATAAAGTTTGGCGTTCAATTCGGATTGTTTGGCATGAGCGTTTATTTTCTTGGCACCGAAAAGCATCACAAAAAATACTTGAAACAAATAGGTACGTTAGAATTGCCCGGTTGTTTTGCCATGACTGAAACAGGGCATGGCTCGAATGTGAAGGGCATTGAAACAACAGCAACCTATGATCAGGGTTCAAAAACATTTACCATACATACGCCCAACGAATTTGCAAAGAAAGAATACATCGGTAACGCAGCTATGCATGGTCAGATGGCCACGGTTTTTGCGAAGCTAATGGTGGAGGGGAAAGACTTTGGAGTAAGTGCGTTGCTAGTTCCCATTCGGGATAAAAATGGTAATCCACTAGAGGGTGTTACCATTGAAGACTGTGGTAGAAAGATGGGATTGAATGGAGTGGACAACGGTAAAATCCATTTTGATCACGTGGTAGTTCCGCACGAAAATTTGTTGGATAGATTTGCGAGTGTTTCAGTTGAAGGGAAATTTGAAAGCCCAATTGCGAGCGATAACCGAAGATTCTTTACTATGCTGGGAACGCTTGTGGGTGGCCGAATTGGTATTCCCCGAGCTGGATTAAGCGCAGCTAAATCGGGGTTGACGATCGCCATTCGCTATGGCGACAAGCGCACGCAGTTTGGTCCCGAAGGCGGAGCGGAGGTACCCATTTTAAATTACCGCACTCATCAGCGAAGGCTTATGCCGTTATTGGCCAATGCCTATGCCCTTCACTTTTCTCTTCGCTATTTAACAGAACGATTTATTGCCAGAACGGAAGCCGACATGCAAGAGATGGAAGCATTGGCAGCAGGCATGAAAGCGTTCGCTACCTGGAACACAACAGCAACGCTTCAAGAATGTCGTGAATGTTGCGGAGGCAAAGGTTATTTATCCGAGAATCGCATTGAACGCCTGAAAAATGATACCGATATTTTCACCACGTTTGAAGGTGACAATACGGTTCTCTTACAGTTAGTTGCCAAAAGCAGATTAACGGAATTCAAACAAGAGTTCAACAACATGAATCTTTTTGGGATATTGAGTTTTGTGGCTGAACAAGCAGTATCTACGTTGACTGAGTTAAACCCTTTCTTTACGCGCAATACGGATGAAGAGCACTTGCTTAGTTTTGATTTTCAATTAGAAGCATTTAAACACAGAGAACGGGACATACTGATTTCGGCCGCACAACGACTAAAGAAACACATTCAAAGTGGTATGGACTCTTTTGACGCATTTAATGTGAGTCAACAACAGCTAGTAGAAGTGGGGCTTGCACACATCGAACGCGTTGTTTTGGAACGATTCATCCATCAGGTAAGCATAACGGAGGATGTGGGATGTAAAACAGTGCTTACAAAACTTTGTCAACTATTTGCACTTTCACAAATAGAAAGGAACAAGGGATGGTATTTAGAAAGGGGTTACATGGAAGGAGCAAAGACAAAGGCGATACGCAAATTGGTAAACCAGTTGTGTTGGGATATTCGCCAAGAGGCAGTGCCATTAGTAGGTGCGTTTGGTATACCAGAGGTTTGTCTTGCAGCACCCATTGCAGCTCGGCTTTAACCAAAGAAGCCAACGCCTCTTGCCATAAGTCCTGCCAGCAATGGGATAACAAAAAGAAGGAGCAATTCTAATCGTAACATCCAGAAAATAGAGGAAGGTATTTTTACAAGTTCATCTGGATCTCCGTTTCTATTCTTAATAAAAAATACTGTAGGGTAAATGGACAAAATTCCGACCAACGAGAACAAACCAACTTTGGTAAGAAAGATCCAATTCTTGGTGTAGTAAATGGCAGGCTTTCCGATACTTCCTAACCACAAAGTGAGGCCGACTGAAACTAATATCAACGCAGCAATGCCATAGACAGCATCAATTTTAGAAAGCCTATCAAGTTCTGCTCTAGTGACTTCTTTTTTGAGAAGAAGATGTTCTGAAACTAAGGATCCCACAATCGCAAAAATGCTATTGAAGTGAACGTATCGGAGGAATATTTCGAGTGTCATACGTTGCGTTTTACTGAAAGAAAGTTAGCAATTAGCACCTCAAGAAAAAAAGGCGGCTACTTTTTCCTTTTTGTTGGTTTACATTGTTTACAAAATTCTGATAGCTCTTGTATCTCACGCAGCACTTCAGTGTGCAATCGATCTAATTCGGATTGATTCTTTCCTATTTCGGTTTCCTTTGCTGCGTTATCATAGCGTTCTACAAATTCCTTATGAATAGCATCATAAAGAGGTTTGAAAAAACTGGCGTTGGAAAAAGCTCCCTTTTCGTCAAACAATTTTTTTCTGAATCTGCGGGCATATAATTCAGCAAGGTCGAACTCATATTGGGCAAATTTGAGGAGGTGTTGCGCTGTTTCATCATCTGGCGCAATAATAGATGCTGCGTCACGTGTAAATGTGCAACTTACCTTTGAGTTAAAATTTTTGGTAAACATGAATTCGTAACTACTCATGTTATAGGCAAAATTCATTTGAGTCGATGAGTGCAGGCTAAACATGTTTACGTCTCCAATTTGACTTGTTTTTGCTCGAAAATCTGATAACTGAAGCTGGTATGTACCATCCCAGTCTATAATATTTTGAGTAAAGCCTGCTTTTGTGAGGCCGGCAAATAGAATGACGAAAACAATCCTGTTCATTTTACCCTAGTTGGTAATCACTTCACCAACTTCTTATACTTAATCCTGGTCGGTTGTTCATCGCCCACTCGCTTGCGTCTGTTTTCTTCATATTCGCTGTAGCTGCCTTCAAACCAAACTACTTCTGAGTTGCCTTCGAAGGCAAGAATATGTGTGCAAACACGATCTAAGAACCACCTATCGTGACTAATGATAACAGCACAACCTCCAAAGCTTTCCAGCGCTTCTTCTAATGCGCGGAGTGTATTTACATCTAAATCGTTGGTAGGCTCATCTAACAATAATAGATTGCCACCTTGCTTTAGCGCGATGGCCAAATGGGCGCGGTTGCGCATACCACCCGATAGTTCTTTTACTTTCTTTTGTTGGTCTGTTCCGCCAAAATTAAATTTACTTACGTAGGCTCTTGAGTTCACTTGCTTGCCACCCAACTCCATTAAGTCGTTGCCACCTGTAATGGCTTGGTAGACGGTATCTTCCGGTTTAAGATCATCGTGCTCTTGATCTACATAAGCAATCTTCACAGTTTCGCCCACGTCAAAGCTTCCCGCATCGGGAGTTTCTTGCCCTGTAATCATTTTAAAGAGGGTTGTTTTACCAGCACCATTTGGGCCGATGATTCCAACGATTCCTGCTGGTGGGAGAGAGAACGTTAAGTTTTCGTATAACAACTTATTACCATAGCCTTTAGAAACCCCCTTGGCTTCAATCACTTTGTTGCCTAAGCGAGGGCCGGCAGGAATAAACATTTCCAGCTTTTCTTCTTTCTCTCTGTTTTCTGAACTCAATAGTTTCTCGTAAGCACCTAGGCGGGCTTTCCCTTTTGCTTGGCGGCCTTTCGGGTTCATGCGCACCCATTCCAACTCACGCTCAAGCGCCTTTTGGCGTTTGGATTCGGTCTTTTCTTCCTGCGCTAACCGCTTTTGTTTTTGATCTAGCCATGACGAGTAATTTCCTTTCCATGGAATACCCTCACCTCTATCTAATTCAAGAATCCAACCGGCCACGTTATCTAAAAAGTAACGATCGTGGGTAACGGCAATCACTGTTCCTTTATATTGGCGGAGATGTTGTTCCAGCCAGTTTACTGATTCTGCATCTAAATGGTTGGTAGGTTCGTCCAACAACAATACATCGGGTTCTTGAAGTAAAAGTCGGCATAGCGCTACTCTTCTTTTTTCACCTCCCGAAAGGTGTTCGATTTTAGCATCGGGCGGAGGCGTACGCAGCGCGTCCATGGCGCGTTCCAATTTATAATCCAATTCCCATGCACCAATGGCATCCAGTTTTTCTTGCACCTCGCCTTGTTTTGCGATGAGCTTATCCATCGCATCTGGATTATCCAGAATTTCAGGATCTGCAAATTTTTCATTGATTGCCTCAAATTCGCGTAGCAAGTCAACTGTTCCCTGCACGCCTTCTTCAACAATTTCTTTTACCGTTTTGGTTTTATCTAGTTGAGGCTCTTGTTCCAATAATCCTACCGAAAAACTTAGGTCAGACACAACCTCTCCTTGAAATTCTTTATCGATGCCCGCAATAATCCGCAGCAGCGAGGATTTACCGGATCCGTTCAATCCAAGTACCCCAATCTTGGCGCCATAATAAAAGCCGAGGTAGATGTTTTTTAGCACTTGTTTTTGAGGCGGGTAAATCTTGTTTACACCTGCCATTGAGAAGATAATTTTTTCGTCAGCCATGGAGTTGTTCAGTTGTTACGCAAATATGAATCTTTTGCGCTAGAGTCCATAGTAAAAAGTGCCTCTCGAGGCTCAAATACGGTTACTTTTTGAACATTAAAACAATTGAACAAACAGGTATTGACAATGGTTGAATTAATTCTATTTTTGCGGAAAAGTAAAAGGAGGGATAAACTATGTATTGGACACTTGAACTTGCCTCTTATTTGGAAGACGCACCTTGGCCAGCTACCAAAGATGAATTGATAGATTTCTCTATCCGCTCTGGCGCACCCCTTGAGGTGGTGGAAAACTTGCAAGAATTGGAAGACGATGGTCAACCTTATGAAAGTATTGAGGAGATTTGGCCGGACTATCCTACCAAGGACGATTTTTTCTTTAATGAGGACGAATATTGATTTGAAGATTGGGTGATTTGAAGATTTAGAAATGCCTTGTGTTCATCAAGATTTCTTGTCATTGTGAATTCATACCTTTAAAATCAAAGGATTCTCCGTTAAATTTTTAACAAACTATAGCATCAGCGGGATTAAGGCTGTCAATGGAAACAACGCAAGCCAAATGGTATAATTTTTTACCTCCAATTAGCGTTAGAAAAATTGATAACAATACAAAGCAGATTCTGGTAGATACCCACACTCATTCATAAATTGATCTTCAGGTGGGTGGTCGTGCCGCGGCCAAAATCAATGGAGTGTGCCGATCGCACATTTGAACCATTGTCTTTTTTGTTTAAATTAGCTCATCCAAATCCCCAACCATATGCCAACCTTTCAGATAGCAAAATCCATCACCATTCAAGCACCGCCAGAAAAGGTGTATTCCATCATCAGCGATTACCATCATTGGCCGGCATGGTCGCCTTGGTTGATTACTGAACCCGGTGTAAAAATAGAAGTAAAGCCCGATGGCAAGGAGTATAACTGGCAAGGTAAGCGCACGGGCAGCGGGGAAATGAAAGTATTGAAAGAAAATGGCCCGCATCGATTAGATATGGTGGTTCATTTCTTAAAGCCGTGGAAATCCACTTCCCCGGTGTGGTTTGAACTAAAACAACAAGGGCAAGCCACCGAGGTAACCTGGGGCATGACGGGCAGCCTTCCATTTTTTATGTTCTTTATGACCAAGATGATGACTGCTTACATAGGCATGGATTACAAGCGCGGGCTTACCATGTTAAAAGACTATGTGGAAACCGGTGCGGTGCCCTCTAAACTCGATTTTAAAGGTGTCAACCAATTCCCGGGAAACAAGTATATCGGAATCAAAACAGCCTGCACCACAGAAACGCTCGATACCAAAATGGGCGAAGATTTCGGAAAGCTTTCTGGCTGGGCAGCGCAACATGGCGATCAGATGGCAGGCCCTGGTTTTTCAATCTATCATACTTGGGATGTAGTAAAAGATAAAGTTGTTTATACCGCAGCCTTTCCTGTTAAAGAAATGCCTAGCCAATTGCCGGAGGGATTTATCAGTGGCGCGATTCCAGCAATAAACGTAAATACCATTGCCCATATTGGATCTTACAAACATTTAGGCAATGCCTGGACAACTCAATACATGATGCAACGAGGCAAAGAGTTTAAGTTCCGCAAAGGAATCGATCCCTTTGAGGTTTATTTGAATATGCCCGGTCAAGTACCCACAGAACAATTGGTTACAGAGATACATTTTCCTGTTGCGTAACAAGGCGGTGCAATAGGCCTCCATTTACAAAGCAATTATTCTCTCTGGCTGCCTTTCATTACTATTAAACGGAAAGTAAGATTTCCTTTGCTTTTTATTTTTTGGATGCCAACTAATCCGCCAGCTTAAAACCAAACACGGGGTAGCCGCTCATATCAGACGATTGTTTGATTAATTGAAACCCATTTTTTGTCATCATAGCAAGAAATTCATCAATCGTGTAGAGTGGCCGTCCGCATTTTGAATCTGAACAATACTGGCTTTCGTTATGATCGCCTCTAAAAGAATCGCGGATGAAAATCTTACCCGTTCGTTTTAACTTTTTACGCAAGTCCTGCAACATCCCATCTGGTGCGGTAAAGGCATGCATAGTAGCGTTAGAAAAAATCAAATCGAGGGAATCATCGGGTAAATTAGATTGTGTGGTACTACCGTAAACAAGGAAGAACTGATTTCGTACACCCAGTTTGTAACCCAATTGCTTTGAATAGTAGGCAATCATTTTTTCTACATTCTTTTGTTGCAATACATCGCGGTCAATGTCTTGAATATAGACCGAACAGCTATCAAACTGTGTAGCCATAATAACAGTAAGAGCGCCCGAGCCAGCGCCCACATCTGCAACATTCATTCCGCGCTTTACTTCCAGAAATTCTATAATCGGTTGAAAAGTCTTTCTGGCATTTTCGGTTGTAAAAACAGGCCCTTTTCTATAGGGTGCACACGATCCAAAGAGAAATATAAAGACAACTAAACTTTTGAAGTTGATCAAGACAAGCGGTTTCTTCTCGAACGAAAATTGCTCACTCGAATTATATGATTGTTTCCTTTTTTTTTACCTTTACTCATGCTTCGCTCGATAAAGCTTGCAGTCGCTGTTGCAATGCCAGCCATCGAAAAATAAGAGATCGACTTTGAATTAGACCATATCTGACGTTCGGCAATCACTCCGCTAACTGGTCTAATAAACGGAAAAAATTAGTCAATTTTTACCCTATATTTCCCACCAGAAATCTTGTTGGTGTCACGATTTAATAGCAGTTTTGATTTCGTTGCATGAAGATACACTACCCCGACAAATGGCTTCGTATTATTGGCTACCCACTGCTTGGATTTATTGTAAGGCATTTTGGAGAGTATGAGTCAATTGGCACATTAATGAAGCAACCTCTTTATTATGGCGACCTTCTGTGGAACACACTACTGGTATCGCTCAGTTGGGAAGCTAACCGGAGATTAATTCAATACTTAGACACACAATACTCTTGGGTAACTCAGCGATTTCAGCGGTTCATCATACAATCGTTTGGGTCGTTGATTTTAACAGTTCCGTTGGTTGCATCTATGATTTATATCTGGAATGAATTGCTCATCAACCGCCCCAATAATTTCAATACTGGTTATTTGCTGGTCTATGATTTTCCACTTACAGTAGTATTCACCGTGCTGGTTCATATGATTTACACAGGTATATACTTTCATCAATACTATGCGGATATGATTAACAGTCTGAACGACCGGGTGCGGGAATTAGAAACTTCAGTAGCAGGTGTCAATAGTGCTGCCGATCTGATTAAGCCATCTGGCTACCGTGATTTGCTGATTGTAAATTACGGAACTTCTTCGGTGCCCGTGCCCACCAATGACATTGCTTTTATTTATAAACAGAATGAAATGATTTTCATTAAAACATTCGATGCTAAAGAGTATACTTCTTCCTCACCGTTAGAAATGCTGGAAGACTTATTGGAACCCGCTACCTTCTTTCGCTTAAACCGCCAGGTGATCGGTAACATTAAAGCCGTCAAGCAATTTAAAGCGGATAGCTCAGGCAAATTAATTCTTACATTAGAACCTTCTGCAGCCGAAATGGTAACAGTGAGTAAAAAGAAAGCTCCCGAATTTAAGGAATGGATTGGGAGTAAAGTTTAATGAGTACCCAACTCAATCATTTCGACATAAACACCCAAACCAATGTGCCATATCAGATAATGACCTAAGCGAACGGACAACGAAGCAAGAAAACCTGCTTTTTTAAACCAAACGGCTTGAAACCAATTCATCAAAAATCCAGTCAATAACGAGTAAGTGATCAACCAAAAACCACCATCGGGCAGTTGCTCAAGTGGTTCCCTCAATGAGGTTAGGATCGTTCCTGCCCAACCGAATGCTTGAACGTACTTGCCTTGCTTCCACCACTTACCGAATAATAAAATCAAGGTTAACGGAATGAGCCGATAAAATACTTCTATTTCAAAAGCACCGGAAAAATAAAGGAAAATGGAATACGGAAAAGGTTGCAGAAAAGGAAGAAGCTCGGTATAGTGTTGTGGATGCAGTATGATTTTCAACACGATTACATCGAGTAGGCCGAAAGCAAGACCCGCAATTGCAGGATAAAGAAATCTGCTACGAAGGTTAACCGTGCCTTCCAAGAAATCTGGAAACCCGGCATTTTTCTGTAAAAACAAAAAGGGAATCCCAACCAGTAATAATACTATATTCGAAAATTCCCACACGCGAACAAATGAATGATCTTTTTCTATGGATCGTCCAACGAGTATCCCGGCAAGGGCAATGAGCAAAAACAAAAAATAGATCAACAGATTTTGATGAGATAGCGATTTAACGAATGAAGCTTTCATGATTTCTTATTTTTTATTGGCTCTTCAACGAGACGCGATGCTTTAGAGATTTCACCTCTTCCGCTGAAAAACCCTTTAACTCATGTGATAGGCCAGCGGAAGGGTGTGAAGCGGAAAAAATGATCGGTGAAAGAATTGAGATCCTATTCGGTTGACTGCTCAAAATCATACGATGATTGGCAGCGTGACTAAAACCTAACCCCAGTTCTTGATAAACTTAATCTGAGCTTCGATAATCGTTCTGCTAACTTGTCGAAGAGCGGGTGCATCTTTTTTGGTAGTTTTTTTATTCCAACCAGTACAATTTCTATCTCAATGAGCGTTAAGAAAAAAAAGATTTTTTCACTTAAACCTGCATGACCCTAACAATCAAGCATTATTTTGTGAATAACCCCTTTTGCTTATTAAATTGCACTTCGCAAAAGATAGACGAACTAACTTCAACTTTTATGATTACACTTATCTTAAGACGAGCATTTCCAGCAATATTTTTTTATTTTATTGCCATATTGAGCCTTGCCCAAGAAAAGGTGGTAAGCATCACCAGCGTGAAGGGTGGCGTTGTTGGAGTAAGTTTGGCAAAAGAATTTGCCCTAGGTAAAATAACAACCTTGCAAATAGAAGCGGGCGTGCTTAATGGCAGCATCTACTATTCAAGTTTCGATGGATGGGGAAATGATTTGCCACTTGGCGTTTCTGTGGCACCTCAGCTATATTACAACTTTACAAAAAGAGTAACTTACAGTCGCGATACGAAAAACAACTCCGCTAATTACCTCAGCTTACCGCTCTTTTTTAATTCTTCAAAATCGTTGGGAAATCGATCCTCGTCAGAATCCGTAGCGTTAATGCCTACTTGGGGTCTGCGAAGAAATCTGGGTGACAACTTTTATTTCGATTTTTCAATTGGTTACGGAGCTCGTCATTTTTTTGGGAATAATCTCTCATCAAGTTGGGAGAGTGCCGGAAATCTTAATGTGAAATTTGGTTTTGTATTAAAGTAGTCTCAGCCCCCAATTAGATACATCTGACAAAGGCTACAATCCCTTCGCTTATTTAGCAGCGCTATTTAAACGACTTTTTTGCATTATGTCCATTGGTTTGTACCAAAAGGCGAAATAATAGTCGAAAGCAAAAAGAAGCTGCACAAAATTGATTCGGGTACTGCTGGTTTTTAATCAAAATTTTGAAGAAAAATTACTAAACGCTCATTAAATAGTGAACAAAGTTTTTATGTTAAAATCCGTTTTCTAAGAAAAATATAATTTATTTGCCTTTCCAATACGGGTAAATGAATTGCATACGATCGAAAACGAAATTGTCTATGTGGGTTTCTTATTGCTGGGCGCGGCTCTATTTGCGTTGGTGAAATTTATTGTGGGCAAAGAGCCTACATATTCTAGCTTGGAGCGCGAAAAAAAGTTGGCCTATTTAGAGGAATTAGATGAAGAGCGAAAAAGTGCGAAACAAAGATTATGGGATGACTTAAGGGAAAAGCAAGCAGCACCCAAACCAATTGTTGCCAATAACAGCCACGAGCAACAGTTAATAGAAAACGAAAGAGAAAGGATAAAAGAGGTACTGCACGATTATACAGTACAGCAATTGGTGGCAATTGCCATACATTTAGAAGGTGTGCGCGATCTTGCTTCCAATGAAAAATTGCGCAATACGGTTGATTTTACGATACGTGAGTTATATAAAACCATCGACTCGGTTCGATACTTGATCCATAACTTAAGCCTGCCCGATATAGGAGATAAATCGCTGCAGGAGCTGGTGTAGCGATACTTGCCCACCGGTTCATCGAACAATAAAAGCTTTCCGGTGGCTTTGGTCAATATCTCAATGTTCTTGCGCACGGCCACCATCCTTCTTGGGTGCTTCCAATCGTGTGATCGGTATTCAAACTCCGTGACCTCTATCCCATCTATTAATTTTGTCCATTCCTTTTTTGACCGCACCTCTTGTTTGATGTTGGGGTACATTTTCACTGCTATGATATAACTGGTCTTCTTCTCTTGTTCTAAATAGTTCAAGAAATCATGGGCGTAAAACCCGCTGTCGGCCCTTACCAATCCTATTTTCTTGTCTTTGAGGATTTCAAACGTTTCATCGATGAACGCCTTGGCATTGCTCAGTGCGGCAGTGTTGCCCGGCCGAAGCCATGCGTTGGCCACCATCCGAGTTTCGGCTATGAAGGCCATGAGCGGGTGATGGGAGGAGCGCCCGGGCTTATTTGGGTTATACCCTACCTTGCTCCCTTCTTGTCCCCCGTAACGTGTCATCACGGAACTATCAAAATCCAGCGTGACATTTTTTATCTTCAAGTTATCGACAAACCATTTTTGCAGCGGCACAAACACTTCGGTATTGGCTTCCAACTAAACTTTTGAAAGAACCTGCTGTAGGTGCTTTGGGAGGGGGCTTGTTTCCACCCGAAGATTTCTTGCAACACTTTGTCGTAGCGTAAATAAGCAGAATGGCTAAAGCGGCCGGCACCTATCCAGATACTTGTCCAAAAGCATTCAATGATCTGAACTGGTTCATATCCACGGTTAGAGCCTTTCTCGGGAAGGTCTAAACCACTCATAAAATCTTTAATACCAATGCTGTCAACCATATCTTTCATCAGCTTCATGCCGCCCCAAGCTGTCACATTTTTATCCGTAAATGATACCTCTATCTCTTTCACCTTTTTGGTTTTGGTTGATCCTTAAGTAAAGATAATAATATCAAGCTTTTACCAATAACCTGTGATTCCTAATGAATAATCTGGGATTAATCAATTGAGACAAGAAGAGCGGATTAAGATTTTACTTCTGTTTTGCTCATGGAGGCTTTCGGGAAAACTACTTAGGATACTTAGCTTTCAACTTCTTATAGCGTTCTTCATCTTTGAACCGCACATAAGGCTCTGTTTGCTCTAGTTCAGTTGACATAGGGAAACCTAATGTGCTTCCTTTTTCAAGATTAAGGTAGAACCCCTCTTTGTCATTTTGAAGCCCGCAAAGTTCGGCTAAGGTGCTATAGCTATAGCCTGCTTCCCTGCTAACGCTATCGGCTTTAAGAGCCATTTGAACATACCTTAATGCTGTCTTATATTTTTTGTGAATTTCAAGGCTGTAGGCGAAAGTATTAAGGGACCTGCCTAACTCGATAGGATCCCTTTTACTAGCTATTTTAAATCTGTTGTTAGCGGCTAGTGTATCACCCAAGGCTTCCAGAATAACTATGGTTGCCGCTATAGCATGAATGTCCTCCGAATCTATATAAAAGGCTTTTTCAACCTCTTCATGCGCTTCTTTAAACTTTCCTTGGTGATAGAGTGCTGCTCCCAGCCCTGTAAATCCTCTAAAATAGGTGGAATCAAGTAAAATACTTTTTCTATAACACTGCTCTGCTTTTTTATCTGCTGTAACGTCACCAATAGTAAACAACCACGAATCACCCATTCGTAGCCACGCTTCAACAGCAGTAGAATCTAAACTTAACGATTTCTGAAATAGTTTTTGTGCTTGATTATATCCTTGGGCGTCAGAGGCAATGAGGCCTAAAGTGCGATAGGCATACGCATTACTGGCATCTATCGAAATAGCCCTTTTTATTTTTGAAGCGGCTTCCAGGTATCCCCTAAAATCTGAAAGATAGCCAGGCCCCATGCTGTATAGGCATTAGCAGCTTGTTTTGGTGCCCGCCTTAACGAGTAGCGTAAGGCACTAATACATTTAGTAAAACGTACGTTGTCAGTTTCATTAGTTGGCATATAGTAAAGACTGAGCAGAAAGGGATTGTTCATTTTGAGAATGTTGGCGGAACCTTCATGCATTAAATTTTTCAGAGCGGTTACTTCGTCTTTACCAATTGGTTCGTAGATAACCTGGGCTTTTTCGCCACTCATCCTAAGAACCAATTTAAGCCTTTCTTCTTCTTTTGTTATTTCGCCACTTATGCTGTGCTCTTTTATACCCAAGGCTTGCCTTAAATAACCAGAAATATTATCCAACGAGAGAGCCGCACCTCCCACAATTTCAACCTGCAAATCGGTTTTATCGGCCGAGTTGTTATATTCTTCTATTTCTTTCACCGTACGACTTTCATTGCCTTTGGCAATCATTTCATTTACCTTGTCCAATAGTTGATAGGCTACTGTTACACCATCGTACCCCTTTTTTACAAAATCCTCAGGCATCCGAAACGCCTTAATGTGGTAGCTTTTGTCGTTCAATTGCTGAATGATCAACTTGATTAAGGCAGACGCAATAAGAATTACAATTAGGGTAACAGTCCAACTTCGTATGCCGGTTGCTACTTGGTTCAGTTTCCGAATCGAAATTTTCCAAGGCGGTACTTTTAGTTTTCCCCAGAAAGGGGATCGATTTACAACCGCAGGTGAATCAGGGAGTAAAATTTCTGGAATTTCTTCATTGCTTTGACGCTCGATGTCATTCATTTTATCAAATTTAAAGTACAGATAAAGATATTTACATTTGGGAAAATAAACCACAATTAGCCTAGAATGTTATTGAGGTTAATAGTGCTGTGCTTCTCCGCCCGTGTTGGTCTTCTTGAGTCTTCTTGACCAACACAGATTGTTAAAGTCCGGCTTTACTCCGTTCCGACTTATTTTCTCTTCATAGAAATTGCTGTTTTTAGTTAGCACAGTAGTTAATACTACTAGGTGGGCCGAGAATACAACCGGTTTAAAACGACATCTATTGGCATTTCTATTTCCTCGAAAAGAAAATTGTTAATTTTAGGATATTAACTTTTGCGCCATGGATATAAAAGCCGAAAAAGAATACATCAAGTTAGAACTGGATAAAGTGGAAGACATCCACTTGGTGGAGGCAATAAAAAATTTATTGGCCTTTGGTAAGAACAAAGCCTACGAACAAAGTATGCGCCCTATGACCAAAGAAGCATTTTTCGAAAGAAATGAGGAATCAAGAAAAGCCATAGAAGAATATAACCTAATAAGCCAGCAGGAAGCCAAGGACTATTTTGCTAGGAAGTATGCCAAATAAAAAATTAACCTTAAAGTGGACACCCTTTGCTTTAAGTTGTTTGGATCAAATCTATGACTACATTGCCTTTAAAGAAAAATCAGATGCCCCTGCTTTCAAGTTTGTTAATGAAATTTTTGAGCGAGTAGATCAGCTAATTGACTTTCCAGAATCAGGGCAAGCTGAGCCATTGTTAGCAGAAATAGGTAGAGACTGTCGTTATCTGGTGCATGCAAGCTACAAGATCATTTATGAATACCTCCCCGTTCAGGATACTGTTATCATCACCGATATTTTTCATACAAGCCAGTACCCAGAGAAGGTAAAAAGGTCATCGGAGTAGCAACGCTACGCCCGTTTTGAACTTGACCAACGTGGTGTATTAATCATTATGTGAAACGAAGTTGCAATTCGCTAATACGCATCTCAACTACTCCTTAAGGCCAATCTCAAAAATCCCAACTGATCAATTCATCCTTGCCAAATTTTCTTCCAAGGCTTTGATTTTTGTTTCAGCGTCTGCCTTCTTCTTCCTTTCTATCTCAATCACTTTAGGTGGCGCACTCGCTACAAATTTCTCGTTGCTTAGTTTCTTATCAATGGATTCGAGAAAGCCCCGGTTGTATGCCAGTTCTTTTTGGATGGTTTCTATTTCTTTCCCAACGTCCATCTTTCCTTCCATTGGGATGAAATATTCTATGGCTCTCACCAACACAGAAATGCCGCTTCCTTCAAAAGTGGATGTGTTGTTGATAGTGCTGATGTTCGCAAGCTTTTTGACCACGCTACTAAAAGATAAAAGGGTGGAGTTGGCAGACTTTTCAATTAGCTGCAACGATTCTTTAGGAGAAAGCCCCTTCGCATTTCGTGCATTTCTTACTTCAGTTACCAGCTCAAATGCAAACGTTGCCTCGTCAATAATAGAAGATGAAAAGGCACTCGGGCGAGGCCATTTGGCCACTACAATGCACTCTTTTCCACCGCGTGTATTTAGTTCGTGCCAAAGCTCTTCCGTAATAAAAGGCATAAACGGATGGAGAATTTTCAGCAGCGTTTCGAAGAAATCGATGGTGCTTTTATAGGTTGCGGCATCAATGGGTTTGCCAAATTCTGGTTTCACTATTTCCAGGTACCAGGCGCAGAATTCGGTCCATACTAATTTGTAAACGGTATGCAGCGCATCGGAGATCCTAAACTTGGTAAAATGATCTTCGAGTTCAAGCACTGTTTCATTCAATTTTGCATCGAACCACTCAATGGCAACTTTATTTTCTGCTGGTGGCGGAATGGGCTCGGTGTTCCACCCCTTCACCAAACGGAAGGCATTCCAGATTTTGTTGGAAAAGTTTCGACCCTGCTCCACTAATTTTTCATCGTACAATAAATCGTTTCCGGCTGGCGAACTAAACAACATCCCTGTGCGAACCGCATCTGCTCCGTAGGTGGCGATCAAGTCTAACGGATCGGGCGAATTGCCTAAGCTTTTAGACATCTTTCTGCCTTGCTTGTCGCGAACGATACCCGTGAGGTAAACATTTTTGAAAGGCTGCGCTCCACGATACTCATACCCAGCGATGATCATACGCGCTACCCAAAAGAATAAAATCTCGGGGGCGGTTACAAGGTCGTTGGTAGGGTAGAAGTAGTTGAGATCGGCATTGCCTTTGTTGCCGTCTTTAAAGATAGTGGTATCGAACACCGCTATCGGCCACAGCCAGCTTGAGAACCAAGTATCCAATACATCGCTGTCTTGTCTTATGCTCTCGATGTTACTTGTTGGATCTTGAATCTTGAATAGTTCAACAGCTTCTGCTTGTGTTTTCGCTACCACATAACTTCCATCGGATGCATACCAAACGGGTATCCGATGCCCCCACCAAAGTTGTCGGGAGATGCACCAATCGCGCACGTTTGCCATCCAGTGATGGTAGGTGTTTTTAAACTTGGGCGGAAGTAGTTGAATAGTATCGTCCATCACGTTTTTTAACGCAGGCTGGGTGATTACATCCATCTTCAAAAACCATTGCATCGATAACCTTGGTTCGATCACCGCATCGGTTCGTTCTGAGAAGCCAACGTTGCTTTTGTAGTCTTCTACTTTTGCTAACTGGCCTGCTGCCTCTAAGTCTTTTGCTATTTCTTTGCGCACGGCAAAGCGATCTTTGCCAACATATAGAACCGATTTGGCATTCAACGTGCCATCGTCATTTAATATGTCGATTAATTCAAGTCCATGCTTTTTGCCTAGTTCATAATCGTTTAGATCGTGAGCCGGTGTTACTTTTAAACAGCCCGTTCCAAAATCCATCGTAACATACTCGTCTTCAATAATGGGTATGGATTTATTGAGCAACGGAATTAGCGCCCGTTTGCCTTTCAAATGCGTATACCGCTCGTCATTTGGATTGATGCACACAGCGGCATCTGCTAATATCGTTTCTGGGCGGGTGGTAGCGATGGTTACAAAGCCATCTTCACCTTCAATTTTGTAATTTATATAATACAATTTCGAATTCACTTCGCGGTGGTTTACTTCATCGTCTGACAAGGCAGTTTTGCCTACAGGATCCCAGTTGACCATGCGTGTGCCGCGGTAGATATATCCTTTTTTATGCAGGTCGATGAACACATCTATCACGGCCTCGTAGTAAGCGGGATCCATGGTGAATGAGGTACGATCCCAATCGCAAGAAGCGCCCAGCTTTTTTAATTGTTCCAGAATAATGCCGCCATATTTTTCTTTCCATTCCCAGGCATACTTCAAAAACTCTTCGCGCGTTAAGTCCGACTTTTTGATTCCCTTTTCGCGAAGCATAGCCACTACTTTTGTTTCTGTGGCGATGGAAGCATGGTCGGTGCCAGGCACCCAACACGCCTCTTTGCCTTCCATTCGGGCCTTACGAACGAGGATATCCTGAATGGTATTGTTGAGCATGTGCCCCATGTGCAAAACGCCCGTTACATTGGGCGGAGGAATGACGATGGTGTACGCTTCTTTTGCAGGATTAGGTTGAGCGTGGAAAAAGCCGTTGGCAAGCCAGTAGGCATACCATTTGTCTTCTACTTCGGTTGGGTTGTATTTTGTTGATAACGACATAGGGGAAATTAAAGGACTGCAAAAATAGCTATTTTGATGATTGAAATAACCAGCAGTTTACACCCAATCAATCGGGTTTCCGTAATGACCAAATAATTTATCTCTCGTAATTATCACTAAATTATTTGTCAGTGCCTGCGAAATTAAAAGTCTATCGAAAGGATCGTGATGGTGAAATGGCAGTTTCGAAACTTGAATAATGTCAAGTGTGGTTATGTTTAATACTTCAAATTGTGACTCTTTAGTTATTGCAAAAAGATCTTCCATTTCCATTCCAAGGGAAAGTTTTTTTAAGGAAACTTTAATTGCAATTTCCCAAAACGAGGCAATACTGATGAAGCAGTTATTTTCTGTATTCTCAATTTTAGACTTAATCGTATTTGGCAAATTAGACGGCTCATTAATTGCCCAAATCAATAACTGAGTATCTAATAGATAATTCATTCCATGTACTCCTTAAAATCAGCAAGGGGTTGATCAAAATCATCACTGATAACTATTCGACCCTTTGCTAATCCTAATGTTCTCTTTATAGGCTTCTCTTTTTTTGACTTTTCAAGTAAGAAATCAACGAAGTCTTCAACTTCCCTTTTTAGTTCCATTGGAAGTTGTTCGATTCTTGATTGCAGATGTAGTGTTGACATTTGATTACAAATATACAAATCAATAATTTATTCTATTTTATCTGCCATCCTTACTCGCCAATTAGCCGGATACAAATTATTAAGTCGGTTGCCCAGCAGGTTTACCCAACCCAATGGAATTCCTTGATAGGTCATTAAGCAAAAACCTTTTTGACCAACACCTACTTCTAAATTTTCTTTTCGCAGGTAGGAGAGTGCTTCCTCTTTTGTTAGTTCTAATTGCGGAAACATTCCTTGGTTCAATTCTATGGAAAGGGCGAAAGAATGTTCGGGTATAAGTTTTTCATGTTTGGGTGTGGCAATGGCCGTTCCTTTCAACACGGTATGCAATTGATTTGTCAACATCTCAAGATTTGCAAAGTGACTTTTGGAAACCATACAGATAAGCTCATTTAAAACAATGAATTCCTTGTCCTCAAAATGACTGACCCAATCGGTTAATCTTTCTGTAAACTTCTTTGGTGCAAGAGTTAAAATCGGTTTCGATTTAATTTTTGTGGGAATCGTGGGGTCTGTTTTTCTTACCACCGAAAGATAAAAGCCTTCCCCTTTTACTTTATGAGGATAGAACCGATAGCCAATCGCACGTTCTTTTTTTGATTCTTCGATGCCCCAATCTGGTTTAATGGCCAACGAAACAAATTCACAAGCATTATTACGTTCTAACCAAACAAGGTTATCTTCATTCTCTTTCTCGTTATACGTGCAGGTGCTATAAATCAAGATTCCGTTTTGCTTTAATGAAGGCCAGATATCAGCGATGATTCGTTGTTGTCGCTGCGAGCATAATTCTACATTGCTTAAGGACCACTCGTTCATCGCGTTTTTATCTTTTCTGAAAAGACCCTCGCCCGAGCAGGGTGCATCTAACACGATCACATCAAAGAAACCGTGAAGGTTTTTGAAATGCGCTGGGTCGTTGTTCGTTACTAGTATGTTATGATGCCCCCATTTTTGAATATTCTCCGACAATATGGAAGCACGCGATCGAATCACTTCGTTTGAAACCAATAAACTTTCTGAATTGATTAAACTTAAAATGTGAGTTGACTTACCGCCCGGGGCTGCACATAAATCCAATACTTTCAATGGCTGGGAAAGGTCGACCGATTGTTTTAGTGCCTGTTCTAAGAATAAACTGCTTGCTTCCTGCACATAATAAGCTCCGCTGTGGAAGGAAGGATCAAGGGTAAAAACTGGCCGCTCGTCCAAATACCTGCCTTCTTTCGCCCAAGGAATCGAAACCCCAAGAAGTGAATCCAATTTCTTCTTCGGATTATACCTTACGCTGATTGGTGAAGGTTGTAATAGCGCAAGTTCAAACTCCGGAAGCGAGCTTCCCAGTTGTTTTGTAATTTGTGTTAGAAATCCGTGAGGTAAATTCAATGCACGTTACACATTAATCCCGCCACTGACTTCAATACGCTGTCCATTAATCCACTTGGCATCATCTGAACATAAAAAGGCAACCACACCACCAATGTCATCAGCCGCGCCAACGCGTTGTAAAGGAGACATAGAACTTAAAGCAGCCTTCATTTGTGGATTGTTCCGAATACCTGCATTGTTAAAGTCGGTTTCAACTGGGCCAGGTGCTACTATGTTTGCTCTAATACCTCTAGTACCTAATTCTTTTGCTAAATATTTGGTAAGCACTTCCACTCCCCCTTTCATAGACGCATAAGCAGAGTAACCAGGTACACAAAAACGAGTAGTGCCGCTGGAGATATTAATTATTGCTCCGCCATCATTTAAAAGTGGCAATGATTTTTGGGTCAAGAAATAAACACCTTTGAAGTGGACATTCATAAAATGATCGAAGATCTCTTCGGTCACATTTGCAAAGGGAACGGTTGCACCCATGCCTGCATTGTTAATAAGAAAATCGAATCTATTCACACCCCAATTTGCTTCCAGTGTCGCGGATACGTTTTGTAAAAATCCGTCTATCCCCTTTATATCATTGGTATCGAATGGCAGAGCCACCGCTTTCTGACCGATTGCTTGTATGGCCGATACTACGGCTTCTGCTTCGTCTTTTTTTGTTTTATACGTTAACACTACGCCAGTTCCTTTTTCCGCCAAGCGCAACGCCATATCCTTTCCTAAGCCGCGGCTACCTCCGGTTACCAGGGCAATTTTCGTTTTCATGTCTGTGGGTTTTTAAATTTGGTAAAAACAAAGATAGACACTTTACAGCATTATTAACCTTAGAAATGTAGCTGCGTTTTTATTTATAAAAAAATTATCCTCGCAAGGAATAAGCAGAAATAATGCGTTGTCTAATCTGCAAACAAAAGGTTATCAAATATGAAAACAAGAGTGATGGTGGTAGGTAGTTTTTTAAGTTTAGTAATGCTTGTTAGCGCATCTAATGTGTCTGTCGCCCGCCATGGTAGGGGGCATCATTGGCTGGGAATATTTCATGGACGGCACCATGGTGGTCATCATAAAGGAATGCACGATGGTAGGCATTATAAAAGACGCGGTTTCGCTTCGAATCATATCTACGAGATAACAGGCGCAGACAGTTTGCAGCGAATTAAAATGAAGCCTTTGATTGACGATGCCGAAAAAAGAATACAGTCGCTGCGCGCAACTTATCGTGATCAAGAAGCTAGCGTAATGGACTCGTTGAAAACACAACTGAAGCCTCTTTTGAAAGAAGATCAGATAAAGAAACTGGAAGACGTTAGGGGATATAAAAGAAAGTAGTTTGGTTGGATTGAATGGCAGGGGCTTTTTGCCCTTGCTTTTCTTTTTTAGAACTTTACTTGTTCAGTCCAATGAGTTTGTAGTTACCCAATACCGATAGGCGACAAGCGCCTGGTCAACTTTGGAGAGCTTTGTAAAATCTCTCTTGCTGTAGCGCGGAATGATTACTTTGTTAATCTGCGCGAGGGCTTTAAAAATTATTTTCTTCATAACGAGTTTGGCTTTTTGTTGAATGGCTGGTAAAATCAAAAAGTAAGATAAATCATTTTTTGATGATAACTGCTCATAGGGAAAGCCTTTTTTAGTTTTGGCGAAAAGCCGTCAACAGATTTAATTCAATGAAAGTAACGCATAACATAGTTTGTGATATTCCTCAATATTGTCCAATTTGACTTTGTTAACTTATGAGAGTATGAAAAAAAACGCAATGGTATTATTTTGTGTCATCCCGGTTTTACTTTTTGCTCAACCAAGTAAAGTGTTCGACAATCTAAGTCTACCTAGTAAAATTTTAAAAGGAGATCGGAAGTACGCGATTTACTTACCTCCTGATTACGAAGCTTCGCAACGTAGTTACCCAGTTTTGTATTTGTTGCACGGAGGGGGCGATGATCAAACAGGTTGGGTTCAGTTTGGCGAGGTACAACATATTGCGGACAAGGCCTTTGCTGATGGAATCGCTACCCCCATGATCATAGTAATGCCGGATGCAAATACAGGGCAACGGGGATATTTCAATGATCTTAAAAATGAATGGCGTTATGAAGATTTTTTCTTCGAAGAGTTTATGCCTTTTGTGGAAAAGACCTATCGCATAAAGAAAGAAAAGCGGTTTAGAGCGGTAGCTGGCCTCTCCATGGGCGGGGGAGGCTCATTTATGTATGCATTGCATCACCCTGAATTGTTTTCATCTGCTTGTCCGCTGAGTGCAGCCACTGGCCCCGTTACCCTAGAAGATACGAAGGCGTGGCTAGAGCAACGCAGCCAAAAAGGCACTGATGAGCAGATTAGTATCTATTATAAAAAATATACCGCTCTACAATTGATTAATGGTGTGCCTGATGATCAGAAAAAGGCCGTGCGTTGGTATATAGATTGTGGGGACGATGATTTTCTTTTCGAAGGTAATTCACTAGTGCACATTGCCATGCGAAAGAAGGAGATTCCTCACGAATTTCGAATCCGGGATGGAGGTCATAACTGGACGTATTGGAGGTCGGCCTTACCAAACGTGCTGAGTTTTGTTACGGAGTCTTTTCATCAGTATTAATCGTTTTTTATTGTTGAAGCTTCGAAAAGCAGCTGTGGGATATTGAGAGATTAAATTTTTTCGTATTGATTTACAGCTAGTTATAGAATATTTCAATTTTCTTGTCCAATTTCCTTTTGGCCAATCGATAAGGGGGTGTAAACCAAAACAATTACACTTTATGACAAAAACCCTTATCGTTATGGGCATCGTACTAGGTGCGTTGCTCATTGCAGGAGTTATCCTTTCTCTTATTGCCCCCAAAAGGATATCGGTTACTAACCAACAATTTATCAAAGCCAGCAAGCAGCACGTGTTTGACCAGCTTCGGTATATGAAAAACTTCCCCAAGTGGTCGCCCTTCCTGGTGCAAGATCCTGAGCAGAAATATACCGTGAGCGGACAAGATGGCGAGGTAGGTGCTACATTTAGTTGGGAAGGCGTGAAAGAAAAAAGCAAAGGTTTGCAGCGTGTGGCGAAACTCAAATCTATCGATGAAGTCGTCATTGAGTGTAACATCACGGTGCCGTTCCAATCCAACCCTACCTTTAGCTATTCATTAGTAGAAAAAGACGGGGGTGTGGAAGTTGTTCAACATTTTGATGCCGAGATGCCCGCTCCGTCAAACATCTTTGGCTTATTGCTCAATTTGAAAGAAAAGATTTCGGCCACCAACAAACAAGGGCTTGAGCTGTTGAAGCAAGCGAGTGAAAATAAAAAAACACCTTCGTTAACATCCAAGTAATACCAACACCTTATTTTTAGAAACAAATCCCTAAACACAGTTAAATCTAATTTTTATGAAAGAATTCATGATGATTTTTAGAATGGCACCCATGCAAAATTTTCAACCTACACCCGAACAAATGCAACAGAGCATCAAACAATGGCAAGACTGGATTGGCGGTATAGCCGCACAAGGTAAATTTGTAAGCACTAATCAACTGGGCTTTGAAGGTAAGACACTAAAGGCAAACGGAATAATAACAGACGGCCCTTATGCAGAAGTAAAAGAGATTGTAGGCGGTTACATCATTGTAAAAGCCAATTCTGTTGATGAAGCGTTGGAATTGGCCAAGGGCTGTCCGATATTATTCATGGGCGGTCATGTAGAAGTGCGCGATATTATGGTACTTTCAACTTAACGAAGCACGTTTTCTTAGACTAAAGGCCCTTACTTTTAGTGAGGGTCTTTTTTTTGCATCTTTAGGCCTGCATGTTCGAAACCAAAGACCTAATCCCCCATCTCTTCCGCACCGAGTTTACAAAAATGGTGTCTGTTCTTTCTCGGCATTTTGGTTTGCAACATGTGGAGATGGCAGAAGATATTGTGAGCGATACGTTTTTATTGGCAGCCGAGACGTGGAAACTAAAAGGGTTGCCTGAAAATCCCACAGCTTGGCTCTACACCGTGGCCAAAAACAAAACGAAAGACTACCTCAAACGCAATCAACTATTCACAAAAAAGATTGCCATCGAAATAAGAAAAACGGAGAGCGAGTTGTACGAAATGGAAGTGGACCTATCGGACCAGAATATCAACGATAGCCAGTTGCGGATGATGTTTGCGCTGTGCAATCCAGCCATTCCCACAGAGTCGCAGATTGGACTTTCGCTGCGTTTGCTTTGCGGATTTGGCATTGAAGAAATTGCCGAAGCCTTTTTGACGAACAAAGAAACCATCAACAAGCGCCTCTTCCGCGCGAAAGAAAAATTGCGCGAAGTAGATGCCGATATGGAGATTCCACCAGCAGAAGAAATCCACACCCGGTTGGAATCGGTACTATCGGTGTTGTACTTGCTTTTTAATGAAGGCTATTATTCCTCTACCCAAAACAATGTGTTAAGGAAAGATTTTTGTTTGGAAGCTATGCGACTAAATCTAATGCTCACGGAGAATACAATCACACGCCAGCCTTTCGTTTTTGCGTTGCTTTCGCTGATGTGCTTTCATGCCAGTCGCTTTGAAGCGCGAACATCGGCCGTTGGCGAGTTGGTTTTGTATGATGACCAAGATGCGAAGTTGTGGAATCACGAGCTAATTCAACGGGGGGAGTATTATTTGAACCAGGCATCGGTGGGCAACGAGATTTCAAAATATCACCTGGAGGCAGCCATTGCCTATTGGCACACACAACCAACTAGCGCTGCCGAAAAATGGGAGAGTATTTTGCAACTCTACAACAAGCTGCTGCAAATCGATTACTCCCCTATGGCCGCGCTCAATCGCACTTACGCCTTGGCCAAAGCGCGCAACGTTAAGGCCGCTATAAGTGAAGCTGAAAAACTAAACTTGACTGACAGTCATTGGTATCATGCCCTCTTGGGCGAATTGTATACTGTAATTGATCAGCAAAAAGCCCACGCCTATTTTCAGAAAGCAATCGCTCTATCCAAGACCGATGCAGATAGAAGTGTGCTTCAAAAGAAGAAGAATCAAATGGAGGTAACGTTAGCGAACGAACCAGTTAAAAAGCATAATGCCCAATAAGCCAAACACAATACATAGATGAACGATTAACCAAATCTGTTGGTAAGCGGGTCGATTGTTCCACATCACTTTTTGGTCAAAGGGGTCAAAGATTAAAGCAATCCCGAAATTTGACAGGGCAGAGGAAATCTCTCTTTTTGCCAATAGGAAGTAAAGCCCCAGCGCGACAAACGCTCCATACAAAAATCGGTTGTATGTAAACGTAAGGTCTTGGGGCTTATCGTTTTCTTTTGTTGTGGTCATACTTTAGGGGGTGATATTTTGCAAGACTTTTTCTTTTGAGTTTCCATAGAAGATAGAAATACGGACATGGAACTGGCTGCAATCGCTACCCAAATCATCGTATAAGAAACATCAGAACTTGAATCGAGAACAGTAAACAGGGCTGCCAGAAAAACAAAGCCAGCAGCAATGCCGATCGCTAATGCATACTTTCCGAAACTGGAAGATTTTTTAGTTTCCATGAACCTTTTTTCCAGTTAGTAGGCTTTTATCCAAAACTATTACGGAGCCTTCATGATTTTTTTATGAACTCGTTTTTTTTACAGGGGAATCAAAAATTAGGTATTCCAATGACAAAACTTCGCTCTCAAGTATCGTCCATTTTTTTTCGGAAAATGGACTTTAAAATATGCCGACAGAAAAAGAAAAGGTAAATAATACCAATGTGAGAATTTGGCTTTTTTGCCGTTCTAAACAAAACGGTTGCATCGCATTTTACCAGGCTTGTTCACCTATGCATCCGATACTTTCAATAAACTACTCGCTGATGGAAACAACAAGTTTAACCTGTGATCGAAGCTCATCTGTTAGGGACGCAGTCTTTACGAATCCAATGGCTCCTTTATTATCAGCCACATATTGGATTACTTCTTTATCAGAATTTAATTTCACTGGTGGGGATTCGCTATTTTGATATTGTTTTGCCGCGAAATAAGAATCTACTTCTGCCTCACTCAGTTTTACCACAAGTTTATAGAATAATGACTTTTCGGCAATGTTTCCTTTCCGATCAACAGGAAGTACAGTTGTCTTCAATCCAGGCCATGATTTTTGAGTGCCTCGTTTCATCCAATAGAGTCGCACTTCAGTGATCGATAGTTTTTCGATAGGATTATCTTTATTTATAATAATCGCCAACTCCAATGCAGCTGGGCTTTTCGAAATAGAATGATTAGTCGAAAGAAAGAATATTGTAATTAGAACCAAAAAAGAAAATACTTTTTTCATACCCTTTAAATTAGTCTTTTTAAATATGCTAAAATCCGAAAGCTACTTGAGTTTTTATGCCGCTGCTCCAGCCAAATTGATCTTGATTCAAAGCGGCCAATTCACCTTTCAAAACCAAGTTGCCGTTGACCCGATATCGCAGACCCAAATTATATTCGCTAGAACTACTATAACTCTGATTGGTATAAGGGTTAACAGCTGGATAGTAGGCATCATTAGTCGGAAAATCTAAAAATTCAGCAAAAAGATAGGGCACAACTTTTGAGTTAACCTTATAACCCATATAAACTATGGCTCCGTTTAGAGTCTTATCGGGTTGCACAGAGTAGTCATGTGTGTTCGCGTATCCTTCTGCAATGAACTCAAACTTTTTATCAATACTCATGTGCGAAATACTGGCCGTTAGCAGGGTGCTTTTCATAGCTTCAGGTACAGGACTGTCAAATTGAGTAAGACTTCCCACTGGTAAATCGTTTAAGACACCAGACGCAGATATGCGAAGGTCTTCAATGGGTTCTATCCCTAATTGAAACGTGTAAGATAATTGAGAGCCTAATTTGTAGGGTACTCCTAAAAGCCCACCATTTCGGCCGATTCCATTTGAAAAGAGCACACGGTAAAAGAAACCCGCTTTACCAATGTTATCTCCACCTAGTTGAAGCCCGATGTCACGCGTTTGGATAAAACCTCCGTCATGCGTTGGGTTTAAAATTCGTGGACGAGAAATATTAGGTTGTAAAATCAAACCAAAATTATAGTTAACATTCCAAAACCCTATCGGACTATACATTCGCCCCACCGAGAAATTCAAATAATTCCGATAATCATATTTGATGTACATTCGTTCCAGTTCCATTTCTGCCCCAGTGGTCGCCATGTAATGCATGTTTAATTCCCCCGCCACAGACACTTTATCATTTATCTTCGAAGTGATGAATAGCACCAAAGGACCGCCACGAAAATAAGGGGAAGACGAATTTTGACTCGGGTTTGTAAAATAGTCGAAGCCGGGGTGTGCATAAAACCGGATGCTTGTAGATTCTTGACCTAAGATTTCAGAAACGCCTAGCACGGTGGTGAAGACCAATGTGAAAACAAACCGACATCCAAAGAAATAAGTATATTTTTTGTCCATAAACTGTGCTGGATTTAGGTCTAATTTTACCAACTTTTTTTTAAAATTCCAAAAAGTTGGTTGATGTCAGCATAGATGATGGCGGTTATGGGTTATTTTTTTGCTACCCGAATCTTCGAAGATTTTTTATTCAAAACGGAGACTAAAAACACTTTGGTGAGACTGGCGAAGAGCAAAGGGATACCGACAATTCCGCGTTTGAGGGGATTGTTACTAAATCATTAAATCGTTTGTGATGAACCTGTGTTCAAAGATTTGGCTGCCTAAAGAGAAAAATTGTCAGATTGTCGACCGCAACGAATCCGGCTATTCTGGAAGAGTTTTTTGCAGAACTCACATTTGTAATGGCTATGTGGCACTATATCTAAAATAAAATTCCCACCGTAAAATGCAACGAGCTAAACTGCCATTGATCATCGCCAATTCCATTTACCTCAACCCGTGTGTTGGAGAATTGATAATGCACTTGAAGATCAATAGCCTTCGATTTGTTTTTGAATGGGGTAAACGTGTAGCCTGTGCTCATGCCGCCAGCCCAACCAATACCAAATTGATGAAAGTAGTTTTGCAGTCCGGTATCTGTAAGGAAGCGGTTCTTGGTAAAGACTGAGGCTAGACCTAGCTCACCATTTACATAGAAGTTATTTTTTGCAAAGGGGTAGTATTTTAAGGCAGGAGACGCACTGATGAAATTGAAGAAGAAACCTTCTTCATAGCCCCCAATTGAGGGTTGTGCGCCAGCAAGTGTATTTCGAACCATTAACCCTGCCATCAATCCATTTATTTTTTTAACTGGTTTATAAAAACCAATTTTCATTGTTAAGCCCGATGGTGCAGCATAGCTCCCCACGTTTCTACGGGTGCCATTTTCATTCTGGTAATAACTCAACCCTTGGTTGCGCAACTCTTTTGCGCGCATCAATTCGTTGCCACTTTGTAACGAGGCTGAGCTGAACCCCAGTGCAAACTCCACTTGCGTTTGGCGTGATAGTGTGTTTTGAGCTTGGCTTGCTAATGAGATAAGCGATTTGTTTTTCTGCTGAGAGTACGATGATGTTGATAGACTTATCAGCAGTGCGAGGGCGAACATCAATTTGGTTTTCATAAGGCCGTTGTTTTGTTTTTTTGTTGATACAAAGGTCAACCACAATTGCCCTGCCCGAAATAACCTATGTTAAGTTCTTCGCTTTCGCGCCATTTGCCCCCTTACTCGGCTGAGGCTTTCCGGTTTGATACCCATCATAGAGGCCACGTATTTTTGAGGTACTTTTTCGATGAAATGTGGATAACGCTTCATCATATATTCATAGCGTTGCTCGGCACTGCTCGCTAACTGCTGATAAACTCGATCTTCAAAACCAACGCACGTAATTTCCAGCACGCGAGTCCAAAAATTGCGAAGCCATTCATGGTGTTTAGAAAGCTTCTGCCAGTTGGATTTTGAAATCACCCACACTTCGCAAGAGCTGATGGCTTGGAGACGATGTGAGCACGGCTGACCCGTTATAAAGCTACCCAGAGACGTAGCAAACTCACCTTCCAAACTCACCCATCGAGTGGTTTCCTCTTGGTCGTCCACGTAGAAATAACGAATCATTCCTTTCGTGATGAATCCTATTTTGTTACAGACTTCCCCTTCGCGAATAAAGTATTCATCTGCCTTCAAGCTCTGAAGTTTAAAATGATCGAAAAATAGATTTATCTCAGTCGGGGATGCTTCTACGGTAGATTGAATTACTTTAGTGATCAGATCAATCGGATTATTCATATCAAATGGCAAAGGCGAAGAAACAAGAAAACAGTTAGGCGGCTAATAACCAAACTTAGCAAACAAAAATCAGAAAATCGTTGTTACTCTTTTAAACAGTAAATGCACCAGATTCGCCAGGCTATCCTAAGCATGATCTCAGCATCTGATCAGGAAATGAATCAGTTGCTACATGGCTGCTTTTTAAAAACGTTTCAACGCCAAGGGATATTGAGCCATCCAAGAGTTACGCCCAACGATATCTTTTTTATTAATAAAGGAATCATTCGCGTGATTGTTCACGATAAAGAAGGAGGCGAGCATACCATTCATTTTGCGCTGGAGAATCAATTCATTGCAGATTACTCGAGCTTTATTCAACAACAACCTTCGCTTTACACACTGCAAGCATTAGAAGAGACGGAAGTAATTGTGATGCCTCGCTCGGCTGTAGACTGGGGTTACAAAAATTTGAAGGAGGGCGATAAGCTGGGGCGGCTCATTGCCGAGTTTTATTTTATCTACCAGGATAACCGCATTAAAAATCTGTATGCGCGTACGCCTAAGGAACGCTACGATACCATCACCGAAGTGTTTCCCAACATCCACAACCGTGTGCCACAACACATGATTGCCTCTTATCTGGGCATCACGCCTGTGCATCTAAGTCGCCTAAAAAAAGCGGATTACCCGAAAGTATAAACATTTGTTATCGTTTCTGGTGCTGTCACTGCGCCAAATTTGTATCATTAAAACGATGCAAATGAAAAAAGTCATTCTATTGCTCGCTGTGCTTTGGATGGGCTTAGCGGGGTACTGTCAAACCGGAACAGTGGTTATCAACGTTCAACAAATTCAATCCAACAAAGGTGGAGAAATCTCTGTCGGTATTTTTAAAAAGGAAAATTTTCCGAAAGTGGGCAAACAAATGATCGGCACGGAAAGGCCAGTGATCGGTAGCTCAATGCAAATTGTTTTTGAAAAAGTACCTGCTGGAGAATATGGGCTGGTGGCATTTCAAGACATCGACAAAAACAAAGACCTGAAGACAAATTTTGTGGGCTTCCCAAAGGAGCCAATTGGCTTTTCCAACGATGCAAAAATCAAATTGGGGCCACCTGATTTTGAGGATGCAAAGGTAAAAGTGGAAGCCGGTAAAACACTTACGTTAACTATTACGCTAAAATAATATGAAGATCGCTGGAGTTCATTTCAACGAAACAAAGACGTGTGTACTTATTTTTTTAGTTTTACTATTTACCTCAATTGTCTCGCAGGCACAATTTGCAAAAAAAGGACTTCGTTTGGGTGCAACAGTAGGTACCAGTGTAAACAACTTTAGTTCAACACTTGGCTCAACAACGGTTCAACCCAACTTTAATGCATTTGCTCTTGGGGCAGGCGCCAATTACCTTTCTAATCGTTTGATACTCGGTGGAGAATTTTATCAACTGAATGGCAACCAATCAAGCGCTACCGAGTCGATACAGTTTATTGGCGCAGTCACCACAGTTTCTTTTGGTTATAGTTTACTGGAGAGAAAAAACACGCGTTTGGAAACTTCTCTAGGGTTCGGATTCTCCAATAATCAAATTATCAGTCAAGACAAGCAAAACACGCGCTTTCAAAATGTGATCAATAATCAACTGTTGTTAAATCCCAGTCTTTCCATATATCAGAAAGGCGCCAATAACTTATGCTTTGGATTGAGGCTTATTTACTCAGTAGGTGCTGGCGAAGAAACTAATTGGAAATATCAGTCCAGTGGGCTTGAATCAGGCTTTAAAAGTAATGTAAATGCTTTCTCAATTCAGCTTTCTATCGGAGGAATTGTTGAATTTGCGAAACGTAACTAAGCACGGGTTGAAAACACTACCAATCCTTTCTTTCTACTTTTTGAAAAACACAAATGTCACCATTTTTGTAGGAACATTCTATTGGTTGCTTGCGCTAATGGTTTTAGTACAAGCGCTAAACGGAACCTCCATTTTTAAAACATTTAATTACCGATAGCATGAAACTTTCTGAAAACGAAAAGCGGAGACTTAAAACGAAGTATGGTTCGTGGGCAATTGTCACTGGAGCATCCTCGGGTATTGGTTTAGAAATAGCCGAGCGGTTGGCCGAGGCTGGTCTTAACCTAATCATTCACTCACGCAGCAAAAACGCACTTCAAGAAATAGCGAACCGTTTATCATCTACCTATGCCATCGAAGCAAGGACTGTTGCTGCTGATCTTTCAGAATCAGCTGGCGTGCAATCTTTAATCGAGGCCACCCAGCATTTGCCCGTAGGCATGTTAGTCGCGTCAGCTGGCTATGGCACCTCCGGAGACTTTATTCATACCTCGGTGCATGCTGAAGTTAATATGCTTCGCTTGAATTGCGAAGCCTTGCTATCGCTTACCCATCATTTTGCACAGAAATTTGTGTCTCAAAAAAGAGGCGGAATTATACTGATGAGTTCCATGGTAGCTTTTCAAGGTGTGCCGTACTCTGCAAACTATGCCGCTACCAAAGCGTATGTTCAATCGTTGGCTGAAGCACTTGCTGAAGAATTGAAACCACACGGAGTAGATGTGTTGGCTGCAGCGCCTGGACCGGTGGTCAGTGCCTTTGGGCAACGTGCCAATATGAAAATGAACATGTCGCTCACGCCACAACAAGTGGGCATTCCGATTTTAAATGCATTGGGAAGAAACACAACTGTTTTGCCTGGCTTCCTCACCAAATTTTTAGTGTATTCACTGCGCACGGTACCAAGATGGGGAAAGGTAAAAATCATGAAAATAGTAATGGGCGGAATGACGGAGCATCAGAGAGGTTAACAAGGCGGCCAATAGCTAGCTCAATCGTCTTTTTCTTAGTTTTTTGTAATTTGCTCTTGCTAAATTCGAAACTATGAATGAAGGCTTAAAACTCCCTTGGATTATTGGTGGCTATGATTTGTTTGCGAAAGAAGGCCCGAAAGGCCTGAAGATTGAAGTGATGGCCAGTAAAGTGAAGAAGAGTAAATCTTCGTTTTATCATTATTTTTCTGATTTAGAAGTGTTTACCGAAGAATTGCTTACTTACCATCTTGAGCGTGCCAAACTAGTTGCGGAGCGCGAGGCTAAGTGCAAGAATATTGTACCTGATTTACTGAACGTTTTGATCGACTCAAAATATGACTTGCTTTTCAATAGGCAATTGAGAGTCCACCGCGACCAGCCGGAATTTAAGAAATGTTTCGAGCAATCAAACAAAGAGGCAAGCAAAGCGATAATAGATTTATGGACTGCCGAGTTGGGGTTGGGTGATAACAAAAAATTGGCAACTCTTCTTTTTATGTTGGTAATGGATAATTTCTACCTCCAGATTACCGAAAAGAACCTAACCTTTGAATGGCTACTGAATTATTTTACTGAGTTGGGCACCATGGTAGCCGAAATGAAGAAATCGGAACTAGCTTCCTATTGATCTAATTGCACCCTTTGTACGCTGGCGTCTAAAAGATTCAGGCTATATTCTAGAAGTTTGCATCAACCAAACTAAATTCTAGAAAATGAACGCATTTCGTGTCTTGTTGTTTATTCTATTTGCCGTGGCATTTCCTTATACCATTTTAGTGGGTATCAATTACGGATGGAACTTGATGCCAATTTTCTTTGCGGATATACGAAGCATGAATTGGCCGGGACAATTCAATCTCGATTTCTTGTTTCACATTTCGTTGGCCGCTTTATGGTTGGCTTGGCGTAATAATTTTTCTGCAAAAGGATTTGTATTAGCAACTCTTGCCTTTGTGGGAGGCATCCACCTTCTTGCAGGGTACTTGTTTGTTACTAGTTTTCAGGCGCAGAGCATTCAAGAATTGTTAGTAGGAAAGGATAGGCTGAAATGATTTAGGGAGACTTCAAACTTTTTACAGCAGAACAAAATGACATCGCAAAAATTTAACAAGTTTTGGCTTAAGATTACAGCTATAGTTGTTGGTTCTTTTGGTCCTATTTTCTTTCTAGGAACGATGGGGCCTACGTTGGAACCAGCCCGTCTAACACTTGACTTATTAAGTTGGCCTATCGATGGCGTCACTACTTACAATTCGCCAGACACACGTTTTCTTTCTGCGTTGACGGGCGGATTTCTCTTCGGTTGGGGTGTCATGATTTGGTGTTTGTCAATTTGGGTGTACGACAAAGCTCCTGAGCAGGTTCGGAAAACAGTCGTAACCGGAGTATTGTGTTGGTTTTTGCTGGATAGCGCTGGCTCGATTGCATCAGGTAACCCATCGAATGCGTTGATCAACATTCTTGTTTTGTTATTGGCAGTTGGGCCGTTGTGGAGGCCAGCAAGGGATTGACTTTTTTACTTCGCCCGTTTTGGCCATCTCGTTCGTCTGAAGGAGAAACAAACCAAAAAATATTATGAAAAAACTATTTCTTTCTCTTGGGCTGGCGTTAGCCATAGCATTCAGTTCCACGTTTGACACCAACTGTCGTTAAGAAATAAATAGGCGAACGTAGACAAAAATTTAAGACCGCTTTCGAACAGGAGGCGGTTTTTTTGTTAACCCACAGAAAACGAATACATCTTTTTATACTCCATTGGGGTAAGCCCAGTGTATCGTTTAAATATATCACGGAAATAGTTTAAATCTTCATAGCCAGATTTATACGAAATCTCCTTAATATTTTCTTTCCCTTCTTCCAGTAGCTTTTTTGCGTGTTCCACCTTCACACGTTGAATGTATTCAGAAGGAAGGTTCCCCGTTGCCGCCTTAAAACGTCTGATGAACGTGCGCTCACTCATCAATACTTCATCTGATATAGTTCCGACCGTGAGTTTCTCTTGTGCATGAGCTTCAATAAAATCTTGCGCCTTCAATATCTCTGTATCTTGGTGTGACTTTTGAACGGAAAAAATGGAATAAGAATTCTGCGAAATCTTCCCTTTGTCAACCAAAAACATTTTTGCACAGTAATTTCCTAGTTCTTTCCCGTGGTATTTTTCTACCAAGTAAATACACAAATTCATAAAAGATAAGGTAGCGCCACCTGTCACGATCTTACCATTATCAACAATTATTTTTTCGTCTAATAATTTTACTTTGGGAAACATCATTCTAAAATAGTCAGAAGCAAACCAGGAAGTAGTCGCTTCTTTGCCATCTAACAAACCCGTGGCGGCTACAAAGAAAGCCCCCGTACAAGTGCTGCAAATGGCTGCTCCTTTCTTTTGTTGTTGCAATATCCACTGAACAAGGGTTGGATATTTTTGCACAAGTTCGGCCATATTGCCAATAGCCGCAGGCACTACCACTAAATCAGCCTTCTCAAAGGGAAGAAGGGAAGTATGGCAAACCAACTGATACCCATTGCAATTAATCGTTTTGCTTTTTTCTGCTGAGGCCAGGATTACCTCAAACGTATTTTTCTTTTTCTTTTGTGGAGATAGCTGATTGCTAAATGCCTGCGAGTAGTTTAAGATGTCCATAATGCCTAACACAGAAGTGGGCACATTAGCGGAGATAACTGGTACGACTACTTTCATAGATTGCTAATAAGATGATGGCAAATATATCTATTTGCGTATATGAATCTGCCAAGTGGCAAAATTATCCAGTGGGGTTGTCCGTTTACCCATGCTGATCTGATTGAATGATGCCCCACCTTTGTAACACAAAAAATTATTTATGAAAACGACAGACAACAGTTTAAACTGGTTCGAGATTTCAGTAGCTGAAATGCCTCGGGCGAAAAAATTTTATGAGTCAATCTTTGGTCTTGCATTGGCGGATGGTGAAGTGGCTGGCACACAGATGGCGTTCTTCCCTACCGATGGAGGCAATGGAAAAATAGGGGGTGCATTGGCCCAAGGACCTTTCCATAAACCTAGTATTGATGGAAGCAAAGTGTACCTCAACGCAAACCCCAACCTTTCAACGGTGCTTGACAAAGTGGAGAAATCAGGTGGTAAAGTAGTGTTGCCTAAAACTTCTATTGGCGACTTTGGCCACATGGCATTCTTTATCGATTCGGAGGGTAACGTAGTAGGACTTCATTCTAACAACTAACAGAAAAACAATATGGACAAAATCTTAAACCTGGGTAGATGGATCTTCCCAATTTCCTTTATCATGTACGTGGGTTTGCATTTTGGTAAACCCGATGTGGGCGCTGCCTTTGTGCCCGATTATATTCCTTTCCCCTATTTTTGGAATTACTTTACGGCCGTGTGTATTATTTGCTTTATCGTTAGTGCATTAATAGGAAAGTATGATAAACTCGCGTACACCTCCATGGCATTGTATGTAATCCTAATGGGCTTACTCGTTCACCTGCCGCGCGCCATGGGCAATGAGCTTGGCATAGAAAATATGACCGCGGATTTGGCCCGCGAGAAGGAGTTAGAAATGGTTAACTTTTTCAGAAACATTATGGTAACAGGAGCCTTGCTTGGGTTTGCACGGTATGTTGCGAAAGACAAACGAATAATAGGATAAACCACGCCTGCCGAAATCATTTTTAAATTGTGTTTAAATGATAAGTGTCGTCCACGAGCTGGACGACACTATATCAATTGATGCACTGTATTTATGTAAACTCGGACTTTTTGGGAGTGTTTGCCAGTTTGTTTGTGTTAAGCCACAATATCCGTCAACATTTTATCCAACTCGTTTTTGATTTGAAACGGGTTACTGGCGAATAACTCTTTCATCCGAAACTCAATCTCGTCACAAGCTTCGTCTTTGGTGAGTTTTACAATTTCAGAAATGCGGTGTTGATAGCTCGCATTAAACAACATATTGTTTTTATCCACCAGGCCGCGGTCAATCATCACGCGAGCCTTCTTATTGCAGCGGCATGGGTTTTTGGGATTGACCAAGCCGCACTTGCCAGAGATGTAATGCAACAAATCGGTTTTGGCGCGATGTAGCTTTACACGAAAATTGGCGGGTGTAGTATCAAACAACTCGGCACCTAGTTGGTGGTCGGCACCAAATATTTCGCCAATAATATAAATCAATCGCTGCTCGCGGTTGAGGCACATGAGCATGGCAGTAGAACATAAAATGCGCACTTCTTCTACCTCCGCTTCTGAAATAGTGTTATCTGCATCTTCACTAAAACTTCCGAAAGCTTTTGGGTTTTCTTCGATGAGCCTTTCAGTTTTCTTTTTGGGTGAATTCAAGAAATGATTAACAGCGATACGGTAGAGCCATGTGCTAAACTGAGCATTGCCCTTGAACGTGTTCAGACTGGTTACCACTTTTATGAGTACTTCTTGCGTGGCATCCAAAGCATCATCAGGATGGATAAACAGCCGGAGCGAAATATTGTAAATGTAATCTTGGTACCGTTTTATCAATTGCTCAAGCGATTTTTTATCGCCCCTAATCGAGGCGGTAATCAACGCTTGGTCGGTTGGTTCGTTTTGTTTGAGTGTTAATTTCATGGCTTAGCGATGTGAAGGGGTGTATCGAAATACTCGGCTTCCATTTTATGATTCGAAAAATAAGATACAGCTCTTTCTTTTGTTTCCCAAATGGTAAGCAGACTTGCTTTTCCTTTCTCATTTTTTATCGAAACGATCTTAATCAGTCCTTCTGCTTTTTGTATCTGGGCGGGGCGGCCTTCACTAAGTGCTGCCCAAAAGGTGATCTCCGATCCGCTAGTTGTTTTTAGCGTCTCCATTTTTTCGATTTCGTAATAGTCTACTTGTCCGCGTTGGCCGTATGACTTTTCGGTGCGCTCAAACCATTTTTCGGTAAACCAAGCCTGGGCTGCAGCTTTGGTATTCCAAAAATAGATTCCTCCAAAGAGTTTCCTATTTTCTGTGAAGCTATAAAACTTCTCTCCCAAACCATCAATGGCTTGGTATTCGGGAAATGATTTTTTCATTTTGCCCACCACCAGCGAGCGCCACGCATACCACGGCTTTTTCACTTTAGTGATGACAAGGGTTTGGAAAGTAGTGCTATCAGCAGTTGGTTGTACTGCGTGGGTTTGGCTCGGGCTTGTGTCAGTGGCACAAGCAACAGCTTGCAAGGCGAAAACAGTCATGGCGATGTTAGTTAAAAGATTCATATTGTTTTTTCCCTTTAGACCGACAATCGCGAATGTGTTACAAAAGTATTTTTGAGATGACGACTGAGTGCAGACAGATTGCCATGCCGCAAGCGAAGTGTTTTAAAGTGAAGGTTCACAAGCCAAAACCTCGCCCGTTTTAGCCGAGTTGTTCGTCTAAAGTAACGACCCCAGACAACTAGACTGTTTTGTTAGAAAGTGTTTTACTACTCCCAATCATTACAAAGATCCCCAAAAGTAGTAGTGGTATACTAAGTATTTGTCCCATGTTCAATGCGAGGTGCTCTTCAAATTCAACTTGATTCTTTTTCAAAAATTCAATCAGAAATCGTTGCAAGAATATCAAAAAGAGGCCGAGCCCAAATAGAAAGCCTTTGTACTTACTGACTTTCTGCGATCTCCAAATAAAGAATAGCAACAAAGAAATGAACAAATAAAATAGTGCTTCGTAAAGCTGAGCAGGATGCCTGGGTGTTTGATCGATGCGAGAAAATATAAAGGACCAAGGAAGTTGAGCAGGCGCGCCAATAATCTCGGAGTTTATCAAATTGCCAATCCGTATGAAGCAACCCAGTAAAGCACCGCTTATAATTAATCGGTCCAGCATCCACAGATAGTCGTTTTTATATTTTCTACAGTAAAAGTAAAGAGCTATTAGCGCTCCTACTGTTCCTCCATGGCTAGCAAGACCAGCAAGTCCTGTAAATTGGAATGTTGGTTCAATTCGTATGGGAAGAATCTCGATTGGATTATTTAAATAGTAGGATGGATCGTAAAATAGAATATGTCCAAAACGAGCACCCATAATTCCACCTAACATGACATACAAGCTAGTTTTGTCAAGTTCTTCCGTTGCAATGCCCTCGGTCTTGTAAATCAGCAGCAAGACTTGATATCCGAGCATCATACCGACTGCCCAACAGAGACCATACCATCTGAAAAATTCAATCCCATCAACTATTTGTGGATCAATATCCCAAACGACATACGAAATCATCCTCCCTGACAGCTAATGATTAAGACTGTAAACATTAACGTGTTGATGAGGTACCTATGCGTGTTGTTTACATGCATCTCTTCGGCTCGTTCTATGATGAATAGGATTTCATCCTTGTCGATTGATGGCATGGAATTCAAAAATCGAAACTGTTGCCACGCTGGTTTAAGACTGTTTAAATTCATAATGCTGACTTTTAAATTTGGCTTTTAGTTCTGCTCTCACTCGATTCAATCGGGTACTTATGTTTGTAGGAGTGAAGTTCAAAATGCGAGAAATTTCTTTGTTCTTGTAACCCTCCAGGTAAAGGATCACAATGGCTTTATCCACGTCTTTTAATGATTGAATGACCATGTGCAGAAGTTCCATGTCATTATCTGCCATAGCGGTCGAAAAAGACAGTTCGTAGGCGCCAATAGATTCAGTAGCGATTGTCCTCTTTTCTTTCCTGATTTTAGAGAGCAGGGTGTTAAGGCTTACGCTATAAATCCAAGTGCTTATTTCTGAACTTCCTCGAAACGTTTCAAATGATTTCCAAAGCTGCAGAACAATGTCTTGAAAAGCATCTTTCTGATCGTCTTGACTAGCATAATAGGCTTTGCAAAGACTTTTTATAATGCCTCGATGAGCGTCTAGCGTCTGAATAAATTTTCTTTTTTGAAATTCCAATTTTTTGCTTGGGTCTTTATTGCATTAGTAGCCTAATTTTAAGAATTGTCACACGCGCATACATTTTTTATTTTTTAAGTGCACTAACATAAAGAATCGTAAATCAACCTTCCGAACTTCCTATTCACGCTGAATGCTTTTTCATACTAGTCTGTATTCTTTCAATTTGCGCTAAATGTCTTTTTATATGATTAATGAAGAATTGAAAAGTGTCACCCAATTTAAGAGTAATTAAGCTTGAAATTGAAGTTGGAATTTTGACTTTATTCAAACTCACTTTTCTGGATCGGTTTAGCAATTCTAAAAGGTTAATTTGTTGATTGATAAACGTGTCGATAACACTTTTATCCAGTGAAGCATTCAGCGGATTCTTGTCTTTAAATGTTTTCATTTTGTTGAGCTTTTCTTTGGGCAACATACTTTTTGCAAAGTAACTCCCTAAAAATCCACTTTTAAATTCAAGCTCCGGTTTGGTAGTTGAGCTTTTTATAGTTCGTTCTATCTCAGGCAAATAAAAGTCGCCATACAAATTCAAATGCGCTAAGCATTCTAATGTATTCCAACTCAGCTCATTTTCCCTCCATGTTAAAGTCTGAAAATCATAACTTCTAAGCTGTTCAACTTGGTTAATGATTTCTCTCGTCTGCTCTAAAAGCGATTGTACTAATTTTTCGGATTGCATAGTTTAAATTTTATGCAAGGTCTGCCAAGTATTTTTCAAAAGTCTTGATTGAAGTCAAGACTTTTTCAGTCGCGATAAGGTTTCGGCACTCATTCTCAAATAGTTTGCAATGTATCGGTTGGGAATTTCCTGAAAGAGTTGCGGACTTCTCTTCAAAACCCGTTGATATCGTTCCTTCGGGGAATTTGTTAGAAGATCAACTTCCCTTTCCATTTGTTGCAGAATTAGGCCTTCTAAAATATTCGTCCACAAATTGCTGTTCACCGCTGTTTTGAAAAAGGTGTCGATTTGTTGTTTGGCTACAACTTTTACGGTAGTTTTTTTGATTGCCTGAATAAAGAAATCGGAAGGTTTACCGGTTAGAAAAGAGTCGAGCGAAACGATTAAATTTTCCTTATAACCGAACCTAATTGTCTGTTCTTCATATTCGTCTAAGATAAAGACTCTTAGGCTGCCACTTTCTACATAATATATGTTCGTGTCGATGCTACCCTTAACTTTAAGAAACTCGTTTCTGCCGATGGTTATGGTCTGGTTAGAAAGCTCAACAATTTCTTTCATTTTTTTAGTTGTAATCTCTATTTACGGCATTCAAATTAGCATAAAAAAGTAATTTTAGTTTGATTATCGATGAGATAAAACAACGAAACAGACTCAACATGAAAATTACATTTTCTGGAAGGCTTCAAACTAGTTTGAAGTACTTTGATAGACACTAAACAGATTTGAAATGAAGATTACGGACTTCGTAACGTGGAAAATAAGAGAGGATAGAGAAGGATTCTGAATAATAGGAAAACCTTGTTTCATGGGGACACGAACCTTAGGCTTAGGAAACAGATAAACAATTTGGCATATTACTGAAAAATAGTTGGTGACACCCCGTTGGGGGCATTGACAATCATATAGTTACAAGGAGTTTAGTGAAAGTGGTTTCACTAAACTTTTTTTGTTTATGGAAAAGAC
>JAIYCV010000025.1 GCA_027487845.1 Flammeovirgaceae bacterium
GAATAGTGGCAACTGGTAAACCCGTAATTTTACTAGCATCAATACCACTAGCCAATTTGTCGTTGGTGATAGAACCATCTGCAAGCCGAGCTACCGACAAAGTACCCGCGGTAATCTTTGAAGCACTTATATCCGAGGCAAGTTTTGCATTAGTAATAGATTCGTCTGGAATAGTAGCAACTGGTAAGCCCGTAATTTTACTAGCATCAATACCACTAGCCAATTTGTCGTTGGTGATAGAACCATCTGCAAGCCGAGCTACAGACAAAGTACCCGCGGTAATCTTTGAAGCACTTATATCCGAAGCAAGTTTTGCATCGGCAATCGAACCATCGGCCAGTCGGTCTACAGATAAAGTCCCTTGTGTAAGTTTCGAGGCATCAATATCAGAAGCAAGCTTTATATTGGCAATAGCACCGTCTGCAATTGTTGCAGGGGGCAAACCCACAATCTTAGAGGCATCAATACCAGTGGCCAGTTTCTCGTTAGTGATAGAACCATCTGCAAGCCGGGCTACCGACAAAGTACCAGCCGTTATCTTTGAAGCACTTATGTCCGCGGCAAGCTTTGAATTGGTAATTGAACCATCGGCAAGTCGATCTACAGGTAAAGTCCCTTGTGTAAGTTTCGAGGCATCAATATCAGAAGCAAGCTTTACATTGGTAATAGCACCGTCCGCAATTGTTGCAGGGGGCAAACCCACAATCTTAGAAGCGTCAATACCTGTAGCTAGTTTATCGTTTGTTATTGAACCATTTGCAAGTCGATCTACCGATAAAGTGCCTGTAGTAATCTTTGATGCGCTAATATCCGAAGCAAGTTTTGCATTGGTAACAGCACCGTCCGCTATAGTTGCAGGGGGCAAACCCACAATCTTAGAAGCGTCAATTCCTGTAGCCAGTTTTGCATTCGTAATGCTGCCATCGCCATACTGCGTGGTTGCCAACGTACCTGTTATTTTGCTCGCACTTATACCGATTAGTTTAGCATCGGTAACCGAGCCATCAGCAATTGTTGCAGGGGGCAAACCCACAATCTTAGAAGCCTCAATACCAGTAGCCAATTTATCGTTTGTGATAGACCCGTTCAATAGCTGCGCACTACCCAGTGTACCTGTAATTTGTGAGAAGGGTAAAGTAACGGACGAATTTGTAATTGGGCTATTGAGCTGGCTACCGGAAATCGTTGCGGTATTGACAAGTGAAAATGCGGAGTTGGCGGTAAAGGCATAGGGCACTGCAGTAAGGGCTACGCGGGGTAAAAGTTCAGTTTCTCCGTTTACCTGCAAACCAATATAATATTGAATACTGCCTAATGGCGGATTTAGGTTCAATGGCTGATTCGGAGCCACTCCATTACCAATAACAGTGGCAAAAAGGCCTTGAGAGGTAGTTACTGTTACTGTACGAAAATCAATTCTTGTAGGGCTTGAATCAATGTAAAAATTGAACGTTACGCTATACGACCCGTCAGTTACGGGTAACCCCGCATTAGGTCCGGATGAATTAGTTAACAGGCCTTGATAAGATAGGGTTTGAGGAATTTGAGCCTGAAGATTTATACTGATAAAAAGTAAAAAATAGGGTAAACGCTTCATTGGGAGGTGTTTTTAGCAAAATCAATGTGGCTTCTTGATTTAATCAGACAGCGAAGCTACAAAAAAAAAATTATTTTACTACCATACCCTACGTCAACCTTACCTGTCTCTATTTTTTCTTCTTAAAAAATCTTCCTCCTTTTTTTTCCGGAGTATTCTCTGCCAGCACTAAACATTCCTCTAGGGTAAGTTCTTCTGGCACTTTCCCTTTTGGGATTTTTACATTTTTCTTGCCCGCCTTTATATACGCTCCAAATCTTCCGTTTAGTACTTGAATATCGGGATTCGTATCGAACAGCTTGATCATTTTGTTGGCATCGGCCTCTCTTTTCAAAATGATCAGTTCAATGGCTCGTTCCCCAGAAACGGTATAGGGGTCTTCTCCTTTTGGTAAGGAAATGAATTTTTTATCGTGGGCGATGTAGGGGCCAAAACGACCAATGTTTACCACCACAGGCTTCTCTTCAAAAACGGCCACTTCACGCGGAAGCTTAAACAACTCCATCGCATCCTCCATCGTTAAGCTCTCCAAGAATTGTCCATTTCTTAAACTGGCAAACTTAGGCTTGCCTTCTTTGCCATCTTCCGGGTTTTCACCGATCTGCACATAAGCACCAAATCTTCCCAATTTAGCATACACTTTTAAACCTGTCTTAGCATCGATGCCTAGCTCTCTGCTCTTGTTTGTAACCGATGAACGTTCTACCAGCTCTGTTTTGGTAACCGTCTTATGAAAAGGTTTGTAAAACTGGTCAATCATTTTTTGCCAGCCCAACTTACCATTTGCTATTTCGTCAAATTCTTGCTCGATTTCGGCAGTAAACGAATAATTAGTAATCTCAGGAAAATGCTCCACTAAGAAATCATTTACAATCATGGCCATGTTGGTTGGGAAAAGCTTATTCTTTTCCGCTCCCGTAATTTCTTTTTTAGTGATAGCTGCAATTTTATCCTTTGATAAGGTCAGCAACCTATAATTTCTGTCTACTCCTTCCCTACTCTCTTTTACAACGTATTCTCTTTTTTGTATGGTAGATATAGTCGGAGCATAAGTGGACGGTCTTCCAATCCCCAATTCCTCTAATTTCTTTACAAGTGTGGGTTCAGTGTAGCGTGCTGGATGCCTAGTAAAAGTTTCACCGGCAATAAGTTCATTCAATGGTAGCACTTGGCCTACTGAAAGTGGTGGAAGCACTTTGCTGTTTTCTTCGTCTTCATCTTCGTCCTTAGATTCCAAATAAACTTTTAGAAATCCTTCGAACTTAACCACTTCACCGGAGGCGGTAAGCATTTTTTTGTTCGTAGAAATGGAGATATCTGCTGTCGTCCTTTCGAGTTCAGCGTCAGCCATCTGCGAAGCGATTGCACGCTTCCAGATGAGTTCATAAAGTCGCTGCCCATTCCTATCTGCGCCAGCTTCAAGCAACGAAAAATCTGTTGGTCTAATCGCTTCATGTGCCTCTTGCGCGCCCGATGACTTCGTTTTATATCTGCGCGTTTGGACAAATTCCTTTCCAAAAGCCGAACTTATTTGATTGACAGCTCCCTGTACAGCTTCATCGGATAAATTCACTGAATCTGTTCTCATATATGAAATCTTACCCGACTCATACAATTTCTGAGCAACAGTCATCGTCTGAAGCACAGAAAAGCCTAGTTTTCTCCCAGCCTCTTGCTGCAGCGTTGAGGTAGTAAACGGTGCCGATGGAGATTTTTTAGCTGGTTTCTTTTGAAGATCGTTGATGGTAAATGTGGCCCCTTTGCAAGATTCTAAAAATTCCAGTGCATCTTTCTCAGTTGTAAATTTCTCGCCCAGTTCGGCAACCAGTTGTTTGCCTTTTTCAAGATCAAACTGGGCGGTAGCCTTAAAAGTAGATTTAGAGGTAAACTTATCGATCTCCCGCTCACGTTCCACTACTAGTTTCACTGCAACCGATTGAACTCGACCTGCAGATAGACCCGTCTTAATTTTCTTCCACAAAATGGGAGATAACTCGAAACCTACCAAACGATCCAACACGCGCCTAGCTTGTTGAGCATTTACTAAATCAATATCTATTCCGCGCGGATTTTTTAATGCATTCTGAATAGCATTCTTAGTAATCTCAGTAAAAACGATTCGCCTCGTTTTTGAATCCGTTAGATCTAACACTTCTTTTAAGTGCCATGAAATTGCCTCCCCCTCACGGTCTTCATCGCTTGCTAGGTAAACCATCTCGGCATCTTCAGCAAGTTTCTTTAAATTCTTGATAATCTCCTTTTTATCAGGGCTTACCTCGTAAATCGGTTCGTAGTTATTTTCTACGTCAATCGCTTCATTTCCCTTTTTTAAATCTCGAATGTGCCCCATGCTAGAGGTGACTTTATAATCCTTTCCCAAATAGCCCTCAATCGTTTTGGCCTTGGCTGGTGATTCTACTATTACTAAGTTTTTTGACATCTAAGATTTGGTTCAACGGGCTCAAATATCAGTATTTTTTTAAAAAATAAAATTTTCAATTTATTAAATCAATAAAACGGCATCCAAAGACTAATTCAAATGAATTGTCACAACTGTATCACGTTCACGTGGTTAGCAAACTTTATATACCATTCACGCTGGTTTTAATTTTTACCTATAACTTTGTGACGATTACAGTAAAGCGAAATGAAAACATTGGTTGTTCTTAGACATGCCAAAAGCGAAGAAAAGTCGTCTGGGCAAAGTGATAAACTTCGGGAATTATCAAGAGAAGGAGTAAAAGGAGCTATAAAGATTGGAACATTTTTAAAAAAACAAAATCTATTGATTGACGCAATCCTATCCAGTTCTGCTACAAGAGCTTTTACTACTGCTACCATCGTTGCGGACGGAATTGGGTTCAACTCAAAAGAAATTATGCAACTAGACGAGCTATACAGCGCTTCGTTAAGAGGTCTCGTTGAATTTGTTCATTCGATTTCTGATGACTTTTCTAATGTTATCCTAGTTGGACATAATCCACACCTATCCTACTTAGCGGAATACCTAGCGGGCACTGATATTGAACCCTTTGAACCAGGCGGACTTGCTATACTTTCTTTCGATGAATCAGCGTGGAAAAACTTGAATCAAAAATCAGGCACTGTTTTACATTTCATTTCACCTGATTCTCTTGACTAATTATGTCAGAAAAGGCGCAGCTCATTAATGATTTTAATCAAAATGGAATTGGATTAACAGGACGCCTTTTCGGATTACCTTACTCACTTGAGGAATCCCAGTTGGTTATTGTCCCTTTGCCATGGGAGGTAACAGTTAGCTCCCAAACGGGTGCTGCCAAAGGGCCGGAGAAAATCATCGAGGTGTCCTCAGAAATTGATTTGTTTTCAAAAGAGATTAGTGAAGTGTGGAAATTAAAAATAGCATCCCTTGATCTTCCGAAAGAAATAAAAAAACAAAGCGATCAACTGAGGTCGCTAGCAGCGTTGCATATTCATTCGCTGGAAAGTGGAAAAGAGGAAGAATCGTCTCGGATTATTACCCAAAAAGTGAATGAGGGATGCGAGAACTTAAACGTTTACGTAAGCCAACTCACCAGGGATCTTTTGGCGGAAGGAAAGATGGTGGGACTATTAGGCGGAGATCATAGCACTCCACTCGGTTTGCTGCGAACACTGAATGAGAAGTTTTCGAATTTTGGCATTTTGCAAATTGACGCCCACGCTGACCTAAGGAAATCGTATCAGAATTTTACGTACTCTCACGGTTCCATCATGTTTAATGCGCTTAAGTTAAAAAATCTTTCTCGATTGGTTCAAGTAGGTGTTCGCGATTTTTGCGAGGAGGAATATCTATTGATGCAAAAGTCAACCGGTAGAGTGAAAACCTTTTTTGATTCCGATATTAAAGAACAACTCTTTAACGGAAAGCCTTGGGGCCTAATTTGTCAGGAAGTTATTGATACGCTACCAGACTTGGTCTATATCAGTTTTGATATTGATGGGCTGAGGCCTGAACTTTGTCCGAATACTGGAACACCTGTTCCTGGGGGATTATCATTCGAAGAAGCCACCTATTTAATTAAACAAATTGTATTGTCAGGTAAGCGAATCATTGCATTTGATTTGTCGGAAGTATCTGGTCTAAGCCATTGGGATGCCCAAGCAGGATCGAGAATACTTTTTGAACTCTGCAATTGGATGGCCGTTTCACAAGGTCGATTAAAACTTACTCATAAAGCTACCGTCCATCTTTAAATTCGTATAGGCTCCACGCCTTTGCTCGGCCTACCCAATTCCCGAAGTTAAAGTGTGTTATCCATTCAGGGAAGGTTCGATATACATTTTTGCCAATTAGCAATTTCACACCCTTGGAAGGGAAAAATGCATCGTCATAAATAAGGATTTTTTCGGTGGTATTTGACCTCTTGAATTCCGCTAATGATAATTCGTTTTCTATTTTTTTTAACGTCAGCCTTTTAGGGAAATAGAAGTACTGTCGCTGGTCACCAAATTTGTACGGATCTTCTTTTAAATAGAAAATCGTGACGGATTGCTTAGAAGCCAATTCATAAACAAATCGATTAAACAAAGTCGTTTCTTCCGCAGGCTTAAAGAAAACAATAACTATAAGTAAAACTGAGTTTTCTAAAATAACGATACTTGAAAATAGTCTGGCCCATTTTTTTACAACGATATCTTTCCATCTCTCCATTGCTTTTTGATAACCTAATACAAGCAGTATTGGTAAGAAAAAAACCATGGGGAAGAGAAATCGAAGTTCTTTATGGCCCACAAGAGAATGCCCGACCAAAAAAAAGAGAACCACAACATGTACTAAATGTGTCGGCTGTTTGTAAAGTGAAAAAAAATAATTAATTAAAATTAGGACACTGAGCGGAGCTGCTGCAGACTCTAAAATCATCTGAAAATAAAACCACCAAGGTGATACGCCAAAACTCGCGGCCACGCCTTCGACAAGGTTAACATAAAAGTAATTGTATGCGGTAAATGTAAAATGACCATAGAACCACTTATCCAAAATAAATCCAACGCCAACCATAAAAAGCAAAGCACACACTAAAACCAGTACCTTTTGTAGTTGAATCTTCTTTATGAAAAGAAGCCAGACCAAAAGGCCAAGGATAGCAAATACAATTTGAAATCTACACAAATAAGATAGGCCGATCAGAAGACCGGAAAAGAAGAACTGTTTAGAAGTACATTTTTCGTTTGTCGCGGCTACAAGTAATCCGAAACAAAAAAGAAATCCAGACCAATTTTCATTTGAAAATCTGCAAGACGTATAAGGAATAAACCACAGCAGCAACGAGACCAAAGCCAGCATTTTTTGGCTACTTTCAACAATTCCGAGTTGCCTTGACTTTAGAACAAGCATTGCAAATGCAAGCCAGGCGAGCAAGCTCGAGATTATCCGTAGTACTAAAGCAATGGTAAATGGGTTTTTGATGTCTACGCTTTCACACAGTATGATTGCAGCATAGGCTACCGCTGGCTGAAATGCAGAGCGCATTTCCTTTCTATATTCAGAAGCCAAACTATGCTCTGGCGAGCGGCCTAATTTGAAGTTTGCAAACTCAAGCAATTGCCAATGTTCGTCTGAGTGATGATAGCCAATGCTTGTAAACGAAGTGATGAGAAAGACGACCAAACCAACACCTAAAATTTGACGCGCGCTGACCCTACCCCACATCAATTGGCAGTTTAGAATTGCTGCTTGATTGTATCTCTATTGGCGGTTCATAGTCAAATAACTTTTGATCTTTAATTGCTTCTTCCACCTTATGGGGCACAAATTTCTCCCACCCGCTTTCACGATTTCTTATCATAGCCAGTACGTTATCAGAAATTATATGGAGGTTATTGGTATTGGCACCTTTAATATCTTCCATCTTTTGGTTATCCATAAGGTACCTAAACAAGTTTTTCAAGTTTAGCGGAAGCTGATCTTCAAAATCCTTCAGTGTAAAAAGTGAGTTGGAAACGTTATTTAATGCGGGGTAAATGTAAAGCTTGATATTATTGCCAAACAACGAAGCGAAGCTTTCTAAAATGCCTCCTCTAATATTATCGTATGTTTTCTCTTCAAATACTTTTTGGAGCGCATAAATGCCCATAATAATTGCCGTCTTCTTACCCTTTGTTATTTTAGAAAGGTAATCCACGAGTCGGTAATACTCAAAGTAATTTGATACCAGTACCGTTTGCCCAAGGGAGCAAATTATGTCCGCGCGATGGAGGAAGTCGGTCTCATCTATCTTCCCGTCCGGACTTAAATCATTTAAGGTAAGTTCAGTTAATACAACAATATTGGCTCGTTCTACATCGGGCTCTTTTTTAAAATGTCGTAGCGATGTTAGCAGCATATCAACATTGACATGTGTAACTGGCCGAAATCTTCCCCGTAGCACCAACACATTTTTCTTATACAACGCTTCGGAAGGCTGCATTACGGTTCCGTCAGGCCCGAACATGGCTGCTTTGGTAAAGCCGTTTTTCACCAGTTTCAGTGCCATGAGCCGATTGTCCACTTTCTTAAAGTCAGGGCCAGAAATTCTGAACATATCGATTTCAATCCTGCGCGAGGTAAGCCCATCCATTAGCGAAGAAAGTATCTGCCCCGGATCATGCAATAGCATGCATCCGTAAATCATGTTTACTCCTAAAACGCCCAATGCATATTGTTGTTGGAGCGAATCGGTATCGAACATTTTTACGTGTATCACGCATTCGTTTGGTTCACAGCAGGGATTGGACTGAAAGCGCACACCCATCCAACCTTGTCCTTGGTTAGTCCGTTCAAAATTGAGCGCTTCAACAGTGTCCGCAAAAGCGAAAAACCGTGTTTGTTCAATACGATGAGAAAGCCGTTCCGGAAGTAATGCATATTCATGGTCTAACATTCGTTTTAGACGATCCTCGGAAACGTATCTGCCTCCGCTCCCATAGATTGCATCGCTAAACTTCATGTCATATGCAGAAATTGTTTTCGCTATCGTGCCCGAAGCTCCGCCTACTTTAAAAAAATTAGCTGCTACCTCTTGGCCAGCTCCAATCTCCGCAAAAGAACCATAAACAGCTTTTGTTAGATTGATTCGAAGTGCTTTTTCTTGAGTACTGAGCTTTTTTTGAAACAACTCTTCCATGGCGATTGTAAGTATTTGCAAATATCCAAAGAAAACAATGGTTCTAATTGATTTCTATCTTAATTAATTGTCAAAAAAAAGAGGCCTATCAAGGCCTCATTTCTTGGAGAATCTTTCTTTTGCTTCTTCGCGCAAGTCCGCCCACACTTCGGGGATTGGCGGAAGCCCCTTGTCGAAAACTTCTTCTATCATCCATTTTACAATTTCTTTTTTCAAATCAAATTTCTTTACCACCTCCTCACAAAATGCAATCTCGTTTTTCTCAATTACACCATCTGCTAATACAACCAAGATTAAATCGTAGAGTAAATTGATTTTATCATGAATATTATTGGGCACATTTAAAGCGAATTTTTCTTCACTTTTAATGAGCTCATCCACCTGTCGTTCTTTGAGGCCATATTTCTTGCCAATCTTTTGAATTACTGCCACTTCTTTGTCGTGCATAAAACCATCGGCTTTAGCCAACGCCAACAAATTTTTTATGTGGTTTTTTTTGTAAGACAGAAGTTGATGCTCAAAAAATCCTATCATAATATTTTTATTAAGTGTGAGAGAGTGTTGGTTTGAGCAATAGCAGCTAGCAAAATTAAATTATATTTTAATTCAAGAATTAAACAAGTCTACAAAACTAAGCAACCTTACTCAAATCTTCCTCTTTCAACACCCTTCTCAAAATTTTACCTACGTTAGATTTCGGCAGATCAGTGCGGAATACAAAATACTTGGGTACTTTATAATTCGTCAAATTCTCATGGCAAAATTTCTTGATCTCCTCTTCTGTCAAAGACTGGTCTTTCTTTACGATGAACACTTTTATCACTTCGCCTGATTTTTGATCTGCCACACCTATCGCTGCTACTTCAAGCACCTTAGGATGCCCAGCCAACACATTCTCGATCTCATTAGGGAAAACGTTAAATCCGGATACTTTAATCATGTCTTTCTTGCGATCCACGATCTTAAAAAACCCGTCAGGATCCATATAGCCAATATCGCCTGTTTTAAACCACCCTCCATCGTAAAAAACACCTTCGTTGTCTTTTTGCCAGTAACCCCTCATTACTTGTGGCCCGCGCGCGCAAATCTCCCCTATTTCTCCCTGGGGTAATTGAGTACCCAAATCATCATAAATAGCCACTTCGGTGCTAGGCATCGGTATACCTATCGTACCGCTCTTTTCCGTTCCGTTCAATGGATTGCAACAAAGAACCGGAGAGGTTTCACTTAAGCCATAGCCTTCCGCTAATACTGTCTTAGTTACTTCTTTCCACTTTTTGGCGACCACATCTTGCACCGCCATCCCTCCACCTACGCCTCCTTTTAATTTCGAAAAATCAAGCTTCTGGAAATCTTGATTGTGCAGGAGTCCATTGAACAAGGTGTTAACGCCCGTAATGATGGTGAATTTGTATTTTGATAGCTCTTTCACAAAACCCGGAATGTCTCGAGGATTTGTGATCAAAACGTTTCTTACACCGGAAGAATACATCAAGACTCCGTTTACAGTCAAGGCGAAAATGTGATACAACGGGAGAGCGGTAATCATTATGTCCTGACCATCATCCGACATAAATGGCTTAAACCAACTTGAAATCATTTGATTGTGGGCAATGATATTTCGATGCGATAACTGTGCACCTTTTGAAATACCAGTAGTTCCGCCCGTGTATTGAAGCACAGCAATATCTTCAATATCCATTTTTGGTTTAGCTAATGAAAGTGTAGCGCCCTTTTTCAAAACCGATTTAAAACTTAGGGCGTTGGGCAACGAATAACTTGGAACCATTTTTTTAACATACTTAACCACCGCATTTACAAGGGCGCCTTTGAAAAAGCCGAGCATATCGCCCATGTCGGTTACGATAATATGTTTAGCTGGTACTTTATCGGCTATTGTTTGTAGGTTGTAGGCAAAGTTGGAAACAATAACGATAGCCGAAACTTCTGCATCTTTAAATTGATGCTCCATTTCTCGTGGAGTGTAAAGCGGATTGGTGTTAACTACAATCAAACCTGCTTTCAGAGAGCCGATAAAAGCAATTGGAAATTGTAACAGATTGGGCATTTGAATGGCAATCCGCTCCCCTTTCTTCAGACCAAGTTCGTTTTGAAGATAGGCAGCAAAATGCGTGGACAGCTCGTCCACTTGTGAAAAAGTCAGTTTCCCGCCAAGGTTTTCAAAGGCAGTCTTATTGGAGTGCTTATTGCTGGCTACTTCAAATAATTCAACAAGTGAACTGTATTCGTAAGCACCAATTTCAGAAGGTGTGCCAAGAGGGTATTTGCTTATCCAAGGGAAATTCTTCATAGCTAACTGAATTTAAACTATCCAAACTTCAAAGAGACAAAAAAAAAATACCTTAAGCAATCGTTTGAGAAGATAGAAAGTAGGAATTCCAAAAAGAAAAAAGCCCATCCAATTTCTAGGATGGGCTTTTGCTGTAAGGGAAGGCTTCGAACCTCCACGGAGAAGTTAGCTACAAGGCATCAAGAAAACTTTAGTGGTCAACCCATTACCTTGCGTTTGTCCTTTTATCTCCACCCCCGAGACAGGAGGGCTTGTCTGCCAATTTCAACACCTTACAATGTTTAATAATGCAACAAAGTAAAGGTATACTGATTAAATAAACAGTATATATGGAAATAATTTACATATAATTTAACTAAATAGCTTTTTTATTATAAATTACTCAAAATTAACATTTCGCCATGGCAAAAAATTATGAGATTGATAATATCGACCTGAAAATACTCGAAATACTGATGCAGGATTCAAAAAAGCCCTTTACCGAAGTGGCAAAAAAGGTAAATGTTTCTCAAGGCACGGTACATGTACGCATGAACAAAATGGAAGAAGCAGAGATTGTAGAAAAAAATACGCTCAAGATAAATTATGCGAAGTTAGGCTATGACATCACCGCATTTATCGGCATCTACTTAGAAAAGAGCGCTTTATATGATCAAGTACTAACTAAGTTGAAGGAGATTCCTGAAATCACCAATATCCATTACACTACAGGAAACTACTCCATGTTTATCAAAATTCACTGCAAAGACACCAATCATCTGAAAATAGTGTTGCATGATAAAATGCAGCAAGTAGAAGGCATTGACCGCACGGAAACTATGATAAGTTTGGAGGAGAGTCTAGATAGGAGCTTGAAACTCTTCTAACCCGCTTGCCCCCCGAAATAAATTAACCTCCCAAAGAACCTTTAAAGCACATTTTTGTTGTATTTTTGAGGATTATTTAAAATTAGTCTAAATAGAGGCAATGAGCACCGACAACCAAGTTCTGGACGAGTTTACAAGCAAGGAATACGAGCATGGCTGGAATATAAATTTGGAGGTAGATGAAGCACCTAAAGGTCTTAGTGAGGATACTGTTCGCTTTATTTCAGCTAAGAAAAATGAGCCAGAATGGTTGTTGCAATGGCGATTGGATGCTTTTCGAACTTGGATGAAGATGACAGAGCCAAACTGGGCAAATGTTCACCATCCTGCTATCAATTATCAAGATATTATTTATTACTCTGCTCCTAAGAAAAAGGCTCAATTAAACAATCTGGATGAAGTTGATCCGGAACTTATTAAGACGTTTGAAAAACTTGGGATATCTATCGGTGAACAAAAGAGGCTTACGGGAGTTGCTGTAGATGCAGTTATAGACAGTGTTTCAGTGGCCACCACTTTTAAAGAAAAGCTTGGTGAAATGGGAGTGATTTTTTGCTCCTTCAGCGAAGCTGTGAAAGAACATCCAGAGTTGATCAAAAAATATTTGGGATCAGTGGTTCCCGTTAAGGACAATTACTTTGCCGCACTTAACTCTGCGGTTTTTTCAGATGGCTCATTTTGCTACATCCCGAAAGGGGTGCGTTGCCCAATGGAGTTATCTACTTATTTCAGAATTAATGCCGCCAATACAGGCCAATTTGAAAGAACACTTATTGTGGCCGAAGAAGGCGCTTATGTTAGCTACTTAGAAGGTTGCACCGCGCCTATGCGAGATGAAAATCAATTGCATGCAGCGGTGGTTGAGCTTTATGCGATGGAAAAGGCAGAGATAAAGTATTCTACCGTTCAAAACTGGTATCCTGGTGATAAAAATGGAAAAGGTGGAATTTATAATTTCGTGACAAAACGCGGCCTCTGCGCTGGCGATCATTCCAAAATATCCTGGACACAGGTAGAAACTGGCTCTGCCATCACTTGGAAATACCCATCCTGTGTTTTAAAAGGCGATCATTCTCAAGGGGAATTTTATTCTGTTGCAGTTACAAATAACTTTCAACAAGCGGATACTGGAACCAAGATGATCCATATCGGCAGAAACACACGATCGCGAATTGTTTCAAAAGGCATTTCGGCTGGTAAATCGCAAAACAGCTATCGGGGCGAAGTGCACATCATGAAAAGAGCAACAAACGCCCGCAATTTTTCTCAATGCGATTCGCTATTGATGGGCGACCAATGCGGAGCGCATACGTTCCCTTATATTGAAGTTGAAAATAAGTCAGCTAAAATCGAGCACGAAGCAACCACATCCAAAATTGGAGAGGATCAAATTTTCTACTGCTTGCAAAGAGGAATAGATGAAGAATCAGCCGTGGCATTGATCGTAAATGGTTATGCAAAAGAAGTTTTAAGTCAATTACCGATGGAATTTGCCGTGGAAGCGCAGAAGTTATTGGCCTTAACGTTGGAAGGAAGTGTTGGCTAACTAATCGAAAATTTCAGATTACAAATTGAAAATTATTGTGTGTGGGAAAAATTAATTCTTTTGAGGATTTGGAAGTTTGGAGGAAGTCTAGGGAGTTTGCACTTAACATTCATTTGGTTACAAAATCTGAATCGTTTTCAAAGGATTTTTCTTTAAAAGATCAGATCAATAGATCGAGTGGCTCTATCATGGACAACATTTCCGAAGGTTTTGAAAGGGGAGGTAAAAAAGAATTCATTCAATTTCTCTTCATAGCGAAGGGTTCATGTGGGGAAACCCGAGCCCAACTTTACCGAGCACTTGATAAAAAGTATATTTCCAATGAGGAATTCGAGAACCTCAGAGGCAAAGCGCTAGATATTTCAAAACAATTGTCTGGTTTTATAAGCTATCTCAAAACCTCGGAAATTCAAGGGCAAAAATTCGCAAACAAAGTTGAATCATCTCTCGGGCAGTAATAATTTGTAATGTATAATATGAAATTTGAAATCGAATGTTAGAAATAAAAAATCTCCAAGCCCGGATAGAAGAAAAGGAAATCCTTAAGGGAATAAACCTTACCGTTAATGCTGGTGAAGTTCACGCCATAATGGGACCGAACGGTTCTGGTAAAAGTACGCTTGCTTCGGTTCTTTCGGGTAGAGAAGAATATGAAGTAACTGGCGGTGAAGTGACATTTTTAGGCAAAGATCTTTTGGCGTTAGATCCTGAAGTAAGGGCGAGAGAAGGAATATTTATGGCCTTTCAGTATCCCGTTGAAATACCAGGGGTAAACACCATCAACTTTATGAAAACGGCATTGAACCAGATTCGGGTTCATCGCGGCCAGCAGCCGTTGGATGCCGTTTCTTTTTTAGGTTTGATGAAAGAGAAAATGAAATTGGTGGAGATCGAACAATCACTTCTTTCCAGATCGTTAAACGAAGGTTTTTCAGGTGGCGAGAAAAAACGCAACGAGATTTTTCAAATGGCGATGCTTGAGCCGAAGCTGGCAATTCTTGATGAAACCGATTCAGGTTTAGATATTGATGCGTTGCGCATTGTTGCCAACGGGGTAAATAAACTGCGTTCCAAAAATAACGCCACAATTGTTGTTACACATTATCAACGCTTGTTAGACTATATCGTTCCTGATTTTGTTCACGTGCTTTATAAAGGCAGAATTGTCAAGTCTGGAACGAAAGACCTAGCTCTTGAACTGGAAGCCAAAGGATATGATTGGATTAAAAATGAAGTAGCTGTCGCTTGATCATATGAGCACTGTGATGAACAAAAACTTGACCCAAGAAATAATAGAAAGCTTTAGCGCGGATACATATACCGAAGCCAACGACCTTAGAAAACAAGCCATCGGTTATTTGGAAACCCTCGGGCTGCCAACAAATAAATCGGAGGAGTATCGCTTCACTCCTATCACCAAGCATCTCGAAAAGAATTTCAAATGGGAAAATAAGAACCCACAGTCATCTATAAATTCTATCGATGATTATTTGATTCCAGAACTAGATGCCAATATTTTGGTTTTTATTAATGGTTCTTTTTCTCAGAAATTCAGCAAAATAATAAGTCCCAAAGATCAGCTGTCAATCAAAACATTAGCGGAAGCTTTCCAATCAGAATCAACAACAATTTCAAGCTACTTTGATAAGGTTGGCAGATCTCAAAATGATCCTTTCGCGGCAATGAATTCAGCCTTTTGGCAAGAGGGAGTTTGCATCAACATACCCGATAAAACGATCGTTGAAAAACCCATTTTCCTTCTTCACATTAACGATACCACGCTTTCGCAAGTTATTGCGCATACACGGCTGCTGTTGATCATTGGGCAACAAAGTGAAGCAAGTATTATAGAGAAATTTGAAACAACTGGCGGTGAGGCATCATTCCACACATTCATCGAAGAAATTCTTGTCAGCGAAAGCGCCAGCTTGAATTACTATAAAATTCAAAACGATAAAGGGGCTGTTTGTCAAGTGACAAACTCTGCTATTCAGCAATTAAGTGGCAGCAAAGTAAGTGCCTTTACGCTCACCTTAAACGGTCAATTGATACGCAATAATTTTTCGATTACCATCGATGGAGAGCATTGCGAATCCCATTTCAATGGTTTGTATTTGTTGAAAGGAAAAACATTGGTTGATAACCATACTGTAGTAGACCACAAAAAGCCCAACTCGCAAAGTAATGAGCTTTACAAGGGAATCATGGATGGAAACTCAAAAGGTGTTTTCAATGGAAAAATATTTGTACGGCCGCACGCCCAAAAAACCAATGCTTTTCAATCGAACAGAAATATTCTGATCTGCGATGACGCTACCATCAACACCAAACCACAATTGGAAATTTGGGCCGATGATGTTAAGTGTTCACATGGATGTACCACTGGTCAGTTAGACGAAGAAGCACTATTTTACCTGCAATCGCGAGGCATTTCAAAGCAATCCGCGCAAGCTATGTTATTGTATGCGTTTGCAGCGGATGTGGTAGCAACTATTCCGCACGGCAGCATTAAAAATTATTTTGATTTACTTATCTCTGAACGGTTGCAAAAGAATTTCTAAGTATGGAACTGGCCGTAAAATCAACGTTCGATCTTGTTAAAGTTAGGGAGCAATTCCCAATACTCGATCAATCAATTAACGGAAAGAAACTAGTTTATTTTGATAACGCAGCCACATCGCAAAAGCCCCTGCGAGTAATAAATTCGCTTACTGAATACTATAGGGGATACAATTCAAATATACACCGCGGCATCCACACGCTGGCAGAAAAAGCTACCAAAGCTTTTGAAGATACGCGAGATGCAGCCAAGGAATTTATCAATGCCGCCAATCGGGAAGAAATTATTTTTACTTCCGGGGTAACGGCAAGTATTAATTTAGTTGCTTCCTCTTATGGTCGGGCATTTTTAAATGAAGGCGATGAAATCATTATTTCCGGTTTAGAACATCATTCCAACATTGTGCCCTGGCAATTAATCGCCATCGAGAAGAAAGCGGTCATTAAAGTGATACCTGTTTTAGAAAACGGTGAACTTGACGTTGTTTCTTATAAAAAATTACTCTCCGTTAAAACCAAAATCGTTGCAGTCAATCACGCCTCCAACAGTCTAGGCACAATTAATCCAATAAAAGAAATAATTGAACTAGCACACGGTGCGAATGCAGTTGTATTGGTGGATGGAGCTCAAGCGGGTGCCCATCTGGAAATTGACGTACAGGCATTTGACTGTGATTTTTATTGCCTTGCAGCTCACAAAATGTATGCCCCAACGGGAGTTGGGGTGCTTTACGGAAAAAAGGAGCTACTGGAATCTATGCCCCCTTTTATGGGAGGTGGTGAAATGATTAAAGATGTTTCCTTCAAAGGAACCACCTTTAATGATCTGCCCTACAAATTTGAAGCTGGCACGCCCAACATTGCCGATGTTGTCGCTTTCAAAGAAGCAATCGGGTTTATTAACGAAGTGGGCAAAGATGCCATTGCTTGGCACGAATATGAGCTTCTCCAATATGCAAGCCAACGATTGGCTTCGTTAGATTTTGTAAGACTAATTGGAACAGCCAAAGAAAAAGTAAGCGTTCAATCTTTTGTTGTTGATGGAATTCATCCGTTTGATATTGGGCAAATGCTCGATGCGAGGGGAATAGCCGTGCGGACAGGTCATCATTGCACACAGCCTTTGATGGATAGCCTTGGCCTAGAAGGCACGGTGCGTGCATCATTTGCGGTTTACAATACTAAAGACGAAATCGATTTGTTGATTGAAGGCGTTGAAAGAACTATTAAGTTTCTCAAATAAAAATTTGGTGAAATTATGGAAAACGAAAATAGGATTGTTGAGTTACTGGCGGAAAGCCTAATAAAGTTTGACTCGTTAATTGAAGGGCACAATGCCTTAATTGAGGGACAGAAAGCTTTAATTGAAGGGCAAAAAAACACTAATCAAAGACTTGACCGTGTAGAGAGGGAAATCGTTAAACTAAATCTTCACACCACAGAAAACACACGGGCTATTTTTAAACTTGCCACCGAAGTGGAAAACATAGCTCACTTGCATGAACGTGTAACCAAACTTGAAAAAGAAGTCTATAAATGACCATCAACGAAGTACAAGACGAAATCATTAACGAGTTTTCATTATTGGATGGAGACATGGAAATGACCGTTTTGTATTTAATGGAACTCGGCCAAAAATTGCCGATCATGTTAGAAACGGAAAAATCTGACGAGAATATCGTCAGAGGATGTCAATCCAAAGTTTGGCTAACAGCAAAAAGAACCGAAGATAAAATCTATTTTTCGGCAGATAGTAATACGGCCATCACAAAAGGGCTGGCCAGTCTTTTAGTTAGGATATACTCAGGTCAACCAGCATCGGAAATTTTGGGCTCCGATCTTTATTTCGTAAATAAGATTAAGATGGAACGATTCATAGGCACGCAGCGTTCCAACGGCTTTGCCGCTATGGTAAAACAAATGAAATTGTATGCCCTTGCCTTTCAAACCCAGTTTGAAACAATAAACAAAGCAACTGCATGATTGAAACATCAGAAAATACTGCCTCATTAGACCAAACCGAGGCAACCTCGCTGGATTTAAAGGATAAGGTGATTCAAGCGATAAAGCAGGTTTACGATCCCGAAATTCCAGTCGATGTATATGAATTGGGCCTAATTTATGAAATCAATGTTTTTCCTGTCAATAATGTTTTTGTCCTAATGACCTTAACTTCCCCTTCTTGCCCTTCCGCAGAAGTAATACCGAGCGAAGTAGAACAAAAGATAAAGGCCATTGAAGGAGTAAATGACGTAAAGATTGAACTTACGTTTGACCCTCCTTACTCGCAAGATATGATGAGTGAGGCCGCCAAACTTGAACTTGGTTTCATGTAATTCTGAGTGATTTCAAATTGCAAATTACAGATTGGAGAAGAACTAAAATGTGTACTGATTGGTTAACCACAAAATAGTAATTTTAAACGTTGAATTTTGAATATGTAATTTGTAATCTTTAATTTAAATAAAAATATGTATCCAGAACACTTAGTAGCCCCTATGCGTCAAGATTTAACGGGCGCTGGTTTTAAAGAATTGAAATCTTCGGTTGACGTTGATTCAGAACTAAAGGATCAAAAAGGCACAACGCTTTTAGTGATTAACTCTGTTTGCGGCTGCGCGGCTGGAGCTGCCAGACCCGGCATAAAATGGGCTCTGCAGAACTCGGATAAGAAGCCTGCGCATCTAACAACTGTTTTTGCTGGCGTTGATAAAGAAGCAGTAGCAAAAGCAAGGGAGTATACACTTCCCTATCCTCCTTCCTCACCAGCCATCGCCCTTTTCAAAGATGGTGAACTTGTGCATTTTGTTGAGCGCCATCACATCGAAGGCAGAAATGCCCAGATGATTGGTCAACACTTGGTGGAAGTATTTGATGAATTCTGTTAAACAAGATAAATACTAATGCGAGCCAATTGGCTCGCATTAGTACTCCTTTTCCAAAATCATTCTTGATTCTTCTAAGTCGAGTTCCCTCTCGATTTTTCGCATTATTTCATCGCTTATCTCCCCATTTTTACTCATCCGATGAATTACTTCTCTTTCTTTTTTTATGAGTTCAGCCCTCAAATTGTGGAATTGATCAATTAACTCAATCGTAAGACTTTTATTGGTTTCATCTTTCCGTATGCGCTGAATGCGAATTTCATACTTCGTTTTTAATTGATTTAAGACCGTATCATCCACATTAAAGGAATAATTCTCTTCAATGTGTTCAATGACTTCGTATGCTAAATTCAAACGAGCTTTGCGTTCTTCTTCTAACTCGTGATCTCCCGCTGTAATCTTAAGCCACGAAATCAATTTTGGTAAGGTTAGCCCTTGTATCACGAGAGTAGAAAAAATAACCGAAAACGTTAAGAAAATTATTAGATCCCTATTAGGGAAAGGTGTAGTGTCTTCGATCATCAATGGGAGCGCAAGAGCCGCTGCCAATGAAACAATGCCGCGCATGCCTGACCATGCTACTATACTTACCGACTTAACAGTTGTTTCAGGTTCTCTTGCTCTTATCTTTTTACTGAACCATCTTGGGATAAAAGCACCTGGAAAAACCCACAAAATTCGCGCTATAATAGTAGCCAAGCTTATCACTGATCCATACAAAATCAATTGCCCGAATGACACTTCTTTGATTTCCTTTAGAATGAGCGGAAGTTGAAGTCCAATCAAAATAAAAATTAATCCATTCAACAAAAAAATGACCGTTTGCCAAACTAAGTTCGCCTGAATTCTTGTCTGATGATTGAAAATTTGAGAGGCGCGTTGGCTCAAATAAAGGCCCGCAACAACAACGGCCAAAACTCCTGAAGCATGGAATCGCTCTGCAATAAGGTAGGCCGTGTAGGGGGTTAGAAAAGTTAGCGTTGTATCCGCCAAGGGATTATCAGGAGTGATTTTATGTATCCACAAAAATACAACCCCCACCAAGAAGCCAATAATGACGCCAAAACCAGCCACATAAATAAAATTGACACTTGCTAGCCAAAATATAAATGAACCTGCCCCCACCGCGGCAATGCCGTATCGGTAAGCAATCAATCCTGTAGCATCATTCACAAGGCTTTCTCCCTCCAGTATGGTAATAATTCGCTTTGGCAGATTCAACCCTTTAGTTGCTGCCGCAGCTGCAACGGCATCTGGTGGAGAAATGATTGCCCCTAAAACAAACGATTCGGCCCAGCCAAATCCAGGTATAAGATAATGAGCTATATAACCGACTATGATGGTCGTAAAAAGCACACACCCCACGGCTAAAAGACTTATTGGTCGTATTGACTTCTTGAAATCACCCCAGGAAGTATTCCAAGCAGAAGCATACAACACAGGAGGTAAAAAAATCAAAAACACAATATCAGGATCTAGACTTACAACCGGCAAATGAGGCACCAAACCGATACCCATTCCTGCAAGGACAAGAAGAATTGGATATGGTATCTTGATCTTATCAGTTACTTGAAAAAGAGCCGTAACAATTGCCAATAAAATGATGACGACAGCTATTTTCTCCATGGCAGCCAAAATACTATTAAATTTTTAATTCAAGATTAAAATTAATTTTAGGTGAAAAATCGAACCTTTTAGTTTTCTTACTGTTGTAAAATTACCTGATGAAAATAGCCGTATCTCGAAAAGAACACTTCAACGCTGCTCACCGCCTTTTTAATACCTCTTGGTCAAATGAAAAGAACGATGCTGTTTTTGGAAAATGTAACAACCCTAACTACCACGGGCATAACTACGAATTGATTGTCACATTGATAGGTGAAATTGACCCTGAAACAGGGTATGTTTTTGATATGAAGTTGTTAAGTGATCTGATCAAAGAACATATTCTTAGTCACTTCGATCATAAAAATCTTAATTTGGATGTAATTTATTTTAAGGAGTTGAATCCCACGGCAGAAAACATTGCGATGGTGATATGGAGGATTTTGAGACAACAGATAGATGAAAAATTTGAGCTAAAAATAAAACTCTATGAGACAGAGAGAAATTTCGTTGAATATCCTGCCCATTAAACCTGTTGAAGACGAGGAAGAGCACTTCATAACTTCGTGGGAAACGCCCATGAAAAAAGATGCCTTTGAAATGGATGACGAAGAGAAAATCGACAAGATCGAAGGCCATTTTCGGAAAATTATGGAGACCCTCGGTCTCGATTTGACGGATGACAGCCTACAAGGAACCCCTAGAAGGGTGGCCAAAATGTATGTGCAAGAGGTTTTCAGTGGACTAAATCCAAAGAACAGACCAGTTGCAAGACTTTTCGAAAACAAGTATAATTATGATCAAATGTTGGTAGAAAAGGATATCACCTTTTACTCTCATTGCGAGCATCATTTTGTTCCTATCTACGGAAAAATTCATGTCGCTTATTTCTCGTCTGGGAAAGTTGTTGGACTTTCGAAAATCAATCGCATTGTACAATATTTTGCCAAAAGGCCACAGGTTCAAGAAAGATTAACTGTTCAAATTGGAAAAGAATTAGAAATGATTCTGCAAACAGAAAATGTTGGTGTGGTGGTTGATGCCAACCATATGTGCGTTGCATCAAGAGGCGTTGGCGATACCAATAGCAAAACAGGAACAGCGTATTTCTCTGGAAAGTTTAAAGATGAAAATGTAAAAAGAGAATTTTTGAATTATATAAACGCCAAATAGTATTTTTTAATAGCCATACCCTAACCGATTTGCAACCTAAAGCTACTGTTTTGAATTTTAACACAAGTCGATAATCGAGAAAAAACTTTTCCTGTTCTTCATATTTTTACGTAACTTTTTTCGAAAGAAATCAAAGCTTACTCACCATTATGAAGCATCTAATACTCACGTTTGGAACGTTACTATTAAATCTGCTCCTATTTAATTGCAGCAACCCTGCCGATCTTAAACAAAACAGCTGGCCGACTTATGCCGGCTCAAAAGAAGGCAATCGATACTCCTCCAACGACCAAATCAATCCGGCCAATGTTTCAAGGCTTCAAGTTGCTTGGAGTTATTCATCGGAAGATAAAGACCCAGATAACCGATCTCAAAATCAATGCAACCCAATTATTGTTGGCGATATCTTGTACGGAACAACCCCGCGTCTGCAACTAATTGCACTAAATGCAGAGACGGGCGAGCTCCGTTGGAAGTTTGATCCCGCCTCGTTTGACTCGACCGCCAAAAATGACAAGTATGCCTACTATAAAGTGAACAGAGGTGTCACGTATTGGAAAGATGAAAAAAATAACAATGAGCGGATTTTTTACAATACAGGTGCTAAGGTTTGGTCGATCGATGTGCAAAAAGGAAGCCCAGACCTTCAGTTCGGCAAAGGTGGTTATATCGATCTTTCAGAAAATTTAGACCGTGATCCTGAAACCTATAACGCATTCATAGCAGCTACTAGTCCTGGTGTTATTTATAAAAATCTCTTGATTATGGGGCATCGGGTGGCAGAATCTGCAGACGCTGCGCCCGGCCATATCAGAGCATTTGATGTAAGAACCGGTGAATTGAAATGGATTTTTCATACAATACCACGACCAGGAGAGAAAGGCATCGAAACATGGGAAGATCAAGATGCCTATAAAAAATTTGGTGGGGCAAATAGTTGGGCTGGTATGAGTTTAGATGAAAAACGTGGAATCGTGTATGTGCCAACAGGCTCCATAGGTGGCGACTTTTATGGTGGCATCCGTAAAGGACAAAATTTGTTTGGTAATTCGCTCATTGCCTTAGATGCTGCCACTGGAAAATACATTTGGCACTACCAAATTGTGCATCACGATCTTTGGGATAGAGATTTAGCTGCAAACCCCAACCTGATTACATTAACAAAAAACGGAAAGAAAATTTATGCCGTAGCCCAAATTACTAAACATGGCTACATCTTCGTTTTCAATCGTGAAACTGGTGAGCCTATTTTTCCGATCGAAGAACGAAAGGTTCCTCCCACCGATTTGGCGGGCGAAGAAGCTTGGCCCACTCAACCCTTTCCGTTATTACCACAGCCGTTTGCCCGACAAAAATTTACACTAGAAGATGTATCGGACATTGACCCCGAAACTACGCTAGAATTAATTGAAAAATTCAAGAAAGTAAAATATGGCGAACTATTCACGCCACCCAGTAAAGAAGGTGTATGGATTTTCCCTGGCTTCGATGGTGGCGGAGAATGGGGTGGTGCTGCAGTGGATGCCGAGACGAACATCATGTATGTAAACAGTAGTGAGCTTCCTTGGGCACTTACCATCGTAGATATTGTCAAAAATGGAAACGATAAATCTCTAAAGGGTATTGGTAAATCCATTTATGAAAAGTACTGCACCGCCTGTCATGGTGCCGATCGGAAGGGTAATGGAAGCTCGTTCCCTTCTCTACTGAGTCTCAATAAAAAATATTCATCCGAACAGACTTGGAACCTGATCGAAAAAGGAAAAAATATGATGCCCGCATTCAAGCAGATTAAGGGATTTGATAAGGATGCGTTACTTGCATTCTTGCTCGATCAAGAGCAACCCTCGAAAGAGCCCACTGCCGAAAAATCAACTTCAACAACGAACATTTTGGATCGGGTTCCCTATACTACTACAGGGTATAATCGGTTTCTCGACAAAAACGGATATCCAGGCATAAAGCCACCCTGGGGCACGTTGAACGCGGTTGACTTGACCAGCGGAAAGCTTCTTTGGAAAGTAGCATTGGGAGAATTTGACGAGCTCACAAAAAAGGGGATTCCCGCTACGGGTACCGAAAATTACGGAGGCCCATTAGTTACTAAGGGAGGTCTTGTATTTATTGCCGCTACCAAAGATGAAAAAATCCGCGCCTTTGATAAAAGAACTGGTGAAGTAGTTTGGCAAGCGCCACTGCCCGCAGCAGGCTATGCAACCCCTGCTACCTATTCTATAAATGGCAAGCAGTACGTAGTGATTGCATGTGGCGGTGGGAAAATCGGAAGTAAGTCAGGCGATAGTTATGTGGCGTTTGCATTGGGCGATAAAAAATAGCGGTAACAGTCCAAAATAAAAAAGGCAGTTACAAATTAATGTAACTGCCTAATTTTCAGAGCCCCCTGCCGGAATCGAACCAGCGACCTACTGATTACAAGTCAGTCCTAATTGAACTCACCTAAATTAATATGCCTCAAATTATGCTTTTTTGCGGCTTTTTTCTTAATTTAGATTCACATTAAACCAGTTCAAACCAAAAAAAGCACGC
>JAIYCV010000014.1 GCA_027487845.1 Flammeovirgaceae bacterium
AGACCAATTCACCCTTAAACTCGCATTGAACATGAAAAGAAGAGAGTGGTGCAAGGGCCTTTGGAACCAATCCAATTCAGTCAATTTTCCATTTCAATTCTTTAATGCGTAATCTGGGTAAAAGAATGAATATTTGTGAAACAATAACCAGATATTAGCGGCAAAGTGGCCGCAGCTAGAAAACGAGTACAATTTAAAAACAGCAAGCCTATGAAACTGTCCTTCAAAATAAACAATGAACCTAAAACGGTAGATGTACCAGATAACATGCCGTTGCTTTGGGTAGTGCGCGATGTATTAGGTATGAAAGGAACTAAGTTTGGTTGCGGGCAGGCCATGTGCGGTGCTTGTACCTTGCATGTAAACGGTGAGGCCGTGCGTTCGTGTTCGTATGCAGCAAAGTTCGCAGAGGGAAAAAATATTACAACCATTGAAGGCCTGATTTCTGGAGATAAACTCCACGCGGTGCAACAAGCTTGGCTCGATGAAAAGGTGCCACAATGCGGATATTGCCAGCCGGGTTTTATCATGGCCACTGCCAGCCTGTTGGAAAAAATCCCAACTCCGACAGACGAGGAAATTAATGACAATATCACCAATATTTGCAGGTGTGGAACCTATTATAGAATACGGAAAGCCATACACCGTGCAGCGGAACTTAATAAAGTCAACCCTTAGCCAGCATTGTTATGAATCGAAGAAAATTTTTGATCCGCACAGGTATAGGGGTTGGTGTAACCGTTGGTATGGCCTTGCTTGCCAAAGCACCTTTGCGCAGGGCAATCGCTGCGTTTGCTGATGAATCTCCGCTTCCCTACGCAGGTACCGGAGGTGTAGATGTTTGGTTTGAATTAACTGCTGAGGGAAACATCATTTTGTATTCTCCCAAAGTTGAAATGGGACAAGGCATTTTACAGGCTCTTGCACAAATAGCCGCGGAGGAACTGGAAGTGGATTGGAGAACAATTATTGTTAAGCATGCCAGTAGTCAACACGGCCCCATTGATAAATTTTCCACGGGCGGAAGTTTATCTGTCTCGGGTTTGTTCAACCCACTTCGTGAGTTAGCAGCAACTTTTCGGGAAATGATAAAAGAAAATGCGGCTGCAATCATGAAGGTAGATGCAAGCACCGTGATGATTGAGAACGGAATCCTTAAAAGTGGAAATCAAACCCTTACCTTGGCTCAAGTGGCCGCTCAATCAAAAGAATGGAAAGAACCTACCGCAGAACCAAAACTTAAATCGAACAATCAGTTTAACGTAATCGGTAAAGAGTTGGTGCGGTTCGATCTCCTGCCGAAGATAAAAGGAGAAGGTATCTTTGGCATCGATTCATTACTGCCCAATATGCTTTTTGGATCAGTGGCGAGGCCGCCCGTAGTGGGTGCTATCTTTAAAAGTGCCAGCGAGGGCAAGGCTGCAACCATGCCTGGTGTGGTTAAAGTAGTGATCGAAAAGAACTTTGCAGGAGTGGTTGCTACGTCAAGATTTGAAGCAGAGCAAGCCAAGCGCGCGCTTGATATTGCTTGGAATATGCCAGCGGAGTTAGCTCAACAAGAGAAACTAGAAGCACTCATAAAAGTCGGTGCAGGAAATCCGGTAAACGTTCAAAAGGAAGGCAATGCTTCCAAAATGCTTTCCGGAGAAGATGTGATAGAAGCCGAATACTTTTCTCCTTTCGGGGCACATGCTCATATGGAACCTAACGGAGCGTTGGCCGATGTGCGTGAAGATGCTGCCACCATTAAGATGAGTACTCAAGTTGTTATGATGACACGCAAAGAAGTGGCAGCGGCACTAGATATGGACGAGGAAAAAGTAAATATAGAGCCTGCTTACCTTGGCGGTGGATTTGGAAGGCGATTGCATACCCCACATGCGGTGGAAGCAGCTTTAATGTCCAGAGCAGTAGGTAAACCGGTTCACGTTTTCTGGGAACGAACCGAAGAATTTCAAAATGGATTTTTAAGGCCTGCCACACACAACACCCTTAAAGCAAAACTGGATAGCAAAGGAATGATCGAAGCCATCGAACATAATACTTCGAGTGGCGATGTTGCTTTCTCCTCTCCCCTGCTCCCATCATTTTTATATGGAATAGCCGGTGCTGATTTTGGTGCCTGGCGAGGCGGACTCATTCAATATAACATCCCAAATATTGATACCATAAGTTGGCGTTGTAAACTTCCTATTGAAACAAGTTGGTGGCGTGGGCTTGGCCTTTTGGCTAACACTTTTGCAATAGAAAGCTTTATGGATACGTTGGCAAATCAAGCAAAAGCTGACCCACTTGAATTTCGCCTGAAACATTTGCCCGATACGGAACGAGGCAGTCGTATGAAAGGCGTGTTAAAAGCAGTTGCCGAAAAAGCAGGCTGGGGTAAGCAGGTTGCGGATGGACATGCCTTAGGGTTAGCATGCTCAGTAGATGTAAATACACCTGTTGCTTTAATTGCTGAAATAAAAATAGTAGAAAACGAAATTAAAGTAGTGAAAGTAACGTGTGCCATTGATCCGGGAGTGATAGTTAACCCAGATGGCGTAAAATCGCAATGCGAAGGTGCCATAATAATGTCGCTCAGCGCATCCCTTTTCGAGGAGGTCACTGTGAAAGACGGAGTGGTTACGCCAAACCGATTTGGTTATTATAACATCGCCCAAATGCGTGATGCGCCAGAGATTGATGTTGTGTTACTTTCAACGGGGGATGCACCTCGCGGAGTTGGCGAGCCACCCATGGGGCCAATTGCAGCAGCAATAGGCAATGCCGTTTTTAAACTTACTGAAAAAAGACTGAGCCGCTTACCACTGAGATTGAGTTAACAAAAGTATTTATTCGACATACACGTTTTCAAGTATGTACTCCTTTATATTTATACTTGGCACATCGCTTATCATTTTGCACGAAATGGACGCGGTACGTTGCCATGAGTGGCGAATTTTTCCAGGGTTAGCGTTGCTAAATGATCGGTGGGGTTTCATGCTGTTTATGGTGGCGCATGTTCCACTTTTTGGTTGGGTAATTGCATCATTAAGCAACCCCACATTCCGAATTGGATTCTCCATCTTCCTACTAGTTCATTTGGGTTTACACCTGCTGTTTCTAAAGCACCCTAAAAATGAATTCAAAGATTGGATTTCTTGGTTTATAATTATCGCAGCAGCCATTTGCGGTGGGCTTAACCTATTCATTTATCAATAGTATTTTTATATCTGTAATGGACTTTATTAAAACCTACTTCACAGCCGAAAAAAACGAAAGCTTAATTTTTATTCTTTTCGGAATCCTCACGATTGGCTTTTCAGTATATGCCCTCTTAAAATGGGGCGATTCCTTTTATCGAGGTTTCGCCATTCCGGTCATTCTGGTGGGCATTATTCAACTAGTGGTGGGTAGCACGGTTTATTTTCGTACCGATAAGCAAATCAACCAACTTGAAAACCTCTATCAACAAGATAAAGCTGCTTTCGCGAAGGCAGAGAAACCGAGGATGGATATTGTAATGAAGAATTTTTCACTCTACAAAAAAGTGGAAATAGCGTTTGTGGTAATAGGTTTGTTACTTATTGTGTTTTTGACTACTAAAGAATTTTGGCTGGGTGTAGGCGTGGGTATGTTGTTGCAAGGTGCATTCATGTTAACAGCCGATGTGTTTGCTGAGAAAAGAGGAAATGAATATAGTAATGAAATTAAATCTTAGCTCCTTCACCCACTGGTCTTAGCGTCCGCTAAGACCCCAAACTTCCGAGCGTCCGCTCATGTTCAATCAAGTATTTGTCTATCCGCAGAAATTGTTTCTTGTCGACAGTTTGGGATTAGAAAAAGGTAGTATCGTTGATTAATATGGATTTAAGTTACGCAAGCGGATGCTTGTTAAATTATAGATCACAGCGGACGCTAAGACCAGATGAGGGACACAAATTTATCGTAGTCATTCAAGCCGATGGCTACTTCCACAAGTGGCCGTGATACGCATTACTGCGCGGAGACCTCTGACGGACACGCGGAACACGCTGAACCTTTCGCGGAGGCTGCTGGCGATAGCGCGGAACAAACTGGATATTTCACGGAGGAATCTGACAGTAGTGCGAAACTATCTGGCGATGGCGCTAAGCTAATTGACCGTATCGCGTAAACCATTGACGATTATGCGGCTTAATCTGGCGTAAGCGCGTAGACTTATGAAGGTGTCGCGAACCTATCTGTTGATAATGCGGAACACACTGTCGGTGGCGCGGAGATATCTGGCAGCGGGTAAGTGCCCTCTTTTCGCCCCACTCAATGGGCTTAGGTACAGCCCTCCCGTCTTTAATTTCGCCCCAAAAACAATTTTGTAAAATACGGACACGTTGTTAAATTTGTTTTATAGGTGCGTTTCTAACCATTGGCACCACCCGCAAACGCGGTAACTAACAACAAACCCATTTAATCACTAATCACTACACACCATGACAACGAAACAAGAAAACAAGATGAGTATGTACCTCACCACCCGCGACTACACCAAGGGCATAGAAGCGGAGGTAAACACGCTGCCGGGCTTTACCGAGCATTTTGGGGGCTTTGAAAACTCGATTGTGGAACTGCAAAAATACCGCGATGTGCAAGAGGGCGACAATACGGGCTTTGCAGGGCAAAAAACGCAACTAAAAGACGCCCTGATTGTAACCACCATGGATGTGGTGCGCAAACTAACGGCCTTTGCCAGCAACACCAACAACTTGGTGCTGGGCAAGGAAATTGGCTATGTGGAATCGGACTTGCGAAAGGCGGCCGACACGCTGTTGCGCGATAAGGCCCAACTGGTGTACAACAAAGCGGTGGAACAACTGCCCAGCCTGGCCCCCTACCTAGTGGACCAGCCGTTGTTGGATGGTTTTTTGGCGGCCATACAAGCCTATGAAAAAGCCATACCCAAGCCTAAGTTGAGCAAGAACGAAGCAAAAATTGCCACCGAAAACATTAACAAAACCTTTGCGTTGGCCGATGAGCTATTGGCGAAGCTGGATAAGGTGATGGGCATTATACAACTGGCGAAGCCCGGTATTTACAATGGCTATAGCAAAGCGCGCGCACTGCCCACCAGTGGCAGCGGCAGTCTGGCACTGAAGGGCAGCGTGAAAGATGCCAGCGGCAACAGCGTGGCGAACGTAGAAATAAAAATTGCTGGCGCGGTTACCAGCCCTGCTAAACTTGCCGCGGGTAGCCCAGCAGGCAGCGCACCCAGCACCGCCAACGCTATGCAGCTAACCAAAAAGACAGGCGAGAAGGGCGCATTTCAAGAAAAGAACTTGGCGGACGGCACCTACACCGCCACGGCCACCAAAAACGGTTACAAGCCACAAATCATTAACTTTACGGTAACGGGTGGCGAAATGACAAAGGTGGATATTGTATTGGAGAAGGAATGAAGGAAAATAAAATGCCACTGGAATGGCATAAAGCCACCAAAGATTGGGAGGTAAAGTGCCTTTTTGTGGGTGGTGTAAGTGGGTTGGGCGCCATAATTTTGTTAAAATATTTCCCAAACTATTAAGACAAAGTGGAAGAGAAATTTAAAAACCTAAGACCATTGGACGTGCCTCCGACTTGGTGGTGTCAAAATCTAACATTTTGTAAACTAGTTATTGACGGGTATGCAAATCGTTTAGGGGACAAATTCCAATTTGATGAGTTTATGAAAGGTGAGATTAAACTAAACAACATTGAATTTCAACTATCAACAGGTGGTTATCATGGGGAAGAATACGGAATCTTGAAACTAAATGATTATGACTACATTGGAAAAACAAGTCGTTCAGGTAACAAAATTGTAAAGTATTTGCCTGACAATGACCTACATCTATCCCATTTGAGTTTTCCTGAAATGGAGACATATTACATTTATTCTATTGCAAGACTTCACGATAAGTGTATTGTGAATCTGAATAAGTGGCTAATCTATAACGACTATGAAACTTGGACAAGGTGGCGTTTATACTTTGAAGTAATAGTTCAAAACTCATCTGAACAAGACGGAGATTATTATAGACACTTTTGGTTTTCCGTTTTAAACGAGGTTGATAATTGGGACATATTTGACGATGTACAGCAATACAAACAATTTATTAGAATCAAGGAAAAGTTTGAAAAAGAGTCTGACCATATAGAAAGGAAAATAATAGAATTAAATCAGGCAAAACAATAACTACTGGTGACAACTCTTGCCTTTATTGGTGTTCTTCACCAACAAACATAATAATGTTGAAAACAGATTTTTCATTATTTTAGAGCAATGGAGGAACCAATATCAGAACAACATGTCGAGTTTTTAACCGTAACTTGTTTAGAATGGAAACCCTTATTAGCAAATGATAATTTTAAAGACATCATTACCGCAAGCTTAACCTATTTGACAGTTTTGTTGGTGAAGAACACCAACAAAGGCAAGAGTCTCGTGACTCTGCGGCAAAGATTTGACTAATTTATCCAAGGCCGCAGAGTCACGAGGCGAGACCTGCGGAGAAGTAATAACCTATTTTCATTCGTACTAAATAAAACGGTAGTTTGTAAGACTTAATTTTCCACGCTTGTTCAAATAAAAATGCTAACTTGAAGAATTAAAAATAATCATGAGGGCATTTGGTTTATTGTACTTGATGTTTTCTTTCATCTGGTCTTATTGTCAAGATTTAAACGATGTAGAAAGACTGCTTACTAATGGCACATCCAAAGAATGGACATTGGATGGCATTGAAGAGACCCTTGGGTCATCATGCAAACCCAGCGATATTACATTCAGTTTCGTTCTGAGTGAAAAAAAAGGACGGATTAAAAGATGCAAGGATTTAGGTTGGGAGAACCTGGACTTTAATTGGTCACTCAAGCAAAGCGAGGGAGATATGATTGTATTGTTTCAATTTAAAAATACAGCTAGTTTTGAAGATAAATTCATTGTGCAATTTATCTCCAAGGCCAATAAAAAGTACCTGCGTTTGCGGTCCGCGCAAGATGATAAGTTGCAGAAGACTAAGGACTATCTGTTAAAGTAGCTAGGTTCGGTTTCCCCATGCATAAGCGCAAATCCAATGTTACCTCGGTGCGGCCATCTATTGGCGATACTGTTCTCAAGTTATCGGGTCCGCTATTGACGATCTTTGGCCTCATCGTAGGGGCATTGCAATTTACAGCGCAATTGAGTAACAATGACAAAATGGAATTTAAAAGGCGCATTTGGGAAAAACGACTGGACGCATACATGGAACTGGGAAACCTTACAGCGCGAATTGTCACTTCCACGCATCAGGATTCCATAAAAAGACTTTCCGTTGAATTTGAGAAAGTGTACTGGGGCAAGCTACCTCTTTTTGAAGATGACTCTGTGGAACGTGCAATGAAAAGATTTCGAAATGAAATCCACGATAAAGCTGAGGGGATCGAGGATTCTCTTGATAACGACCGTTTGACCGAAAAAGGTTATTTGCTTATGCTAACATGTAAGAGATCATTAAAAAGATCTTGGGAGCAATTGGAAGAAGATAAGTAATGCATACGGACAATTTAGTACTATTATTTTTTTTTCTTTTTGGTTATTTGATCTCACCATGCACTGGGCATACCCAAGAAGAATTCGACACTTATGTAATCAGCGTTGGCAATGGCCATTATGAACATGACTTCACGAAGTTCGAAGACGGGTTCACTGGTTTTTCTGATGTTGAATCGGCAGTAAAGAGTGCAGAAGACTTTCTGGATATATTCAGGGGTAAATCTAAATTTTACCGACTCATAAAGTCCGATTCATTAAACAAAATTACGATGGGGCAAATAATTGGTGCCATCGATGAAGCGGTCAGCAAAGCCAAAAAAGATAACGGAAAACCTCTGATCATTTTTTATTATTGTGGACACGGTTTGGCGGAACCATATTCATTGACTTTGTACCTGCCACCAGGTGACTTTGTAAGTGACATCAATAAACATGGATTTGATCAACTTAATAGTCGTGCCATTTCTAGCCATGAAATTTTTGACAGGGTGGGTAGTATTCCCCACCTTATCTTTTTTGATTGTTGCTCAGAAGCTCATCCTCTAAAAGAAAATGATTTACATAGGTACGAGCTAGGGGGGCCAACGGTGCCTCCATACCGAGCACAAACTTTGGTTTTGAACGAGAGCAAATACGGAGGAAATTGTGTTGTTCTTTCTACTGAAAGGGGTCAAACAACCAGTACTGTTCCGCACCCCTGTCAAACATATCGAATAGGCCCCATTTGTCGCAGGTTGATATTGGCAACAGGGAAAGGCGAAAAAAGAATGCTGCCAGAGTTGATACTTCAACTAAAGCATAAAGAACTTGACAAATTCACGAAACCAGTTATTTGTAACTGGAATCCTAACCAACGCTCAAAATTTTTTTTGGGTACACTTTCGAAAATCTGCTCTGATGCAATAAAGTGACACTGAGGGTATGTGCTTATTTAAACAAGTATACAATGTTGAATGTTCATATTTTTTTCTCCGCAGATTCTTGCCTCGGACTCTGCGGCAATTGTAGGTTGAATCAAAACCATAACTGAGTGCAAAGACCGTAAGGAGGCATATACAAGGGGGTTAATAAGTTACAAGTCATTCTGATTTAGCGGATATAGATTTGACTAAGTTATCCAAGGCCGCCTATCGAGGCGTGTTAGATAATGCATTGTCGATCTTTTTTGTTGACACCACAATGTAAAATTTTTCTTCGTTTTCACACAGCCTCTTACAACGCGCGCCAACGAGCTGGAATTAAATTATAGTATAGAGTCAAATTCCCTTATCCATAATTAAACAATAAGTACTATTTACTCTTCAAAAAATTTAATGCTTCTTTAATCCAATCTTGCTTTTCGGTTAAATAAACAGCTGGTCTTATGCCTATGCCATCTATACCATTGCCTATATCTATTCTACGACTGCGAGTAGTTGGTGTCCAAAGCGTATAAGGCATTTCACAAAAATCCGATTCTCTTAGATTTGAATAATCTAAAGTTCCAGATGTATTTTGTCCCATAAGTGTAACCTTCTTACTCTGAATAGCTTCAAGCAATAATTGTTCAGTAGAACTAGCGCAACCTTCATTAATAAGAATTACCACATTCTTGGGGAATATCAGCGGAGTATAGGTTGAATCTATATAGTCTTCAACGATTTCTACATTTTGGTTTAGTTGCAGTTTAAGTTTATCCACTATTTTTTGATATTCTGCTTTATTAGCAGACGGTAAATTAGGATCTTGTAGCATCAATTCCCAACCTTTTATATTATCGTTTGAAGCGTACATATCCACGCCTATACCTTTTATTGGTTGTGTGTATAAATATGGAGAAATAATAGAGTAAACATCATCACTACCACCTCCATTATTTCTTAAATCAAGAATAAGGTTTGATGATTTTGATAGATTATCTTTGTTTGAAGAAAATAAAGAATCTATAGTAGCTTTTGATTCCCAACTGAAACTTGGTATATTAAAGTATATGGTATTTTCGTTCAGCCGCTTTGCTTCGAAGTTATAATTTATATTATCAACTATATCCTTTCCATTCTTAACGAAACCACTTATCAATTCACCGTCTTTTGGTTTTATAGTGGCAAAGGCTAACATATGAGCGGAGTTATACAATAAAAAATATTCTTTTGCTGATTTTTCTTTAAGTTCGGCTAAAACACTGCCATTTTCAAATTTACTATCGCTTGACTTTATTACCACCGCAACATAATCTCTAAAAGGATTTTTATTTTTAAGAACTGCAATTGAAAAGCCTTCACCTTTTTTGGTGTAAATGCCCTCTATTCCTTTTATATTTTCTAATTTCTTTATTAGCGCCTCGCTTACCGCAAGCTTTTCAATTGGAAAATTAGTTTGAAGTCTTTTGGGTTCGATTTTCTCTATTGATTCAGCGTTCAGACTAGAGTACAAGTGATGGTCATTAAAATAACTCATCCATTGGTTAATTATAAAATAGCATTGAGACTTATTTTCAGCCTGGGAGGCAACTTGCTCTTTTTGAGCAGTAAATTCCTTGTATTTACTTACGTTACTTACTGACACTTTATCTTTAAATCCTGAATAGTTTTGTTCGATGTGATTTTTAATTTTAGTAAACTCTTGATTACAATCACACTGTGCTTGAATTTGAATGGTCATGGCAAGGAAGCTAAATAATTTTAAGTATTTCATGTTTTAAAATTTAATTGTTATACAGCACAAAGAATTAATACTTTTAAACGGTTTCAAAAAGCGAATGATAAAACTGACGAGATAATGATGAACGCTGTTTATTGAATGATAAAAAGTGCTTATCATTAATTCAAGCTTTCCTATAAAACATTTAGATTTTAAGAAAGAGAATAAATAATTTACATAACCGAAAAATTTATAAAATCGTGAAGTTGTTATTTTGAGAAAGCCTATTTCATCTATATAAGTAGCGTTACTTTAAATTTGCATATATGATAAACAAAATTCTAAAGCATTTTTTTATTTGGGTATTGGTAATAGCATTATTGATAATTTTCACAAACCAAAATGAAAATCTTTGGGATAGAACAAAAAATATATTAATTATTTTCCCAATCCTTTTCATTCAATATTATTTTCATTTATTTCTGTACAATCGCTTTTTTGAAAAAAATATAACTAAGTATTATTATGGCATTATAAGTATCATAGTTTTTTCAAGTATTTATTTTACAATACAATATCAAAACATAAAATATTTTGAAAGCATAAGTTTAGCCATTGTTTTTTTTATTGTCATTGTTTCCTTTTCATTTGCTTCAAATAGTTTTTTTTATCGTATTGCCTATGAAAAAAGCAAACGAATTCAAGCTCAAACGGAGTTACAGGTTTTGCAATTTCAGGTAAATCCGCATTTTATGTTTAACACACTAAATAATATTTATGCACAAAATTTAAGTGATTCGTTACTGGCAAATGAAATGATATTACAATATGCCGATTTGGTTCGTTACCAGTTAGAAAGTTCGGGCAAAGAAAAGGTGTTAATAAAAGATGAAATAGATTTTATCGAAAAATATATAGCACTTGAAAAAATCCGTGTGCATAAAACAATTTCAATACATTTCGAGAAAAGTATTCAAAATGAGAACATAGAACTTCCTCCAATGATTTTTTTACCTTTTATAGAAAATGCTTTTAAATATGGAAATACTACAATGGCTAATACTCATATTTTGTTGAGCATGGAGCAATATGGAAATAAAATCGTTTTTACAGCTGAAAATTATATTTCTAAACATCAGGTAATCAACTCCACGAAAGCAGGATTATTAAATGTACAAAAACGATTAGAGTTATTGTTTCCAAATAGGTATTTACTTCAAATAAAAAAAAATGAATTGTTTACTATTAATTTACAAATTGAACTATGATACTAAAATGCTTGATTGTTGATGACGAACCACTTGCTCACCAATTACTCGAAAACTATATTGGTAAATTGAGTTTTTTAGAGAAAATAGGCAATGCTTACAATGCGGTTGAAGCCCTTAGTATTATTAGATCACAAAATCCTGATTTGGTATTTTTAGATATAAACATGCCTGAATTATCGGGATTGGAAATGATAAAAACTTTAAATATAAAACCGAAAATAATACTAACAACAGCTTATTCTAATCACGCAATTGATGCATTTGATTTGGGAGTAAATGACTATTTGTTAAAGCCTATTTCTTTTGAAAGGTTTTTAAAATCTGTGAATCGTGTTTATGATATGTTTTCAGGGATGACACAACTACTTGAACCAAAAACTAAATCGAATACTTTTTACATTAAAGATGGCAATCAAAATATAAAATTACATTTTGAAAACATATTGTACCTAATGGCTTTTGGCAACTTTGTAAAGATATTTACAGAAAACAAAACCTATCTTTCCTCACATACTATGAAAAATATGGAACAAGTGCTACCTGAAAATCAATTTATTCGTGTGCATAAATCATACATAGTTAACAAAGCTAAAATTGATAAAATTGAAGGGAATTTAGTTTATATTTCACAAGAAAAAATTCCGATTGGAAATAATTATAAGTTGCAGGTAAAGATAAAAATGGAGTTTCACAAATGAATTCATTCATTCAACGCGATGTTGCCAAAATCTAGGGAGGATTTTTATTATTTTTTGTAGTTTTTGACTTAAGTGTTTCTAGGCTAGTTTGGCCCTAGAAATCCCCAACTTCAATATTATCCCTCTGATCTTAGCGTCCGCTAAGACCTCTAGTTTTTGAGCGTCCGCTCATGTTCAATCAAGTTAATTATTTGTCTATCGGCAGAAATTGTCTCTTGTCAACAGATTGGAATTAGAAAAGGTAGTATCGTTGATTAATATGGATTTAAGTTACGCAAGCGGATGCTTGTTAAATTATAGTGCCACGGCAACCCCCAAAACAGCCTGATTTTGAGGTTATGTCCCTTCCTGAAATAGCTTGACACATTTTGAGGCACAAAAATTCTCAAAATGAAAGAACAAAAGACAATTAGCATTGCGGAAAGGCGATGGCTGGTCCGCGAACTGGAAGCTGGACGAATGACTATTGGCGAAGCGAAAGAACGGCTCCTGGAGATCAGTAAAGATCCCTATGCTTTGCTGCAGATTTGGCGGAAAAGGTATTGCTCCTGACATTGCCTTAACTTTGCCGCTGATGACTGAAAAGGAAAAGCAAAAAATAGGGGCACTGCGATTGCAACTCAAAACAGCCGGAAAGCTACTGGAAGATGCCCAGATGAAGAACATTGCTTTGGAAACGATGATTGACATTGCCGAAGAGCAGTTAAAAATACCCATCCGGAAAAAATCTGGGCCCAAACAGTAGCACAGCTCCGACAGTTCTACCCGCACTATAGCGTGCGGTATTACTGTTCGCTGTTTGGGCGCAGCCGCCAAGGCTGGTATGAGCAAACAAAACGGGAAGAAGAACAACACATGGCAACTGCCATTGTTCTAAAACTTGTGCATGAAATACGAGAGGATTTACCCCGTGCAGGAGTCCCTAAATTACACTTCATGTTACAAGAAAATCTAGCGGCACATGGTATTAAGATGGGCAGGGATGCTTTGTATCAGGTGTTGGGGGAACATGGCTATCTGCTCCGTTATCGAAGGAGGAAACCGTATACAACAGACAGTGATCATCCGTACAAAAAATATCCCAACCTGATCCGGGAGATAAAATACCTTACCCATCCAGGGCAACTGTGGGTGAGCGATATCACCTATATTCGGTTAAAAGATAAATTTGCCTACTTAAGCATCGTTACCGATGCCTATTCGCACAAGATCATTACATCCTTCCCTCCATAGTGATGGCCCTATTGCTGGGAGCCCCGATCGCTATGATGAATGAGTGCATCCCCTCTTTTCGATTTAATGGCATTGAGTAACGCATGTATTGTTGTAGTGAATATGTTAAGGTGTTAGAACACTATGGAATTAGAATCTCCATGACCGAAAAGGGTGACCCCTATGAGAACGCGATTGCCGAAAGAATCAACGGCATTTTGAAGGGCGATTTTTTATTGGATCGAACTTTTGCCTCGTTTACAGAAGCGGGCATGGCAGTAGATAATGCCATTGAGAAATACAACCACATCCGTCCGCATGATAGCTGTGATAGGCTAACCCCTGTGCAAGCACATAGCCAAAGTGGGTTCTTGCGCAAGCGGTGGAAGTCACAATCGGAAAATGAATTATTGACCAGTTAAACCGCCCCCAATGAAAAATAAGGCACCCCCTGTCACTTAGTTTTAGGAATAAGGACAAACCCGGTCAACTTGGACTAGGAATACACTCAACCGTTGTAATGCGCATGCAGGAACACCGTTGGGGACTGTAAGGCGAACACAGGAATAACACTCCGAGTCGTAAACTAAATACAGGATTAATGGGTTAAACCTGTCGGCTCTTTTAGGAAGAGCAAAAATAGCTGTAATATTGAATCAGGGGTTAGCTTCTAACCCTATAAAACACTTTTAGTAAATGCCCTCAAAAGTGTCAAGTAATTTCAGGAAGGGTCAATTCAACCTCGTTGGCGCGCGTTTACCCTAACCAGTTGGGCATTTAGGTGAACTTTCTTGACCTCTTTACCAAATCAGTTCGGCTTTTTTGCCAATTAGTTCATATTTTTTGTAAACTGGTTTCCCGTTTTGCAAAACTTGTTCGGCTCTGTGCCTAAACAGTTCGTTTGTTCTGCCAACCGTTTTACCTTTTAGGCCAACTGGTTTGCCCAAAAACCTAACTAGTTGGCTTTTGGAGGCTCTGGATCCGTTTTCTTTTTGCCCTGCCCCTCAAAAACGGGTTTTTAGGTCGTTTGCTATGGGTTCTGCCCCCGGCACATTCAGTTTCGCGGCCTGCTTTACGCTGTTATAGAAGGTAAGCGAGGCCACATAGGCTTCGCTGCCACATAACATTACTGTATGGTCTAAATTGTTAAATAGCTGCTCCAGGGGGCGGTAGATTTGCAACAGGGTATCGACCGCATCTACATCTTTCTTCAGTTCGGGCAAGTCAATATAAGCAGGCACAAACTGGGGGTTGGTAGTCGCGTAGTCCATCACTTTTTGCACAAAGGGCAAGCTGGCATTGTTCATCTTGGCGAGCGTTTGGCGGTCGGTCGGGTTGAGCGTTATTAAATAAGGAGCCAGAATGGTTTGCATAGTGGCTACGGCTGTTTGCAGGGCTTCTAAATCTTCGGGGCTAACGGTAATGGATATTCTGTTTTCTTGCATGGTGGTAAAGGTTCGTTTTTTACTTTTTCGACTTTGGTTTGGTATTGGGCATTAAACGAGTTTTGCTTACCGCAAACCTCAGTAGCTTTGCAATAAAAGTCAACGTGGTTTTCCACGGTATCCACCCCCGTATTTTCCACGGTATGGTTACCCGTGGAAAACCACGGTATGGTACCCGTGGAAAATACGGGTATCAATTGTCAGATTTTTTTTGTATGAATCCCCGTTCACTATCAAGGCACTCGCTCGTCACTATAAGGTACGAGGCCGTCTTTGTGAATATGATCCATTAGTATTCTCTTCCGGATAGGCTGCCAATGACTCAAGACTGGATCTCTGGGTCATGTCTGGATCATGTGGCAGAGATGTATGGCTACTGGCAACTTGGCAGGTGATGGGATGTAAGGAAAAAAAGGTAAAAAAATTTGCCCGCAGATAGGTTGCGTGCTGTAGCTCTATTTTTGAGATCTTCGGGGTGAGCAAAATAATTAACCTTTTAAACACGTATTATTATGACGAGAAAATTCAGCTTCTATTCAAAGGATGTGGCTGGACCGCCATCTGCTTAGTTACCAGAGCTTATCTCTTTTCACTTCTCTTGGTCTTTTTTGTTTTGGTACAAAAAAGAACGAAAAAAGAGAAAGCTCGTATTCAACGCTCCCCCGCTTTTTGGTAAGGCCAGCGCGCTAATTGCTTCGAATTAAGCAACGACTAAGCAAAGTGGAAAGAGATCGCTTCGTGCCTCGCGATAACGATCAACCAATAGCAAATGGATGCCAGGGCGTTGTGTTTCAGTCCCTGAACATCGAGTTATCTTAACAAATCCTTAATTCCAATTTTCGTTGCGAGGGGTTTTCTGTGGCCAACTTGCAGTTTCATAAGAGTAAACTAAAATCAACGACATGGGAAGAATTTTACACGTAGTTTTATTAATTGGCTTTTTTTCAATCAGTTATTATTCGGTTAAGGCACAAGTAAGTCTCACAACCAGCGTAACTACCTATTCCCAAGACTTTGATGCTTTGGCATTGAGTGGAACGGGAAACGCTTGGGGTAACAACAGTACATTGTCAGGTTGGTTTTTATTCAGACAACCTGTCCCTGGCACTGCCATTACAGCTTACAATGCTGATAATGGTGGATCTAATGCTGGTAGCTTCAATAGTTACGGAACTGCAAGTACCAATGAACGGGCATTGGGTGCAGCAGCTTCAGGAGGCGCCTATTTCGGCTCACCTGCTTCTGGAAATATTGCGGGGTGGATAGCAGCAGCTTTTACAAACAATACTGGTTCAACGCTTAGTTCGGCTAATATTACTTTTGACGGAGAGCAATGGCGAAATGGTGGAAATGCAACAGCCCAAACCATGGTATTAGAATATGGATTCGGCACAAACTTTATAGATGTAACTACTTGGACAGCTCCTGGAGGAAATTTTGACTGGACTTCTCCTGTCGCAACGACTACAGCTGCTCCTGTAGATGGCAATGTTGCGGGAAGAGTCGCCAGCAAAGGCGGTTCTCTCACAGGCATCAGCTGGGCAAATGGCACAAATTTGTGGATAAGGTGGGCGGAGAGAAATGACACAGGCAACGACCACGGCTTGGCTATTGATAACTTCTCTATTTCGATCAGTGTCGGCCCTGATGCTACACCCCCCACCTTCACCTCCACTTACCCTAAAACATCCAACCTTTCCTCCTCCGGTTTCGACCTCATCACCAACCTAAACGAACCTGGCAAAACATACTTTGTAGTGTTGCCCAACAATGCCATCGCCCCTACCTCCACGCAAGTGAAAGAAGGGAAAGATGCCACGGGAACATCGCTCGGTGCGGGATTGTTCGGAACCATCGATGTTGCGAATGCAACCACCGATTACGGCACCACTGTTGCTGGTTTGGCATCTGCCACTGACTATGATGTGTATGTGGTGGCCGAAGACGTGGTGCCCAACGTGCAGGCATCGCCTGTGAAACTAGATGTGCTCACCAATACGGCCGGTGATGTTGCTCCACCAACTTTTACCGCCACTTACCCCATTGTCAATAACCTATCGGCTACTTTTTTCACTGTCCGTACCAATTTAGATGAACTGGGCAAAACCTATTTTGTGGTGTTGCCTGCTGGTGCTGCTGCACCTTCTTCTGCACAAGTAAAGGCAGGGCAAGATGGAAGCGGAACGCCCGTTGCAGGAAGCTTGACAGGAATCATCAATGTAACTTCTGCCGCCACAGAGTTCACTTCGCAGGTAACTGGTCTTAGCCCCTCAACTGGTTATGATGTTTATATAGTAGCCGAAGACAACGTGCCCAATTTACAAACCAATCCTACGAAAGTAAGTGTTACCACGGGCGCACTTTACTTGGAAGACTTCAATGTGTGCGATGGCACAGCCTCGTTCACGCAATTCAGCGTAACAGGCGCCCAAACATGGGGCTGCACCGATTTTGGCAGGGGGAGCACCAAAGGCATTCGCATGAATGGGTTTGCGGGGGGTGCTGTTGACAATCAAGATTGGTTGATATCGCCAGCGGTAACGTTGAGCACCAGCCCGAGCTTGAGTTTCTATTCTCAGTTTTCTTTTGCCGGCCCAGGGTTGCAACTGAAAATATCCACCAACTACACGGGCAGCGGTGACCCTACCGCGGCCACTTGGATCGATTTGAATGGCAACTTTCCAACAGTAGCTGTTCCGTCTAGCAGTAGCTCGTTATCAGATTGGACGTTGAGCAATGTGGACTTGTCTGCTTACGCCTCGCGAAATGTATATGTGGCTTTTGTTTACACCTCAACCACCGGCACCAATACAGCCGCCCGCTGGACGCTGGATGAAATTGCCTTTAATAACGCCTTGGGGAGATATATGACTGTTTCAACCTCATCATTAAACTTTATAAATGCTGCAAGCGAGAATAAGTTTATTTTAGAAGTTTCCAATTTGGTGAATGACATTACAGTAACTGCGCCACCTCATTTTTTAGTGTCTGGTTCTGATGGTAACAATTTTTCTAACTCAATCATTCTTTCCAAAGATTTTGGTCATTCGGTGCATGTTCGCTTTAATCCACCAGCAGGTTCCTCAAATAGTTTTTCAGGATTAATTTCAATTGTCTCGAATGGTGTCAGTAACCGAAACGTTTTTGTTCAGGGAGCAGACAAATCACAATCGCTGGACATCACCACCTTTAACTTGGAATTTTTTGGTACCGATGTGAAAGACTCGGGCGGCACAGAGTTTGGCCCCACCGATGATCCACTGCAGATCAGCAATGTGACCACAGTGATGCAAACCCTTGGAGCGGATATTTACGGTGTGCAAGAAGTAGCTGATGACAATGCGTTTAATACATTGGCATCAAACTTATCTGGCTACAATAAGATATTGGCCAATCGCTGGTCTCGTTCATTTGATGCGCCAGATCCTAATTTCCCCCCTCAAAAAATTGGGTTCATCTATAATACCTCCACAGTTCAATTGGTTAGTTCTCGTGTCATGTTTGAGCAATTGTACGATGCTGTCCGTGCAGGTAATGCTTCTTTACTACCGGGGTATCCCACTTCTGGAGGTAGCACTCCTTCCAGTTTTTGGTCATCGGGCCGCTTGCCGTTTATGGCTACGTTTGATGTTACCGTTAACGGTGCCACCAAGCGAATTCGGGTGGTAAACGTCCACGCCAAGTCTGGTTCTGCCGCAGATGATTATGATAGAAGAAAGTACGATGTGAAAGTGCTTTATGACTCGTTGTTGGCCAATTACGCGAACGACAATATCATTTTTCTGGGCGATCTGAACGATGACGTGGATACTTCTATCCGCAGCGGATTCGAATCTACCTACAAACCTTTTGTTGACAACACCACTGGCTTTAATGCCCTTACGCTTGCTCTTAGTCAGGCGGGTGGTTTCAGTTTTCCTAGCTCAAGCAGCTTTATAGATCACATCATTACCTCCAACGAGCTTGCAACCGCCTATGTGAGCAACTCTACCGTGGTGGACGACCCTAGAAGCTACATCTCCAACTATACCAACAACACGTCCGACCATCTGCCCGTTTCGGCTAGGTTCTTGTTGCCAAAAACCGATCAGTCAATAACGTTTGCCGCCCTGCCAGCCAAGACCTTTGGCGATGCGGCATTCGCCTTAACCGCCACTTCCTCATCAGGGCTTCCAGTGACTTATACCAGCAGCAATACGGCCGTGGCTACCATTTCTGGGAATACCGTGACAATTGTTGGGGCCGGAACCACGTCAATTACAGCCAAACAAGCGGGTGACAACAGTTTTAACGCTGCAGCTGACACTACTCAAATATTAACAGTCAACAAAGCAAACCAAGCCATTACGTTTGCCGTGCTGCCAGCCAAGACCTTTGGCGATGCGGCATTCGCTTTAACCGCCACCTCTTCATCGGCCTTGCCCGTAACCTACACCAGCAGCAATACCGCAGTTGCCACTGTTTCGGGCAGTACCGTAACAATTGTTGGGGCCGGTACAACTTCAATTACAGCCAAACAAGCAGGTGATAGCAATTTTAACGCTGCCGCGGATGTTGCGCAGCCGCTAACAGTGAACAAAGCAAACCAGTTAATAACTTTTGCCCTCATTGCCGACAAAACTATTGGAGATGCTGCTTTCAGCTTTACCGCAACGTCTAACTCCGGGTTGGCCGTTACGCTAACGCCCAACTCGAAAGTAACCATCAGTGGCACACAGATAACGATAGTGAGCGCAGGTAAAGCAAGCGTTACCGCTTCTCAAGCGGGAAACACAAATTATAACGCGGCAACTTCCGTTGTAAGGGAATTTTGCATAAAACCAGCAAAACCGACCATTACCCTTTCAAATGCCAACACCGATGCACCCACGCTTACGTCAAGCGCTGCAACGGGCAATCAATGGTACTTGGGAACAAGCGCAATTTCAGGAGCTACCAATGTCACCTATGTGGCACTGGCTGCGGGTAGCTATAAAGTACAGGTAAAAGTAGACGATTGCATAAGTGAGTTTTCTGCCGAACAACTATTAATTGTGACAGGTGATGTTTCAGATAATTTGAATCCAAAAGTTGAGGTGTACCCTAACCCAACCACTCGTTGGCTCACAGTAAAACTCTCGGAAAAAATTGGTAAAAAGGCCATTACAGTTCTTGGATTGACGGGCAACGAATTAATAAACAAGGTAGTGTTTGAGAAGGAGACCACATTCGATTTAACCGACTTCCCGCAAGGAATTTATCTTTTAAAAGTGATAGATGGCAACTCAGTGCAATTAGTTCGTTTTATTAAGAATTAGTTAACAGGCCACATCTGTTTCGTAACAATTCAGTAACAATAACCCCCTTTCTTTTTTCTTTTTTTGTATACTTAAAAAATCAACTATGAGAAAACTATTACTAATGTTCCTCATCCTTGTTTCCGGGATGAGTTTTGCGCAATTGGCACCAGGAAGTATTGCCATTGTTGGCTTCAATGCAGACGGGAACGATAACTTAGCTTTTGTGGCCCTAACAACCATTAATTCTGGCGAAGTCATTTATTTTGAGGATAACGAATGGAATGGAACAGCTTGGGTTGATACAAATGAAGGCGTGTTAAGTTGGACAGCAACTTCAACGGTCGTTGCGGGCACAGTAGTACTTATTGATAATATCGGATCTGGATCGATAGCAGCTAATACAGGCACTGCTGTAGATGCTACTGCTCTTAATTTACATGGTACAAATCGAGGTATTGGAGGTAGTGATGAAACTATTTATGCTTACCAAGGATCCTTCAACACCCCGACCTTTCTTACCGCCTTTGCTTCAGGTGGTTATAGCGCGGCTAATGGCGTTTTGACCGGAACAGGACTAACCGAAGGAACAACTGCAGTCAATTTTGTTTCTACTGATGATGACGTTGATATTGCAGCATACAATGGGTCAAGAAGCAATCAAACTTCCTTCTCTGCTTATTCTACTCAAATAAATACACCTTCAAATTGGATTACGCAAGATGCAAGTGGTGATCAAAGTATCGATGCCACGGCCCCTGATGTACCTTTTAGTACAAACTTGTTTACGCTAGTTATGACTGACACTACTCCACCGACTGTAACAAACGTTGGATTAGTCAGCAATACTTCTATTGAAGTTATTTTTAGTGAGTCAGTAACTACAGCAACAGCGGAGAATTTATCCAACTATACTATAAATGCTTTTGCTTCAATAACTTCTGCTGTTTACGACAACGCTTCCAAGAAAGTTACTTTAATTACATCTGCTCTTAATGATGGAATAGGATATACAATTACTGTTAGTGGTGTAAAAGATGTTTCTTCCAGCGAAAATATTATGGCGACTACATTTACTAGCACACCATTAATTTTCAATAATACGACTCCAAGTCTCATCATCACAGAAATCATGTACAACGCATTGAACATACCTGAGGCCGATGCGTTGGAGTTTATTGAAATTTATAACAACAGTGCCAACGTAGTAAAGGCGGGGGGCTTGAAAATTAAAGATGGCAATAACTTTGATTTTACCTTGCCAGAAACGGATATTCCGGCCAACGGGTTTCTGTTGCTCGCTGTCGATAAGGCAGGTGCAGAAGCTTTTTATACGGGCAAAACGTTTTTAGACATACCAGGCGCAGGAAATGTGTTAGGTAACGGAGGTGAGTTGATCACATTAAGAAATAGCTTAAACGCACTCATTGACGAAGTTAATTACGATGATGCTACGCCTTGGCCGCTTGATGCTGACGAGAAAGGGTTTTCATTGGAGCTTTTAGACCTTTCATTGGATAACAATTTAGGGCAGAATTGGGGTACTCCGAAAACACTAGTAAAACCATTGAATGGCGTGAATATCTATGCCACTCCTGGCTCGTTTACCACTAGCCCTGCTCCTGTAACTTTTGCAACAGAAAGAACCATCGCCAACGAAAATTCGGGCAGCCTATCAATACCAGTAAACATTGCTTTTGCAGGAACGAATGCCGTTTCAACTCAAGTTACCATTGTAGATGGAAATGCGGTTGCTGGAGTGGATTATGCGTTCACTAACCAAACAATAACTTTTTCCGCAAATACCACTGCTGCGCAAAATGTGGCGATCACTATCTTAGATGATGCCGACCCAAATAGAGACAAGTATCTTGTTCTTCAATTAGGAACGGTTACTAACGGGTCGCTTGGCTCGATAAGATTGCATACCATATTTATCAAGGACAATGATCGTACGCCTATTAATCCTAGCAACGCACTTAATCTCACCTACGCTGGTAATTACAAAGTGCCTGAAGCTGGGAGTTCAGCTGAGATTTCTGCTTATGACCCAACCTCTAAAAGATTGTTCGTAGTGAATTCATTAAAGAATAAGATGGAGATTTTGGATTTAACTACTCCTTCTGCGATTACGAGAGTTTCTACTATCGATATGGCACCTTTTGGTGCAGGCGTGAATAGCATAGCCACTAAAAATGGCATTGTAGCTGTAGCAATAGAAAATGTTGGAACAGCGAATGGTGCAATCGCGTTTTTCGATATTAATGGAGCACACCTTAAATCGGTAGAAGCAGGTAATTTACCTGATATGGTTACATTCACACCAGATGGTAAATCGGTGTTAACTGCAAATGAAGCGCAGCCAATTTTTTATACGCCTACGTTAAGCGATCCTGAAGGCTCTATAACCTTGGTTGATCTTTCATCAGTCACGGCTCCTGTCGATGTTGCCAATATTACCCAAGCGAATGTCACACAAATCAATTTCAATGCTTTTGACAGTCAGATGGCAAGTTTAAAGAGTCAGGGTGTAAGAATTTTTGGTCCAGGCTCAACGGTTTCTCAGGATTTGGAACCAGAATATATTGCCGTCTCGGCTGATTCAAAAAAGGCGTATGTTACCCTTCAAGAGAACAATGCGATGGCAATTGTAGATTTGGTTGCTAAACAAGTTACAAGCGTATTGCCTTTAGGATACAAAGACCACAACCTTCCGGAAAACGCGTTTGATGCTTCAGACGTTTCAGGTGATGTTTTTTTGATAAACTGGAAAGTAAAGGGAATGTACATGCCTGATGCCATTGCTTACTTTGAAGTGGCTGGAACGCCTTACGTAATTACCGCCAATGAAGGTGACGCGCGAGAATATACTGGAATTACCGATGAGGTTACCGTAGGTTCACTCAACCTGGATGCTACCGCCTTCCCTAATGCCGGTGCTTTGAAACTTAACTCTGCCTTGGGTAGATTAGCAGTAACCAATAAATTGGGTGACACCGATGGAGATGGTGATTTTGATGAATTATATGCCTTTGGCGCACGTTCCTTTACCATCTGGAATGCCTCCACCGGAGCTAGAGTATTCGATAGCGGGGCTCAGTTTGAGCGCATTACGTCAGAAGATCCTACTTGGGCACCTTTCTTCAACGCTAATAATAGTATAGGGAATCCCGGCAAGAAAAACCGTAGCGATAACAAAGGGCCAGAACCTGAAGGAGTTGCGGTTGCCACTATTGGGAGCAAACAGTACGCATTCGTTGCATTAGAGCGCATTGGTGGCGTTATGACTTATGATGTTACAAATCCAGCAAACCCTATTTTTGTTGGCTATGATAATAATCGTTCAAACCCAACGGTAGCTACGGACGATTTTGGATCAGAAGGCATTATTTATATTTCTGCTGCGGATAGTCCAACAGGAAATCCACTTGTACTATTATCGAATGAAGTGAGCGGAACGGTGTCAGTATATTCAGTTGCTGTAAACCCTACTGTTGCACTTTCTGCAAGCGCAACTAATGGCAGCGAAGCATTGGGTAGTGTGATAACGCTTACGGCCACGGCAGCAGCAGCCCTAACCACTAGTCAAACGCTGAATATCGAAGTGAAAGGCACTGGTGTTACCACTTCAGATTACACGCTAAGTAATGCTACTATTACCATCGCTGCGGGCGCTACCACGGGAACAGCCACTATAACAATGGCTAATGATACGGAACTAGAAGGTTCAGAAGTGGCGAATGTATCTATCAAATCGTCTTCGCCTGATATCAGCATTAATATTCCAAGACTAGATATTTTTATATTCGATAATGATTTCCCTGCCGCTCCTGCTGCCAGCACAACAGATATTAAATTGACTTTTGTATCAAGTTTCTTAAACGTAGGCGCAAATCCAGGAAACTCCGCTGAGATTTCAGCATATGACCCAATGAGTAAGCGGTTATATATCGCCAATTCGTTAGGTAAGAAGCTTAACATCGTTGATTTTAGTAATCCTGCTGCAATGACCAGCGTGGCCAGCATTGATGTTGCTACTTATGGAGGTATCAATAGTGTCGCTGTAAGAAATGGACTAGTGGCCGTGGCCATAGAAGCAGCCAACCTAACAGACAACGGAAGCGTAGTTTTCTTTGATAAAGATGGTGTTTTCTTAAAGCAAGTAACGGTGGGTGCAATGCCCGATATGATTACGTTTAGCCCGAATGGAAATTTAGTGTTGACACCAAATGAAGGTGAACCGAATGATGCGTATACCATTGATCCCGAAGGTACAGTAAGTATTATTGATATTTCGGGAGGAATTGCTACACTGGCTCAATCAAATGTTACTACCGTTAACTTCAACTCTTTTGATTCTCAACTAGCCAGTTTAAGGAGTCAAGGCTTGCGTGTGTATGGCCCTAACAATCCTACTTTGTCGAAGGACGTAGAGCCGGAATACATCACCTTTTCTGCCGATGGAACTATTGCGTACGTTACTTTACAGGAAGCAAATGCGATTGCCGAACTCAATATCACTACAAAAACGTTTACTGCTATTAGGCCATTGGGCTTGAAGGATCACAACTTAATTAAAAATGGTTTGGATGCCTCCGACAATGGAATTTCATTCCCTGCCATAACAAACCTGCCCATTAAGGGAATGTACCAGCCTGACGCTATTGCGAGCTATACGGTAAACAATGAAACCTACTTGATAACAGCCAATGAAGGTGACTCAAGAGTTTATCCACGCGCTGGATCTAGCGTAGGAGCTGAAGGAAGTATATATAATGAAGAGGTTCGGGTAGGCTCAACTGCTTATGTGTTAGATCCCGCAAAATTTCCCAACGCATCGCTGTTGAAAAATAATGCGATTTTAGGACGCCTGCAACTCACCAACAAAACAGGTGACACAGATGGCGATGGTGACTTTGACGAAATCCATGCGTTGGGAGCTCGCTCTTTTTCGATATGGAAATCAACGGCCACGGGCCTAACACAAATATTTGATAGTGGCGACCAGTTTGAACGGATCACCTTGGCCGATGCTACCTATGGAAGTATGTTCAATGCAAGCCATGATAACAATACGGCCAAGAATAGGAGTGATAATAAGGGGCCTGAGCCTGAGGGTGTTTCCATAGCAACAATCAATGGAAAGACGTATGCGTTTATAGCACTTGAACGAATTGGAGGTGTAATGATGTATAATGTTACTGATCCTGCCAACCCAATTTTTGTTCAGTGGGCAAATAGCAGAAGTACAACCGCTGTGGCGGGCGACCGTGGTTCAGAAGGCATTTTCTATATCTCGGCTAAAGACAGCCCAACAGGGGTTCCTTTGGTAGTGCTTTCAAACGAAGTAAGTAGCACCATTTCGGTTTACTCCGTAGGTAATCAAGCGACTGCTCCTAGTGCATTAACAGCAGTTAATAGTAATACCACAATTAGCACTACACTTACTTGGACGGACAATTCATCTTCCGAAACGGCTTTTGATATTCAACGCTCAACAAACGAAACAACTGGATTTGTTGCAATAGGTTCAGTATTGCCAAATGTGGTTACCTATACAGACAATACGGTAGTTCCCGGCACTATATATTACTACAGAGTGAGAGCTGAAGATGATTTTGGGTATTCAACTAGTAACACTGTTTCGATAACAACCAAACAAAATCAAACTATCACATTTACAACTCCTGCCGATAAAACGGTGGGCGATGCAGCCTTTGCACTAACAGCTACCGCTAGCTCCAGTTTGGCAGTTTCATTTTCAAGCACTTCTGATAAAATTACGATAAGTGGCAGCCAAGCTACCTTGGTGAACGCGGGAAGAGTTACTGTAACGGCAGCGCAGGCTGGCAATGCATCATTCTTACCTGCAACTGCCCTAGAGCGTGATTTCTGCATAAAGCCAGCTAAGCCATCGGTTACGCTTTCGAATACAAATTCCGAAACCGTAACGCTTACTTCGAGTGCAGCAACTGGAAATCAGTGGTTTTTGGGTGCAAATGCAATTGCTGGGGCAACCAACTCTACGTTTTCGGTAACTGCTCCAGGTATTTACAAAGTGCAAGTGAAAGTAGATGATTGTGTAAGTGAATTCTCCACCGATCAAACAATTATTGTTACTGGCGATATTGGCTCAGCTCATCATTCAGTCAGTGCCTTCCCAAATCCTGTAAAGGACATTTTAACAGTTGTATTTGAAAGCGAATCTGGTAAAAAAGATGTTTCTATTACCGAGTTGACTGGCAAACAGATGTTGAGACAAGAAGTGAGTGGTAAAGAAGCCTCCTTCAACGTGCAAAGCTTTTCTCAAGGAATTTACTTGATTCGTGTATTAAGTGACAAAGGAACTTCGATAATACGTTTTGAAAAACAATAATAGTTAACAAATTTAATGTATGAAATCATTTAAAATAATATCAAAATTGGCGTTAGTGGCAATGGCGTTTGGAGTCATTATTTCTGTGCAGGGATGCGAAGATGAAGTTCCGGAAACAGATCGAGTTAAGGGAATTCTAAAATCTTCCGCTTGGAAAGTTCAGTCGGTATCTGTTGATAACACAGACCAGACGACTGTGTATAAAGGATTGACGTTGAGCTTTACGGATGCCGGCTATACTTCCACTAATGGAGGTGTGGTTTGGCCAGCGTCTGGCACTTGGGTTTTTGCTGATGGAAATGCGAAAACTATTACACGAAGTGACAACTTAGCGGTAACGATTACCGAAGTTACCGACACTAAACTTGTATTGACGTTAACGTGGGCAACTACTACCCTCGGAGGGGGCAGGGTCGAGTCGGTGAAGGGAATCAATGTATTTACTTTCGCTAAATAAATCCGTAATCAATTAACTTAAATCCCTGTTGGCTTAGACTAACAGGGGTTTTTTGCCTCATTACTAAATTTCCTGCCACCTTCATAGTTTCTAACGAAGATGAAGCCTTTCCTCCTTTTAGTTATAAGGGTAAATATTGTTGAATTTTTGTTGGCGTTCGTCACCTTCAAGGTTGGTCATTGAAGGTGCAGTAAGCCAGTTGTGAGAAAGTTCGATTAGAAAAGGAATCACTTCGTTCAAATCACTCCAAAGAAAACAGCTTTCCTGAATTCCACGGTTCACTTTTCGTAGTGTTGTTAGCTGCGAACCTTGACTATCATAGTTGACAAGGTCACAAAAAATTATTTTCTAACCATCTGGGTTACTAAACCAAATAAATTTTTAAAGCTGAACAATTCATACAGATGGAATATTATCGTTCATCAACGTATTTTAAACATGCATTTCTTCAAGAATTTCAGTTGGCCGTTTGCCAAAGCGATTATAAAATTGCTTTGAAAAATAGGCAACGTCACTAAAGCCTAGTTTCAGAACAAGTTCCGTTACTTTTGTTACTTCCTTTTCAATAAGCATTGAATAGGCTTTTTTGAGTTTTACTTCTTTGATTAATTGGCCTGGAGACATACCTGTTAGCTGGCCACAAATGCGGTGTAATTTGCGATCGCTCACGGCTAAATGGCGGGCAAGGGTTTCAATGCTCAGTGTGGGGTCGCCAATATGTTCGCTCACATAAGCTTCTACATTCTTAAGGAATATCTCTTCTTCACTTAGTTTGTTTTCTATAGAAGTTGGTTCTTCGAAGGCAGGGGTGCTACGCCATTGGCTACGAAGTTTAACGTTTGATAAAAGATTAAGTACCCTAATCTTCAGTTCTAATGGATTAAATGGTTTTATTAAGTAATCGTCAATACCGAGGCTCATCCCGTAAAGTTTGTCTTCGGGCGTTCCGCGTGCGGTAAGAATAATGACTGGAATGTATTTTAGATTAGTTGATCCTTTAACATTTTGCAGAAATTCATACCCATCCATTACGGGCATCATTAAATCTGTTATGATTACGTCAGGTATGTTGTGGCTAAGCCATTCGAGCGCCTCCTTACCATCACTTGTGCAAAATAGCTTTGCATCATTACCGAAAATATCAACAATATACTTTTGCATTTCACTGTTATCTTCTACCAAAAGAATGGAAGGAGGCTTTTCTAACGCTTCAAATGAAACGGTGAGTTGATTATCAGGTATAAAATCAAAAATACTTGATTCTAGTTCGTTGAATGCTTTTGTTACAATAGGTAGGGCCACCGTGAATTTAGTGCCAGTTGCGGGAGAGCTTGACAAAGAGACTGTACCTCCATGTAGTTCAGTGTATTCCTTTACCAACGCCAGACCGATGCCAAGTCCGCCATTATCGTTCTTTTCTAAACTCCACTGATAGAAACGATCAAAAACGAAGGGCTGGGATGTTGGTGAAATGCCTATGCCCGTATCAATAACGGAAATTGAAATTAAATTTTGTTGCAAATGGTTTTCGCAAAGCACTCGTATAATACCCCCAGGCACGTTAAATTTAATTGCGTTATCCAACAAATTGCTGATAATTTTTTCAAATTTATCTTCGTCTAAACTAACAATCACTCCCTCCAGAGCAGTTGCGTTAAATTCTAAAGTGAGAAGCTTTTTTTCGATTAAAGCATCGAAAGAATAAACAATACGGGTTAAGATCGGGGCAATTTCTTGATCTAGTAATGTAATTGACTGCTCCGTTGTTTGTTCTTTTCTTGCTAATTCAAAAATTTCATCTACCATCCCCTTAAGTCTTCTGCTATTGCGCAAGGCTATTTCCAGCTTATTATCTGAACTATAAAAAGGGTTAGTTTTAATTTGTTCTAAGTTCCCGTTGATAAGTGTAATGGGTGTTCGCAGTTCATGTGAAATATTGCCAAAAAGAATAACCTTTTGATCGGCTACTTTTTGTATCTCTTCTGCCTGTCCTGTAATAAGATCATTAGCCCGCGTAAGTGCAAGATTTTTTTTTCGTGCCATAAACAAGAACAGACCAAGTAAACAAAAAAATATAGCAAGGACAATTAGCCCTGTGACCAGAACCAACTGCTTTTGTTGTGCTAATTTTTCATTGGCTTCTAGAATTTTTAGTTCATCGTCTTTTTTGGCAAGCTCGTACTCCTTCTCTAAAGAGTTCATTTTACTTCTGCTATCACTTTTGTAAATGCTATCATAAGCAAAAAAGTGCTGAGTACTGTAATAATAAGCGTTTTTATAATCTTTTATACTGGCGTAAATTTTACTTAAGACTTCTAAAGTATATGGCCCTTGTTGCCAATGCTTACTTCTATTAATGAGTTCTAATGATTTTAATCCGTACAGCTCGGCCTCTTTTAAATTGCCTTGCTTCAACAACGCCTCAGCCAGACAAGTATGAAGGTCTGCATAGAGATAACTATTGCTTAAACTTTTGCCAGCTTCGATTGCTTTTTTCAAAACAGTCATAGCTTCATCCAATCTTTCTAAATTCAATAAGCAACTACCCTTGGAAGCTTCCAAAAATAGTTTTCGTTCGAGCAATCGCCCAATATTTTTGTTATTTTCAAGAAATGTTTCAGCCAACTTAATTACTGCTAAAGAGGAATCATAAAATTTTTTGGCATGAAACAAACTGATTATTCCTGTCATTGCATCGGCTTGTATATCAGTCTCTTTCAATTTTTTACTTAGTGCCAATGATTTTTTCAAGAAAAATAGAGACTTATCGTACATCCCGTCCTCACCGTAAACTTGCCCTAAATAGAAATAAGTCTCAGCTAAAATGCCATTTTGCTTTTTTTCTTGCGTCATTTGATCGATTTCAAAAAACGTTTTTAATGCCTTTACTCTTAAGCCAAAGAGAATATAGGTATCCTTTCCGATTGCTAATAGACTCTTTTGTTTGGACTCGTAATCGTTTGCAAAATGCCGCGCTCTTTGGTGATAATAAACTGTGCTATCATTGTTTAAACTTGCGACCCAGTATGCATCACCAAGATTCATATAAAGAGAAAAAATTCTGGCGTTCGTGTTTAGAGTGTCATTTTTAATGCCTTTTGCTTGCCACAAAAACGTTAAACCGATGCTAGTTTCTCCTTCTTTACAAAGGAAAAGACCTTGAGCGACCAAGAAGTCGAACAAACTAACTTCTTTTTTAATTTTCTTAAAATACTCAATTGCCTGTTTTGAAAACAAAAGAGATGAATCCTTACTAATTGGAAAAGTAGTTCTTGCCAATGTGGCTAAGGTATTGGCTTTACCAACACCGTTGACATTTGGCAATATGGCCAATAAGCTGTCAATTTTTCTGATATTACTAGTTGAAAAATCGGGTTGAGCAACAAGCCCGCCAATGAAAATTATGGTTAGAATAAGAGATAAAGCGGCAGCTAAGAAGTAAAATTTCATAATTTCAATATTACGCTAAGCAAATTTATTAATCTGGATTTTCAGGCTAGTAAATCCTCGATTTGGCATTTTTTTCGCAGTTAAATGCAATAATTTCAGATTCATACAATCTTTGAACGCATGCGAATTATATACCTTGCTGCTTTAAGTTTAACTAAATTTTGAGTCTTGTTTAGCCAGATTCGGCAGGATGGTGTAAGGAAAGCGTCAATTTTAAAAGAATTGGTCTAACGCAACCTTATCTGGAACGAGAGTAAGTTCAATGGGCTGAAAATCATACGCTTAAGTTTTTAGAGTAAACACTCTACTTAATAATTTCTGAATAGTAAGATGATCCATCTAATAAGCAAAAAGATACAAATCAACATGAACTCAATGGAGGAATTTTCAACAATGATTACCCATAACCTTAGAGCCCCGATCACCAGACTTTTAGGTTTGACATCACTACTTAAAGGCGTAAACGATGATCAAACTAAAAGTTTCTTGATTGATTCAATAGAGAAGTCAGCCAAGGATTTTGACGCAATCATTAAAGACCTTCAGCTAATGTTACATGCAAAGAACAATCATCAAATCGCTACTAGACCAACATCCGCAGTTAGCAAAAAAATCAATCAGGTATTGTCATTTCTTGAAAATGAGATTAAAGAGTCCAACGCGTTGATATTAAACAATGTCTCATCAGATTTTAACGCGGGTATTTTTGACGCTTCGATCTTTAGTATTTTCTTAAATCTAATTAGTAATTCGTTAAAGTTTAAATCAGAAAAAGCCCCTTTGATTATTATTGATTCCTACTGTTATGAGGAAGAGGTTGTTTTACTATACAAAGACAATGGATTGGGAATTGATCTATCGAAATATGGCCACCTGTTATTCCAACGCAATAGACGCTTTCACCCAAGTACTGAAGGTAGCGGGCTAGGGTTGTTTTTAGTGAAAAAACAAGTTGAAGAAATGGGCGGAACTATAGAAATCGACAGCAAAGTAGGAGAAGGTACTACATTTAAAATCAGGTTAAAAACTGTAAAAATGTATGATGGAGTTAACCCGAAAATTATCTAGTCATCGCTGGGAAACCTTACGGTTAACTTTATACGCACATCCTTTTTGTGAAATTATTATACAAAACACTTCACTTCTTTTTCAATAGTAGGAAAAAAAAGGATTCGTATTCAGAATCGCATATAGTGGGGAGGTATGCTTCCAGTTATTGGCTGAATTTGATTGTTGCAGGAACTGAAAAGGCTCAATTTCTAGAGAGCGCTACAGAAATAGTATTTAGAAAAAGTCTTTTTTTTGGATCAGCCACAGAGAAGCTAATGTTTAGGGTAAGTACACCTTTCCGATTATACTTTCATCCTGCTGTAGATTTGCAAGTCTATCATTACAAGAGAAGGTATTTGGGAAGCCATGCTGTAAAATATGAATTGTTAATGTACAAGGGGAAGTTTTGTGCCGCTATATATTTTTTAGATAACAGTATCAATTTTACAGATGTTAAAAAGGCACTAAAATTAAAATATGTTGTCAACGGAGATAGCTCGAATACATTCGAAAATATTTGTTTTACCGATATAAATAACAATCAATTATTTTTTTTTAAAACAGAATTCAGTACACTTTTAGTTTATACAATCAGGGGCTTTTTTGAAAGTTTGGCCCAAGATCTAGACGAAAAAATGACGATGAAGAACAGGTTGTTGGAACAAAAAGTTTTGCTTGACATCATGCGAGATATATGAGTTTGACCCTGTCATTTGCCGAGCTGTTTATAAATTTGTTTCATAAGCCTGGGTGACGATCTATTCGAGCCATCTCCCACCCAATGATGCTTTTCTTTCGGATGGCATCCCATCGGTATTCACCAAGGATTCCATCTTTCCGAATAACGCGATGGCAAGGTATTAAATACGCAATGTGGTTGGACCCCACTGCCGATCCTACCGCTTGCATTGCTTTGGGACTCTGAATTTTTTCAGCAATTCGTTGATACGTGGCCACGCTGCCTAGTGGTAGTTTTAACAGTGCTTCCCATACTTTAATTTGAAAGTTTGTCCCCTTTACAAAAAGATGCAGTTTTTTATTGATTGCATCGTCATTAAAAATGTTTTTCACGATTTCAGAAGTTAGTTCTTCATTTTCATGGAAGAGGGAATTGTGCCAATGTTCTTTCATTTGTTCGAGATGAACTCGCGGGTCTTCGTCCGTTGAGACAAACGAAAGCCAGCAAATTCCGCGATCGGTCGTCCCAATCAAACACTGTCCGAATGTTGTTTCATGAAAACCATATTCTATTTTAATGCCGCTGCCCCTAAGTTTGTATTCTTGCGGTGTTACCGCCTCTAGCGTAGTAAATAAATCGTACACCCTTGATTGGCTCGAAAGCCCAGCCGCTTCAGCAGCCTCCACAATGTTCTTTGACTCCGTCAATTTCTTTTTTAAGAAATCAACCGTTAGGAATTGTAGAAATCGCTTTGGGCTGATGCCGGCCCATTCTGTAAAAATCCGCTGAAAATGGAAGGGACTAAGGTGTACTTTTTCTGCTACTTCATCTAGCTCAGGTTGGTGCTGAAAATTCTTTTCCAGAAACAGAATGGCCTGCTCTATGCGCTGATAATTGATGATCTCGTTTTCCATAGATACTATCATAAAGTTATTGTTTTTGATGATTCAAAATTGCTACCGCTCATCAAACTCTTCAACCTGTTTCTTGCGGATCTACACCTCGTTGCATTATATTTGACTAAGTCCTAATTAATGCTCATGAAAACAAGACTGCTCTTTATCTCCTTTACGTTGACAATAGCATCTGCGAAAGCCCAAAACTTTGATACTGTTAAAATTAGCTCCGTCAGAGTTACTGAAAGTATTTATATGTTAAAAGGCTCTGGTGGGAATATTGGGGTTTTGATCGGAGAAGAGGGAGTACTTATGGTGGACGATCAATACGCACCACTGTCCAATAAAATTAATGGCGCTATAAAAACGCTATCTCCTGGCGAAATCAGATTTCTAATAAATACGCATTTGCATGGCGATCATTCAGGGGGTAATGAAAATTTTAAGAAAATAGGAGCCACCATTGTTGCCCATGATCAAGTGCTTGAGCGAATGAGCAAGGAACAAGTCAATAAAGTCTTTAACCGAACCACTCCGCCAAGAGATCCTGAAGCGCTTCCTGTTATTACCTTTTCTGACAAGCTCAATTTTCATTTGAACAATGAAGACATCGAGTTGATTCATCTAGATAAAGGGCACACAGATGGTGATGTGATCGTCCATTTTAAGAAAGCGAATGTTTATCATACAGGCGATGCCTTTGTGCGTTATGGTTATCCGTTTATAGATGTTTCTTCGGGCGGGAGTTTTGTAGGGTTTCTTACTACACTGGATAAACTATTGGTAGCTGCGGACGATAACTCGAAAATAATTCCAGGCCACGGAGAATTGGCCACTAAGGCTGATGTAAAAGTATTGCGCGATAAGTTGTATGACATTAAAGATCAAGTGCTAGCAGCGTTGAAGAAAGGGAAGAAAGTGGAAGATATTCCTTCTTTAGGTATCACCGATAAGTATGATGCCGAGTTAGGGAAGGGATTTTTTAAAGGTAAGGATTTTGTGCTGATGGCAGCGGAGGAGTTAAAAGCTACGGTGCCGGTTAAAAAGTAATCCGCTTCCAGTTTAGGTATGAATTATTAAAGCAATGTGCGCAGGGTCGATATCCAGCTGAGATTGCCTCTTCTTCATTCGTAAAGAAAACTCGGTTTTCCTTTTTCATTCTTTTGCCAGACTTACATCTCAACGTTCCGTAGATTTTTAGCTTTTTGTTTCCTGCAAAAGTCAATGATCTATTCTTAAGAAGGTTGAATAGGTGCGAGTTGTTTATATTTTGATGGGCAACCATTTTCAAATTTTCAAATTAATTAATCTTCAAATCAACCAGCATCATGAAAAATAATGCCCAATGCATACCTTTCACCCGACCTCAGTGGGCTCACGCCATGTTTCATCTTGGCTCGATAGAATCCTTTTGTTCCTTTTATCGGCCGAAAATTAGTGGTAAAAATAAGAGCATCACCTTTGTTGATGGACACAACTTCTGCCTTGGATTGTGCCCGTGGCAATTGTTCAATCAATACAAATTCTCCGCCTTCAAAATCAATTCCTTGTTGACTTAGTGGAAAAACTACCTGAAAAGGAAAGTACACATAGCCATACAAATCTTGATGTAAGGTGTTGAATCCACCTTTTTCATAATGCAGAATTAAAGGTGTTGGCCTTAGCTGATTTTTTGAAGCACATTGCTGAATGAGTTCGTGATGCAACTGCGGAAATTTATTGTCGATCGCTAAATGTGCCATCCACTGGTTGGCTATTACAGCCAGTGGTTCATAAAGAGAGGTGCGTATAGTTTGGAGTTGATCAGGAAGTGGATAAGCGAAATATTTATATTGGCCTTTTCCAAATCGATACCGTTGCATATCGATCACGCTGCGATAGAGTTCGGGTTGGCCATACCTTTCAGCGAAGTGATTACATTCTTCACTAGAGAAAAAAGAACGAATAATGGCATAGCTTTTTTCGTTAAGCGATTGGTAAATAGGCAGCCAATCAATGGTGGTGATTTCAATCATAGGCAAAGATGGATTTTATTCGATTGATGCTTAACCCGATTCTTGCTGATATTACCCGAATTATTTTCTGAACAGGGTTGCTTGCTATATTTGTTGAGCGTCACGAACCTCTTTATTTTTTATTTTCTATCAACCACCTGATGAAAAGCTTTTCTATTCCTGTTCCTGAAAAATTTAGTTTCGATTTAAGTTTGGCTTTTTTAAGGCGGTCGCCAAGGGAATTGCTCCACAAAGTAAATACAGATTATGTATTGAAAGCAATTTTGGTGAACAGTAAACCCATCTTGTTTAGAGTAGGTTTAATGGGCCAAAACAAGCTAAAAATTTCTATACTGAATGAGCAGTTGCAGCCATCAGAAATTGAGCAAGTAAAACTATTTGTGCGAGAGTGGTTCGATTTAGATACGGATCTAAAGCCATTTTATGAGATGGCAAAAAGGGATCAATTACTTGGTCCGCTTGTTGAAAAATATGTTGGCTATCGAATCATTGGGCAACCTGATCTTTTCGAGTCGCTGGTGTGGGCGGTGCTTGGTCAACAGATCAATGTGCAATTTGCCTATACATTGAAACAGCGTTTTGTAGAGGGCTTTGGCGAACGTGTCAAGTTCAATAACGAGGATTACATCTTGTTTCCCCAACCCGAAGTAGTGGCAGCGCTTACCGATGCTGATTTACTTCCGCTTCAATTCTCGCGACAGAAAAGCAAGTATACAATATTGATAGCAGAGGCATTTACTAAGGGCGATGTATCAAAAGAGCAACTGAAAAACCTACCACTTTTGGAAGCAAAAGAGAGGCTGACGAAGATAAAAGGCGTGGGAAATTGGACAGCCAATTATGCGTTGATGAAAACCTTTCGTTACCCCGATGCCTTTCCGCTGGAAGATGCAGGCGTGCATAATGCCATCAGAAATTTAAAGGGTATGAAAACGAAACCAACGCTAGATCAGGTAAAACGAATATTTAAAAAGTACAAAGGATGGGAAGCCTATGCCACGCTCTACCTATGGAAGAGTTTGTAAGAACTACTCTATGTCAATATCATATTTTTCCAACAATCCTGCTATCCCATTTAATGAGAATTTCGCCTTTTTTATTTTGTTGATTTCGGGGTTAATGGAATAATTGAAAGAAGATCGAAAATCACTTTTTTCTAGATTGGTGTTTTCGAAAATAGCATGTGCTAGGTCACAGTTATCAAAAAGTGAGTTGCTTAGATCAGCCTCTGCAAAATCAACTTCGTGGAGACTCGAATTCTTAAAAACGGTCTTTTTAATTTTCAATTTGTAGAATGACGCTAGGTTGAGGTTACAATTTTCAAACCTAACAGCAAATAGAAAATCGTTGCAATTTTGAAAATGAAGACCTGTCAGCTTACAATCTAAAAACGCCACCTCCCGCAACGCGGTTTTAGTGAGATTGGCCAAGCTAAGATTGCAACTTTTGAATTCGCAATTGGAGAAGATAAAATTGGAAAGATCGAAATTAGAGAAATTGCAATTCGAGAAAATGCAGTTTTCATATTCGCCTTTGGTAAGCCGGCTTTGAGTGAAATCGACCTTGTCAAACAACTTGCTTTCAACGTAATCTAATGCCATTTTCAACTTCGTTTAACTCTTTTTTTTGCAACATTATGGAAGCAAGTTAAATGAATCATTCTAGAAGATAATTTTTTTACTCGTATTTTGCCGAAATTTTAATTGCGAAGAATGGCGGCTCTCTCTATTATCATTCCGGTTTATAACGAAGGGAAAACCATTCATCAAATTCTGGATAAAATAAAGGCCGTTCAGTTAATGGGCAACCTTGAAAAGGAAGTGGTGATTGTAAACGATGCATCTAAAGACGATACCGAACAGGCAATTCAAAATTATCAAAGTAACAATCCTGCGCTACCAATTCGTTATTTCAAGAACCCGCAAAATAAAGGCAAAGGTTTTTCGCTTCGCAAAGGAATTGCAGAAGCGTTGGGTGACTATGTGATTATTCAAGATGCAGATTTAGAATATGACCCTGCAGAATATAACATTTTGCTAAAACCAATATTGGATGGTTTTGCCGATGTGGTGTATGGCTCACGTTTTATGGGTGGAAGACCGCATCGGATTTTGTTTTTCTGGCATACCATCGGAAACAAAGTACTTACGTTTCTTTCAAACATTGGTACTAATTTTAACTTGTCGGATATGGAGACATGCTATAAACTTTTTAAGCGTGAAATTATTCAACAAGTAAAATTGAATGAAAATAGATTTGGTTTTGAGCCCGAAGTGACTGCAAAGATTGCAAAAATAAAAGGCATTCGGCTGTACGAGGTAGGCATATCGTATTATGGCCGAACCTACGATGAAGGAAAGAAAATAAGTTGGATGGATGGATTTCGCGCTATCTACTGCATCATAAAATATAATTTCTTCGCGTGATTATTTAACTCAATTAGGGGTGAATTTAAACCGTTGTAGTTATCTGAAAGTTCAATCGACTGTCGTCTGAATACTATTCACCAAATCTTGTATGATCAAAAATAAACTACTCTATTTTCTTCCAGTTATCATTGTCTATATCGCTGGCATGTTTATCGATATACTTGAAGTAGACGAGGCGCAATATGCTGAAATGAGTCGCGAAATGTTGCAATCAGGGCAATACTTAGAAGTGTTTAATCATGGCAAAGATTACCTGGATAAACCGCCTTTGCTTTTTTGGGTAACCACCTTATCGTATTGGGCATTTGGTATTTCCAACTTTACCTACAAATTACCATCTGTTTTGTTTACGCTGTTAGGATTGTTTGCTACCTATCGATTAGGTAAGCTTTTATACAACGAACGGGTAGGTTTTTATGCTGCACTTATCTTGTCTACTTCACAAGCTTGGTTTCTAATTAATCATGATGTGAGAACCGACACCATTCTTGCCGCGTGCACAGCCGTTGCGTTATGGCAGCTAGGTGAATTTCTGGGCAACCGAAAATTCATTCATATTATTTTTGGAGCCTTAGCTGTGGCAGGTGCCATGATGACAAAAGGACCCATTGGCTTAATGGTGCCTGGACTGGCCATTGGTTTTCATTTGATGGTGAGGAGAGAATGGAGAAAAATTTTTCAATGGCAGTGGCTCGCTATGTTGGCAATCGTTTTGGTTTGCTTAATACCAATGATGGTAGGGCTCTACCGACAATACGATATGCAGCCAGGCAAGTTGATAGACGGAATGCCGATTGGTTCAGGGCTAAAGTTTTTTTTCTGGACACAAAGTTTCGGGCGTATCACGGGTGAGAATTATTGGAAGGACGATACTACGATACTGTTTTTCACTCATACCTTTTTGTGGGCTTTCTTGCCTTGGTGCGTGTTGTTTGTGGTGTCGTGGATACGAGCTACCATTCAGCTAGTAAAATCAAAATTTAGGTTTCAAGCAAATGAGGAGGCGATCACATGGGGTGGTTTTGTTTTTCCATTTATTGCGTTTTCATTGTCACATTATAAACTTCCGCACTACATTTTTGTAATCTTGCCACTAGCAGCCATTAGTACGGCTCATTATGTTAGTCAACTTATAGATTCACCAGAAGGAACGGGCAAGTCAATTTTTAAGTATGTGCAATTATTTATCGGCTTGTTGCTTTTTATTCTTGGTTTCTTGTTGAACGGTTTGTGCTTCCCTACGACTAACTTACTAATTTGGGTTGTTTGGGGACTTGGTTTTCTGCTAGTCATAAATTTTGCATTGAAAGGCAAGACTGATTTTCAGCGAATTTTGTTGCCATCGGTGGTAAGTGCAATTGCTCTTAACTTTATTCTAAACCTCAATTTTTATCCAACGCTATCAACATACGCCTCCGCAAGTAAAGCTGCGCAGTTCGTAGCAAACACACCTGAATCGGCTAACTATGTCGCGTACGGTGAGGTGGGCAGTTACGGTACTGATTTTTTTAGCAAGAGGATTATACCTGAATACGCAGCGTTTGATGTTTTGCAGGAAGAATGGCGTGGCAGGATAACCTGGATTTATACAGGCGAAGAAGGCGCAGTAGTGATCCGTCAATCAGGTGTGCCAATTTTAGAGGAAAAAGAATATGACCATTTTCATATTTCTAAGCTTTCGATCAATTTTGTACGGCCTTCTACTCGATCACAGCAAATAAACCATCGCTATTTATTTAAAGTAAAATTATAGTTGAATTACGTCACGGCTTTTAACTGTGAAAGTTCTTCCTCTGTAAATAAACGAGAACGAATAATAAATCGAATGCCGAAAGGTATTTCCAGCGAAAAGCTAGAACCACGGCCTTCAATCACATCTAATGTAAGTTGGGTGTGTTTCCAGTATTCAAATTGATCGCGACTCATAAAGAATTCGCAATCGTGTATAGTTCCTAATTTGACATCGCTGTCACCCGTTTTAAATTCCCCTTTCTCGAAACACATCGGCTGTGAGCCATCGCAGCAGCCGCCACTTTGGTGAAACATCAACGGCCCATTGATTTTTCGCAGCTTATCAATGGTTTCGCAGGCTAATGGTGTGGCAGTGATCCGTAGTACCTCCATGGATAAAAATTTAACTATTCGTGCATTCGTGGCATCAGCAAGTAATGCCACGAATGCACGAATAAATATTTTTCGAGTTGAAGAAAGGTTTAAGGCGTCAGACACGTTCAACGTGTCATGACTCCTAAACCTTTGCTATTCAACTCACTAAAAGAAACCCAATTTTTTCTTATCGTATGAGATAAGCATGTTCTTGGTATTGCGATAATGGTTAAGCATCATCTTATGCGTTTCACGGCCAAAGCCCGATTTCTTATATCCACCGAAAGGTGCGTGAGCCGGATACGCGTGATAGCAGTTTACCCACACACGGCCCGCTTGAATGGCCCTGGGTAGTTGATAGATCTCGTGCGCATCGCGTGTCCACAGCCCAGCGCCAAGTCCATAGAGCGTATCGTTGGCAATTTCAATCGCTTCTTCAGCGGTTTTAAAAGTAGTTACGCACACTACAGGTCCAAAAATTTCTTCTTGAAAAATGCGCATTTTATTGTTGCCTTTGAAGATGGTTGGTTGAATATAATAGCCTGTTTCTAACCCACTGTTTAAGCCAGCTTTTGCGCCTCCGCATAAAACTTCAGCACCTTCTTGTTTACCGATATCTAAATAAGACAGGATTTTTTCGAATTGGTCGTTGGAAGCCTGAGCGCCCATCATGGTATCTTCGGCTAGTGGATGCCCCATTTTAATAGCTTTTGTTCGCTCAATAACGCGCTTCATAAACTTATCATAAATTTTTTCATGCACTAGTATGCGCGAAGGGCAGGTGCATACCTCACCTTGGTTAAGGGCAAAAAGAACAGCCCCTTCCACGGCCTTGTCAAAGAAATCATCATCGGCATCGCCCACGCTTTCCATGAAAATGTTGGGTGATTTTCCGCCCAGTTCCATGGTAACCGGAATTAGATTTTCACTTGCATATTGCATGATCAAACGGCCTGTGGTGGTCTCGCCTGTAAAGGCCACCTTTGCCACTTTGGGTGAGGTTGCCAAAGGCTTACCAGCTTCTACACCAAAGCCTGTGACCACGTTAATGACACCCGCAGGAACTATATGTTGGATCAATTCCATTAATACAATAAGTCCCGTTGGTGTTTGTTCTGCAGGTTTCACCACCACGGTGCAGCCGGCTGCCAGTGCAGGTGCTATTTTCCAAGCTGCCATTAACAACGGGAAATTCCAAGGTATAATTTGACCGACTACCCCAAGTGGTTCTTGTAAATTAATGCTGATGGTATTTTCATCGTGCTCGGACATCGTGCTTTCGTCTGAACGGATTACGCCAGCGAAGTATCTGAAATGATCAATTGCCAATGGGAGATCGGCTGCGCGTGTTTCGCGGAGTGCTTTGCCGTTGTCAACCGTTTCTATACGTGCCAAAAGTTCTAGGTTCTTTTCCATCACATCGGCAATAGCCAATAGAACGCGGCCGCGCTCGGCAGCCGAAGTTTTTGACCACGTGGCAAACGCCTTATGGGCGGCATCAAGTGCTTTGTCAATGTCTTGCTTGTTGCCGCGGGCGGCTTTTGTAAACGCCTTTCCATCAATGGGCGAAATGTTGTCAAAATATTCGCCATTAGCGGGGCCCACCCATTCTCCACCTATAAAATGGTTGTAGTAGGGTTTAAAATCGGGTCTGCTTACAGGTGCCTTCGTTTCTTTCGCTATTTCTAAAGTTTCCATAATTTTTTGTGGTTTTAAATTAATGAGTCAAATGTCAGCCTGATCTTTATCAGAAACTTGACCTTTTGAATCATTTAGTGTACCTGCCGTATCATTTCAATCGTTTACGAATAAATTTATTGCATATATTTAAGCTATTAAACTTCACCCTCCATGCGGAGTTCCCTTGACTTAGTCCCCCTCTCGCCCGAACGCTCGCTATACACCTTGGTGGAGAACCGATCGGCTTTTACTATGGATCATTGCGAATTAAATGTTTTTGAAACCCATCAGCGAGCTGAAAAGGTGAATTTGGTCTTTGGTGATTTGGTGCTTACTAGTATGCTTAGGGGCAAAAAAATAATGCATCTTTTCAATCAGCCTGGCTTCGATTACTTGCCTGGGGAAACTGTTATTGTGCCGCCCCACGAGACGATGAAAATTGATTTTCCGGAGGCGCGCAACGATAACCCTACACAGTGCATAGCCTTGGCTATTTCGGCAGACCATATTCTTGAGACCTTAAATTTATTGAACGAAAAATTCCCCAAAGCCGAAAGTCATTCGCCTTGGAAACTCAACGAGGATATGTTCCATCTCATCAACAATCAAGAGTTGGCCGATATAATTAACCGCTTGGTGATGATTAGCATCAAAGAGCAACACCGCGAAAAAGACTTATTGGCAAACCTAGCGTTGCGCGAATTGTTGATCCGCTTGATGCAAACCCAAGCGCGCCAATTGTTCGAAAATAATTACCTAAAGCTATCGTCCGACAACCGTTTTGCCTTTGCTATTCAATACATAAAAGAAAACATCCGCGAGAAGATTGATTTGAATAAGTTGAGTGATAAGGTCTGCATGAGCCGCGCCAACTTTTTTAGGAAGTTTAAAGAAGAGCTTGGCTACGCCCCGGGCGATTATATTTTGAAAGAGCGCTTGAGACTTGCCAAGGAATATCTAAAACAATCTAAGTACAATATTACCGAAGCTTGTTATATGGCAGGTTTCCAAAATCTTCATTACTTTATAAGGGCATTTAAAAAGGAAACCGGTCTTACGCCCAGCGCATTTAAAAAAGTAGAGTAGGGGCGCATTCAGCAACCCCAAGTTGTGTGACGCCTAAAATCAGTTCTTTAACCTGACGGCATACATTACCGGCCAAAGTTTGCCAGTGATTAAAAGGGTCTTTGTTTTGGCTTCGTAGGCAATACCATTTAACACATCCGCCTCTGGGTATGATTCTGCTACTTTTTTAGCAATCGAATTGAAATCCATACGGCCTACCACATTACCTGTGGCAGGGTCAATTTTAAGAATGTAATTGGTTTGCCATTGGTTGGCGTAGAGAAAACCATCTATCCATTCCAATTCATTAATTTCTTTTAACGGATTGTTTTGGTATTTTACTGAAATCGACTTCGTCTCTTTTAACGTGACACTATCAAGAAAATGAATTTTTGAAGTGCCATCACTTACAATTATATTTTTTCCATCGGTAGTCATACCCCAGCCTTCGTTGAAATTGTAGGTAAACTCGCTGAGTTTTTTAAAGGAATTTACATCGTACACAAACCCTATTTTGGTAGTGTAGGTAAGCTGATAGATTTTATTATTGAGAATGGTCATCCCTTCACCAAAATACTTTTCGTCTAGTTCAATCTTTTTGTCTTGTTTGCCGGTGCTCAAAGAAACTTCGGCAATCCAAGAGGTTTTTTCGCGTCCGGTGCTTTCAAACAATTTTCCTTTGTAAATAGTCAGCCCCTCTGTAAATGCGGACGGATCGTGAGGAAACGTACGGACAACTTCGTAGGCAATTAAATCGGTATTTGTTTTTTCTTCTTTATCTTTCGATGGCGTACCGCATGAACTAAGTAAGATTGCACTGAGCAGAAAAAGAGATAGAATTTTCATGAAATACGGCAGTAAAAATTTTGACAAAGGTAGCCAATCCCTCTTAAATTAATATCAACAAAACGATTACGCACAATGAGCAAATTGATTCTAATCCTAAGCTTTTTAATCTTTTCAATTCAAACAAAGCAACAGACTTATCCGGTAGGCCAGATAAAAACAGACAAAGGCGAAATACTCTTTTGGTTGTACGATGAAACCCCCATCCACAGAAAAAGCTTTATAGAACTAGCGAATAAAGGCTATTGGGATTCACTTACGTTTAACCGTGTAATCAATAATTTTGTAGCGCAGGGCGGTTGCCCCGATACACCCGAAGGCTTTTCTAAATCGCCTTACCTGCTAAAACCCGAATTTAACCCAACGCTTAAACATGTCTATGGAGCAGTGGGAGCAGGCCGAGACAACAACCCCGAGAAGCTTTCGGCTGGCTGCCAGTTTTACATCGTGCAAAACAAGAAAGGACTTGCCAGATTAGATGGCGACTATACCATTTTTGGCCAAGTTTTTAAAGGCATGAATGTGGTGGATGCCATTGTAAGTGTTAAAACCGATTCAACAGATACGCCATTGACACCAATAAAATTGGATGTTAATATTATTCAACTTACCGCAAAGCAGTTGAAGGAAATAGGGTATGTTGTAAAATAGGAGTAAGTAAAATTATCTCTTTGTTAATTAACTAGATTTTCGATTTAAAAGTTGAATTATCTCTAAATTTGGTATAATAACACCTTTCACATGAAATCGCCATTAAGATGCTCCAAACCCAACAGCATGATAATCTCAGCGATTCCATGTGGCAACTAAAAAACAATTATTAACGCATGAAAAAAAATTACCTGGCCATACTGGCAGTTCTTGTTACCCTTGTTTTTGCTTGTACCGTAACTAAAAATGATGGACTTGATAAGAATGCGAAAATATTCTTAACCCAATTTCAGAATACCTTGAGTAAAACGGATGACGATATTCTTTCGCTTTTTAAATCAACGCAAAGCAAAGAAGAAATTCTAAAAGGTATTGCTGTGTTGCAAAACAAGGACACCACTTTTGTTAAAACCGTATTAGTGTACGATGACGCAAAGGCCGTTTGGGAAGAAGGTTACCTGAACGTATCCATACCCGTGCAAATAATTGGCAAAGGAGCCGAGCCTGAAATCAACACGCTAACATTAAGCCTTTTTCAAAAGAAAGACGGCAAATTTTATATTTATAAATTAGGAGGTCAAGAAGTTTACACCGCGTATTACTCTATTAAAAGCAAGATTGAAAATGCGGACGAACTAGCAAGGCGTTTAGCGGATATAAAAATTTATTACGATCGCGCGCGCGAACTACAAAAGAGCTATGATACCGTGGTTTGGTACGTGCACCACAACGACACCGCCTATTACTATGCCGTAAACGGAACATATATCTATGACTCGCTCAATGGTAAGTCGCCCACAACTTTTAAAATGGGGTTATTGCATACCAGCGGCAAAGTAATTGTGCCCGTTGAATTCGATTTGGTTGGCAACCCTGGTATTAATTTGCCTAATGCCGTAGAAGTAAAGAAAGACGGTAAGATTGGTTATTATGGAATGGACGGTAAGCAACTTGTGCCTGTTGACTATACTTGGTTAGTGCCTTATGAAGAAGGCGAGGCAAAGGCGTTGGTAAAAAAGGATACGCTTTTCGGATGGCTCGATAAAGGATATCAATACCATGAAAATTTCCCCACGCCCAAAGCGGAGAAATACATTAAAGATTTTGAGTATTTGACGGAGAGGAAGTTTGTACTAGGGAAGGATTATCAGGAGATGATTAAAATGGCATGGTTGGCACCCGATAATATGTTTAGCGCTCATGGAATTGCTATTCCACCAGCATTTCTGGTGCATAATAAAATCTTTGATCCTGTGGTGGGTCAGTTTATAGAAACTCAAAAAAGTAATCGCGAATATTTTGTTTCTGGCAATGAATACCTTGAGAATCAAAATGAAAAACCAATGAGCATTTCAACGATGATTGATGTTTTCATTTCAAATTTTAAAATCAGGTATGTTGGTGGTAGGGAAGAGTTCTATACATCTCAAAAAATTACTGTTGTTGATAAAAAAGGGAACTTTTCAAGTTCAATTGAGATGAATGGTGATTATGATTTTAAATTCTTTAGGGTGAAGGATGACTTGTTTGGAGCTAAATATTTTTATGAAAGCTTTGGCCCAGAAGAAAACATGATCGAACAGAATATTCATTACTTCAGCTATTTTTCATTTGACGGTAAGAAATTGAAACGATTAGATTCGAAGAGGAGATTCCCATTTACTCAATTCATAAAAATCGATAGTAGTTATTTTAAAGGTGAATTTGATTTACTGCTTATTGAAGATGAAGTGCTGAAAGATGGAGGGAAATCTTCATTTTTATCTAGATCAACATTGGAATATATGCGCGATGATATCTTAGTTGACTACAATTTTATTGTTATGGATTCAGTTAGAGCGGAAAGATTCAAGTTCGAAGATCGCTATAACCCGACCATCTCCTCCTACGAAGAAGTCTACTCCAAGGCATCTGAAATAGATAAATACAATTTAGATTTTCTGGCTAAGATTCTTGGGCCAGTCAAGAAGCCAATTTAGTGTGAGTGTTGCGGTTGGTTTAAAAAGATTTTTTTGGGGATTGCTGTTTGTGTTGGGCGCGGCACTCACTGTTAATGCGCTTACCTACCTTAATTTTAATCCAACCTACGGCTTTTTAAAGTTAAAGCAGGCTGCTGTTGCCGCTGGCTTTTATCTTCCCTTTTACTATTGTCACGTGTTAGTAGGTGGACTAATTCTTCTGGCAGGTTTTATTCAAGTGTCGACTTGGTTTCGCAATAGGTGGATGAGCATTCACCGTAAGGTCGGGTACTTTTATGTATTCGGAGTTTTATTTTTTGCCGCTCCAGGCGGATTGGTAATGAGCTTCTTCGTAGATCGTGGTTGGGCTGTACTAATTAGTTTTTTGTTGCAAAGCGGGCTTTGGTTTTACTTTACAACCGTGGCCATATCAAAAATTAAAAAAGGAGATATTGCAGCACATGAACAGTGGATGTGGCGCAGTTTTTCATTAACACTGGCGGCCATCACGCTTCGTTTGTACATTTTCTTTTCCTCCTACTATTTCGACTTAAGTCAACCAATCGCTTATGCAATTATTGCTTGGGCGAGTTGGCTTCCAAATTTGTTGTTTGTGGAATGGTTGGTGGCCAATAAACGATTATAGCAAAGCAGTGGAAGGAGAAGGGTTTCACAAAAGAATTGTAATTCCCCAACGTTTCAACTAAACCTATTCCATCTTCTTGAGTCAAACACAAAATAAACATAAACATGGTTTCAAGAAGAGCGTTTATCAAAGCAAGTGGATTGGCCATGTTTGGTCTTGGTATTGGCGGCATACCCCTCTTTATCATGCGCGCAGCAGCGCAATCTAAAATTATAAGCCCCTATAAAAAGAGCAAAATACTAGTTTGCATTTTTCAGCGAGGCGCGATGGATGGATTAATGGCCGTTTCTCCATTTACCGATCCATATTTGAAGGAAGCCCGACCTTCGTTGTTTATGAATGCCAATAGCAACGGATCTCTATTAGATTTGGACGGCAGGTTTGGCCTGCACCCCGGTTTTCAATCGTTTCACCAGTTATTTAAAGATAAACAACTTGCCATCGTGCATGGTATGGGTTCACCCAACACTTCGCGAAGTCATTTCGATGCTCAAGATTACATGGAGAGCGGCACGCCTTTTACAAAAAACACTAGCAGTGGCTGGATGAATAGAGCGGTCGGTTTATTAGGGCATGATGGCAGTCCCTTCCGAGCAGTAAGCTTAACAAATAGCCTGCCGCGATCTTTCTATGGCGATAACCCTTCGGTAGCTATTAGCAACTTAGCTGACTTTGCCATACAGGCGAAGGGCAACAAGGCGAATGTTAATGCAGCAGCCCAAAGTTTCGAAGAACTCTACGATGCCGCTGGAGACGATCTCTTGAAAGAAACAGGCAAAGAAAGTTTCGAGGCCATGCGATTGCTGCAAAAGACAGATGTAAAAAGTTATAAACCAGCTAACGAAGCAACCTACCCGAATTCGCCTTTGGGCAATTCACTTAAACAAATTTGTCAGTTGATAAAAATGGAAGTTGGGTTAGAAATCGCTTTCGCGGAAAGTGGCGGTTGGGACACTCATTTTAATCAAGGCACAGACAAGGGCGTATTTGCGCGCAACGCTGCCGACTTGAGCAATAGTATTTCCGCTTTTTGGAAAGATCTAGGCCAACTTCAAGATGAAGTTACACTTATGACAATGACTGAATTTGGACGCACCGTTAAGCAGAACGGAACGGGCGGCACCGATCATGGCAGGGCAAGTTGTATGTTTATTGTGGGCAACGATGTGCAGGGTGGCCAAGTACACGGAGTAGTTAAACCCTTAGCACCAGAAAACCTAGCCGATGGCCGCGACTTGGCCGTAACAACAGACTTTAGAAGTGTTTTTAGCGAAGTTGCTGACAAACACCTTAGGTTAACCAACGATAAAATTCTTTTTCCGGATTGGCACGGAGATAAAATTGGGGTAATGAAAATGAGTTGATCAGGTTACAACCAAAAGATGTATAAACAGATATTCATCTATTATGGCCTTAAAAAGTAAAATAACATTAACAGATGAAAAAATTGAAAGGTATTCGATTAGTTCTTTTTGCGAGCGTGCCACTTGTACTTACTTCCTTTTCGCTTAACACAAAATCAAAAGTTAAATTTCCGTATGCTCAGGCAGGCTTAACAGATCGGCAAGCTGCTGCGCACCTGCTTAGCCGCTTTACGTTTGGCGCAAAGCCAGGCGATATTGACAATGTATTGGAAATGGGGCTTGAAGCTTGGTTTGCGAAACAATTGGCAGGCGACTTGCCAGATCCAATAGTGGCCGATAAGTTACGTATGTATGATGCTTTGCAGTTAACTAATACTCAAGCTTTAGACTTGTTTCCAGATGCTGGCGAACTGCGAAAAATGGCGTTGGAAGAAGGAGTAATCACCAAAGACTCCCTCACCGATTTAGATAAAAAGGAATACAAAGAAAAGCTAAAGGCCTATGCTTTATCCAAAGGCTTTCGCGAGGTGAAAGAACTGCATCGTCAATTTATCAGTCAGAAAATCATCAGGGCCGTGGATGGCACCAATCAATTGCGCGAAGTGCTTGTCGATTTTTGGTTTAATCACTTCAATGTGTCGGTCACAAAAAAGCAATGTGCCATGTTCATTCCCGCTTATGAGCGAGATGTCATCCGACCAAATGTTTCTGGTAAGTTCGAAAATTTGCTCTTAGCAACTGCTAAATCGCCAGCGATGTCGTTTTACCTCGATAACTTTTCGAGCGTTGGCATCAATGAGCGTTTCGAGAAGGCCGCAAATAGTAAAGTAGCTAAGAAAAAAATGGCGGGGAAGTTGGAACTAACAAATGAACAAATGGCACAGCGCGAGAAGAAAAGGAAAACACAAGGCCTGAACGAAAATTATGCGCGCGAGGTAATGGAGTTGCACACGTTGGGTGTAGACGGAGGGTATAGCCAAAAGGATGTAACCGAAGCTGCACGTGTTTTAACAGGTTGGACAGTCTACCCGATGGGTAAAAATGAAAAAGCGGCAAATATTCAAAAACTCATGAACAAAGTGGGAAATGAAGGCCTTGCCAATAATGGCTTCGTGCGGGAGGGTGATTTCCTTTTTGCTATGAACCGCCATGACTCAAAAATGAAGACAGTACTTGGCCATACCTTTGGGGCCGAAGGCTATACGGAGGGAGTTGATCTGCTCACAATGCTGGCACACCATACTTCAACAGCTGTATTCATCAGCAGGAAATTAGCAGTACGTTTTGTAAGCGACAACCCACCGCAATCATTAATCGATAAAATGGCAAAAACGTTTTTAGATACCGATGGTAACATTAGCGAAGTACTTACAACACTTGCATCGTCACCTGAATTTTGGAGCGAACAAAGCCTGCGCGCTAAAACAAAGTCGCCTTTTGAATATGCAGTAAGCACCTTGCGCGCTCTTAATGCTCATATAAAGCAACCGTGGCAATTAAATAACTGGATTACTAAAATGGGACAGAAACTCTATTACTACCAGGCTCCGACAGGCTATCCTGATAAAGGCCAGTATTGGATTAACACCGGCTCGTTGTTAAACCGGATGAATTTTGGCTTGGCAATAGCGGGTGGTAAAGTGCCTGGCATCGCGTTCGATTTGGTGGCACTGAATAATAATCATGAGCCCGAAAGTGCCGAGGCTGCGTTGCCGATCTATGCAAGGCTAATGCTGCCCGAGCGCAACTTAGACCCGACTATAAAACGATTGACGCCCTTCATTAATCACCCTTCTCTGGAGCGAAAAGTAGAAAATGCGAGCAAGCAAAAAAACGTTGCGGACAGCTTGAGCGGCATCCACGCGATGGACGATGATGCAGCAACTAACCAAAAGGAAAAAGTGCTGAATGAAAAAAACATGTTGGCACAAGTGGTGGGTATTATTATTGGTTCACCCGAGTTTCAAAGGCGTTAGACGTTTCAATTTTTTCTAATTGAAGATGTGTTTGCTTCACGTAGATTTTTTTGGCTAGCTTTCGTTTATGAAATATCTGGCTATAGGTTTTTTTTTAGTGCGCTGTTCATTAGTTAGCGCGCAAGCCATAAAAACAGTAGTGCAAAAAGGGCACGAACTAGCCGTGCTTACGGTTGTCATCAGCCCCGATAGCAGCTATGCAGCTACGGGCAGCCGCGATAAATCGGTGAAGCTATGGGAGCTAAGCACAGGCCGTGAAGTAAGAAGCTTTCTGGGCCACACTGCTTCGGTCACTAGTATCGATTTTAGCACCGATGGAAATTATCTCATTTCAGGAAGCAACGATAAATCAGCGCGCATATGGGAGGTGAAAACAGGAAATGAAATTCTTTTTGTACAACCAGATCAAGAGCGCATAACCGATGTTGCGTTCGATCCGAAAGGAAAATTCTTTGTCACGGTAGGTTTTGGGGGCAAGGCGATTGTCTGGGAGTTTCCTTCCAAAAAAAAGATAAAGGAATTTACTGCTGATGGATATGCGGGATCGGGCGGATCTATAAATTTAGCCATTAGTGCAAACGGAGAGTGGCTGGCAATTGGCGAAGACAACAGTGTTACGAATGTTTATAAAACGTCCTCATGGGAAAGGGCTCATCTGTTTAATTTTTCCGAGTTCTCTTCGTGCGGGGGTTGCTACACTGATGTTGAATTTTCACCCGATAGTCGTTATTTAGTAAAAGCCTCCAATCGGGGAGAGGTAGCGCGTTATAACCTCAATTCCGGTAGCCTTGCTAAACGGTATACGAAGAAAGTAGACGATTTAAGATCTGTGAAGTTCAGTCGCGATGGAAAGCAATTGGTAATTGCCAGTGAAAAATACATTACACTCTACGATGCTGAAAAAGGTGACTCGCTGGAGACGATCAATAGTGATACGGAGGCAAAAATAAATAATGCCGTTTTTTCTGTTGATGGAAAAAAAGTCTTGTTAGCGTCCGATGCCAACGTGGTGCAGATTTGGGATCTCGTAAGGCGCAAAAAAGTTTCCGAGCTCACGGGGTTCTTAAATAAAGTAGACAAAGGTGGGGTAACGTACGATCCAAATTCGTATTGGGATGCTAGCATTGCAAGATACATTCGATTCAAAGATCCCTTGGTGTTGAGTCACGATAACAAAACGCTTTTGAAAGGAAAATTTGGGTTGAAGGCAAAACGGTGGGACATTGCCACAGGTAAAACAGAGATGGAATATGCTGGCCACCAAAAAGCCGTACTCTGCTACCAATATAGCAGCGATGAAAAAAAATTGGTGACGGGTGCAGGCGATGGCACTGTAATAATTTGGGATACTGCCAGTGGAGATACACTTCGCGTTCTCAAATCGTATAGAGAACCTGTATTTGATGTGAATTTTAGCAATGACGACAGCAAAATAGTAAGTACAAGCTGGGAAGGCGTGATGAAAATTCATGATGCAACTACAGGCGAAAAGCTAAGTCATTTTGAAATAGAAAAAGGGTCTGTCTACAATGCTATTTTTAGTCGCAATGATTTGTACCTTATTACGGCCTCTCTGCCCGATGGTCTGCAGATGCGTGAAATCGATACACATAAAGTCATTCGTGACTTTGTTGGTCACACCGAGACGGTTTCCTCCATTCGACTAACTCGAGACGGTAGAAAATTACTGAGCGCTAGTTGGGATGGCACTGTGCGCCTATGGGACATAGCAACAGGTTTGGCCGATCGAAAATTCAGCGATCATAAAGGGAGTGTATATGCTGCTATATTCAACAGTTCAGAGAAAGCGGTCTTTAGCGCGGGAGCGGACCGAACGATTCGTTTGTGGGAGGTCGCATCAGGTAAAACAATAAAAACATTTATTGGTCATCAAAGCGAAGTGTGTAGTTTACAACTAACCACCGATGAGAAAATGCTCATTAGCCATAGTGTGGATGGAGTAACTAAATTTTGGGATTTGAATTCAGGTGAGGAGTTTTTTGAACACATACACCTAGGTGAAAAAGAGTGGATGGCAAAAAGCCCTGATGGTTATTTTAACGGAACTCAGGAAGCACGTCAATTTATTCATTTTGTAGATGGCCTCAAGACGTATTCAGTTGACCAGTTTTTTGATGAATTTTATCGACCCGATTTACTGCCCAAGATATTTAAGAATAGAGGAGGCAATGATGGATTCAAAGGCATTCAGGGGAAATTGCAGAAATCTCTACCCCCTTCAGTAAAAGTAGCGGCCTTAGAATCGTCCGATCCTACTAAAGCAGATATTTTTGTGAAAGTCATCGACAACGGTGCAGGTGTAGCAAATTTGAAATTGTTTCACAACGGCAAGTCAATTAACATCGACAAAACTCAACTTAAACTGCCTCAGGGGAAGGACGAATCCACTACCTACCATCATATTGTTTCGCTTGTGGGTGGCACCAATACGTTTTCAGCTACCGCGGTAAATAATGATAGAATCGAATCAGACGCTAACTCCACCGAGCTTTTTTCGGAGCAAGCTTCAAAATCCTGCATTTGTTATCTATTTGCAGTAGGTATCAATCAATACAAAAACCCACGAATGCTTCTAAACTACGCTAAGCCTGATGCTGAGTCGTTTGGTAAGGTGATGGACGCCAAGGGAAAACTATTTAAGAACGTGGAGATGATTTCATTGTATGATGCCGAAGCTACACGCGCCAATATTTTGAAAACGTTGGACGAAATTGCTACGAAAGTGCATCAAGAAGATGTTTTCATTTTTTATTATGCAGGGCACGGCAGTATGGTAGAGAACCAATTTTTCTTCATTCCCACCGAAAGTTCGCGCCTCTATGATTTTGGTGCGTTGCAGAAGGAAGCAATAGAGGCAAGTGTGTTGCAAGATAAATTCAAAAACATAAAAGCACTCAAACAGTTGATTGTAATGGACGCCTGTCAAAGCGGTGGTTCGGTAGAGTTATTGGCAACCCGCGGAGCAGCCGAAGAAAAAGCGATTGCACAACTCTCCCGCAGTGCTGGTATTCACGTAATGGCCTCCGCAGGAAGTGAGCAGTTTGCCGCGGAATTTGGTGAGCTCGGGCATGGATTGTTCACTTACTTATTGATCAAAGCGTTACAGGGGAATGCAGACGGTGCCCCCAAAGATGGAAAAGTGACCGTTTACGAATTAAAATCATACCTAGACGACCAAGTGCCCGAGATGACGCGCAAGTTGAAAGGGAAGCCGCAATACCCGCATACGTTTTCGCGCGGCCAGGATTTTCCAGTAGTTATTGAAAACTAAAATTTAGCGTATTGTTAGCGGTAATGAGTTCACTCAGTAGTACTTCATTTTCATTATCACATGTGTGTTGCCCGCCAACAAAAATTTAAAATCTGAAAACACGGGCCTGCGCAATGCAGCGTGGTAATAGTTTGAAAAAGCGTGACCTTCCTTTGGTAAAAACCAACCCATATCCAATTTCCAATTGCTGTTCTCATCGTCTTGCAAAGCAATGCCCATTACTTTAGATGCAAAGCCTTGATAAGTTGCCGTATAGGTACCGTCAACTATCTCTGACTTAGGAACCACTATTCGCAAAAAGCCTTTATCGTGCGGAAAGGGGGTTGTTTCATCATAAAATTTAAATCGAATTACCCCGTTTTTGTTGCGAATGTTAGTTACTGTAATGGTAATAGAATAGGTGGTCTCTTTGTTGGTAGGCATCGGTACCGACTCATTTACCATAAACACCGTAAGCTTGTCTTTAGAATTGCTTGACCGATACACCTTAGCATACAATGAATCGCGCTGCCCGTTGGCTATTAATGGTAAAAGGAGAAGATAGAAGAAAGTAGTTTTTAGCAACATGCCTCTAAGTTAGCAAGAATACTTTATACTTTCGGTTAGGTTATGATCACAACTAACTTTCACCTAATCAAAATAATTCGCTACGTCTCTGCCTTCGAGAAATGAATCGAACAAAAGCCACAGAATCTGCAAATTTTAAGTAAACAACGGCAGCAGCTACCTAATGACAATGCCGCGCCTTTTTCTACGCCACCTCAAACTGCTCTGCAGAAGAATGTCTCAGGGCGTCATCAAACTCAATAGGCGAGTCGGCCATGTCTAACAGCGATCCTTCCGGTATGGTGGGGTAAATTTCTTCGAATGTTTTTACCATATTCATAAATACCCGTCTGTAAACATGGCTTCTGTTAATTTGATCGGGGTGTGTTAGCCCTGCGGCTCCAAGCAATTCAACAAAACTCTCTACTGTATTTTTATGAAAGTTCGCGACACGCACTTTTTTGTCTTCTACCACGAGCCCTTTCATGTAGTAAGGATCTTGTGTGGCAACTCCCGTAGGGCACGTATTCTTGTTACATTCTAGGGCTTGTATGCATCCTAGTGCCATCATCATGGCTCGCGCACAGTTGGTAGTATCTGCGCCAAGTGCCATGGCTCGTAGAATATGGAATCCCGTCAGTATTTTTCCGGATGCAATTAACTTCATTTCTTTGCGGATGCCGAAACCACGAAGGGCATTATCGACAAAGTCAAGGGCATCCATTAACGGCATACCCACAAAATTGGTAAACTCGGGTGGTGCCGCCCCCGTTCCGCCTTCGCCTCCATCAACAGTAATAAAATCGGGATAGGTGTTGAGTTTTACCATGGCTTTACAGATGGAAAGAAACTCTGACTTTCGACCAATGCACAACTTAAAGCCCACGGGTTTTCCACCGGATAAATCGCGAAGGCGTTTAACAAAAAGAATAAGTTCGATGGGGGTGGAAAAGGCACTATGGAAAGGAGGGGAGAATACCGTTGTGCCGGCTTTTACCAATCGAATAGCTGCAATCTCTGGTGTATTTTTAGCTGCTGGCAAAATGCCACCATGGCCAGGCTTGGCACCTTGTGATAATTTTATTTCTATCATCTTCACCGAGGGTTGCACCGCATTCTTTTGAAAAGCCTCGTCTGAAAATTTTCCATCTTCCGTTCTAGCTCCAAAGTAGCCAGTTCCTATTTGCCAGATAACATCACCGCCAGGCGAAAGGTGATAAGGGCTTAAACCACCTTCTCCCGTATTATGGCCAAAGCCTCCGATCTTTGCTCCGCCATTAAGAGCCAAAATTGCATTTTGACTCAACGATCCAAAACTCATTGCGGAAACGTTCAGCACGCTGCTTTCATAGGGTTGTTTGCAGTCTTTACCTCCGAAGAGAATTCGTGGATTGTGATCCATTTTATGGAAGTCTTTAGGAGCGATGGAATGCGTCATCCATTCATATCCTTCAGCGTAAACATTTAACTGTGTGCCGAAAGGAACTGTATCAATTTGCTTTTTGGCGCGTTGATAAATTACCGACCGTTCATTTCTATTAATGGGTGCGCCATCGGTATCCGATTCAATAAAGTACTGGTAAATTTTGGGTCGTAAATCTTCAAATACGTAGCGAAGCCTTCCTGCCAAAGGGAAGTTGATTTTGATGGACTGTTTTGTTTGTACCATATCCGCGACACCCATGTAGATAATGGGCGCCACAATAATGAATGAAAACAAGGCAGTCGGCCAAAAGAAGGAAGTCGTGATGATAAGCAGGACTACTAAAATACTAGCAATAACAAACTTTGTTCTCATGGTTTGAAGTGGAGGTATTGGGAAATTTAATGAAACGGTTTGAAAAAGCAAACCTCTTTCTTAAATCAGTGAATTTACATGGGTAATTTCAGTTTTGACCCGATCTTAGGCAACTTTCATTCGGATCAGTCCTTTGCTTTTATGGACTTTTAACTCGAAGAAATTAAGCATTGCAAAGCTCATGCGACTTTCTGCCAGTTGGGGCTGCTCGGTATTTGACCTGAATACGGTGAGGTCAAAGACAGCCTGAACAAACTGTTCCTTTGTGCAAAGCTCACTGATCCAACGCCTGAAGATATTCGACCAATCATTTTTGTACTTCTCGAAATGATCTGCGCCATCCCACAGAAATTCAAGCTGGCTATCTCCGTATTTAAAGCGATAAACGCCTGCCAATAGCTGATAGAATGAATTTAGTTCACTTAGATCGTGCGCCTTATACGTTGTTATTTTAATGCTGAACTCATCTTCCAGACCTAATGGATTATTCTGCAATTGATAGTGCCGCTTCACCGTTTCTATCATTTCGGTGAGGAGTGTATGTTGCAATTCGAGTTGCGATTTCTCGAGAAGGTAGTTTTTATCTAACGGAAAGAATTTACGAATCAATTCCTGGGATTGTTTTCGCAAAGTTATAAGTAAAACATCAAAAAATAGAACCTAACGCAAACTAGTTTGTAGCCAAGTATGCGGGACGAATAAGGAGTTCCAGAATTACCAATTAATTTTTATGCCATTTGAGTTGCTAACACTTCCAATCCTTCTTTAAAAGAATGAGGCTCATACCCGAGTTGGGTTTTTGCTTTTTTAATGATAAAGCCTGTTTTAGGTGGACGTTTGGCTGTTTGCTTAAATTGGGTAGAATCGGTTTGATGAATGAGTGACTTATTGAGTTGAAAAAAATCGGCAGTTTGGATGGCGATATCATAGGGCGTCATCATCTCTTCTCCTGAGATATTATAAATTCCCATAGCTTTTTGCTTGGCCGCCAACGCGCATCCCATCGCTAGGTCTTCGGCAAGTGTTGGGGTGCGCCACTGATCATCTACAACATTTATTTTTTTGCCCTCTTCTAAACTCTTCTTCACCCATAAAACAATGTTACTTCTGCTCATGTCACTAGTTATTCCGTAAACTAACACCGTTCTCAAAATAGCCCATTTAAGCTTGCTATTGATTACGGCTTGTTCGCCAGCCCGTTTGCTTTCACCGTAATAACTTACTGGGTTTGGCGTGGCCAACTCATCCAACGGACCGTGCGTTCCATCAAAGATAAAATCGGTTGAGACATGGATAAAATGGGCGTCTATCTTTTGCGATGCGCTTACTAAAAATTCAACTGCGTTCACATTATTTAGCCAACACGCTTGCCGTTCGATTTCACATTGATCTACGTTGGTCATGGCAGCCGTGTGAATAATCACGTCTGGTTTTTCTGTTGAGATAACTTCTTCTACCTGTTGCGGGTTAGTTACATCCAACACTACAAATTTTCCTTTTTCTAAGACAAAGCTCAACTTTCCGCGAGCGGTAGCGATCAGGTCAACATCGTTATCCTTATCAAGTAAAAGGCATAATTTCTGACCTAACAATCCGTTGGCACCTGTGACTAAAATTTTCATACTTAGTTTTTGGGGAAAGTGTAATTATATTCTTGCTCTATTTTCTTTTTTGACATTTCTTTCACGGACACGGTCATGGCGAAATCCTCTACCGGACGATCGGTATTATCCGTGTGAAGTTGAGCGATTTTATCTATGATCTCCAAGCCCTTGATAATCTTTCCGAAGACGGTGTATTGGTCATCCAAAAAGGGGGCTCCTCCTGAGGTAGTATAGGCTTTTCTTTTCTCGTCAGATACGTCACGAATAATTTTGATATGGGTTTCTTTTTCGAGCATTGGCACTAGCCCAAAAACCTTTTTTTGGAAAGCGTCTATTTCATTATTTTCCTGTAATTGTGTGAGGGTATCTCGCAGGCCTCTGTGATTAGGATTCTGAACAAATATGCGCAATGCCTCACCTAATTTTTGTTGATCAATTTTTAAGTCGTCCACTTCTACCTCGCTTAGCACTTGACCTTGAACGATATAAAACTGACTGCCACTGCTTTCCTTTTTCGGATTTACCGGATCATTTAAACGTGCCGCAGCAATAGCACCCTTCTCGTGAAAGAAGTTAGGATTAAACTCCGCGGGAATGGTATAGCCTGGCCCGCCATTGCCAAGTGCTTCACCGGGCTTTACCGTTTTCGAATCGGGGTCGCCACCTTGAATCATGAAGCCTTTCATCACCCGATGAAAAAGTGTTCCGTCATAGTAATGCTCTTTTGCGAGTTTAATAAAATTGGCTTTGTGCCGAGGGGTTTCATCGTAAAGAATGCCAATCATATCTCCATACTCGGTTTTTATGGTTACAACGTACTCTTTTTCATCCTGCGCACAACTCGTATGGATCAAACTAAGGACAATAAGACGGAATAGTAGCTTCATGCGGAACTGCGAAAAATGGTACTATAAAAATATGAAAAATTATGGTTTTGAAGGATTGATGACTTTAGCCAATTGAATAGAACTATCAAACAAAATCATTTTGGCGCTGCCATTGCGCTCTAAATGAAAGATGGCTTCATTGATCAAAAATTGAATACGTTCTATTTTTTCTACCGTTAGCAGTACGCTCAATTTTTGTAGACGCTCCATATCATTTCCTTGCACGCGATTGATCGTGCCAGCACCTGCCAGCCGAAGCAGCGTTTCGCGTACCAACGAAAGGCTAAAATAAAGCAGATTGCGCTGGCTAAGTCGATCCAACTGGTGAAATTCCTCTGATGTTAGCAAAAGCTTGTCGTACCTGTGCTGAAAGCAAGCGCCCATCCAATTGAAGAACCATTCACTGCTTTGCTCGTCTTCGGTGTCTATTAATTTTAACGCTTGGTTTAGATTTCCTTCTGCCAGATGAACAATCTTTTTGGCTTTTTGTAACTCGACTTTTTTCTTCTCAGTCAAAAATACGCTCAACTCTTCATCTGCCAGCATAGGCACTTTTATCAATTGAGTTCTTGAAAGAATAGTTGCCAATAACTTTTCAGCTTTATTTGAAACCAGTAAGAAAATGGTGAAAGGAGGCGGCTCTTCTAAAATTTTCAGTAACCCATTGGCTGCCGATGAATGTAAATACTCAGGTTGCCAGACCAGCATTATCTTATAACGACTTTCAAAGGGTTTGAGTGACAATGACTTTATTATCTCCCGGCTTTCATCCTTTGATATTAATACTTGTTTATCCTCGCCACCGTAGAAACTTGTCCAGTCATCGAGATTGCCGAAAGGTTGCTCCAGCAAGAAACTTCTGAACGTTTTTAACCGGTCTGCTTTTACACGCTCTTCATCCTTATCGGCACCCATGTTACCAACCGGGAACACAAAATTAGTATCGGGATGGATATATTTTACACTTTTACTGCAAGGCCCGCAAGCGCCACAGGCATCTGTATCTTGTCTGTTTTCGCAATGCAGAAAGGTAGTATAAGCCAATGCCAATGGCAGGTTGAGAGCGCCTTCGTTACCTAGAAATAATTGAGCATGTGGAATCTTGCCACTGCCAATCGATTTGATCAGTTTGTCTTTTATGAAATCAGCGCCCGGAATATCTACAAATTTCATGTGTTAATTATTGTTTTTAGGTTGCCACATGGAATGGCCTAAGTAATAATATTGTAGAGTGTAGAGCATCTTGATGGCCATTTCATACTCTGTTCTTTTCCCAAACACGTTCAGGAGCGGTGGAAGTAAATAGCTCTTCCAACATCAATTTATCATTTTCTTCAAACGATACATTTCGTCTTTCCATGGCTTTGGTGGCTGTTTCAAAAAATTTATTCAATTGAAAAGTACTAAAACCCGCTGCACCTCCCCACGCGAACGAAGGAACAAAATTCCGTGGGAATCCGTCCCCAAATATATTCGCGCCAACGCCTACCACTGTGCCTGTATTAAACATCGTGTTGATACCGCATTTGCTGTGGTCGCCCATCATTAAGCCACAGAAAGTAAGGCCAGTATCGATAAACCCCTTTTTAGCGTAGTTCCAGAGTTTTACGTTGTCATAATTGTTTTTGAGATTAGAGGTGTTGCTATCAGCGCCCATGTTGCACCACTCGCCTAAAACCGAGCATCCCAAAAAACCATCGTGCGCCTTATTGCTGTAACCGAAAAGAACGCTCGTGCTTACCTCACCACCTACTTTACATTCCGGCCCGATAGAGACATCGCCTCGTATTTTAGCGCCTACGTTTATGATCGAGTTTTCGCCCAGCGCAAACGCGCCCCGCACTATTGCACCGTCTTGCACCTGGCTGTTCTTGCCCAGATAAATAGGCCCATTGGTAGCGTTGAGAATGGTGGCAAAAAGCTGGACGCCTTCTTCTAAAAATATTTTTTCGGGATGGTAAGTTCTTGTATGTTGGTCTTCTATCGGCTGAGATGTTCTGCCTTTGGTAAGCAGATGAAAATCACTTCTTAATTGTGCGCCATTGTATTGGAAGATCCTCCAAGTCTGATCGATCAAAGTAAAAGGAGGGGTATACTCCGACACATTTGAGATGATTTCTGGCAATTCATGTTCTCGCGTTCTATAGGCAAGCACTTTAGTTCCTTTTCTTAACCCTTCACCCAATTGCAATGCACCGATCGACTTAAAAAAATCTTCGTCTGGGCAAATGGCTCCGTTTACCCACAGATTATCGTCTTCAAACCGTGTAGCGAATTTTTTTGATAGTGATTCGTGCGTTGAAAATGAACAAGGATGACCAATGTATTTTTCCCACTTTTCAGCGATGGTTAAAATGCCGACTCTGATAGCTGCAATAGGCCGTGTATAGGAAAATGGGAGTAAATTGATGCGTATTTCGGGATCATCAAACAGGATTATGTTCATGGGCGCAAAAATAAAGGAAGCGGCCTTCTGAAACTAGCTAAAAAAACAAAGGTCTCCATAGGGGAGACCTTTGTTTCAAAGCAGCACTTGAAAATCTTATAATGCCTTCTTTTGGTACTTATTTTTGAATTTCTCCACACGTCCTGCGGTATCAACAAACATCTTCTTACCAGTAAAAAATGGGTGAGAAGCAGAACTCACCTCGACTTTTACTACCGGATATTCCTTTCCGTCCGTCCAAGTAATTGTTTCTTTAGGCACATTGGTTGACTTCGTTAGAAACTTAAAATCGCTTGTTGTGTCCCAAAAAACGACTTCTTTATAGTTAGGGTGGATGTTTTTCTTCATATTATTTTCTTAAGGAGTGCAAAAATAAGCAACCAAAATCGATTTGCAAGAATTAGAATAGAATTTCTAAAGATTGATAAATTACCTTTGTCGCCATTATGGCATTTAAAAATGCCACTAAAAGATATTGTGTGATGAGATATTGTGTCTTTCTTTCATTTTTTCTTGCTACTTCGGGTTTGGCTCAAAGCACCAACGCCCCGCTAAATGAAGATTATCAGCATTGGATCGACCGCTATGAGGTAAAAGCGGGAAGAATTGCACCAGAAATGTTCTCAGCGATAAAACCGTACAAAAGAAAAGCAATCGTTTCGTTTTTGGATTCAATAGCTGCCAAAGATCAAGTTTTTACTTCCGCGGCAGATAAAGGCAACATTGAATTTCTGAAAAACGACAATTGGGAGTGGAGTAAATCTAACACCAATGACAGCCGACCAATTTGGAAATATTTTTACAAGAAAAAATCCGACTTTGTACACGTAGAGAAGCCCGATTTCGATTTACACGTCAATCCGGTGCTTTACTTAGGTTTAGGGAAGGATTCTAGGTCTGACCAGATGACTAATATCAATACAAGGGGCTTTGAAATTAGAGGTATGATCGACAACAAAATTGGTTTCTACACTTATGTAACGGAAAACCAATCGTTGTTGCCCGCCTATGTGCGCGATCAATTTGTCGTAAATCCGGTATTACCACACGAAACCTTTTGGAAAAAATACAAACAAAACGGAGTAGATTTTTTTCAAGCAAGAGCCTATATTGACTTTAATATCTCAAAGCATATTTATTTTCAGTTTGGACAAGACCGAACCTTTATAGGAAATGGCTATCGATCGCTTATTTTTTCCGACTACGCACCACCCAATCTTTTTTTAAGAACCAATTTGAAAGTTTGGAAGATCAATTATTTGTTTCAGTTAAACAGGCTTACTGCCGATGCCTATGGCACAGTTGGTGGATCGACTGATTCGGTTTATCCAGACAAGTATATGGCATTCCATCATGCGAGTATCAACATTGGCAAGAAACTGAATCTAGGTGTTTTTGAGTCGGTGGTGTTTAGCCCAAAAGATTCATTAAGCAATGCCAACTTTGATCCTGCATATCTTAATCCCGTTATTTTCTACAGAGCTGTTGAACAGCAAACGGGCAGCGGAAATAGTAACGTTATTTTGGGGGCAGATTTCAAATGGAATGCATGGAAAGGGGTTTCCTTTTATGGCCAATTTGTGTTAGATGAGTTCGTGATAAAGCAAATTTTATCGGGCAATGGTTGGTGGGCAAATAAATTTGCCTTTCAAACGGGCATGAAACTAATTGACGTGGCGGGAATCAACAATTTAGACTTACAAGTAGAGGCAAATTATGTTAAGCCCTACACCTATTCGCATAGCTCTTATTCTAGCTATACCCATTTCAGGCAATCTCTCGCGCATCCTATGGGTGCTAATTTGATTGAACTGGTAGGTATTATAAGGTATCAACCAGCTGCCAAATTGAACTTAGTCAGCAAAACATTTGGCACCACTATTGGGCGAGATGAGGTAGGTCAGAACTATGGGAGCGATCTTATGAAACGCAATGCAACAAGAGCGAATGAGTTTGGAAACTTTACCGGCCAGGGAACTAAGAATACCGTTCTTTTTTCCGAGTTTACTGCCTCGTATCAATTAAAACACAACTTATTTTTTGATTTGAAACAACTCGTTAGGATCAGTAAATCAACAGACCCATTTTACAATACAAATACTCGTTGGACGTCCCTTTCCGTTCGATTAAACATTGCCCCGCGCAGCTATGATTTCTAATCGTCACTTTTACAGGATTTCATACACCCATACCTAGTAAACTAAATCTACTGATGCACGATTTCATTCGAATTCTTAACTACTCCAACAACTTAAAAGCTAGAATCGTAAAGTTCTTTGTGTTTTCTATTATCGGCACCATTTTTAGCGCGTTAAGTTTGGTGGTAGTAATTCCTATGCTCGAAATTCTTTTCGACAAAGTAAAAGTAATTGCCACTCCTCCATTGCCTCCCTTGTCTCTAACAGCGGAGTATATAAAAGGAGTTTTTCAACATTATTTTTTCCAAGTTATTAATGACCAAGGAAAAATAAATGCCCTCCTTTTTATCTGCATTGCAGTGGTAAGTAGCGTATTGCTAGGTAACATTTTTCGCTACATTGAGCGCATTGTTGCTTCCAAAATGCGTGTTGATATTGTGCGGAATTTACGAAATGAGATTTTTGAAAAAGTAACTTTGTTGCACCTCGGCTTTTTTAACAATCAGCGCAAAGGTGATTTGATTAGTCGCTTTACCAATGATGTTCAAGAAGTAGAGGGGGCTGTAGTAAACAGTTTGAAAGTTGTGTTGAAGGAACCTATTACGATCATTGTTTACTTTTCTTTATTGTTTACGATATCACTCAAGCTTACACTTTTCACAATCGTAGTTCTCCCGTTGGTGGGCGGGGCATTGGCAGAAATAGTAAAGCGGCTCAGGCGTCAAGCGAAGCAAAGTCAAGAGTCATTGGGCCGAACCGTAAACGTGTTGGATGAAACGTTTGGGGGAATGCGCGTGGTGAAGGCATTCAATGCCCGAAATTACATTTTGAAAAAAATGCGCATGGAGAATGACAATTATAGCAAAGTGAATCTTTCCATGGCCTACAAAAATGAAATGGCGTCTCCAGTGTCAGAATCTATGGGTGTGTTTATCATTGCTGGTATCATGTTTTATGGTGGCCAATTGATTCTTTCGGGGAATGAGGAATTGGAAGCCAGTTCGTTTCTTGTGTTCCTCGCTATCTTCGCTCAAATCATCCAACCTGCCAAGTCCTTTTCTGGCGGAATTACCTCTATGCAGAAAGGTATTGCCTCTGCCAGAAGAATTTTCTCAATTATTGATTTACAGCCATCGGTAACAGACAAGTCTTCGGCTGTCGAATTAAAAACATTCAGCAAAAAAATTGAATTCAAAAAAGTAAGCTTCTCTTACGAAACCGAGTTAGTATTAAAAAACATAAACCTTACAATTGAAAAGGGAAAAACCATTGCACTGGTCGGCTCATCTGGTGGAGGAAAATCCACGTTGGCTGATTTGATTCCAAGGTTTTATGATCCAACAATAGGCCAAGTTTGCATTGACGGTATTTCATTAACAGATTATAGCACTGAGAGCATCCGCAAACAAATGGGTATTGTTACACAAGAGTCAATTCTCTTTAATGATTCCATTTTTAATAACATCGCCTTCGGAATGGAATCGGCCAATGAACTGGATGTAATGGAAGCAGCTAAAGTGGCCAATGCACATGATTTTATTATGCAAACGGAAAATGGCTATCACACCGTTATTGGTGAGCGAGGTTCCAAACTTTCCGGAGGGCAGCGCCAACGACTAAGTATTGCCCGGGCAGTACTTAAAAATCCACCTATCTTAATCTTAGACGAAGCCACGTCTGCACTGGATTCCGAGTCGGAAAAATTAGTTCAAGAAGCACTTTTCAAGTTGATGAAGAATAGAACTTCGATTGTAATAGCCCACCGATTGAGTACCATTCAAAATGCAGACGAGATAATTGTGCTCCAAGAGGGTGAGATAATTGAGCGTGGTACGCACGATGAACTCAATAAAAAGGAGGGATTATATCAAAAATTGAGCACCATCCAACGACAATAATTTGGCATACTTTAAGTTGAGGTCAATTATCATGTTAATTTCAATGCAATATTTTCAGGGAAATTACATTTTTGCTTTACGCTAAAAACAGTAAGTTTGTTAACAGAAAATAAAAAGCATGACCAAAGTAAGAATTACCCTCTATTCAGTTTTTGGCCTCTATCAATTGATAGCGTTTGCATTTACCGCTTATTTGGATGCGAATAAAAATGACTGGGGCCTTCTTACTCAAATGCTTGCTAAAATACCCCTTTTTAAGTATGGAACGCTTATCGGACTAGTGCTGATCACCGTTGATTTTGTGTTGAGTTTACAGTCATCAAAAAAGGCTTCAAAAATAATTTCTGATTTACAACACGAAGTGAACGCATTAAAAGCCAAAGCCTACGATTCAAATCAAAAGTAGTAGTCTCTCCATGAGTTTATCGACCATCATTTCAGCTGAGTTGAACGAAGCTGCCACTTTACTTCAATCATTTTTGCACGATGGCAACAACATACTAAAAATAGAAGAAGCCGCGACTGCCATTTGCAACTCTATCAAAAGTGGTGGGAAAGTAATTTCGTGCGGCAACGGAGGTTCGCATTGCGATGCCATGCACTTTGCGGAAGAGCTTACAGGCCGCTATCGCGAAAACAGAAAGGCACTTCCTGCTATTTGTATATCCGACCCAAGCCATATTTCTTGCGTGAGCAATGATTTTGGCTTCGATTTTGTTTTTTCACGATTTATTGAAGGCCTTGGTAGTAAAGGAGACGTTCTTTTGGCACTTAGCACCAGTGGCAACTCTGCCAATATTGTCAATGCAGTAACGGCAGCAAAAGAAAAAGGAATGAAAACCATTGTCCTTACGGGAAAAGACGGAGGTAAACTTGCATCGATGGCAGATATTGAAATTCGAGTTCCACACTTTGGCTATGCCGACCGTATTCAGGAGATTCATATTAAGGTAATCCACATACTCATGTTGCTGATCGAACGGCAGGTGGCGTAGCAACGTGCTCGAGTGCCTCAAGTCATCGGCTCATAAACTTTTGGAGAGTTGAAAGAAATTAACTAAAATCAATCTTTCATTTTAACATTATTGAATTTTGGTTTCAAAAACTTTTGGCGGGGCAGTACATGGTGTTAATGCTAAAACCATTACAGTTGAAGTAAATGTTACTCAAGGGCAGCATTTTCATATGAGCGGCCTACCTGATAATGCCGTAAAAGAAAGCGCACATCGCGTAGAATCTGCTATGAAAACCGCTGGCTACTTTATGCCACGCAATAAAGTGGTGGTTAATCTGGCTCCTGCCGATATTCGTAAAGAAGGCTCTGCCTATGATCTACCGTTGGCATTGACCATTCTTAAGGCGTCAGGGCAGATAGAAGCTGAGCCGCTGGAGCAGTACATAATTATGGGCGAGTTGGCACTCGATGGCGCGTTGCGCCCTATCAAAGGAGTTTTGCCTATAGCTATTCAAGCTAGAAAAGAAGGTTTCAAGGGATTTATTCTTCCAAAATCAAACGCCCGTGAGGCTGCCATTGTCAATAATTTGGATGTAATTGGTGTTGAAACTCTGCGAGAAGCGATTGAGTTTATCGCAGGGCGAATTGCCATCGAACCTTTAACGGTGGATACGCGAGATGTCTTTATGAGTCAGCTCAATAGTTATGACGCTGATTTTCGCGATGTGCAAGGCCAAGAAAATATTAAGCGAGCCCTAGAAATTGCTGCCGCTGGTGGCCATAATGTGATTATGATAGGTCCGCCCGGAGCAGGTAAAACCATGCTGGCAAAAAGACTACCTTCTATACTTCCGCCACTTACGTTGAACGAAGCGTTAGAAACAACTAAAATACACTCGGTAGCTGGGCGATTGGGATCCGATGCATCGCTGCTCACCACGCGTCCTTTTAGGTCGCCCCATCATACCATTTCAGATGTAGCGTTAGTAGGCGGTGGGGGCAATCCCCAACCTGGAGAAATCTCACTTTCACACAATGGTGTTCTATTTTTAGATGAACTGCCTGAATTTAAACGAACAGTGCTAGAGGTAATGCGCCAGCCGATGGAAGAAAGGCGCGTTACGATTTCACGGGCAAAAGTTTCCATTGATTATCCAGCTAATTTTATGCTGGTGGCAAGTATGAATCCATGCCCCTGCGGTTATTATAACCATCCTGAAAAAGAATGTGTTTGTGGGCCGGGCGTAGTGCAGCGCTACCTGAGCAAAGTGAGCGGCCCCTTGCTCGATCGTATTGACTTGCACGTAGAAGTAGTGCCCGTAAGTTTTGACGAAATGACCGCCAAACGCAAATCTGAAACGAGTGATGAAATTCGGAATCGTGTGGTGAAAGCCCGTGAAACGCAAAGTTTGCGCTTTAAGGACCAAAAGGAAGTTTACTGCAATGCCATGATGCCCAGTAATATGGTAAAAGATATTTGTCAGATCAACGAGGCTGGACGAACGCTGTTAAAAACTGCGATGGAGCGGTTGGGCTTATCTGCCCGCGCGTATGATCGAATTTTAAAAGTTTCTCGAACCATTGCCGACTTAGCAGGAACCCCCGAAATAAAAATAGAACACTTGGCAGAGGCAATCCAATATAGAAGTCTGGACAGAGAAGGTTGGGCGGGTTAAATTGGCCAAGGAAAATAGTGATTTTGAAATTTAGTCCTGGCGAAAAAAGCTGGCCTACAAGTCGCATCGCCAGCATTTTTGCTGAGTATTATCTAAAATTCTCACAATTGTTGCATTTTGCGACCTTGATCTAAACCTAAAACATGTTTTTTAATAAGATAAAACAACGCGAGTCTGGAATTTTACTTTACGGGATAACCCCGCCAAAGGCTCAAACTTCGCTCGAAAAAATAAAGACGTCAACGGAAAAAAGCCTAGCCATACTTAGCTCACTTGATATCGATGCGTTGATCGTGTACGATGTGCAGGATGAATCGGCTCGAACCAATGAAGAGAGGCCTTTCCCATTTTCAAGTGCCCTTGATCCTTTTGAGTATACAAGCCAATATCTGCATAGCTTACCTATTCCCAAAATTATCTATCGCCCAGCCGGAAAATTCACTAAAGACGAGCTCACCGACTGGTTGCAAGAATTAAGCAGGCACGGATTTTTTCCCGTTTTTGTTGGTTTACCATCTCCCGATTATGTTGTGAAAACCAGTTTAAAGGATGCTTACGATGTTTGGCGCACAAACCATGAGCATCATTCTGTGATTGGCGCAGTAACAATACCCGAACGCCATGCTGTTTTAAAAGATGAGGATGTGCGTATACTAGATAAGGTGAAAAGTGGCGTGTCTTACTTTATTTCTCAATGTATTTTTAATGTGGAATATACACGCCAAACGCTGCAGGCATTGGTGGCGGCAAGCAAGCACCAGCAACTGCCTTTGCCCACTATTGTTTTTACACTTACCATCTGTGGTTCGGTAAAAACGCTGGAGTTTATGGAGTGGCTCGGTATCCATGTCCCGGATGATATCAAGCAAGAATTGCAGACATGCACAAATCCGGCCACACGGTCGGTAGAAATTGCAACGCTTATTGCGAAGGACCTCATTGAGTTTTGCAAGCAAGAAGCAATCCCATTTGGGTTCAATATCGAAAGTGTAGCCGTGCGAAAAGAAGAAGTAGAGGCTTCCGTTAAACTATTGCAAATAGTGGATCAATTACTTAAGTCGAGCGGTCTACGCGTTCAAACGAAGTAATCGAAGCTGTTCAAAAATAAAAACTTCTAAATCAGGAAAGTCGCTTTTTTAAAGAGGCAGTGAACAACAAGGAACAAGCTTTGGCTAAGGCAAAACGCATTTAACAAATTCGTCAGGCCAAAAACTCTTCTTTCAACTATGTTCATTTTTGAACATATTTGTGCATAATAGTACAACTAAGTTCCGAAAAAGCGCGAATGCAATCGGTATGGCGGTTGGCACAATTTTCTCTATCTAAATCACTCAAACCTACACTACTGTGAACGAAGGCGGAAAAATTTTAATGGTGGATGACGATGAAGACGTTTTGCTTGCGGCAAAAATGCTCCTCAAAAAGTATGGCTACCATGTAATCATCGAAAAGAATCCCAACAAGATCCCATTTTTACTTAATAACGATTCCTATGATGTGATTTTGCTTGATATGAACTTTAGCAAAGACACTACCAGCGGGAAAGAAGGCTTTGAGTGGCTTGGAATAATAAAAGAAAAGGACCCTAGTGCAGTGGTAATCATGATTACAGCCTTCGGAGATGTAGAAATGGCTGTGCGTGCATTAAAAGATGGAGCTACCGATTTTATCTTGAAGCCATGGCAAAATGAAAAATTGATAGCCACGATTTCAACTGCCATAAAGTTAAAGAAATCGTACAACGAGGTAGATAAGCTTAAGAAGGCCAAACAAATGCTGGAGGAGCAGATCAGTCAACCGTTTAAAGATATTATCGGTCAGAGTCAGCCGATAAAAGATGTATTCAACTTAATCGACAAAGTAGCTAAGACAGACGCTAACATTCTCATACTGGGTGAGAATGGAACGGGCAAGGAATTGGTTGCCCGAGCAATCCATCAGAAGTCGTTGCGAAAAGACAACTCGTTCGTATCGGTAGACATGGGTGCTATCACAGAAACACTTTTTGAGAGTGAACTTTTTGGGCATAAGAAAGGTGCTTTTACCGATGCACGCGAAGACCGTCCCGGTCGGTTTGAACTAGCCAATGGAGGAACGCTATTTTTGGATGAGATTGGCAACTTGAGCATGAGCCTGCAGAGCAAGTTACTTACTGCATTGCAATCGCGCCAAGTTACACGGGTTGGTTCCAATACGGCAATGGAAGTAGATATCCGTTTGATCTGCGCAACCAATATGCCTTTGTTACAAATGGTTAAAGAAGGTCGGTTCCGTCAGGATTTACTGTACCGAATCAATACCGTTGAAATGCAAATCCCAGCACTTTACGAGCGGGTAGAGGATATTCCCATGTTGGCTATTCACTTCTTAAATTATTATTCAAAAAAGTATCGTAAGGAGATCTTGTCGATGACGCCTGAGGCGATCACCAAATTGAAAAAATACCCTTGGCCTGGTAACGTGCGTGAGTTGCAGCACGCCCTAGAAAGAGCAGTGATTATGGCCGATTCAAACGTTCTTCAAGAAAGTGATTTTTTATTCAGCCGAAAAGGTAACGATGCTGCCGAAGCCGATACGTTGAAGTTGAATGAAGTAGAACGAGCGGCAGTTGTAAAAGCAATTCAACTTCACAATGGTAATATTTCAAAGGCAGCTGAAGAATTAGGCTTAACGCGCGCCTCGCTTTATCGAAGGATGGAAAAGTATGGAGTTTAACTGGCGATCGCCTCTCTTTACTAGGATTGCCATTCTATTGTCAACGGTATTTGCTTTTGCCTTTGTCGTTCACGATAAGTCCATTTTTAACTTGCTTCCTTTTGGCTTGCTTGCTGCTATTGCCTTCCAAGTTGCCCAACTTATTAAAAGTGTTGAACAACCTACAGGCGATTTCTCTTCCTTTTTTAAATCAATGCGTTTTGATGAAACCACTTTTTCGTATAAAACCGATAGTCAAGATTCAAATACGAAAAAACTGCAAAGCGAATTAAACGAAGCGCTTGCCAAATTAAAAAACCTTCGGGTCGAACGCGATTCGGAATATCAATTTTTTAAAAACATTGTTCAACATGTAGGTATCGGTATTCTTACATTTAAAAAAGATGGAAGTATTCAGATCATTAACAGCGCAGCGAAACGATTGCTTCGGGTGACAAAAGCGGAGACACTGCAAGACCTGAAGGAAATTAGCGAACCCTTAGTAGATGCATTTAGGCAATTAAAAACCGGTGGACGCGAATTGATTCGGATCAAAACGGGAGATGAATCGGTGCAACTTTCAATTTTTGCCATTGAGCTCACGCTGCGTGGTGATGAGTTGAAGCTGATTTCGATGAGCAATATTCAGAATGAATTGGAGGAGAAAGAAATGGAAGCTTGGCAAAACTTAGTGCGCGTGCTTACACACGAAATCATGAACTCGGTTACTCCCATTTCCTCATTGGCTGGCATCGTAGAAGAAGATTTAAAACATAGATTAGAGCGTGAGCCAGACCATTCCGTGATTAAAAAGGAAGATCTGGAAGATATGCACTTGTCTTTGCTAACAATCACAAAACGTAGCGAAGGGTTGATCCATTTTGTGAGAGAGTTTCGTAACCTCACTCATATCCCAAAGCCAAAGATCACACCCATCGAAGTAAAGAGGTTGTTGGAGGAACTGGCCACGCTTCATAAAAAGGAATTAGCAGATGCCCAAGTAACCATCTCAATTAACATTGACCCAGCAGATTTGATCATTCAAGCAGATAAGAGCATGATTGAACAAGTATTGATTAACCTAATTAAGAATGCCATACAGTCGTTTGATGAACAGGTTGAACGAAAGATTTTATTGAGTGCGTATGTAACTGAGAAACCAGTAATTACCGTCAGGGATACAGGGCCGGGAATAGAACCCGAGGCACTGGAAAAAATTTTCATTCCCTTCTTTTCCACCAAGAAGACAGGGTCGGGCATTGGGTTGAGCTTGTCGAGGCAAATCATGCGCCAGCACGAAGGTTCGATAACCGTAAAATCAACATTGCGAGAAGGAACAGAATTTTTCCTTCGGTTTTAAAAGCCCCACGATTGCATCGTTCTCCGGATCTTCTTGAAACAAAATTATTCCCGAAAGATTTTTAGCTTTGCACCATGCAAAATGTTCAACAAAAGGTAACGGCAATTTTGGTTGAGAAACTAGGAATTGCGGAATCTGAAATTACACCCAACGCAAACTTTGTAAAAGATCTTGGCATAGATTCGCTTGATTATGCTGAGTTAGTGATGGATTTCGAGCAGACCTTTTCCATTAAAATTCCGGATGACGATGCAGAAAAAATGCAAACCATCAATCAGGCCGTAAGTTACATTGAAGGAAAGTTGAAGAAGTAGTTTGCTTTTGTTTATACACGGCCTTACCGAGGCGTGCTCCAAATTCTGATTCTATTTATCATCAGAACAAAAAAAACAATAGTTAGGAGATGGATGCTGACTAACATTCCATCTACTTTTAGGTTAGGTAGAACGAAAAATAACCTGTAGTAATTGACAATAAGAAGGCCAAAATAAATAGTCATTGTAATAAATGCCCACCTCTTGTCTAATATCAGTTGATAGGCAATCCAAGAAAATATTGTGTGAACTGCAATCACAAAAGTTGCTGCTATACCAAGGGAATTTGTGTAAATAAACAACCTTAAATCGGCCAACATTAGGCATATCGTCCAAATAAGAATTAAGAATTTCAAGTTTTTATCCCTCATAACTTTTTTTGAAGAGTTAAAAAGTCACCTCTTAGGCAATTTAACTTCCTTTTTCCTTGACTTCCTCGATTTTTTTGAGTTTTGAAAAAAACTTGCAAATTGATATTATCCCAGATTACGCATTAGAGAATTGAAATGAAAAATTGACTGAATTGGATTGGTTCCAAATGAAAGCTCCCCTTACTTAGTAGCATCCAAAATTAAAGATTTCCAGGTGAACTTGGCATCCTGTTGGAATGTGGGAAACTCCACCCCGCTCAACGGGTGGTGGAGTTTTCCATATTTCA
>JAIYCV010000033.1 GCA_027487845.1 Flammeovirgaceae bacterium
ATAGATATTGGTTTAGTTAATGGTGAGCTTTTAGATATTGAGGCGTTCAAAGCCTGGAAATCCGATTTTAAAGACGCTAAATTCATTTTAAGTAAGGATGGCAAGTATCATTGTGGCTCAGCCATCGAAAAGATGAGTAAGTCATATTACAACGTGGTCAACCCCGATGAAATAATCAACAACTACGGTGCCGATACGCTGCGGTTATATGAAATGTTCCTTGGCCCGTTAGAGCAATCCAAACCTTGGAGCACACAAGGCATTGATGGTGTGTTCAAGTTTTTAAGGCGCTTCTGGAACCTCTTCCACAATGGAGAGAACTTCAGCGTAAGCGATGTAGAACCGACCCGCGCAGAATTGAAAGTGCTTCACAAAACCCTCAAGAAAATTGAGCAAGACATTGAGAACTTCTCGTTCAACACCTGCGTGAGCGAGTTCATGATTTGCTGCAACGAACTCTCGTCAATCAAGTGCAACAAGCGCGCAATATTGGAGCCGCTTACCATTGCCCTATCGCCTTTTGCGCCTCACTTGGCCGAAGAACTTTGGGAGAAATTGGGCCACACCGATAGTATTCTTAATGCCAGCTTCCCGGCTTTCGATGAGCAATACTTAAAAGAAAACTCTTTCGATTATCCAATTTCCATTAATGGAAAAGTTCGCCTTACCATGAACATGGCGTTGAGTTTATCAAAAGAAGATATTGAAAAGCAAGTGCTTGCCTCCGAAGCTGTGGCAAAATGGACGGAAGGCAAAGCACCTAAGAAAATGATTGTAGTGCCGGGTAAAATTGTGAATGTTGTTTTATAGTTCGATGATCTCGGTTTTTACGCACACCCGCATTCAAATAAAAAATAAGCGGAGGTTTGTTTTTTCTTAAATATTTGTAATACATTTGTAATACAAACTGAGTCGTTATGCTAAACGTAAGAATTTCAGACGATACCGAAAAAGAGCTGATAAGGTATTGCCTTGATGAGGGAGTATCTAAGTCCACTGTTGTAAAAGAGGCATTGGTAGCTTATCTCGCCCAGCGAAGAAAAACAAGTAGTTCATTTGAGGCAGGTGCTGATCTATTCGGCCAAGAAGGGAGCGGCTCCAGCAATAACTCAGTTTCTTACAAACAAAAACTAAAAGAAAAGCTGCATGCAAAGTACGCTCGTTGATGCTGGGCCCCTCATCGCATTGTTCGACAACAGCGATCAGTATCATAAACGTGCCGTATCATTCCTAAAAACCAGTAATGAATCGTTTATTACTACATGGCCTGTGATTGCAGAGGTTTCGCACATGCTTGATTTTAGCACGAAAACGCAAATCAATTTCCTGAAATGGATAAACCGTGGAGGTCTTCAAATTTTTGAATTGGAGTTTTACCACCTGATTAGAATCATTGAGCTCAGCGAAAAATTTAACGATGTTCCAATGGATCTTGCCGATGCGTCATTAATTGTTACATCGGAGGCCAAAGGAATTAGTAAAATCGCTAGTGTCGACTCCGATTTTTACGTCTATCGCGACATTCGAAACAAATATTTAACGAACGTTTTTATTTAGGAGTCGATTGAAAATTGTCAAAATTCTGTTTCTTCCTTACTTGGCATAGACTCTTGGCAATTACCTATCCACCATTAGGTAACAATTACTTAATTTAGCGTTCTAAATCGATAGAAATGCGCTATTCCAAAATTGTTGGCATCGGTCATCATGTGCCTGAAACGGTCATCACTAATCAATATTTAACCACCGTGATGGATACTACCGATGAGTGGATCCAAGAGCGAACCGGTATCAAAGAGCGCAGGTACATGGATCCCGCTAAGGATACTGTGGCCAACATGGCTGCAAAAGCTACTCGGTTGGCCTTGCAACGCGCCAATCTTACCGAAAAAGACATTGATTTTATTGTATTCGCAACCATCACACCCGATTACTTTTTTCCAGGCTCGGGCGTACTTTTACAGCGCGAGCTAGGCCTTGAAAGCATTGGTGCGCTGGATATTCGCAATGCGTGTTCTGGTTTTATCTATGCTTTGTCAGTTGCTGACCAATTCATCAAGTCAGGTATGTATAAAACCATTTTGGTGATCGGTGCCGAAATTCAATCGACCGCCATCGAACTTTCCACAAAAGGAAGAAATACAGCAGTCATTTTTGCTGACGGTGCGGGTGCTGCCATTTTACAACCAAACGAAAAGCCAGGGATACTTTCTACCCATTTGCACTCCGATGGTCGTTTTGCCGAAGAATTGTATGTGCGCGATCCTGGCAGCAGCCGGCCAAGGGAAGAGCGACAGCCGGAACAAATTTTAGATACCACCCATTTTAAAGTGGTAATGAATGGAAGTCAGGTATTTAAACATGCTGTTGTGAGGTTTCTTGAAGTAATCAATGAAGCCCTTGAAGCAAATGGCATGAAAAAGGAAGAAATCAACCTTTTAGTGCCTCATCAGGCAAACCTTCGGATTAGCCAGTTTGTGCAGGAAAAGCTCGCATTACGCGATGATCAGGTCTACAATAATATTATGCGATATGGAAATACTACAGCTGCTTCTATACCAATTGCATTAAGTGAGGCTTGGGCAGAAGGAAGAATCAAAGAAAATGACGTAATTTGTTTGGCCGCATTCGGAAGCGGGTTTACGTGGGCCTCGGCATTGATAAGATGGTAGCAAAGAATTTTAGTAAATGAAAACAAACTCATACAATCCAAGTCCGCTTGAAGTCGATTTTGCTAATGCATTAATGATCCTCCAAAAGGAGATACAAAAGCATTTGCAAGACAATGAAATCATCCATGTTGAAAGTAATATCAAGCGCGACAATCCGTTAGTCAAGTTTAATCTCCTCGATAAAGATGGCGATCCACATGAAGTGGTCATTCGAATCGTGCAGATACCAGATAAATTCTAGGTATCCATTTTTCACAGATTCGCGTTTGATCAAAACATGATGAAGAAAAGATATTTACTACTTGCGTTCGTTACAAGCCTTGCGCTTGTTTCATTTACTCCGCCTGCCGAACGTTATTTCGAGATAGCAAAGAACCTTGATATTTTCGCGTCCTTGTTCAAAGAGGTAAATGCATTATACGTAGATGAGGTAAATCCTAACCAACTTATGCGCGTGGGCATCGATGCGATGTTAAACTCATTGGACCCCTACACTAATTTTATTTCTGAGGACGAAGTAGAGGATTACCGCACTTTAAACACTGGACAGTATGGTGGCATTGGAGCCTTAACCCGGCAAATCGAACACAGAACCGTGGTGAGCATGGTGTATGAAGCTTATCCTGCCTATAAAAATGGGCTTCGAGTGGGTGACGAAATCATCAAAATGAATGACATCGAGCTTTCAAAGCTGTCGCAGGACGAAGCTAATCAACTGATGAGAGGCCAAGTAGGAACAATAGTGAAACTTTCAGTTAAGCGCCTCAGCGCTGATAAATTGATTGATCTTGAGTTTAAGCGCGAAAAGATAAAAGTAAGCAACGTGCCCTACTTTGGCATGATTACAACCACCGTTGGCTATGTACAACTCTCCGATTTTACCCCCGATGCCGGCCAAGAGATAAAAAATGCAGTTGTTTCCTTACGGGAAAAGGGAGCGAAAAACATTATTCTCGACTTACGAGGCAACCCAGGTGGCTTATTGTTAGAAGCTGTAAACATCTGCAACATCTTTATCCCAAAAGGAAAAAAAGTAGTTAGTACGAAAGGTAAAGTAGAAGATAGCAATTTCGTTTATGAAACCAAATTCAATCCCATTGACACCGAAATTCCGTTGGTGGTATTGATCAATCGAGGTAGTGCTTCTGCATCTGAAATTGTGGCAGGAACTATTCAAGATTACGATCGTGGCATTGTAATCGGAGAAAAATCATACGGCAAGGGCCTGGTGCAGGTAAGTCGCCCGCTTTCGTATAATTCGCAAGTAAAAATTACTACCGCTAAATATTACACACCCTCTGGCCGGTGTATCCAGGTGTTAGATTACGGCCACAGAAGAGAGGACGGCAGCGTGGGTTCCATCCCCGATTCGTTAAAAAGGGAATTTAAAACATCAAATGGCCGAACTGTTTACGATGGTGGAGGTATTGAACCAGATATTAAAGTTTTGTCTATGGAGGTGTCATCTTTGACACAAGCTCTTTTTCTAAAAGGATTTATTTTTGATTATGCAAATCTCTATGCATCAAAAAATGTTGCGATTGCAAAAGCTGACCAATTTAAATTGACCGATTTTGAATATCAGGAATTTGTAACTTGGGTAAAATCAAAAAACTTTAAATACCAATCGTCCCTCGATGTCCAATTAGCGGCACTTGCTACGAATTCTAAAAAAGAACGCTCCTACGGTGACTTAAAACCTCAATTCGAACAAATTGAACAAACACTCTTAGAAAATAAAAAGAACGAGTTCATCACCTTCAAAGATCAAGTAAAAGGAATTTTAGAGCAAGAAATAGCAGCGCGTTATTATTTGGAGAAAGGCAAAGCTGAAGTGGGTTTCAAATCGGACGCAGATATCAAAGAAGCAATTTCTTTGTTCGCAAAACCTGATCAATACGCAAAAATTCTTCAAAACAAATAGTGCAAATGTCACTGAATAGAATTAAAAAGATGTGGTTGCCTATTCTCATCTTTTTTCTTTTTGGAGGGCTACTTTTTTTGATGGATTCGTGCCTTCAGTTTCGCATGAGCAAATCAGAAATTGATCAATACTTTAAAACTAAAAAGAAGAAAGGCACTGTTCATCAATTTTACTTAGAGGACAGACGAGTAAATTACTTAACGGTTGGTGATAGCCTAAAGCCGATGGTAGTTTTTGTTCATGGTTCTCCCGGCTCCCTAAGTGCGTTTATAGACTTCATGGCCGATACCGCTCTACTTTCAAAAGCGCAGCTCATTTCTGTCGATCGACCTGGTTTTGGATACTCGAATTTTGGTTTTGCCGAACCTTCTTTGGAAAAGCAAGCTGCATACGTAATGTCCATCATCGAAAAGCAGAAGGGTAATAGACGTGTTATACTGGTTGGGCATTCATTAGGAGGCCCCGTAATTTGCAGAGTAGCCATTGACTACCCCGAATCAATTAATGGCCTTGTCATTGTTGCTGGTTCCATTGCTCCCGACCTAGAACCTAAAGAGTGGTTTAGGGCACCGTTAGCAACTCCTTGTTTAAGTTGGATGGTTCCGCGGTCGCTTCGCGCATCAAACAAGGAAATTTATAAGCTTAAACCTCAATTAGAGGAGATGATCCCACTTTATCCTAAAATCAAGGCAAATACAATTGTGATTCAAGGAGGTAAAGACGATTTGGTTCATCCTGGCAATGCTAACTTTGCAAAAAAAATGATTACAAATGCCCCGGTACAATTAGTACTTCGCGCGGATATGAATCATTTCGTGCCTTGGACTCATCCAGAATTGATACGAGAGGCTGTGATTGCCTTAATTGATAAATGAAATTGAGTATTCTTTAGGAGGTTAACAATTATAAAGCCCTTGAACTATTTCCAATTCAAGGGCTTTAGAGGTCTCGAGCGGATTCGAACCGCTGTACGAGCTTTTGCAGAGCTCTGCCTAGCCACTCGGCCACGAGACCATTTTTTTGTTCTGCAAAAGTAACAATTACAGGTAGTAAATCAATGCAAACTTTGCCAATCTAGGCAATCTTCATAAAAAAGGGAATGCCACTACTAGCATTCCCCTATGATTTAACATCTAAACTAACTAGCTCTTTGAGGAATTCATTTTTTCCTTCAACGCACTTAATGCTTCGATATCACCCAAAGTTGATTTCTCCGACTCTTGATTAATTTTATCAATTGTCTTTCCTTTAGGTGCCGCAGTTGCAGGTGTTGCAACTTTTTTCTTACCAGCGCCCGTAGGAACAGCATTGGCAGGTGCTTCCTCCACCGAATAAAGCGCTTTGTGGCTTAGCACAATTCGTCTGTCTTCTTTCGAGAATTCAAGTACTTTAAAGTCTAAGCTTTCGCCAACTTCTCCTTTGCTTCCATCTTCCTTAACGATGTTCTTGGCGGCACAGAAGCCTTCCAATCCGTATGGTAGCTCAAGTACAACGCCTTTGTCGTTTTTGTTAACAATAGTCGATTTATGAACTGAACCAACAGTAAAGATCGTTTCAAAAGTATCCCAAGGATTCTCCTCGATGTGCTTATGGCTAAGGGCCAGTCTTCTGCTTACTGCATCTAACTCAAGAACCACTACTTCAAGATTATCCCCAACCTTTGTGAATTCGGATGGGTGCTTCACTTTCTTAGTCCATGATAGGTCAGATACGTGAACAAGTCCATCAATGCCTTCCTCTAACTCAATAAACAAACCGAAGTTAGTCAGGTTACGAACAATACCTTTATGTCGAGTACCTACTGCGTATTTTGCCAACACATCTTGACGTGTCCAAGGATCTTCTGTCAATTGTTTAATGCCCAATGACATCTTACGCTCTTCCCGATCGATTGTCAATACAACACCCGTCAATTCATCTCCCACTTTCAAGAAGTCCTGAGGATTGCGCAAATGCTGCGACCAGCTCATTTCACTTACGTGGATAAGCCCCTCAACACCTGGTTGCAGCTCAAGGAACGCTCCATAATCTGCCACGTTAACAATCTTCCCAGTAACTTTTGAACCAACCGTAACATCCGCTGGCAATGATTCCCAAGGATGTGGAGTTAATTGCTTCATGCCCAATGAAATCCGTCTCTTGTCTTCATCGAAATCAAGCACAACTACTTTCACCACCTGATCTAATTTAAGCATTTCATCGGGATGGTTGATACGTCCCCACGAAATATCCGTGATATGAAGTAATCCGTCAACACCACCAAGATCGATGAACACACCGAAGTTGGTCATGTTCTTAATTACGCCTTCTAATACTTGACCCTTATCGAGGTTGGTAAGGATAGCAATTTTCTGTTGTTCAAGATCTTTCTCAATCAACACCTTATGGGATACGACCACGTTATCGTTCGTGTTGTTGATTTTCACCACTTTCACTTCAATCGACTTATTCACATAAATATCGAAATCGCGGATTGGTTTCACATCAATTTGTGAACCTGGTAAGAACGCCTCTATGCCAAACACGTCTACGATCAAACCGCCTTTAGTTCTGCGTTTAACGAAACCTTCAATGATCTCATCTTTCTCCAAAGCTGTTTGAATATATTCCCAGCCCTTCACCAACTTGGCCTTTCTGCGAGAAAGAACAAGCTGCCCCATCGCGTTTTCACGTTCTTCGATGAAGAGGTCTACTTTATCTCCAATTTTAATATTTGGCGTGTCTTTAAACTCGGCTAATGGCACCAGGCCGTCTGACTTAAAGCCAATGTTAAGAATTACATCTTTGTCGTTTATGCCTACTACAACGCCTTTCACTACTTCGCTTTCGCTGACGGTAGTAACCGTACCTGAATATTGTTTCAGTAAATCTTCACGCTGTGCCGTGGAATAACCTTCGCCAAAGCCTTTGGTGTCGAACGCATCCCAGTTAAAATTCTCTAATGAAATATCAGAGCTTACCGAGGCCTTTCTGGCTGTTACATCGCGAATAAGACGGCTAATGCCCTCTTCTTCTTCCGCTTTTTTTGCAGCTTTAAAATCTGCCAACTCGTCTTTTTCGAGGTCTACCGTAGCTACATCTACATCCTCCAACGCTCCTTTTGTTGCCAATGGTTTTTTTCCTGGCTCTTCTGCGATTTCTTTGAAGCCGTTGTCTTTTCTAACTTTTGCCATAGATTTCTATTTCCCTAATTACATGCACCGGCCGGGTTTCCGATACAATTTGGTTGATAAACACTGTCAAATTAACAGCCCACTTGTTTAAGTGGGCTGCAAAGGTATAAAAATATTGGAAAGTATTGATAAAGAGACTTATCTATTCAAAATTGTCCGTCTTTAAGGTGCCCGTTGCGTAGTCGATGGCAATTTTTTGAAAAAGTAACCGATACTCTGCTTGTGCCTTGTCGGTTTGAGCTTGGACAAAAACTCGGTTGGCATTTGCAAAATCAACAAAATTGGTGATGCCTAGGTTATATCGTTCTGATTCAAAAGAAAATGCTTTTTCAGCAGCTTCCAATTGGGATAAAGTAACCGTGTAAGTACGCTTGATTAACTTCAAATTTTGATGCGCTCTTGAAACATCTGTTTTTACTTGAATTTCGGTGTTTTTCTTTAAAATCTGACTATTTAAATAACTTACTTTCTGCTGGACGTAGTTGGCTCTGTTTTGAAAAATAGAGTTTCCGCCTAAAATGGGTATTGACAACTGAATTCCATACGATTTTCTTAAGTTATCCTTTAGTTGGGGATTGAAATCAAGCGCTGTGAGGTCACCATCCAATTTGTTATAAGCCGAATTCAAATTCCAAAATCCAAATAACGAAGGCATTAAGTTTCCCTTACTTGATTTCATTGCAAATTTGGAAGAAAGTTCATTTTTCTCCGCTCTCAAAAAATCGCCACGGCTTTTCAACGCTGTTTCATAATCTTTTGTCAACTCAGATGTTTCCAATCCCATCGCATTAAGATCCCAATCGGGCTTAACAAGATTAAACTCCTCGCTGGGATCGAGCAATAAAGTTTGACTGAGCAACGTCTTGTCAGTTACTAAAGCTATCTCCGCTTGAAGTGTCCGAATTTCAGCCGCTTTTGTCTGAGAATCCTGATTGTATTCATCTACTGGCGAACGAGCACCTACCTTGACCTGCTCAATAGTTTGGTCTAGTTGCTTCTTTAATGCCTCCCAATTTTCGTTCGCTATACGCAAGAGCTCGGCATCTAACAGCACTTGAAGATACTGGATAGCAACGGTGTTTACGATATCTTGCTTGGAGCGATTGACGAATTGAGCTTGGGCGTCCAACTGATAACTGAATTGCTTTACTCTATTGATTTGGCTAAACCCATTAAACACGTTTATGCCAGCATTTAATGAACCTGAAACCTGATTAAACAAGCCATTTACAACTTTACCTTCGTTCTGATTGAAAAAATTACCGTTTATTTGGTTGTAGGTGCTATTGGCTGAAAGCGATGGGCCAAAACCTGCCCAAGCTGCCGTCTTTTGCATTTGACTGTTTACTAGGTTATTCTGTTGTTGCGCCAACGCCACCCCATTCTTCAATCCGATTTTTACAGCCTCTTCAAAGGTAAGCAAGCGTTGGGCATTTAGCTGTAAGCTTACCGCAATAAACACTGATAACACTAAAATTCTCTTCATAACTACTCGTTGCTTATTTAACTGTTTCGTCCGATTCAATTGTTCCGTCTACCACTTTTACAATTCGTTTGCCTCGCCTTGCATTTTCTTCGGAATGCGTAACTTGTATTATGGTGATGCCTTCTTCGTTCAATTTTTGGAAGATATCCATAATGTGTTTGCCTTGGTCAGAATGGAGATTGCCGGTGGGTTCGTCAGCTAGAATTAATTTGGGCTCGCCCACAATGGCGCGGGCAATGCCTACCAATTGCTGTTGGCCGCCCGAGAGCTGTTCGGGGAACAAATCTTTTTTTGCCACCATATTGAACCGGTCAAGCATTTCTGCCACCAAACTTTTGCGCTGACTAGCCCCTATTCCTTTATATAATAAGGGTGTTTCTATGTTTTCATACACAGTTAATTCATCAATTAAATGGTAGGCCTGAAAGATAAACCCAATGTAGTTCTTGTGCATCTCACTCTTCTGCTTCTCGCGCATTTTATGGACTGGATTGTCGAAGAAATAGTATTCTCCGGCAGAAGGCTCGTCCAACATTCCAATAATGTTCATCAAGCTTGACTTGCCAGCCCCACTGGGGCCCACGAGTGTGAGAAATTCGCCTTGATTAACTTCTAGATCAATGCTTTTTAAAATGAACGTACGTTGAAAGCGAGAATCGATAAACTTGTCAACGTTTTGAAGTTTTATCATGGGTTCGGTTTGGGTAGTTTGCATAAATTTTATTTTGATAGGCTAATTGTATGCCAATGAAGTTTTAGGCTTAGACGGAAGTAATTTGGGCAAAGTTTCGATTTAAATCGTCCAGATACGAAAAAAGGTGTTCGGAATCGGAACATTCTAAGAGATGAGGGTTTGGATGTAAAAGCTGAGTGCTGAAAGAAGCCAGCATCTAAAGAAATTGTTAACTTTGACAAGATGAACCACCTGCTTTTCGCAATCATCATTTTCCCGATAGCGGGGCTCTGTCAGCCGGCAGATGAGCTTCGTAAAAGTATTTATTTTGGTGGTGGAAGCTATTACATTGATAGTGCTCAGGTAGCGGAGTTAACTCATTGGTTGGATTCCATCCCGCAGGTAGCGGAACGATTTGAAATTGAATTGATAAGCCACACCGACCCCATTGGCGGAAGGCGGTATAACGAATGGTTATCTGCCATGCGAAGTGAAGCGGTGGTGGAAATTCTTCTACTCAGAAAAATCCCTGAGCGCATTATTCACCGCAAGGACTGGGGCCTGGAAAATGCAGTTTACAGTAACAATGGCTACGCTGGAAGACGAATGAACAGGCGGGTAGATGTGATTTTGCACCCTATGGTTTATTAGGTAGTCAATGGGCTGTTCCTTCTATCGCTCGTTGACCTTATCGGCAATCTGTTTGGGTATATTGCAGTTCTCTTTTCTGCGCGTATCAATGAGAGTGATAATTTTCCAGCTTTCGCCTTGTTTGAGCAATTGAAAGGCATCTACACCACAATGACTAAACGTAGTACCTCGGTAGAAGGCGTAGGATGCCCAGACCTGGGCCAACTCGCCATCTTGCTGAACTGTAACATCCCACACCAGCTCGTTCCACACTTCTCTATGGGGAGTGCCGATGGCGGTTAAAAAAGTTTTAAGGCTGGCCTTTCTTATCGATGCATTGCCTTTTTCATCTTTGTCGATGCCATTTAAAATTGCGTTAGTACTAAATACACTATGCACTAGGGCACTATCGCCTGCCTTCATGCCGGCAAACAATTGATTGATGGGGGATAAGATGGATTCCTTTTCGGGTTGCGCGACCGCGAATTTTATAACCATTAAAATTAAAAAAAACGATGCCGACTTCTTCATACTTGATATATCGTAATTAAACGGCTCAATAGTCTCAATAACGATCAAAATATAGCTTAAAAATTCCAATTAAGATTAATGTCTTATTTTTGATGGGTAATGGATAAAATTATGCTGCGAATACTTATTTTTCTTGTTGTTATAACGTTTGCCGGGCTTGCCTATTGCCAAAACCCAACTGACAGTCTGGAAAACGTACTAAAAAAGGCGAAGGGTGAACTGAAGGTAAAAACACTGAACGAACTCTTCAAAGCAACGCTCAATAACGACCCCATAAAAGCGGCAGGGTTCACAAAAGAAGCGTTGACGTTGGCAGAAGAAATTGACGACCCGAAAGGCATGGCCGCGTCATACAACAATTTAGGGGTAAGCTATCGCAATCAAGGGGCGCTCGACAAAGCACTCGAGTATTATTATAAATCGCTTAAGATCTATGAGAAGCTCCCTAACAAAGAAGGCATCGCAAGCACTAAAAATAATATTGGCACGATTTACTCCTATAAAAAAGATTATGGGCAGGCATTGAAATACTTCGAGGAATCGTATAAGCTATTTAGTGAAATTGGAGACCCTGAAAAAATTATCGGTGCCATGAACAATCTTGGCAATCTCCATAGCGACCTGCAATTACACGAACAAGCACTTCGTTTTTTTACCGAAGCCTATCAATTGAGCGAAAAAAATAAGAAACTCTTCCCAGATGCATTAAACAATATTGGCAACCTTTATTTCAGGCAGGGAAACTACACTAAGGCCACAGAATATTATCAAAAAGCGCTGGAGCTAGCGATGAGTACGAATGACAAATTACTTTCTATACACATAAAGGCTAACATAGGAGAAGTGTACGGAAAAATGGGGCAGTCTGGAAAAGCGCAAAGTTATTTGGAGGAGGCGTTGGCGCAAAGTGAGGAGCTTCAAACCCATATTTATGAACCACAGATTTTACGTAATTTAGCTTCTAATTATGCAAGTAGTGGAAAAATGAGAGAAGCCTATGAAAGCATGAAAAACTATACCGCTGCCTTAGAAAAAATTTATGGGGAAGAGAGTTCGAGAAAAATTGCTCAAATGGAACTTGCGTTAAACGTATTGGCAAAAGAGAAGGAAATAGAAGCCCTAAAATTGGATGAGGAAATAACACGCTTAAAGCTGAAAAACATAACCACAATAATAACAGCTGTTGTATTAGGTCTGGCCGCTTTTCTAATGGGCTTCAATATTTACTATACCAGCAGAAAGTCTCAAAGAGTATGATTTCAAGAGCTGAAGCAAAAGAAATTCTGCAATCCATGACGCAAAGCGCTAGCCTTCTTAGGCACATGCGCACGTTGGAGCTGGTAATGGAAGCGTATGCCGTAAGGTATAACGAAAATCAGGAGGAGTGGGCTATTGCAGGCCTTCTTCACGATGCCGATTACGAGGCTTTTCCTGACAAACACCCTGGTGTCATCGTCGAAAAATTGAATACCATGGGAGAAGTAAAAATCGCCCATGCTATTTCTGCGCATTATACCAAGTGGAATGTGCCTTACGAAACCCTACTTGATAAGGCCTTGTTGGCGTGTGATGAGCTGACTGGTTTTATTGTAGCCTGCTGCCAGGTAAGGCCCGATGGAATTACGAGCCTGGAACCAAAATCGGTTGTTAAACGATTGAAAGACAAAGGATTTGCAGCCAAGGTTGACCGTGAAGAAGTGTATAAAGGCCTAGAATTGCTCGGTGTTGACTTGAATGAGCACATTAACTTTATTATTGGTGTGCTTCGCAAAAACCGAGACGAATTGGGCATTTAAAAAGTATTTTCGCTAAGCCTTTCGTGCTATTCTCAAATCCAATACATTTGTATTAATCAAACTGAATAAAATATGTTTTTCAATCAAAACGTAGGAGACGGAGCTAACCTGTTCATCTTAATCATCGCGATAGTAGTGGGTTTTGTAGCTGGCTTAAGCTATATCGACAAATTAAAGACTGAAAAAGACCAAGAAGAAAAGCATTGATGCTTAGAATCTGTTCACTTGTGCAATAAAAAAAAAGCCTTCGACTACTCGAAGGCTTTTTTTATCATTCGCCAGCGTTGCCTTTGTAAGGTGATTTATAAGTGGTTTGCCACTGATCCCATTTAATCGACTTATAATGATCTTGCCCAATGAACTGAATAATCTTATGAAATTCGGGTGCTTTCTGGTAACCGGGCAAGGGCTGAATGATTCTAAATTCCTCATCTAAGAACACCACCGTAGGATAGCTTAACTGATTGTTGAGGAGCGATGCAGCCAATTGATGTACTCCTGAGTTTCCGTTGGCTATAAATTTGAAGGTGGTTCCGTTAAACTGAATATCTTCATGTTGCTCGGCATTGAATTTTACAGGGTAGAAATCTTCGTTTAGAATTTTAGCTACTTGTGCTTCGCTAAAGGTATTCTTATCCATCACCTTGCACCAACCGCACCAATCGGTAAACACATCAATAAATATTTTCTTCTTTTGAATTTTTGACTTCGCCACTGCTTGCTCAAAAGTCATCCATTTTACAACCGCGGTATTTACTGGCGCAGGCTCACCTGTGTCATGGCTCTGCCCATTGGATACCCCAAAGCAGCCAACTACCAAAAGCATAAGAAAAGTATATTTTTTCATAATCTTGTAATTCTACGATTGCTATTGCAACAAATTTAACTAGAAATATGGTTCACTTAAAAAAAGTGACCAAGTATTGAATTGACGATTTGTACGAACAAAGTTACAGGTTGTTCAGATTCGCACAAAAAGTTTAAAAAAAGAGGTCTTTAGATCAATTTTTAACCGTTTTAGTCATTGGCATAGTATTGGCAAATAAAGAGAATCGTGAAAACAAGAATAGTAACAAAATCGCAATTACTCCTCATCGGGATATTAGTGGCCCTCATTGTTACTCTGATCGGTGTTTTTTATCCACCTAATTCTCAACAGAAAAGTAAATCAAGCCTCTCAGAATTCCCTAAGTTTGGCATCAACATCCCAATAAAAGCTTCAGCTATTGCACCGATTGCCGGGTGGCTAGTTCGTCAACTTACCGATAGGCAAAATAACTAAGCACCTGTTCAAACGCGCCTTTCATCGCCTGATTAATAGGCAGAAAACGAGTGGATAATTCAGGATCGATATTTCGAAGCTGCATGTAGTAATTGCTCATCACTGGCACTTCACCTCCATCACTCACTCGTTGCTCAGCTGCTATATAATTTTCGGATTGTTCAGTTTTAATGATCTGGCAAGTAATCAACTCTTTCTTTCCATACTTGTTTGTCCTCGCTGAATATCCAAACAGGCGGCAGATAAGTCCGCGATATTTATATTCAGAGCATAAGCCCGCACCCGATTGGTCGGGATTTAGGATTACACAAACGGGAGATTGATTGCTGCTCAGTTTATCATACCAGCTTTCAATTTGATTTGTTTGATAAAGATGAAAAGCAAAAGGTAGAAACTCAAGAATAGTCGCCTCGATATCGGGTTTAAAACAACATTTGCCACAGCCAAACTTGCAATGCAACGAGCTGGCTGCTTGAAAGGCCGCGATTTCCTGATCTAGAGCATCAAACACAGCTTCAACATCGCGAACTTTTTCTTCAATTGTCATCTTAGGAATTCGAATAATTCGTAAGTTGAAGATTAAGTTAATTTAAATCAACAAAGTCATTTTAATTCCAATGAATCCAATAACCCAAATGCCAACCATCCATTTAAAAGAAATCGAACTGCCCGACTTTGGCTCGTGCGAAGAACTTGTTGAAATACCTCCTCATCAATTTGAACTTCGTTTTCAGAACACCCTTCAAAAAATGAACGAGGAGGCACTTGATTTTCTGCTTGTGTTTGCCGATCGTGAGCATTGCGCCAACTTAGCCTTTCTTACTAATCTCGATCCTCGATTTGAGGAAGCTCTCTTACTGCTTGACAGACAAGGTAAGCGAAAACTTTTGCTGGGTAATGAATGCATGGGCTACACGGGCATTTGCCCAATTCCTATGGAGTTTGAACTTTATCAGAACTTTAGTTTAATGGGGCAAGATCGATCGCTATCGCGAAGACTTGTTGATATAATTACTGATTTTGGAATTCAGGCTGGTTCAACCGTGGGTTGCTCTTATTACAAATATGATGTCAACGATAAACTGATTTTGGATATTCCGGCTTATCTCGCAGATCTTCTTCGAGAGCTCGTTAATAAAAAAGAATTGATTGTCAACGCTTCCGATATTTTCATGGATGTTGAAAATGGTCTTCGAAATCGCACTTGCCTGGAAGAGTTAGTACGCTTTGAATGGGCTAGCACACGAACTTCTGACAGTATAAAAAATCTTCTGCGACAAATTGCACCAGGTGTAAGAGAGTATGAGCTTGCCAGAAATTTTGTAAGCGATGGCCTCCCCTACTCCTGCCACCCGATGGTATCGAGTGGAAAGAAAGCTGCAATGGGCTTGAGCAGTCCTTCCGCAAATAGAGTAGCACTAAAAGAGCCTTTCACGAGCGCATTGGGTATTTGGGGCGCATTAACGGCAAGAGCGGGAATGGTGGCCAAACATGCGGATCAACTGGATAAACAAGTAGGTGATTTTTATGAGGCCTATTGGAAAGCCTATTTCAAAACCGTTGTTACCTGGTATGAAGCCATTGGCCTCGGCATTTCGGCTGGCGAAGTTACAAATCAAGTTGAACAGGCGCGTGACAAATCGGTCTTCGACTTTGCAGTTAACACTGGGCATACGTTGCATTTGGACGAGTGGGTAAACTCACCTTTCTACAAAGGGTCTGAAATAAAACTTTATTCAGGCATGGCGCTTCAGATGGATATTATTCCCGTAAGCAAAAAAGAGTTTGTGTGCGCCAATATGGAAGATGGCATTGTGTTGGCGGATGAAACCCTACGAAATGAATGGTCAGAACGTTTTCCTGCCTCTTGGAAAAGAATACAACAAAGAAGAAACTTCATGATAGATGAAATCGGGATAAACATTAAACCGGAGGTTCTGCCGTTGAGCAACATTCCTGCTTATTATACCCCTTATTTTTTAAGTAAGAAAATGGTAGCTGTGAATAAATAGTCAGGCTATAGTTTAAGGAAGGCTACTGAACTTGAGAAGTGCCTATTATTGCTGGCAAACCAATTGGAGTGTGTCTCGAAACACTTCCCACACTGAGCAACACCTTGCAGAATAAAGTTATTGCTAAGTAGTATTAGAAAGATTTCTTGTTAGATTGCTTATAAATCTATTTATTGAAAACAGAAGTTATTGTTTGATTTAAACTTTAAAAATGAAATCATATCATCTGTTTGCTATGCTGATTCTGTGCCTAGGTAGTACTTTCACAACTTTTGCACAGAACAACCACAAAATCATCGCGTATTATACAGGCATAGGCGATAAAATTCAGGAATACCCCGTTGAAAAATTAACACACATTATATACAGCTTTCTCAACATTAAAGAAGATACATTGACTGTTGTCAACGAAAAGCAAGAGCAGTCATTAAAGCAAATAGTCAATTTGAAAGAAAAATATCCAAATCTAAAAATCATGGTATCCATTGGCGGATGGGGTGGCTGTGCACACTGTTCCGATCTTTTTGCCTCGGACGCGCATCGGCAAACTTTTGCCAAAACAACAGTTGCCTTTTTCAAGAAATACAATGTCGATGGTCTAGATCTTGATTGGGAATACCCTACTATTGAAGGTTATCCTGGGCATAAGTTTATGAAAGAGGATAAAAACAATTTTACAGCGTTGGTGAAAACCCTACGAAAGGAAATGGGTGAAAAGTACATTTTGACATTTGCCGCAGGAGGATTTGAGAAATTTCTTGAAGAATCGGTAGATTGGAAAGCTATTATGCCGCACTTGGATTTTGTTAATCTGATGACTTATGATTTGACCAACGGTTATAGCACAGTTACTGGACATCATTCGCCTTTGCACAGTGCTGAAAAGCAAAAAGAAAGCACTAGCAACTGCGTCAATTGGCTGCTAAAACACAAAGTGCCTGCTCAAAAAATGATCATTGGAGCTGCGTTTTATGCTCGGATTTGGGACAATGTACCCGACACAAACAATGGCCTGTATCAAAAGGGTACGTTTAAACTTGGTTTAGCGTTTAGAAGTTTTGCAAACTATTTCACACAAGAGAAGGGTTTTAAATATTATTTCGATGAACAAACGCAAGCTCCTTATCAATACAACAGTAAAGAAAAACTCTTCGCAACGTATGACGATGAGCGCTCCATTGCTGCCAAAGCAAAATTTGTAAAAGACAAAAAATTAGGAGGCATTATGTTCTGGGAATTGGGAGAGGATAAAGAACAGGGAGGTTTGGTGGATGCGATTTTCAATGGTTTGATGACAAAATAGGTATTTCAAGAGCGAAAAAAATTGATCCCAAAACAATAGGCACAGCGTTATTGCGTGATTGGCTTGATTATAAGGTATCCATCCACCAAAAAAAACTAAGCCGTATTATTGCGAAAATGATTCGCATGTTGCTTGGTTGCCAACAAACAGGGTGAAAATGTGATTTGTAGTAAATTCACCAATACAAAAGGTCTTGGCGACCGTGTTGGTTGCAAGCAGCTTGAATCAGTCCTAATGTTTTATGATTTCCGTGTTGTTTCATCAAAGGTTTGCATGGTGCACGGTAGAAAGTTTTCTTTAAATTGACGGAAAATCTGTTTGCTTTGAAAATATGGACAAGTTAATTATAAATATTTCTAAAAAAACTTCATCAAGTAGTCAAATCTCTGCAATTGTTTTTATTCTTTTTGTTCAAGTCATTGCTGTTTGGGCACAACCTTTAGTTTTAAAGAGCAAGGATTTGAACCTCACGCTGACAACGAAAGGGCAATTGACTGCACTCACTAAACCAACTCAGCAAAACAACTACTTGCCAATTGGAGAAAAGGCTCCGTTGCTACAAATTCGGGTAAACCAAAATTGGTACAAACCTACAGGTGCTACTTTTAAATCGGGTGTTGTTACTCTTCTTTTTCAGCCAGTAAATGTTACCGCTCACATAAAAGTAATTCAAAAGAAAACGCATTTTACATTTGAGTTAATTAAACTAAACCTACCCAACCAAGTAACCGCAGTCATCTGGGGGCCTTATCCAACCGTAATTAACAAAACTATTGGGGAAGTAGTAGGAGTAGTACGCGATGGTCAATATGCCATCGGTATTCAAGCCCTAAATCCAAAAACAGTAGGGGGAGTTTTAAGTAACTCGGAAGGTGCAAATGAGGCCCGAGGGTCAACAGCAACTCCGCAACCTTATGGCAGCAGCTTACAAGCCTTTAGTCTCGACCGATCAAAAGACAGAAAAATAACGGTATGGGGACGAGCCGAAATGCCTGTAAAAGCAATTCCTAATGAAACAACGATAGGTTCAAAAATTGCAATTTTTGGTTGTGAAGAATCAAACGTTTTAGCTCGCATTGGAGAAATCGAAATTGCAGAAGGGCTTCCGCATGCACTGATAAATAGTATCTGGTTTAAACAATCGCCCGAAACAGGAAGAGCATATTTGATTTCCGATTTCGATGAGCAAACCGTGGATGAAATGTTGAACTATACTCAGCAAGCAGGGCTCGCTTCGTTATATCATGAAGCGCCCTTCCAATCGTGGGGTCACTTTATTTTAGATTCAGTTGCCTTCCCTAATGGAATCGCAGGCATGAAAACTTGCGTAGAGAAGGCAAACAAAAAAGGAATCAGAATTGGTGTCCATACCCTAAGTCCCTTTATCAATACCAATGATCCATATGTTACACCCATTCCAGATAAACGTCTTTCTGTTACGGGTTCTTCTTTTTTAACGGATTATGTAAATACCAACTCCCCAGAAATACCAGTCGCTTCAGACCAGTATTTTAAAAATATTGAGTCAAGCACTTTACATGCGGTAAAAATTGGCGATGAAATTATTCGCTTTCGATCAGTTTCCGCAGAGGCTCCTTACAGACTCTTGGATTGTCAGCGCGGTGCGTATGGCACAAAAGCATCCAACCACCCAAAAGGAGCAGTGGCTGAAATGTTATTTGATTACCCATACAACACATTGTTTCCGAATATTGAACTTCAACAAGAAATAGCTGGCAATCTTGGTCGTTTCTTTAGTGAAACAGGTGTATCGCACATGGATTTCGATGGCCATGAAGGTTGCTTATCAGCCGGTGAAGGTGATTATGGTATGCAAATTTTTGCCGATAAAGTAATTAAAGATACCAAGCACACACTGGTAAATGGCACCAGTCGCTCCTATCATTATTATTGGCATCTCTGCCATTATTGGAATTGGGGCGAGCCGTGGTATGGCGGATTTCGGCAATCGCAAGGTGATTATCGCTTAGAAAATCAGCCCTTTTTGGAACGTAATTATATGCCCAATATGTTGGGCTGGTTTTTACTCTCACCCACCACCACTCGCGAAGATATCGAATGGATGATGGCGCGAGCAGCGGGTTACAATGCCGGCTTTGCCCTTGTGGCTCGATATAAAAGCCTTCAAAAAAATCCGAATACAACTCAATTGCTTGCGCTCATTAGACTTTGGCAAGAAGCCTATCGATCAAAAATTTTCTCGGCCGATCAACTCGCCCGTTTGAAAAATCCAGAAAACGATTTTCATCTTGAGAAAAATAATCAAGAATGGAACCTGTACCCATTTAAGAAGTACAAATTTGAGCATACGAAAAAAAGCCTTCAACCCGGAGAACCCACCGCATCGCAATGGGAGTTTCTAAATACCGAGGTAGAACAACCGCTGAATTTTACCTTGACGTTTATGGGCAAAGAAGGCAACATCGAGAATCCGTGGATGGAACTTGATGGGTACTTTAAGTTGGAATTATTGGGAGAATATAAAGCTGGTAATTCAATTGTGTGCGATGGCTCTGCAATAAAACTTTATAACGAAAAAGGTGGATTTGTTAAAGAAATTGAAATCAAAAAAAATATTCCAAGCCTTAAGCCCGGTAAACACGTTATAAAATTTGATTGCCAGTTTCCAAATGATGCAGAATTGACAAACCGATTTATTGTCAAAACAATGAGTAATCCTGAGATTGTCAGGAAATAGGTAATTCAAAAAAGGGTAAGCACCTCGGTAGTTAAAACAGTGTAAAACCTGCGCTCAAAGTTAAACTAGTGTAATTTGCCGTTGCTTCCCTCTGCAAACCAATCGGACTAAAAAGATCGCGATTATTATAACGTAGTTCCAATCTGTATCGGCTTTTAAACTTATATCCGATGCCAAACGTAAGGTTTCTTTCAGGTGCTTGAATTGCGTAGTCAAGACCTAAACTCGAACCATTGTCACGAAAATACTGAACACTGGAATTTCTGGGGAAATTGGCACAAAAAGATACATTAGCAAATAGTGCAGATTGTTTATTTAAAAAGAAGTAATGTCTTACACCTATTGGTAATTCAAATGATTCATAATTTACTTTTGAGATGATAATACCACCCGCTACTTGTGAAGACTGTTTAGACCTTTCCGATTTAAACCGCTGATAGGTTGGCTCAACTATTATACTCCACTTACTTTTATTGAATGGAAGCACTAATTCTGCTTCCATCCCTAATTGAAAGCTAGTATTTTTTCCAAAATCAACACTTAAAGCATCAAGCGAACTATTTTTTACCACTAAGCTGCCGTTGTTAAGTGTAGGCCGTAGAGTCAAATGAAATAAACTTTTCTGTTCTAAATCAACATACTTGGAATTAGTACACTTATTATATCTTATAAATATCCGCCTTAAACTGGCACGATCGTAGTTAATATGAGCCAAATCCTTTTCAGAGATACTTTGACAAGCTAAGTCTTGAAGCATCTGTTGTCTAAAGTAATTATTATATTTCGCAAAACTTGCGGTAGGTTTAAAAGACCCCGAAGCGGTTACTGAATTTCCCTCAAGAGTAACTAAATATGGCTTGTACACGAGTTGTTTTATTTTAGAACCATTGACTTGGTAAAAAAATCGAACAAGGTCAACATCAAAATAAAAAAACAAGGATGCTTGTCCTTCAATTACCGACTTTAAAAACAACTGCTCTTTTTGAAAAATGGGGTTTCTATCGGTACTAAGTTGATCTGGTTTATCACTAGATCGGTCAATTTCAACTGTTGCTTTCACGTACTTTGAAAAACCAACTATTCCAAACTCCTTTACCTTTAAGATAGTTGCCGTTTGAGCCTCACCGTTTGGATCGATTTTATATTCAAACTCAGTTGGATTATTTTTCCAATCCTTATTTTTGATTAAACATTCAATTCTTTGATCAGACTCATCTATAAAATATCCTTTCTCAAACGAAACTTGAGAATAGGATTTATTAAATACGAATATTGAAAGAGCTACGGATAGTACAAATTGTTTCATGTGTTAGTGATTTTTCATTGTTGGTGCCATGGAATCGTTCAAAATCATAATACAATTGAGTATCGGACATGTTAATGGCGATTTCATACTGAATTGGCATTAATTCAAAGATAGAAATAAAATTAAACTAAGCTCCGGATTTCATCCGGAAAATCATCATCGAGTATTGCCTGATTTATTTTTGATCTGCAATCCAAAAAAACTAAAAAGGCTACGGGTAAATCTTTTCTTATAATCCTTAAACACTGGAAGTCATTTGATACCCGTTGTAAAAATATGGCTAGGAAAAGGTTTTTCAACAAAGATTAATTTACTAAAAAAATGTACATTTAACCATGAAAAATAACACCACATCGCGAAGAGATTTTATAAAAAAAAGTGCCGCTACTCTAGCTCTTTCAGTTCCTGTTTTTAATATTATTAGCCGGCCTTTACTCGAAGAAGAAATCATTGGGCACGGAAAATTTCGGTATAGGGTTCATAAAAATTGGGGAAATCTTGATCCTGCAAAAACGCCTGTAAAAAACTGCCATGAGATGGTGATGGATAAAAAAGGTCGGTTGATTATGGTGACCGATGAAACAAAAAATAACATCATCATTTATGATCGGTCTGGAAAACTACTTACTACGTGGGGTACTGAGTTTCCTGGTGGGCATGGGCTAACTCTATGTGATGAGGGTGGCACAGAACATCTATTCATCTGCGATCCCGATGCTGGCCGTGTAGTAAAAACAACGCTGGAAGGACAGCATGTGTTGGAGTTGCCACATCCACATGCTATTAAAGTCTATGAAAGTACTCAAACCTATCGCCCTACCGAGACAGCCGTTGGCCCAAATGGAGATATTTATGTGGCCGATGGCTATGGATCGCAACACATTTTGCAGTTTAATTCCAAGGGTGAGTTTATCCGAAAATTTGGTGGCCCGGGCAATGAAGATTCTAACTTTAGCACAGCCCATGGTGTTTGCATAGATGCGCGCGATAAAAACAATATCACTTTACTTTGCACATCGCGAGGACACAACTCGTTTAAACGGTTTACTCTTGATGGCAAGTATTTATCCACCTTGTTTTTACCTGGTGCCTTTGTTTGCAGACCGGTAATTGATGATTCTACGCTTTATGCAGGTGTCTGTTGGTCACGTTTGCGGTATCTGGAACAAACCAATAATTCAGGATTCGTGACTATTCTCGATAGTAAAGACAAAGTAGTTTCTAATCCCGGTGGCACAGAACCAATATACAAGAAAGGTGAGCTACAGTTAATGATTCAGGATAAACCAATCTTTAATCATTGCCACGATGTGTGTGTTGATAATGACAAGAATCTTTACGTGTGCCAGTGGAATGCAAATAAAACTTATCCTATTAAGTTGGAAAGGGTTTAGCCTTTTATTGTTCGGGAGGCTAAAAAGTTAATGTTAAACTGCTATTCGATAACATCTAAGGTAGTGACTAACTGAATTTCTCGTGATGAACTTCCAATCATAATGGTAAATTTACCAAGCTCAACAACCGTTTTAAGTTCTTGATCTAGCATCTCAAGCATGCTAGGTGTAATTGTAAAACCTACCATTGTTTGCTCTCCTGGCTTTAGATACACGCGCTGAAAGCCTTTCAATTCCAACACTGGCAGGGCTATCGAGGCAAGATCGTCTTTAATGTAAAGTTGCACCACCTCGTCAGAGGCATTCTTGCCTGTATTCTTCAACTCAAACGATACCTGCGTTTGCTCTGTCTTTTTAATAGTTGAATTTGATACTTTTATATTACTGTAGGCAAATGTGGTATAGGTAAGTCCATAACCAAAGGGATAGAGTGGCAATCCACTCAGGTTATGATAGTCGTCACCCCTACCAGTTGGTTTATGATTGTACACCAGCGGCAATTGGGCTTCGTGCATCGGAAAAGTAATGGGCAAGCGGCCAGCAGGGCTTGCATCGCCAAATAAGACATCAGTGAACGCGTTGCCTCCTTCCTCACCTGGGTACCAGATGTCGAGCACGGCATCAACACTGTTCAACCAGTTGTTCATCGTGATAGCACTTCCACCCACCAGCACAACTACAACTGGTTTTCCTGTCGCAGCTACACGGTTGATTAGCTCTTCTTGATGACCTGGCAATGAGAGAAACGCGCGATCTTGAAATTCTCCTTCATGAATACCTGCCACTACAATGGCTACATCTGAATGCCTAGCAACGTTAACTGCTTCTGTGATTCTTTTATCCCAGTCTTTGACCACTCCATAATCCCAAATCAAACGAAGGTGGCCGTTTCCTGTTGTTTCTTTAAATTCCACTCGAATTGAATAGGGCTTGTTTTTCTCAAATTTAAACTCAACCAGCTCGGTACGATACGTTTGCTTCTCCCACCGATTGATTAGCAATTGATTATTAATGTACAAACGAAAGCCGTCATTACCATCTAATCCAACTTTTATCGCACCTGTCTGGGGAGCAGTAATAAATCCCTCCCAACGCGCAGAATAAAAACTGTTGCCTAGTTGCTCATCAGGGCCAAACAATGTCCAATGAAAATTGACTTGCTCATCCAGCCGCACAAGTAAGGGTTTACCGCTAAGGTCAATGCTCTTGAAGTAGGCAGCACTAAGGCCTTTCTTACCGTCCAATGATTTCAAATGGGCAGCGGGTACAACCACCCAACGCTTCTCGTCTCGGCCAACACCCGCAGCATAATTAACCTTAATGCCCTCGCGCTTTTGTAAGCCTTGCAATAACGTAACCACTCCGTTACCAGGGCCACTATACCCCCCCAATCTCCCTTCCGTAGCATCTGAGCCAATTACTGCCAAAGACTTCAATTGCCTCGATAGTGGCAAAGTTTCATTCTGATTTTTTAGCAAAACCATCGATTTTATAGCCGCTTCACGCGCCAATTTTTTTTGTTCCTTTTCTGAAATTTTTCTGAGTTGGTCTGTGGCTATATATGGGTTCTCAAAAAGACCTAACTCAAACTTGGCGTTCAACACGCGGGCGACAGCCGTATCCAGTTTCTTCGGATCAACCCGGCCATCCAAAAATGCGGGTAAAAATAATTTGTAATGGTCATAGGCTGTCTGGAAAATTACATCTAGCCCTGCATTTATTGTTTGCGCCCCTGATGTTGCATAATCAGGCGATGTATTATGGAGAACAAGCGACCCTCCTACTGCACCTGCATCAGAAATAGTAAAACCTTTAAACTTCCAATCGTTCTTAAGCTTTTTGTTGAGCATCCAATCGTGAGCCGAACTAGGAATTCCATTAAGTGAATTATAACTTGTCATAACTGAGCGCGTGCCGCCTCTTGTAAATACTGCTTTAAATGGTGGAAAGTGAATTTCTTCCAAGTAACGTTCGTTTGCGTGAATAGGGTAACTATCCCGACCTCCATCGCCAACATTGGCGATTAGGTGCTTGGGGGTGGTAATTATTCCCATTTTTTCAAAAGGCTTTACAAAGGCTACACCCATTTCAGAAGATAGAAAAGGGTCTTCACCATACGTTTCTTCTACACGGCCCCACCGCACATCTGTGGCGATATTGATAACAGGCGAAAGAATTTGACGTATACCGCGCGCTTTGGCTTCGGTGGCAATAGCAGTTGCTACGCGATTCATTAACAGCGTATCAAACGAGGCCGCTAAACCAATTGATTGCGGAAAAATGGTAGCACTCTCGCGCACTAAGCCGTGTAACGCTTCGTCAAACGCAATGAAAGGAATACCAAGCCTTGTTTCCTCCACAAAATATCTCTGAATTGCATTGATTTTCTTTACCACATCTTCGCCCTTTTCAGTAGCGTTGTATTTCAACATTTGCTCGGCCGTATTACCCCCTTGCGATGCCGCACTAAGTTGAAAGCCAAAGATGCCGTTCTTGTAAGCAAGTTTATCCGCTGCAGTAGTCAGCACATCGGTAGAGGAAGGAATCATAAATAGTTGCCAGAATTTCTCTTCAACCGTCATTCGGCTCAGTAAATCATTTACACGTTGCTCAATCGGAAGCCTTGCATTTTTATACGGTGGTATACTTACTTGTGCAAGCGAGCAAATAGAAAAAAACGAGAATATGGTAAGCAGGAATTTCATTTTTCAAAGTAAAACAACTCGATACAGAGTGAGGTAATTAATCCATTTGGTAAGAAAACACATATGCAGGAAAATACTTCCTTGTTACTGATGCAGGCAGTGTAACGAACACCTCGTTACCCAGTTTCTTCCATTTAACTTTTACATTACTTCCAACAATATGCACCACGCTTCCTTTGATTGGAACATTTCCATTCCAGCTAATAGTGGATTCGGGTACTTTGCCTTCTGCGAAAGTGACCAGTGCGTACACCGTTTTTCCCTTGCCTTTGGTGAAATAGGTGTTGCCTGACTGATATATTGGTAAAGTGCGGGTATTGTAAATCGCTTCTCCGTTTGGTTTCAGCCAATCGCCAATTTCTCGCAATCGAATAATTTGCTTATCATTCAATGTACCTTCTGCAGAAGGACCTACGCCCAACAATAAACTTCCTCCTTTTGCAACTACTTCAATTAAAGTATGGATTACCTTCGCGCTTGATTTATATTGATCGTTGGGTACATGTCCCCAAGCATCGCCCAATGTGATACAGCTCTCCCACGGGTAATCAAGTTGCTTCTCGGGTATCCGTTGTTCAGGCGTTTGATAATTTTCAAACTCACCGTGTACCGTGCGATCAACAATGAGCAAACCTGGTTGTGCCTCACGCGCCATTGCAGCAATACGCGGCATATTTACTTGCATGCTAAATGGCGGAATTGGCGCACCCCAAGCCCTTACCTCATCCGTAACTGTTTCCAACGGGCGCACCCAACCACCGTCCAGCCAGAGTATGTCAATACTACCATAATCGCGCATCAGCTCACTGACCTGATTAAATGTGAAATCTTGAAATTTTTTCCAACGCCACGGATATTTACGAATGTCGTAATTTACATTACGGTCTGGCGTTGCATATTTGGGCCACCAGAAATACTCACTATGCCAGTCTGGTTTCGAGTAGTAAGCTCCAATCATAAAATTTTGTTTACGAAATGCTTCAAACACATGCTTCGCTACATTTGTCCTTGGGTTCGTTTTAAAAGGACCATCGGTGATCTTGAAATCCGACTCTTTGGTGTCGAACATAGTAAAGCCATCGTGGTGCTTAGTCGTAAACACCACGTAGCGCATGCCTGCATCTTTACCAGCTTGTGCCCACTGCTCTGGATTGAATTGGGTAGGGTTAAAATCCTTCTTCAATCCCCAATACCAGTCTTTATATTTGTCATAGGATGATGTGCTATCGCGCTCAATCCAGCTTTCGTTGCACAGCGACCAAGATTCGATAATTCCGGGAACCGCATAAAGTCCCCAATGAATAATCATTCCAAATTTCTGGTCACGCCACATCTCCAGTTTTTGCCTTACTAACGAATCTGTAGGCCATTGATAGCTAGTTGACTGATGATGCACATTACCCTGTGCTAATAAAAAATTGCTTTGTGCTGCCACAAGCAGCACAAATGCTAGTCCTGTTTTCTTCATTCTGATTTACCTGTACTTAGGTTTTTTATTATGGTTAAAATATACTCACTAATTGCTTCACCTTGGCGTTGGCCCGCTTCAATAGCATCGCGAAAATGAATGCCACCATATAGGCGCGAAATGGAAGCTTCCGCAGCGGCAGCTTTAAATGAGGCAAACGATCTCGCTTCCAATCCAAAATATGCTTCTGAGGTATCAACATACTCAAAATTTTCTCCAAATAAATAGCTTAGCACCGCAGCACTAGTTGTCGAGATCACGCTGTGCCCACTGGTGTACTCAGGAAACGGTGGTGTTTGCAAAAGTGGCCGCCATGCTTCATCTACATATTTGTTTATAGCTGATTCGGGGCGAATCCGATCGCTGCGATATTTCTCGTGCCAACAACTCACAAAAGCATCATGCAGCGACAGGGCCACGAGCGTGTGAGCGGTGATCGTTTTCTGAATAGAAGTTTTAGCTTTCAAACAGGCAATGCCGGTGATCCCCATCCAATGACCGCCAGGTGAAATTTTCTTAAGGCCGATGGCTGCATGACCAAAATAGGTAATTGCAAATGGATTGCAATCCCAAAAGCCAGCAATCGCTTTTTGCTCAGGAGTAAGGTTTTTAGTTATTGAAACTACCTCCTCTAACTGATTAAAAAAACTACTTCCCTTCTCGGTACTAAACATCGCGGGGGCGTCTGGTAAAAATTGATCTGAAGAAGTCAGAAAGAAGGTGCGTATCGTTTTCCATTGCGGCTCAACTGCCCCCATGTATTCGGGTGGAGTTGGATACCACCTGCCTTCTTCTTTAGCCGGCTTATAACGCGGTAAAGTACTAAGTGAAAAATAACCGTCTTGCTTTGCATACGCTGCTACCTGCGCTGCTACCTGTTTGGCATATTGAATATTGGCTTCAAGTTGTTTTACACCCAGACGGTGATTTTTTCTGAAGCTTCTTATCAACTCGCGCTGCTTTTCCTCCAGCATATAACCAGAAGGTAGAATCAATCGACCTGTTTCCAACATGGCATAGATCGAGCAAAATACTTGATTAAATTTTGTTGGTAAGGTGATAGGCGCAAAGTCAGGAACTGTTTGAAAGTTCTTACTGAGCGCAGGCACATCTCGTTGATTTCTTTGTAACACTTCATAGGCACTTAACAAAGTATATGCATAAAACCGAGCCGCAGCAGGAGGGCTGGCCACATCATGCAACATCACTTCTGACAGATGAAAAGCCGATGCAACAAACTGCTGAGAATACTGTTCATCGGACTGTGCAAAAGAATTTATGGACATATCCAATAAAAAAATGACTACAAAAAAATATTTCATCTTTTATCAGGGGGCTGTTTGGAACTGGATTCACTTCTCTTATAGGCCACAATACCGAAATTATTAATTCCCGCCAGTAGAAATTCCCCGGCAGCAGTTCTTATCCATTTTAATGATTTTACATCGCCTGTAAAAGACAACCCAGATTCAGCCTGTGGTACATACTTGAAGTCGCCTTTACCATTGCCTTCATATAGCTGTCCGTAGTTAGCATCAATACTTCCCAACCGAATCCGTATTGCGCTTTGATTTCCCGCAAGAATAAAATCAAGATCACCGTCATAATTATAGTCAAGCACTTCAATGCTATGAACAGGCGCGTACTGTGCTTCAATTGGCAAAGTATGCTGCACAAATTGAGTTCCTTTATTCTCAAAGTAAACAGTCTGAAGTTCGGTTGCCGTTAATTTTTTTGCTTGTGAAAGTTCTGCTGATGTAAATAAATCTGCTAACGTTGCGTCAGCATATGGCGCATAAGTAGTAAACTTCTTACGCAAAGGAAAGAGTTGATCTAGCATTTCATCACGCCCAGCAAACGGGTAGGGTTTGTGCTGCACGTAAGATACTAGAACAGGGTCTATACTTCCATTCTTATCGAAATCTGAATATAAAAGACTAATCGGTTCCTCTTCGCTCGCTTTAAATTGGGAATTCAAACCGAAATTGCCCACGACAAGATCAGTGTCTCCATCATGATCAAAATCGGCTACCGCTAGCTTACTCCACCAACCCGAATTAGACTTTTTGAAGTATTGACTAGTAACATCTTCAAAACGCTGGCCCTGTTTATTAATGAACAAACGCACGGGCATGAATTCTCCGATTACAATCAAGTCAGCATAAGTATCATTATTAACATCTATCCATGCCGCGTCTGTAATCATGCCTATATTTTTCAACATGGGCAAGAGTTTCTCTGTTCCGTCCGTAAAGTGACCTGCACCATCGTTGAGTAGAAGATAACTAGGAGGAGTTTGGGGATAAGAGCCAGGTATTACCCTTCCGCCAACAAATAAATCCAAATCGCCATCATGATCAATATCGATCGGGCGAGCACTCGATTTGGAAGGAGACATAGGGGGCAGTGCATTTTGTGCCTTCTTAAAACTTCCTTTACCATCGTTTATGTATAATCGATCCTGCAAGGCTTCTTGATCTGGAAGGTATTCGTGATACCCTCCGCTTACCACATACAAATCTTGATCGCCATCACCGTCAGCATCAAAGAAAATTGCGTCCGCATCCGAACAATTGGCATCCTCTTTAAAATTGAAATTGCCCATCATGCGAAATATGCCATTGCTCAATTGCAAAAACAAACGACCAGGATTTTCCTTGGTACCGCCAATAAACATATCAAGCGTACCATCTTTATTCACATCGGCACTCGCCATCACAGGGCCACAGGGTGAAAGCATAGTGGTTAATAAAGGTTGTCGCTTAAAATCATTCGCCCCGTATTCTGCATGACGATACGTAAGAGGTGATTTTTCTTTTACGAATAAGGCCGTGTTGGGTGCTTCTCTTTTAAAAACTGACTGGGCATTTGTTTCTTCCAAAATAAGTAGCTGGTCGGCAGCAATATTTGTCAACTTAGTTTTCTTTCCTGTAGGCCAAATTACAATTAAAGAATCAATCAACGCTAGGTTGTTCAAACCTGCGTGAATTCTACTGGTAACAGATGATTGGTAACCTCGTACAGGCATTACTTCAAAAAATTGACTACCTACTTTGGTGTGAACGACAACAGAACTGCCTATGGCGTGAGTGTTTTGCCTTGCTCCTTTAAGCTGTAGGGTAATGTAATGTTGGGAAGGATTTTGTTGACGCGAAAGATTACGAAAAAGAGATGCTTCTGCATTTTGATTGTTTACAATTAAATCCAGGTCCCCGTCATTATCCAGATCGGAATAGGCAGCACCATTTGAAAATGTAGGCATTGAAAAACCCCACGCCTTGCTTTTATCTTCAAAACGGGTATTGCCCATGTTTTTAAACATGTAGTTATGAACGGGCGTGCTAGGCATTGAGCGTGCTAACTCCAATGTATCTGCTTTTTCATGGGCTAACACTTTATTAAAGTAATAGTCGCCCTTGTATTTCAAAAAATCTCGGTTGGTGTAATCACGAAAATAACCGTTGGTAACAAATAAATCCTTCCATCCATCGTTATCAAAATCTGCAAATAGAGGCGCCCAACTCCAATCGGTATTGGATACGCCTGCTAGTTGTCCTATCTCCGAAAACGTGCCATTGCCGTTATTCACATGCAGCATGTTGCGCATAAACTGATTGTGATATCCCTCGCTCACCATCAGCGAAAAATGCTCATAGTTATCTGGGCCGTATAGCAGCTTTTGTCTTTTGTTATCTTCTGGCAGCATATCCACGGTAAAAATATCGGGTAACAAATCATTGTTAACATCGGCTATATCAGAACCCATAGAGAAATGTGAAATATGTTGAAGTACATTATCTATCTTATTTGTGAATGTACCATCTTGATTATTTATATAGAGGTAATCGGGTTCAGCATAGTCATTAGAAACATAGACATCCAGCCAACCGTCTCCATTTACATCTGATACCGCCACACCCAAACCAAAACCTAGTGCATTTGACAGAATTCCTGCTTGTTCCGTTACCTCTAGAAAAACACCGTTATCGTTACGGAACAATTTATCACCAGCGTAAGGGTGTTTTGTTTTGCGGGCTTGCGAAAATTCAAGATTGCGTATCACCTTTACATTAGTTGCCAATAAGAAGGCATCTAAGTCACCGTCACGATCATAATCAAAAAATGAAACCTGAGTGGTGTAAGAGGGATCGTCAAGACCCATCTCTTGTGCTTTGTCTACGAAGGTGAGATTTCCCTGATTAATAAAAAACTGGTTGCGCCTTTTCTCGGCTTCTAGTTTGCCTGAATAACATACGTAGATATCCAGCAATCCATCGCCATTGATATCCACCATAGATATTCCGCTTTTCCAACCCAAACGACCAGCCACTCCGGCAGCTTGTGTAATGTCTTTAAAGTGGAAGTTGCCTTGGTTGAGGTACAATTTATTCAATTGCAGGTTGGACACAAAATAGATATCGTCTAACCCATCGTTATTGATGTCGCCAACCGCTACGCCACCGCCATTAAACAAATTTTCATAAGTAAGCGCATTTTGTTCAGTATTTTCAACAATGACATTCTTGAACGAGACCCCTGACCGCGCAGCATTAACGGACTCGAATAAACCTTGCGCTTGAAGAGTATCACAAGCAATTAACAAAAAAAATACTACGAACAAGTTTCTCATTTTTTACATAGCAGGGATTGGCCGTTTTCAAAAGTAATTCTCACAAGCAATTTATGCATCCTATTAAAAAAATAAAAGGCTGGATTTGAACCCAGCCTTTTATTTTTAAGAGAGAATTAAAACTATTTATCCCACCAAGTCCGTGCGGTCCAAACGTCACCACCGGTAAGCTTACCAACTGCTTGTTTATAAGCATCTCCATTTGTACCAGCCTCACCAGTTGGGTAGGGCTGCCTACGCGGAATAGTTCCGCCTGAAAAATTACCAACGAAATTTACTGGAGTTAGCGCAGGAAAACCTGAGCGTTTCCAGTTGTTCCAAGCCTCTACAAAGTTACAGAAGATACCTGTTGTAGCCCAGTACTGCTCGTTAATCGCCTTCAACGCATCTGCAGTGGCAGGTGGCAAAGGATTTGCAGCAGCATACGCACTGGCCGCGGCCGTAGTAATAACGGCACTCGCACCATAAGATGCAAGCCCAAGCATTGCCCCTTGCACTGCATTACTATAATGCTCAGATGCCGTTTTTGGTGTGGCAAAACCTCTGGTCTTTGCCTCTGCTAACAGCAACTCACTCTCTGCGTAAGTAAGAATAAATGCAGGTGCATCTAAATTGCGGTAAATACCAGTTGGGCGAGAATACTTCCCTATTTTTGTCAAATCTGAGCCACTGCCAGTGCCGCCAGGATAGCCTGGTGAAGTTGTAATATCAGTGGCGCCCCCAGCCATATCAAAGCCATTCGGCAACCCCATTTGATTTGAGGCACTATTATCACCCGCGGTAACACTATTATTAGCCGCCAAACCTGCTGCAGGCACTTCGGCAATAATGCTTAAACGAGGGTCATTTTTGCTTTTCAAATAATCAATCAAGGTTTTGCTCCAGCGAACTTCATAAAGATCTGAAGCGGTATTTAAAGGGCCTGCATTGCCGTTGGTATAGCCATTGGCATTATTACCTTTAATAACCGCGTTGTCTGCCTCGCTAGCGAATGTGCCGCCAGCCGCGGCCTTCTCAGCGTAAGTTTTAGCGGTAGCTAAATCGGCCTTTGTTAATCGCATGGCCATCCGCAGCATAAGTGAATAGCCAAATTTCTTCCACTTTGCTACATCTCCGTTGTAAATAAGATCTGCCGTTGGAGCTGCATTAGTGGCATTTAAACTAGTAACTGCCTTGTCTAAATCTGCTAAAAGAGTTTTGTATAATGCCTCTTGCGAGTCATAAACCGGCCTTGTATTACCCAAAAGGGCTTTAAATGCCTCGTTGTATGGGGCATCTCCGTACAGATCGGTAATGTGCTGCAGATTCAAAATAATCATGATCTTCGCCACCGCTCGCAAATTATCAAAACCAGTTTTACCCTCGGTGTCTACCAAAATTTGGTTGGCAAGGGTGGCTGATCGATAACCATTGTTCCAACCACCCTGCTGATAATTGGCAGTATTGGTAGAGGGCACATACTTGTCCATGTTCGAATAGTAATTTGCGCCCAATGTGGTAGTTGATGCTAAAATCTGAACCCACCCGCTTTGAAACAAAATGGGGCCACTATATCCTGTGGTAGCCTGCAAATATGTATTCTGACTGTTCGACAAAAAGTAATTCGGATCAAAATTGGCTGGCGTAGCTCTCGTAGGATCCACGTTTAACTTGCCCAAATCTTCGCACGAGAATGCGAAGAAGGAGATTACCAACACAGCGTAGGTAAGTTTTCCTCTATTAATGATGTTCTTATATTGTACTTTCATAATTCTTATTATTTGAATTTAAAGTTAACATTGAATCCGTAGGAACGAGCAGAAGGCAAACCTGTTCCTTCAATACCATAATAGCGAATGTTAGATCCGAATTGAGATTCAGGATCAATGTTTTTCGCCTTGCGCATTAAGATCGCCAAATTGCGACCCACAAACGATACTTGAATCGATTGAAAAGGAAGTTTGCCAAGTTTAGATCCTGGAATTGTGTAACCCAACGTAAGTTGACGTAATTTGATAAAATCACCATCTACCACGCTGCTAGAGGTTACTTGTTGCGCTACTGCACGGTAATAGAGCTGTGCAGGTGCTGCCACTGTATTGGCTGCGCCAGATTCAGTAACACCCGCTGTTACACCATTTCGGCCTTCCAGCGTCATCTTGTTTAACCCACGCGCAATTGAATAATGCTCAGTAGCAGACAATACCTTATTTCCAAAATTATAATCAATCAGGAACGACAGGCTTACACCCTTATACGTCAATTGATTTGTCAATCCACCATAGTGCTTAGGTAACACGCTACCCATTGGTTTCAATTCACCTCGCACTGGAAGTCCACTCGGGTCTACAACCATCTGCCCATTGCTACTTCTTTTATAATCGTAGGCCATTATCTGTGGCCCGGGGAGGCCAACAACAAAAGCAGTAATTGCATTGCCCAGTGTAGCTCGGTTACTGCCTAAGCCGAGCCGTCCATTACTAAGATCGGTAGATATAATCTCATTGTTCACATTAGTGTAATTGAAAGTAGTACTCCATTCAAAATCTGCCGTCTTTACAATAACACCTTTTAGTTGAACCTCAATACCTGTATTTCGAGTTGACCCGGTACCTACAAGCCCTTCAGTTGCTCCAGTTGCTGGGCTAAAACTTGCATTCATAATTTCATTGGAGGTCGTGCGGTTGTACCAAGCTAAGTCAATACCTAACCGATTTTGGAAGAATTTAAGTTCTGTTCCAATTTCAACTTCGTTAAGAGTAAACGGCAGCAAGGTTGAGTTGGGAGCCCTGCTGGGAAACGACCCTACGGGCACACCGTTGAATGTGCGATCAAGACCATAATAGAATGCGGTCTGATAGGCTTCACCTGGTTCACCACTGGTTTGGGCTACTGAGGCGCGCAGTTTTCCGAAGCTTAGCGGTCCCATGTCTTTCAGTTCTGTAAACAGGAAACTAGCTGACACCGAAGGTGTGAAAATCCCTGTCTTTTTATCGGGATTTACCGTGGAGTGGAGTGTAGAGTAATCATCATACCTACCCGTAGTGCTGAGTGTAAGGAAATTTTTGTACGCCAAATCAATTGAATAGAAACCAGAATGAACACCTGACTTACTAAAACCATACCCAGAATTCTGATTTCTTACGTTCGAAAGACTGTACACGTAAGGCAATACAAACGGTCCACCTCCAATTGAAACTTCTTCAAACTGATTCTTTCGAATATTACCACCAATCAGTGCGTCAACGGATAAATCAGAGGTGATTTTCTTACCGTTAACCCCAATGATCGCCTCAAGGTTCAACTCTGAGCGCTCTCCGTTCGCTTGCCCAAAATTACCGCTTCCAGTAGAATTGGTAGAATAGGCCGTACCCCAAGGAGTTATGGTAAACCGCCTGTCGCTACTTAAATCATACCCTACGCGACCTTGCGCATAAAGCCAACTGTTGAACTCATAACGGGACATAACAGATGAAATTAGTCTTTTTCTCCCGATATCGTTTTTAAATTGACTAGTAACAAAATAAGGATTGGAAACGTATTCATCATCGCTCCAGCGTGTTTCATATCCCGTTTTTGGGTCAAAACCAGGTGCTAAAATTTTCTGATCTACGTTGGTAGCTAAAAACAATATATTATTAGCATTTAGTGGACCATCGCTCAAGTATGATCTATTCTTAGATTGTTCATCTATGTAATTTGCGACTGCAGTGATCGATAACTTATTCGTGATTTTCTGGTCTATACTTAAATTGATCGTTCTCCTGTCAAGTCCGCTATTCGGTACCATAGAATTGTTGGCCATGTTTGACGCAGAGAGTCTGAAAGAGCCAGATTCACCCCCTTTTGAAACTGAAACGGTATTGGTGAATGTAGATCCTACTCTATAAAAGTCTTGGATGTTATTCTTTTGAGCACTGTATGCATATGATTTACCATCAAATTGAGGGGTTTGGCTTCCGTCTAATTTAGGGCCCCAACTCATTCGCGTAGATGCAAGCGCGGAATTGGCATCAACTGGTTTTACCCCTAAAAGACCTTGACCATACTCATACTGAAAATCAGTAAGATTCATGGCATGGTCAGTCATGTAGTTTGTATTGTATTCAATCGAAAAGTCATTTTTCTTGCCTTTTTTGGTGGTAATCATGATAACCCCGTTCGAGGCCCGTGCGCCATATAGAGCTGAGGCAGACTGACCTTTCAGCACAGTCATGGTTTCAATGTCATCGGGGTTCAGATTCCCAATACCATCTCCATTGTCTCCGCCACCCCACTCACCAGCACTTCCGCGCTGCGTGTTATCCATGGGAATACCGTTGATAACATAAAGCGGAGAACCGCCACTGTTCATACTGGGCATGCCTCGCAAAAGAAGTTGCGCTGTGCCACCCGGACCACCACTAGAACCTCTCACTGTCAAGCCGGGAACCGTACCCGCCAAAGAAAGTGCCACGTTGGTTTCACGCGCTTTGTTTAATTGGTCTCCATTCACCGTAGTAACTGCATAACCCAGTTTTCGGCTTTCCTTAGAAATACCAAGAGCGGTTACTACTAACTCCTGCAGGTTGGTTACATCTTCTTCAAGTGCAATGTTCAACTCTGTTTGGTTTGATACCACTACTTCTTGCACGGCATATCCGATGTAAGAGAAGGTCAGCGTTTCTCCAGCACCTACCTCCATACTGAAACGGCCATCTACATCCGTGGTAGTTCCGCTCGTCTTCCCCTTTAGAAGTACATTCACTCCTGGAAGTGGCATTCCATCTGTTTTTGAGGTAACCTTACCTCGCACAGTTCCTTGCGCAAAGGCCTCTGACAAGCAGAGAGCCAAGACCAGAATCAAGCAAACTCTGATCTGCAATCGTAGACATTTCATCATACATTTGGTTTTAGTTGATAATAAATTATTCTAGTTCTCCCGACTTCATTTCAGAAATCGATTTAGTAAAAGTAAGTAGCCAAAATGATAAATGCAATTTTTTTTGTTTGTGTGTTGGCACACATGTAACTTGTGCGCGAACACATTGAAGTTTGCTCATTTTGAAAACGCACGTAAGCATCAGAATCAAAGACATTGCCAGAATGGCTGGTGTCTCTGTAGGAACCGTAGATCGGGTTTTGCACCAAAGAGGCAGGGTGTCCGAAGATGCCAACGCGAAAGTGCAGGAGGTTTTAAAAAAGATCGATTACAAGCCGAATCTCATTGCACGTTCACTTGGAAGGGCAAGCCAGTTGAGAATTATCGCTTTAATTCCAAATCCAGAATTTGATGGTTATTGGCGAGAAGTTCAAGTGGGAATCCAACAAGCCCGTGAGGAGTGGAGTCATTATGGGGTAACTGTTTCCACTTGTTTATATGACCAAGAGGGCGAGGAAGCTATGGAAAAAGTAGCACTGGAGGCACTCAAAAATAACCCTGACGGCTTTATTATCGGCCCGATATTTCAGAGTTTGGCGATTCCGATCTTGGAAAAGCTGGGAGATAGAAATATTCCTTTTGTACTTTTCAATGCAAACATACCTGAATTAAATCCCCTGTGCTTTATAGGGCAAGATTTGTTTCAAAGTGGTGTACTCGCTGCAAGATTAATGGACTCTAAATTTACGGATGAAGAGAGCATTTTGGCGATTTTACATGTAGGCGAAGATATTGGCGAGTCGGTGTACTTGATGGATAAAGAAAGAGGTTTTCGTGAGTATTTTAAAGGAATAAAAAACAATTCAAAGATCACAGTAAAAAGTTTAAATTTTAATGTGCCCACTCATTCCATAGGCGGACAGATTGAGATTTTGCTATCGACCCCTAACCTCCGGGGAATTTATGTAACCACTTCAAAGGCACTTGGTCCTATCGCCTCTGTGTTGGCAAAAGATCCAAGAAAATCTGAAATTACTCTGGTAGGTTATGATATGTTGGATGAGAATCTTAGATATCTCAAAAAAGACGTAATCACTTTCCTAATAAATCAAAACCCAAAGCGCCAACCGATGGTAGGAATAAGTCATCTTGTCAACAACTTGTTATTCAAAAAACAAATTCCAAGAATAGATCTATTTCCGCTTGAGATTATTGCCAGGCAGAATTTAGATTCATACTTAGCTTCGAGTATTCATTAACGGAAAGAAATATGAATAACTATTATACGTTGGGAGTTTATATGAAGAGTGGTGTAAGATTTCTAGACGGACATTAGCATTGCCAAGGGCATCGCTCTATTTATTATAAGTGATGAACGTGATGATGAATTAGAGAATGGAATTTTCTGGACTGAATTATGTCGTTGCGTTAACTAGTTGTTAAACGTGATACTCAGTGGAAAGCGACATGCTCGGATAGCCAAAGAAAAAAAGTCCAGTAATGAATGTGTGTGTTTGTTATGTGTGGATTAGACACACCTGTTTTTCAAAAAAAGAATGTTAAGTCTCGCAAAAAAAACTGAATTTCGACCAAAATAAATCATCTGCATTATGAAATCGCCATTAAGATGCGGTGCACTCAAAAGCATTATAATCTCATTGATTCCATATCAACGAATACAAAAAATGATTAACATATGAAACCATCTGTTTCAATTTTATTTATCACTTGCGCTGCATCTCTATTTTTTGGTGGGTGTAAACGGGACGGTGCTACAACGGCAAGCGCACTGGATTCCGTAGATTATAATCTGCACATTCGACCTATTTTATCAGATCGATGCTTTAAATGTCACGGGCCTGACGGCAACCAACGGAAAGCAAACCTGCGCCTAGATACACCCGAAGGGGCGTTTGCAGCACTAAAAGATAACGCTGCTGCACATGCCATTGTTTCGGGTAAACCAGACAAATCAGAAGTTTACTTGCGCCTTGTCACTTCTGATACTTCTATCTTAATGCCACCACCAAATTCAAATCTATCTGTCACCCAAGAAGAAGTTGCCTTGATAAAAAAATGGATTGAGCAAGGAGCTAAGTATAAGCCTCATTGGGCTTTCATCCCACCTACTAAATACACACTGCCAAAGGTTGACAACGAAGAATGGGTAAAAAACGAAATCGACTATTTTGTTTTGAAAAAAATTGAGACTACAGGACTAACGCCCAATGAACAAGCTGATAAAGAGCGTTTGTTAAAGCGGGTTAGTCTTGACCTCACGGGGCTGCCACCATCATCAGACCTGCATGATCGCTTTCTTAACGACAACTCTGAGACCTCGTATGAAAATTTGGTGAATGAACTTTTGGCGCAACCTCAGTATGGCGAGAAGATGGCTGTGCATTGGATGGATGTAGCACGTTATGCCGATTCGCATGGGTATCAAGACGATGGGCTTCGCACCATGTGGCCTTGGCGTGATTGGGTGATTCATGCTTTCAATCAAAATTATTCGTACGATAAATTTCTTACTTGGCAATTAGCAGGAGACTTACTTCCAAATCCGACCAAAGAACAATTGTTGGCAACTGGCTTTAATCGGAATCATAAAATAACGCAAGAAGGAGGTATCATTGATGAAGAGTATCGTATAGAATATGTGACCGACAGAACCAATACATTTTCAAAAGCCTTTCTTGCCCTTACATTTGAATGTGCACATTGTCACGACCACAAGTACGACCCTATTTCACAAAAAGACTATTATAGAACCTTTGCCTTCTTTAATCGAGTACCAGAGAAAGGCTTGGTAGGAGATATATCTCTTGCTTCTTTGGCAGATCCTCCAAAAATCAAAATCAGCAGCGAGGAGGTCAAAAATATCCTCACATTTATTAACAAGAAAGACACTACGCCTGTCGAAGTGATGGTAATGAAAGACAGCACTTGGAAAAGATCGACCCATGTCTTGATTCGTGGTGTGTATGATGCTCCAGGTGAGAAAGTAGACATTGGGCTACCTCCTGCAATACTTCCTTTTGATTCATCGAAGTATGGCAATAACAGACTGGCTTTGGCAAAATGGTTGGTGGATAAGAAGAATCCCTTAACATCACGCGTGTTTGTAAATAGAATGTGGCAGGAGTTGTTCGGCAGAGGGCTTGTTAAAAGCAGTGGTGACTTTGGTATGCAGGGCGATTTGCCTTCGCACCCAGAATTATTGGATTGGTTGGCAGTTGATTTTAGAGAAAACGGATGGAATATAAAACGATTGATGAAACAAATAGTAATGTCCGCCACGTACCAGCAAACATCTACTATCAGCCAAAAACAATTGGATAGCGACCCTGATAATGTCTTACTTTCGCGTGCACCACGTATACGGCTAACAGCAGAAGGTGTGCGCGATCTTGTCTTGGCAAGTAGCGGATTACTCGTGAAAGAAATTGGAGGACCAAGCATGAAGGTGTATCAACCGAAAGGAATTTGGGAAGCTTCCACCTCAGGGCGTGGTCAACTAGCGCGCTATAAACAAGATCATGGCAATGGCCTTTACCGAAGAGGGTTATATACGTTTATAAAACGTACAGTGCCACCACCTGGCATGTTAATTTTTGATGCAAGTAATCGCGACCAATGCGAAGTGAAACGTGGAAATACTAACACGCCTCTTCAAGCCTTATTGTTGCTCAATGAGCCGCTCATGCTCGAGTCTGCGCGTGTGCTGGCCGAACGATTGATGCTAGAAAAATCGTCAAATGAAGAAAAAGTAAAAAAAGCATTCCTAACTATTATGTGCAGAAATGGGACAGCAAAAGAAATAGACTTGCTAACACAATACTTTGAAACTGAAAAGGCGAATTTTAAAACTGCCCCCGAGAAGGCAAAAAAATTCATCGCGGTAGGAGAATATCGACATGAGAGAATTGACGATACGATTTCAGTTGCAGCACTCATGCAAGTAATACAAACCATTTTTAATACTGACGAAGCCATCACTAAAACGTAATAACATGAGCAAAGAATTCACTGATCATCGCTTTCACCTTACACGGAGGCATTTTTTAGGCAAATTAAGTCTTGGCTTAGGCTCTGCAGCACTAGGTTCATTACTAATTCCAGGGCTGTTTTCTAAATCAGAAACAACAACGTCATCACTTGGATTACCCCACTTTGCGCCAAAAGCAAAGCGAATTATTTTTTTACATCAGAACGGAGCTCCGTCTCAGTTAGAAAGCTTTGACTACAAGCCGCTGCTTAATAAAATGGCTGGGCAAGATTTACCTGCCTCGGTGCGCATGGGACAACGCCTTACAGGTATGACTGCTGGTCAGTCTAAATTTCCTTTAGTAGGTTCCTACTTCAAATTCAACCAATACGGTAAGTCGGGCGCATGGGTAAGCGAGCTTTTTCCAAACATTGCGAAAGTAGCAGATGAAATCTGCTTCATCAAGTCGATGCACACAGAAGCGATCAACCACGACCCTGCGCTTACGTTTATACAGACGGGTGCGCAACAAGGAAATCGCCCGAGCATGGGCTCTTGGTTGAGTTATGGCTTAGGTAGCGAAAATAAAAACTTACCTGCCTTTTGTGTATTACTCTCGCGAGGACGAGGTAACGGGCAGGGGGTTTATTCAAAATTGTGGAATAACGGATTTTTAGATAGCGTTCATCAAGGCGTACAGTTGAGCAGCAGCGAAGAAAGAGTGCTTTATTTGAAAGACCCAGAAGGTCGCGATCGTGCCGATCGTAGAAATATGTTGGATAAACTGGCTGAATTAAATGATCTAAACTACAAAGAGTTTGGTGATCCTGAAGTTCAAGCGCGTGTGCAACAATATGAAATGGCTTACCGCATGCAAACTGCAGTGCCAGAGCTTACTGATCTCACAAAAGAACCTGATAGTACCGTAAAAATGTATGGTTCAGACTGTTTAGTACCTGGAACGTATGCTGCCAATTGCTTGTTGGCGCGAAAACTTTCTGAGGCCGGAGTTAGATTTATACAGTTGTACCATCAGGGCTGGGATCAACATGGAAATTTAGTTGGAGAAATGCCTCTTCAAGCACAAGATACCGATCGGGCTACTGCCGCACTTATTATGGATTTAAAGCAACGCGGTTTACTAGACGAAACGCTGGTAATATGGGGAACCGAATTTGGTCGTACCAATTTCTGCCAAGGTGATCTCTCTAAAGAAAATTATGGCAGGGACCATCACCCTCGCAGCTTCACGATGTGGATGGCCGGAGGAGGCGTAAAAGCGGGTACTACTTATGGCGAAACCGATGAATTTGGTTACAACATTTTACGCGACCCTGTTCATGTAAATGATTTTCACGCCACTGTTCTTCACCTGATGGGCTTGAACCATGAACAGCTTACCTATAAACACTTAGGTAGGTATTATCGATTAACGGATGTAGCGGGTAAAGTAATACCAGGACTAATTGCTTAATAATTTTTTGATACAATTCAAATGAAGCGATTGATCGATATTTCAAAAAGCATAACACTCTTCCTTTTATCCCTGACAACATTTCTCTTCGCATTTACCGACCGAATAGTGCTGCCCGTGTGGTTACAAGTAGCAGGCAAGCTACATCCTCTTATACTTCATTTACCCATTGGGATAATAGTATTGATCCTGATATTAGTATTGCTTCGTTCGCAATTTGAATCAGAACAGTTTAAAAAACTAATAACCTATAGTTTATTAATTACAACACTTACTTCGGCCATCACTGTTTTTTTTGGCCTTTTGTTATCGTTGGATGGAGAATACGGGTTCGATGCTTTACAAAGACACAAGGTTAGCGGGTTGATTATTGGATGGCTTAGTTACATTTCGTTGATTTTTTATCAGTCTTCATTTAAACAGAAAGCTCTCAAATACGGCATCATTTCGGTGTTGTTTGTATTGTTGATCTTTGTAGGTCATACAGGTGCAGAGCTTACCCACGGAGAGAACTTTGTGTTTTCACCGCTGCAAGTTTCCGAACCTACCCTCAATCCGGAGAATGCATCTGTGTATCAGTTAGCCGTGATGCCAATACTTGAAAAGAAGTGTTTTACGTGTCACAATGAATCGAAGACAAAAGGAAAGCTTTTAATGACGGTTGCGGATAAGTTCAAAAAAGGGGGTGAGAGTGGTTTAGCCTTTATTACAGGTAACCCTGATTCAAGTAGAATGATACAATATATCCACCTGCCATTCACAGATGATAACCATATGCCTCCTGCAGGAAAAACGCAGTTAACGGAATTTGAAATTAGCTTATTAGAAGCATGGATTAAATCCGGTGCAGACTTCACGAAGAAATTAGGTGAATTCAGTTTGCCTGATACCTTCGTGACTTTAGCTAACCAAGCAATCAAATCAAAATTGCAACCTGAGAAAGTTGAATACAACTTTGAATCTGTATCAGCCGCCACAATTAAAAACCTTAATACACCGTTTAGAACAATTTTTCCGATTTACGCGAAAAGTCCTGCTTTAGAAGTTAATTTTTTTGTGAGTGATTATTTCAAAATTGAGGCACTCAAAGAGTTAACAGAAATTAATAAACAAATTGTTACAGTAAATCTTTCTAAAATGCCCATTACAGATGAAGATCTGAAGGTTTTCTCAAGTTTCGAAAATCTGGAAGTCCTAAATCTAAATTTTACAAAGTTAACTGGGCCAGGTATCGCAAATTTAAAGTCCTGTAAAAATCTAAAATCTGTTTCGTTGGCAGGAACCAAAATTACGAGTGAAAGCCTATTGCCACTATTAACATTACCTAGTCTCAATTCAGTTTATATCTGGAATACAAATATAACCGACATGCAAAAGACTGATTTAGAAAAAAAATATCCAAAGATAAATTTTCTGTTAACCCAGTTTAAAGACGAGAATATGGTTGCTATAAGCAGACCCAATTTAATAAATGAAGGAATTTTACAAAAGGAAGATAAAATAGAGTTAAAGCATAATATGCCAGGCGTAACCATCCGTTATACAATTGATGGTACACAGCCAGATAGTGTAACTGGCTTGATTTATCAGCAGCCCATTGCTATTGATGAATCTGTAAAATTAAAAGCCATTGCATGTAAGTCAGGTTGGTATTGCAGCCCCTTGTTTGAATCAAGTGTTTATTTAGCAGGCGTTAAGCCAGAGCAAGTCAAGTTATTGAAGCCAACTCATAAAAAATATCCTGGGACTGGCGCAATATCACTCATTGACGGTGTAAAGGGTTATATAGAAGAATTTAAATCGCCCGACTGGCTTGGCTTCATTGATACTAGTTTTGAAGCGTCATTTGATTTCGGAAAGAACGCAACTGCTCTTAATAAAGTCGTAGTGAGTTATGGTGATTACATGAATCAAGGAATTTTTCCGCCAACCGAACTACAAATTTGGGGCAATAAGCAAGGCAACTTCAAGTTGTTAGCAACACAAAAAATTGCAGCACCAAAAGCTTACAACCCTTTAAATGTAAGCTTCATTACGGCAAGTTGGGAGAAATCAAACTACAGCACGTATAAGGTTATCGTAAAGCCAAATGGTAAACTTCCACAATGGCATGGAGCTAAAGGGCAGAAAGGTTGGTTTTTTGTGGACGAGGTTTTGTTTTATTAACTACCGTTTGCTTTTTCTAGCAAAAATTTTATATACAAATAGTAAATTTTTATTTCCAGCGCATAAATCCCTTGCATTCTACAACTCATTTGTTTTCAAATAAAAAAAGCGGTAACATTTTGCCACCGCTTTTTTATATCTATCTCTATTATTCGAACTACCAGAAATATCCATAAAGAATAGCAATTGCGATTAAAACAATAGCTGCTCCTAACGCAAATCCGGAAGAGGTTTTAAACATGGCTACATCTACGCCTAACGTATTCTTAGGTTGCATTTCCTTTGGTGTCAATAAGCTTATCAAAATCATAAAGACCACAGAGATAACAAATACAAAACCCATTCTGTCGAGGAACGGAATTTCAACTAGTCCACTGGCTGGATTCAAGACTGCGAAGCCCGATGAAACCAAGAAAGATAGATCAACAATTTGAGGCAAGAATTTAAATAGAACTGATAATCCAAAGCCTCCGATGATCGCAAACATAGCGGCAGGTGCTGTAGCCCGTTTCCAGAAAAAGCCTAAAATGAACATGGCAAAAATACCAGGTGAAACGAAACCAGTGTATTCTTGAATAAATTCAAAACCACCTTTTTTATCGATGCCCAAAAGAGGCGCCACCACAATGGCAATTACCATTGCGCCTATTACCGAAGCGCGGCCAACCCAAACTAATGTTTTTTCGCTAGCTCCTTTGTTAAGTGTATTCTTGTAAATATCCAGCGTAAAAATGGTTGAAATACTGTTTGCTTTCCCGGCCAAGGATGCAACCACCGCAGCCGTAAGGGCCGCGAATGAAAGTCCTTTTAAACCTGTGGGAAGTAAGTTCAACAATACCGGATATGCTCTATCCGGATTCAACTCTCCACCAGAAAGCATCTCATCCTGGAACAATCCTTGCCCATATAAAACATAGGCTGCAATACCTGGCAACACTACAATTACTGGCATTAGCAATTTTAAAAACGCGGCAAATAGCAAACCACTTCGAGCTGTTTTTAAATCAGCACCTAAAGCGCGTTGCGTAATATATTGATTACATCCCCAATAATTTAAGTTGGTAATCCACATAGCTCCTATCAAAACAGTAAGACCTGGTAAGCTTACAAAGTTTGGATTCGTCTTGTCAAATATCATGTGAAAATGATCACCTGCATTGGATAACATCAAGTTCATTCCATTCATAGCTCCCACCTCTCCAAACTTCTCTGCCACTAAGTTCATTGCCAAATACGTGGTAGCCAATCCACCTAACACTAAAAAGAACACTTGAATAACATCGGTGTAGCCAATGACTTTCATTCCACCGAGTGTAATTATGATTGCAAATCCCGCAAGGAAAATCATACACAAAGTAAAATTGATACCGGAAATTGTACTTACTGCCAATGCTCCTAAGAACAAAATGGAAGTAAGATTGACGATAACATAAAGAGACAACCAAAAAATTGCCATAATCATACTCACGCTTTCGCTGTAACGTTGGCGCAAGAATTGAGGCATTGTGTAGATTTTATTTTTAAGATAAATCGGCAAGAAAAAAATCGCTACTACAATGAGTGTAGCCGCAGCCATCCATTCGTAGGTGGCAATAGCAAGACCCATTTTGAAACCATTGCCCGACATACCTATGAATTGTTCAGCCGAAATATTGGAGGCAATTAAAGACGCACCAATGGCCCACCAAGTAAGGGAACCTTCCGCTAAAAAGAAATCCTTTGAATCGGCTGTTAGCGCTTTCTTGCGATTGTAAATCCAATAACCATAGACGGAAACAATGACAAAATAGGTTAAGAAAACTAGGTAGTCGGGGAGTTGGAGTTCGTTCATAATTAGTTTGCTGTTTTGGTTAAGTGAACGCCCTCTTCGAGCGTCACAGGATAAAAATTAGGTTCGGTTTTAAATGTAGCAAAATAATTTGCTTTTATTTCATCCGTAATCGCAATCGTTGATTCTTTCTTTACCAAATTAATGGTGCAGCCACCAAAACCTCCACCCATCATGCGCGAGCCAATGAAAAACTCCTTTTTCTTCTCAGCCAAAGAGACTAACAAATCTAATTCTGGGCAGCTTACTTCATAGGAGCGGCTCAAACCCCAGTGCGTTTGAAACATCAACGCCCCCAACGAAACTAAATCGCCCGCCTTCAATAAGTCTAGTGCCTGCCGCGTTCGTTCAATTTCATCTATCACATAGCTGCACTTGTCAAACGTATCCTCGTTAAAATCTTCTCGATAGTCAAACAATAAATTTTTCGAAACATCCCGCAAGGAAGACACAGAGGAATGTTGCTTTCGGATATAGGCCACCCCTTCCTCGCAAGCCTGCCTCCTTTTGTTGTAGGCCGATGAAGCCAATAAGTGCTTCACTTTTGTATCTATTAAAAGCAACTCGTATTCGGTTGAATGAAATGGCGCATGGTCAAACGCGAGGCTTCTGCAATCCAAAAACAAAAACGAATCTTTCCTTCCATGGAGACTGGCGAAAGGATCCATGATACCCACATTGGCACCGGCAAAATTCCTTTCCGAACTTTGTGAAATCTTAGCAAGTTCAATCCGGGTGAGGCCCAGATGATACGTTTCATTTAAAGCGAAACCAAAACCACTGCATAACGCAGCCGAAGAAGACATTCCTCCACCCATCGGAATGTTGCTTCCAAAAACTACGTTCAATCCTTTTATTGATGGATTTATTTGCATGAATGCCGCAACGACTCCCATCATGTAATTAACCCACGAATCGCCTGCCTTAAGGTCAGTCAATGTAAACTCAACTTGCTCATTCAGATCGAGTGCATAAACAGAAAAAATTTCATCATTTCGTGCCGACACGGCAAACACAAAATGCTTATCAATAGCGGCTGGCATTACAAACCCGCCATTGTAATCGGTATGTTCACCAATCAGATTGATCCTCCCGGGAGCTATAAAAACGGTTGGCGTTGTCCGGTACAATTCCTCAAATCGTGCAACTATTTTTCTTCGCAAACTCATTCCAACTCCTTCTTAACGGTGAAGCCTAAACCGCCTATTACTAAGATGAGCAGAATCCAAGAAGAAGCCATCGTGATTTTATTGCCAACTAAATAGGGTTTGGGCTCAAACCTAAACTCGATGGTATGTTTACCCGCGGGAATCTCTAATGCACGAAGCACGTAATCAGCACGCAAAATGGGAGTTTCTTTTCCATCGATCGTGGCGATCCATCCCTTTGGATAATAGATTTCCGAAAATACCGCCAGGCCATTTGCATTGGATGTGGATTCATATTTTAAACGAGCAGGCTCTGATTCAATAAATTTTATCTCACCTAGACTGTCGTAACCGAAATCCGGGATTTTGAATTTCGACTTATCGATAATAGCAATATTCTTAGTATCTGTTTTGCTGATCAGAGCCAGTTCTTCTATGGGAGAATTGACCTCTTGAATTGACTTAACAAACCACGCAGCACCATTTGCATTACGGTTGGGAATTACCTGATTTGCTTGCGTACCATACACAATGTACTTCACATTGAGTAAATTAAAAGAATGGTACTTTGTGAAATCAAGTTGCCCCGCTTGTGCGTCATTTACCAGGTTGCGTGTATCATCGGTAATAACGGAATCATACAGATCTTGATAGCGTCTCATCTTAGCCCCAGAATACCCGCCAAGCGAATTATGAAAGTAGGACGTTCGCGCCTCTTGAAAAGCTCCTTGCAAATTGTAAACGCGGTAATAGCTTTTGTCTTTCAAAATTTCCTGATCAGCAGGTGTTACCTCAAAGGCCACATTGCCCTTCTTACGCTGGTAACTCTCTTTGGTAAAGTATCTTTTATCAACGATGGCGAGATCCATTGCAACAAAGAAGATCAGGATGCCATAAAACCCAAGCTCGGAAATTTTCTTACCAATATTGAAATACAACATGATGAAGATAGCGGCAATAAAACAGCCGGAACGAATCGCATCGTCCACTAACAGCCCCCTCCTATCTGCGCTGAGTGCTTTGCTGAACCAAACAGGGAGCTGCGCTTCATCTTCGTTTAAAAAACTCCCGAAGCTGGAGAAAAGAATTAGCGCCAAGCACACGCCACCCGTGGACGCAAAGGCGATCCATAATTTCTTTTTTGTTTCTTTATTGATGCCGATGGTAAGTAATTTCTCAAGCCCCAGCATTCCTAACAATGGCATGGCTAACAAAATCATGACTAATGCAAAACTTACCGAACGAAACTTATTGTAACCGGGCAGATAATCGTGCATAAAATAATTGAACGAGGCGAATGCATCACCCCAACTCAGCATCAAACCAAAGGCACCTATCAGAACAAGCCACCACACATATTTTCTTTCGGCAAATAAAACCCCCACCATAAAAAGAAACACCACGATGGAACCAGCGTAGTAAGAACCTACCGTTGAACCTTGAGGTCCCCAATACGCTCTGGAATAACTGGCGAGTTGATTAGCCAACTCATTATCTGACGAACTCGCAAGTGCCTTGTAGGTTTCGCTATTTTGATCTTGCACAAAAGCGTTCATGCTGGTGCCACCATAAAAATTGGGAATTAACAGTGCCATGGATTCCCACACTCCGTATTTATAGGCAAACGCATACTCCTTACTCAACCCATCGTTCGCTTGTTTCGCATTTGGCTTGACTAATTCTGACGGACCACGACTAGAATAACGACTGTATTCAGTAACCGCCCAAAACGGACCGGCAAACGTACCAATGGCTAGTGCTGCAGCCAATACAAGCACACTAACAGATTTGAAAAACTCGTTTATCTGTTTGGCTCGCAATGCATAAATGAACTGAATAAGTCCGTATGCAATAAGAACGAGCAGCAGATAATAGGTTATTTGTAAGTGGTTTTCGCGTAAGTGAAGAGCTAAGCCTGCTCCCATCAACACGCAACCCAATAACCATTTTCTACTGAAAGCCAAATGAACACCTGCAATCACTAACGGAACAAAGGCAATTGCACCGATGCGTGCGTTGTGGCCTACACCTAAACCGATGATCATGTAAGACGAAAGGCCGAAGGCCAGCGCTCCAGCAATGGCCAAGTAAGGCCTAATCCGAAACGCAAGGAGCAGTATGTAGTAACATACAAAAGCTACGAATATGTTCGCGATAGGATGAGGTAAAAATAACGACATTGCTTTCTTCATCGCCACTACAGGGCCTTCACTCCATTTCAAACTTACCAAGTAAGCGGGCATGCCGCTAAACATCGAGCCAGCCCAAAGTCCTTCTTTGCCTGTTGCCTCTCTATAATCCCGCAAGGTTTTGCTAGTTCCCAAGTATTGTTGAATATCACTTTGGTCAAGGGCTTTGTTCTCAAAAAAAATGGGGTTAAAAAAGAAGATGGTAACTACCAAAAATGCAACCACTGCCAACGTATGAGGCAATATGTGTTGACTAAAACTAAGTTTTTTCATTATAGAAAATTAGAATGCGCAAAATAGGAAGGAAAGAAGAATAAGCAAGGCAATTGGCAAGGCCATTAGCAAACGAAAGAATCGAACTGTCCTAAAAACTAAAAAGGCTCTTTGAACGAGAGCCTTTTTAGCAACACTATTTTTAGAATACCGGATTGATATTACTGAAAATTTAGACGTCCATAATGACGGGTCAATGTCTACTTTTTTAGTAAATCCCTTATTTCGGTGAGCAACTGAATATCTGGAGGAGTTGGGGCTGGAGGCGCAGGTTTTGCATCTTCTTTCTTCTGAGCCGCATTCATTCCTTTTATAATCAAAAATAGAACAAACGCGATAATGATAAAATCTATTACCGAAGATATGAACAAGCCGTATTTAACAGATCCAAAGACGGTCAAATCCTCTAACTTAGAAAGCTGAGCAGCCTCCAACGCTGGCTTTAACAATAATGGCGTGATTACATGATCAATCAACGAACTTACTATTTTTCCGAAGGCGGCACCGATTACAACTCCCACTGCGAGATCAATTACATTGCCCCGCATGGCGAAGGCTTTAAATTCTTTTAACATAGTTTTTGGGTTAGGTTGCTGGAAAAGTAAGAAACTTGACTGCCATTGACAAGTGCTCGCTTAATCTCTAATTATCTTCAATTGATTTCTAAGGCCACGGTGAGACGCCAACTCCACGTTAATTGCCCCGACAAACATGTTACTCTTTATAAGAACGGGAATTTGGTTTAAATCGGCCGTAAACCAAGCCGAAATGGAATTGGCACCGTCAAAAAGTTTGTTGTCAGGCACTATTGGGATTATTTTATGACACAGCATTTTTCCGAATTTGTCAGTCTTTATTACTTCTTTGCCTCCGTAAATAATCTTGAGATTGTAGGCTTTATCTTCATGAAAACCAGCTACATTTAGCGTGTCCCCTTTTTTATATTTATTAAAATTTAGTACTCTCAAATACATGAAGCCAGCTACCAAATCTCTCACGTGAGTCGGCACCGGAAAGTATTTAACATCACCGTATAGCCCAGTTTTATAATCTAGTGTTTTTACTTCCGCTTTATTGGCTGTGTGATCAAAATTCACCAATTCGTCCCGTTTATACTTATTCTCTTGAAGTTTACGATACGAAACGTGCGTTATCAAGGCTGTAGTATCCACATAAGCACCCCATTGATCTTTCACTTTGGCAAACCAAGAAGCCACGCCATCGGTAGAGCCATAAGCATCTATTTTGTAGCAGGGACGACCATTGATCTTATGAATCGTTTTGTCAATTTTCGTCTTGCACGTACCAATTTTTCCAAAAATTCCATAAAAGGCATGAAACTCGACTTCCTCCCCAATTTCGAAGGCCTCGTTTTTAATTACCGGCAAGTCATCCGTCTTCTCTTCTTGAAAACCACAGAAAAGGACGATGGCGACCAGGAAAATTATTTTGTTCATAAATGCAAAGTTATCTCTTTGGGTTAGTATGACAAAGCAAGTGCCAATTCTGTCTAAGCCGAAACTTGATTTTCCCTTAGGGCATCGTTCAAAGAAGTTTTTTTGTCGGTGCTTTCTTTCCTCTTACCTATAATCAGTACACACGGAACGTGATACTCCCCGGAAGGGAATTTTTTAGTGTAAGACCCAGGGATGACCACTGATCGTTCGGGGACATAGTTTTTGTACTCTACTGGTTCAGGCCCGGTGACATCAATAATTTTTGAGCTGGCAGTAAGTACTACATTGGCACCCAGCACCGCTTCTTTTCCCACCCTTACTCCTTCCACTACAATGCAGCGAGAGCCAATAAAGGCATTGTCTTCAATGATAACAGGCGCTGCCTGAACGGGCTCAAGCACCCCGCCAATTCCTACACCTCCGCTTAAGTGAACGTTCTTTCCTATTTGCGCACAACTGCCAACGGTAGCCCATGTATCCACCATGGTTCCCTCGTCAACAAAAGCACCGATATTCACATAAGATGGCATGAGAATTACCCCTTTACTGATATATGCTCCATAGCGAGCAACAGCGGGAGGAACTACTCGCACACCTAACTTTTGATAGTCACGTTTCAAGGCTATTTTATCGTGGTATTCATAAGGCCCCACTTCTATGGTTTCCATCTGTTGAATAGGAAAATATAAGATCACCGCTTTCTTTACCCACTCGTTCACCTTCCAGCCGTTTCCAGTATTCTCCGCCACGCGGATCTGCCCCTTGTCTAAATAATCAACTACCGACCGAATGGCAGTTTTTACCTCCTCCGACTTTAACAATTCTCGATCTAACCAAGCTTTCTCTATGATGCCTTGAAGTTCCATTTGTTCCGTTTTTTAAATTCGGCTGCAAGAAAATCAATTTTTCTTACAAGCTACGTATCGGCAAAATTAAGTAATCAGCAAGGCTGAATGACTTTGTAATCAACACAAAAACCAACTTAAACTAATCTTTATCAATTAGGGTTCAAATCACTGATTAAAAACAACTTAAAACTCTCCTCAGAATATTATTTGGTAGATCGGCTCAAGCTGCCAAGCGGCAAAAGCAGTCAAATAAATAATCTAAAATATTTTTTAGGGCAATCTAAATTAATATCTTTACAGGATTGAAGATATGCCTATGCTGAGCCTTACGGAAGAAAACTACCTAAAAGCCATTTATCATCTTTCAGAGGGAGGAGCGAAACCGGTTCTTACAAATGAACTGGCAGAAGCGATGTGCACAAAGGCCGCTTCGACCACCGATATGATTAAAAAACTTTCCGCGAAAGCGTTGATCAGTTACGAGAAATATTATGGCGTAAATGTATCGAACCAAGGCAAACAGGCTGCGCTTTTGATAATACGAAAACATCGCTTGTGGGAAACATTTTTAGTCCAGAAATTGAACTTCACCTGGGATGAAGTTCATGAGGTGGCCGAACAGTTGGAGCACATTCAGTCAGTTCACCTGATCGATAAACTGGATGAGTTTTTGGACTTCCCAAAAATGGATCCACATGGTGATCCTATACCAGACAAAAAAGGACAGCTAAAGCTGCTTCCTCAGATTGGTGTTGATCAATTGAAAGCAGGCTACCAAGGTATCATTATAGCGGTAAAAGATTCAGACAGCAGTCTTTTAAAATACCTTGATAAAATTGGTGCAAAACCAGGTAAGCGGATAAAAGTAATCGCCAGGGAAGAATATGATGACTCCATGGAAATTGTAATTGAGGACAAAACCGTGTTTATATCAAAAGATGTGTCTAAAAATATTTTGGTTACGATATGAATGTAGAAGGAGTTCGTTCGGGAAAATCGCTCAGTGAAGTAAATGCCTCGATTGATGCTTCTGGCAGTCGCGGCTGGAGAAAACTGTTAGCTTTTATGGGGCCAGCCTATCTGGTAAGCGTGGGTTACATGGATCCGGGAAATTGGGCAACCGACATTGCAGGGGGCAGTCAATTTGGCTATGCCTTGATTTGGGTATTGCTGATGTCAAATATTATGGCCTTGTTGCTTCAGAGTTTAAGTGCGCGGCTGGGCGTTGTGCGGCAGTTAGATCTGGCGCAGGCATCAAGAAAATCATATCCGCCCGTGGTAAATTTCTGTCTATGGCTGCTGGCGGAAGTGGCTATTGCCGCGTGCGATCTTGCCGAAGTATTGGGTATGGCCATCGGCTTACAATTGCTTTTTGGGTTGCCACTCATTTGGGGTGTTTCACTTACTGTGTTAGATACCTTGTTATTGCTTCTGTTACAAAGCTATGGTATGCGCAAAATCGAAGCTTTTATCATTGCCTTGGTAGTAATAATTGGGGGCGCATTTTTGGTAGAAATGATTCTGGCAAAACCCGAAATGGGCGAATTGGTGAAAGGATTTATACCCACTCTGCCAAACGAACAAGCATTGTATATCGCCATCGGAATCATAGGCGCAACCGTTATGCCACACAACTTGTATCTTCACTCGTCTTTGGTGCAAACCCGCAGAATCGATAACTCCGAAAAAGGAGTTTGGCAAGCCATCAAATATAATTTTATAGATTCGGCTATTGCACTGAACGCAGCCTTTTTTGTGAACTCGGCCATTTTGGTGTTAGCCGCCTCTACCTTTTTTAAAGCTGGGTTATTTGAAGTAAGCGATATCCAAAATGCACATCAGTTACTGGCACCTTTAATCGGATCGAACCTCGCTCCTATTCTTTTCGGGATTGCCTTAGTAGCAGCAGGTCAGAGCTCTACTATTACAGGCACCTTGGCGGGTCAAATTGTAATGGAAGGATATTTAAACTTAAGAATCGCGCCTTGGCTTCGCAGGCTTATTACCAGACTGATCGCCATCATTCCAGCCTATGTTGTTATTCTTGTCTATGGAGAAGGGAAGACTGGCGAATTGCTTGTATTTAGTCAGGTTGTGTTAAGCTTACAGTTAGGCTTTGCTATTATTCCGCTGATTCACTTTAACAGCGATAAGGAGAAAATGGGGGTATTTGTAATTAAACCTTGGCTGCAAATCGCAGCATGGTTAATTGCCTTTGTCATTGTAAGCCTCAATGTAAAATTAGTGGTTCAAGAAATTACTGGATGGCTTCAAGCAGCCGGTGAAAACAGCTGGATGATCTGGACGTTCGTTATGCCCGTATGCGTTGGCGCAATGATGTTGTTGATTTATATCACAGTAAAACCGATCATCGACAGTCAAAGCCAGGAAAAATCAGCGAAAATTCCACATGGTACAGCGGTACTTCTCGAACCGATTACAAAGCCCGTTTACTCGCGAATTGCCATTTGTGTAGACTTTTCTAATATGGACTCGCTTGCGATTGCTAGCGCTATTGCCCAAGGTGGTAAACAGGCGAATTATGTTTTATTGCATATTGTTGAAACGGCAGGTGCCATGGTTTATGGTAGCGAAATCGATGACCATGAATCGATGGAAGATCAAAATGCCTTACACAATTATGCTAATCAGCTTCAAGCACAAGGGTATACAGCTCAGGTGCGAATTGGGTATGGAAATCCAAGGAGAAGAATACCCCAATTGGTAAAAGCCTTTGATGCCGATTTGCTCGTGATGGGTGCCCATGGTCACAAATTCTTCAAAGATCTCATTTTGGGCGCAACCGTAGATACGGTAAGGCACCGAGTAAGTATTCCTGTATTCATAGTTCGCGAAAAAATCTAATCCTTTACCTTGAGTAAATTCAACGACACCATCATAGCTCTTGCCACCGCACAGGGCATAAGTGCCATTGCCGTAATACGCCTTTCCGGAACAGACTCGATCGCGGTGACGCAAAAACTATTCAAAGGCAAGAACCTCTTAGAACAGCCTACCCATACCATCCATTTTGGCACAATCAATAATGGGGATAAAATGATCGATGAAGTGTTGGTTTCTATTTTCAAAGAGCCAAACTCATTCACCAAAGAAAACGCGGTGGAGATTTCGTGCCATGGTTCGCCCATTATTGTAAAAGAGATAATAAAAGCCTTCCTAAAGCAAGGAGTTCGATTGGCAGAACCTGGGGAGTTTACTAAGCGCGCCTTCCTTCAAGGCAGGTTCGATCTGGCACAAGCCGAGGCCGTTGCTGACCTAATTCACGCAGAGACAGATAACGCAAGGCAAGCGGCACTTAACCAAATGAGGGGTGGCTTTTCCAACGAAATAAAAAGACTAAGAGAAGAGCTTATTCATTTTGCATCTTTAGTTGAACTTGAATTGGACTTTGGTGAAGAAGATGTTGAATTTGCAAAGCGCGATGACCTTGCCATTCTCATCAAGAAAATACAATCCTACCTAACTTCCTTGATTGAATCATTCGATCAAGGCAATGCGATAAAGAACGGAATTCCAACTGTTATTGCAGGCAGGCCAAATGCAGGTAAATCTACATTGCTAAATGCATTGCTAAATGAGGAGCGCGCCATTGTCTCAGAAATTGCGGGCACTACCCGCGATGTGATTGAAGACGAAATGCAACTGGGCGGAATCAGTTTCCGGTTTATTGATACAGCTGGTCTGCGTGAAACAAAAGACGTAATCGAGGCCATTGGAGTGCAGCGCACAAAAGAGCAAATGCAAAAAGCATCGTTGATTCTTTATTTGTTCGATTTATCAACTTTAACCGCGAGAGAAATTCAAGATGATATTTTTAGTCTTGATGAATTGGGCATACCTTATTTTAAGATCGGCAATAAACTGGACTTGGTAGATCCCGCTTTGATAGAAAAACTAGCAGCACAAAATTTCATTTTTATTTCCGCCTCGAACAAAACTAACATTGAACAATTAAAAGAAGCCATTTTAGCTAAATTTAAAATCAATGAAGTAAAACAAGGCGATGTGCTAGTTACCAACCTGAGGCATTACGAGAACCTGACTCAAACGTATGAGTCGTTAGAACGAGTACTTTATGGAATGGCTACAGATGTTACAGGAGACTTCTTAGCCATGGACATCCGCCAGTCGTTGCATTATCTTGGCTTGATTACAGGCGAAATAACCACAGATGATTTATTAGATAATATTTTTAGCAAGTTTTGTATCGGAAAGTAAATTACTTTCTTTTGTTTGCCAAGTGCTTGTTTTTCATAGGTCTTAGAGTGTTTTTCTTTCTCTTTTTTGTTGCCTAACTCTACTTTTTTACTTATATTTGTTGCCCAGTTGTTGCCCAATTGGCTATTTTGTTGCCCACATATCAGTTTGATGGAAGTCAGGCGAAATAATGCACCAAGTAGCACCACACAGCAACATACTGCAACAAGTAGCAACAAATGAGTAGTACAATTAAACTTCCTAAATTCTGCGACCATTGCGGTAAGGCTTTCATAGCCCAAAAGACCACAACGCAGTTCTGTGGCCATCCCTGTGCAAGCAGAGCATACAAGAAACGCAAACGAGAAGAAAAGGTAAACGCTGAATTTAAGAACCAACAAAGCAAAATTGTTTCCCCTTCTCCAGTAGTTGCTACTGAAACCCTATCCAATCCGATAGCAGGTAATCACACTAATTTAAGAGAGAAAGAATTTTTAAGCATACTGGAAGTGGCTACCCTTTTGGGTGCGAGTAGATGGACCATTCAACGGATGATAAAAAGTAATCGTTTGCCGGTGGCAAAGCTGGGCAGTCGTACCATCATTAAAAGGGCTTCAATTGATAATTTATTTAACTGATAAGAATATGAAAGTAACATTAAGACAACGGCTCAAAGGCGAAAAAATAAGCCTTTATTTAGAGTACTACTCTAATGGTAAACGCCAATACGAGTATTTGAATTTGTACCTAACACCCGACCCCGAAAAAGGGAAACTCACCAATGCAGTAAAAGAGGAGAATAAAAAGATATTGGCATTAGCCGAAACCATCCGCAGTAAAAGGCATTTGGAGATACAGAATAGCACTTACGATTTCCACGATAAGGAGAAGCTAAAAACGTACTTCATTATGTATATGGAGGCATTGGCTGAAAAGAGAAAAGACAGCAAAGGGAATTATGGCAATTGGGATAGTACCATAAAGCACTTGAAAAAGTATTGCCCAAGAGATATACAATTTAATCAAATCAATAAAGCCTTTGTTGATGGCTTCAGGGATTACCTTTTGAAAGATGCCAGTACAAAAACCAAAAAGGCAATTTCAACCAACACCAAATACAGTTACTTTAATAAGTTCAGAGCAGCACTCAAACAAGCTGTGAGGGATGGCATACTAAAAACCAACCCTGCCGAAATGGTAGAAGGCTTGCCACAAGGCGAACCAGTAAGAGAGTTTTTAACCCTTGATGAATTAAAGACCTTAGCCAAAACCGAATGTAAAAACGAGTTGATGAAAAGGGCATTTATTTTTGCTTGCCTTACTGGATTACGTTTCAGCGATATTCAGAAATTGAAATGGAGTGAGATGCAACAATCAACCGAGTTAGGGCATTACATACGTTTCGTACAGCAAAAAACAAAAGGATCTGAAACATTGCCCATATCTGATGAAGCCTATAATTTATTAGGAGAAAAAGGAAAGCCAACCGACCCTGTATTTCCCGATTTGATTTACTCCGATAGTCGTAATGCTGATTTATACAGATGGATGATAAAAGCAGGTATTGAAAAGCACATCACTTTCCACTGTGCAAGGCACACATACGCCACATTGCAGCTTACTTTAGGTACTGATATTTTCACAGTATCAAAATTGCTTGGACACAGGCATTTAAAAACAACACAGATTTATGCTAATGTAATCGATGAAAAGAAAACAGTAGCAGCTAACAAAATAAATATTGGTTTATAATGGAAATAAAAATATTGAATAGCATTTTGTTCAAAGAACTTATGTCCTGGACTTTTGATGCCAAAGGCACAAAAGCCATCAACGAGAAAATAAAAAAGGCAGGTAGCAAAGAACCCACAACAGAAGCCGAGTTGGTGCAACAGCTTCAAATATTATTGGCAGATTATTCCGACCTCTCCAAATGGCTTACAAAGCAAAATACAAAGGGTACAAGCACTTTGAAAAACCATTGCTACGCAATAGATTTTCCAGCTTACAGCGATGCAGTTAGCAAGTTTTATAATGCAGTTATCAGCCTTGAAACACTTCGTGTTTTCAATGCTTTTAAAGCCAAGATGCAGAAGTACAGCAAAAAGGTGGATATAGTCTACCACACCACCATTGCATTAAAGAACATCAAAGCACTAACCGTAAACACAGTTAAGGAGATTAAGGAAAGAGGATTTGAGGAAGCTCCTACCGAGCAAAGCTCGTTACCTCATTTTGTATTGCAGTTGCTAAGGCAGCACCTCACTATTTTATTTTTTGATATACAGGAATTGAGCAAAGCCAGTATTGACAGCCCCACCAGTATTGAAGATTTTTATTTGTTGGATTTGAATTTACCAAAGGCACAGATTAATGAATTGCAGAAAGTTGAAATTGAAACAGAGAAAGCCGAGAAGCCAACCACCAAAGAAAAACTATCATTCGGCTTTAAAGGAACAGAAGCAAAACTAAAATCTACCATCACTTCATTAGTAAACCAAGTAGATTTATTGAATGAGGAAAAATGTAACGCAGACCACTTAGTAACCATTCTAACATCAAAGGCACTTACTACCAAAATGCACAAAGTGTATTTCGGTTGCGAAACAGTGCAGCTTAGATACATCATTGATAAACTTAGTGCCAGCTTCAATAATCTAACACCAACAGCACTTGAAAAATCTGGTTTGTTTTATACAAAGACCAACAAACTATTAAAGGCTCAAAATCTGTATTCCAATAAAATTGAAAGCCCTAAAAATCAGTCAACCATTGACAACATAATCAACCAAATGAAATAAAAAATAGTGAGATTAGGGAGTTATCTCAATGAGATATAACACTCTAATCCTTTGCCCCTGCTGCATTGTAGAATTTTGACATCGTAAACAAAAAAATATTTTACGATGGCAACAGAAAATTTAATTCTCGACAAGCTGACAGAAATTGCAAACAAATTAGATGAGCAAAACTTACTGCAAAAAACAGTATTAAACTTCAACGAGGCTTGCACATTCCTTGATGTAAGCCCCTCACATTTGTACAAACTTACAAGTACAAAGAGTATTCCCCATTTCTGCCCACAGGGTAAAAAACTCTATTTCAAGCGTTCCGAGTTAGACGACTGGTTGCAGCGTAACCGTCAATCATCAACCGATGAAATTGATGCTATGGCTACCGAGTACATACTCAAGAACAAACGCAAATAGAATTTTTTAACCGATAAGAAAGAAAAGAAATGGCATCAAGTACCATATTTAAAAACTTTACTGTCCCGGTAGAAAAAAAATCTCTACTGCTGATAGGTAAAGACATTATTTCCGACAAGTACAAAACGGAAGTAGAAGAAATCCGCAATCTTATTGCACAGGGCAATAAGGCAGAAGCCGACAACAAAAAGAAACAGTTATTAGCTTTTACGCCTTCGGCTGTATTTACCGAAAAAAGGCAAATGCCTTTTCTTGAAATGTACAGTGGCTTTGTGCATTTAGATTTTGACAAACTAACACCAGAGCAATTGCAAACTGCGTTTGCAATCATTAGTAAAATCTCCTATACATCACTTTGTTTCATCAGTCCAAGTGGCAACGGCTTAAAAGTATTTGTTGAGGTAAGCACCGAACTGGAACACCACGACATTGCTTATCAGCAAGTGCAGAAGTATTATGAAGATGCCACAGGGCTAAAGGCAGACCCAAGCTGCAAAGATGTTACAAGGCTTTGTTTTATGAGCCACGACCCGAACGCATATCGAACCATCCAAAACGAGAAATTCTTTGTGGCTTTGCCCCAATTCATTCAAGAACAACAATCGCAAACGCCTACGGCTATTGCTCCAGTTGTTCCAATAGTAACGGCAGAACCCGAAGACCTCAACATTACATTTTTATTCAATCAACAAATTCAATTCACAAACCAAAAAGCATCATATACCGATGGAAACAGAAATAATTATATTTATCTGCTTGCTTCTAATTGCAACAGAGTTGGTTTATCGCAATCCGATACTGAAATACTATGTACACAGCATTTTGATTTACCTGAAAGAGAAATTAAGACTGCCGTAAATAGTGCCTATTCACACCACACCCAAGAACACAAAAAGTTTGAACCAAAGCAGAAGGCAACGGATCAAGAGGAAACACAGCCCGAAGAACAAATGCCTACTTTGCCCGATGCAGTGTTTGACACAATACCAGAGTTTTTAAAACACATTACAGGAGTAGCCACCACCAAAGAGGAAAGGGATATTTTATTGTTAGGTTCATTGGTTACGTTAAGTGTGGCATTTCCTAAACTTATTGGTAAGTATGGAGACAATCCAGTAAATACAAACCTGTTCATTTTTATTTCTGCCAAAGCATCAGCAGGGAAAGGCATTTTAATTCATTGCCGAAAATTGGTTGAACCCATACACTTAGCACTAAGAAACCAAGCCAAGATAATGAAGCAGCAGTTTGAGGTGGATATGCAAGAGTACAACGCAAACAAGGGTAAAGATGCCAACACCGAGAAGCCACAGAAACCACCCCAAAAAATGTTGTTCATTCCTGCCAATAACAGTGCAACAGGCTTTTTAGAAATATTGGGCGATAGCGACAAAAGAGGCCTTATTTTTGAAACAGAGGGTGATACCCTTGCCAAAGCATTTAAAAGCGATTACGGAGACTTTAGCGATGGTTTTCGCAATTCTTTTCAACACGAACCTATCTCATATTATCGCAGAACAGACAAGGAATATGTAGAAATTGACAGACCTTGTTTATCAGCCCTACTTTCAGGTACTCCCAAGCAAATTACAACCCTCATTCCAAATGCTGAAAATGGTTTATTCAGCCGTTTTATGTTCTATGTAATGAATATGAAATTGATTTGGAAAGATGTATTTGCCTCTAAAACCGAGAACGGTTTAGATGTGCATTTTGAAAAGCTGGGTAATGACTTTTACAGTTTGTACCAAACTTTACAAGCCAACCCCGATGTACACTTTTCTTTGACCCCATCACAGCAATTGCAGTTCAACCAATTCTTTGAGAAAATGCAAACCCTGTATGTCAATATCCAAGAAGAGGAGATTATAAGTTCAGTAAGGCGTTTGGGCTTAATTGCCTACCGTATAATGATGATTTTTTCAGCACTCCGAATTATGGAAGATGGAGAAATTACTCAAAACCTAATTTGTAACGATACCGACTTTCAAAATACGTTGGATATGATTACCATACTGGTAAAGCATAGCAGTTATGTGTATTCTCAAATAGCCCAGGAAACCTACAAGCCAAAACCAAAGCACAAGAAGGAGCAGTTTTTAGAGAACCTGCCTTACCACTTCAACCGCCAAACCTATGTAGCCACAGCCCTAAGTTTGGGCATTACCGACAAGTCAGCACAGCGTTACATCAAGGAGTTTAAAGATGCTGATATTATCCAGTACGATGGTCACGACCAGTACACCAACCCCAACGCCACAAATCCTCAATAGTTCTACGTTGAGGATTTGTGGATATGAGGAAGCGTAGTCCGCTTTTCCTCAAATCCTCATTTCCCCATTTGCTCAACACATTTTCACTTTGCTAAGTTATTTGGTTTTGTTTGCTTATATTTGCCAATATTTGTCAAGACAATATTATTATAATGGCAACACAGTTTGGTGAACGTATAAGAGAACTAAGAACGAAGCAAAATTTGCTTCTGCGGCAGCTTGCTTCTCAATTGGATGTGGACACTTCTATTATTAGCAAAGTAGAACGAGGCGATAGGCAATTAAAGAAAGAACAAATCCCATTATTAGCCCAGATACTCAAAGCTGATGTAGAAGAATTGCAAACCCTTTGGCTTGCCGACCAATTGTATAATATGGTTCAAGGCGAACCAATGGCAGACGAAGCGTTAAAATCAGTAACTAAAAAAATCAAGAACAGCAAATGAGCATCAACATACTAAAATACGAAAGTGATATTTGGAAAACGGCAGACCTGCTAATAGGTGCAGGTATAAAGCAAAGTGATTTCCCAAAATATATGATGCCATTTTTTGCCCTTTTAATGGTAGAAAGTAGGTTGATTAGAGAAGCCGACAGATTAGAAAAAGAAGTAGGCAGAGAGGATATTGAAGACTTTATTGAAATGTTCAGCTTAGAAGGTTTGGGCTACAATGATTTTGTAATCCGTAAAAAGAAAACACTAAAGGACATTTGCAAGAATGATAAAACCTTCGATGTGGATTTTCATTCCTACCTAAAAGCATTTGATGGAGAAACAAAATATTTGCTTGGAGTTGATAAAGGCACAGAAGAAGAAAAGTTTTTGGATATATCAGGCATTGCCGGGCAGCTAAAAAAGAAACGCATATTATTTGATACGGTAAAGGCTTGGAGTGAAATTGATTTAACTCCATTCAACAACTCTGAAATAACCACACTGGAAGAACACATCAAAAGAAAGTGGGCTGATATAAGTGCAGAAACAGCAGGAGAACAGTACACACCCGATGATATTATTTCTTTAATCTCTGAAATCATTGCTACCAAAATTGAGGATAACGGCAAATTCTTAACCCTTTATGACCCAACTTGTGGAGGTGGTAACTTACTATTTGGTACTGAAGATAAAATACAAGAAATACATCCTAACCGACCAACAGCAACTTATGGCCAAGAATGGAATGGTACTTTGTATGCCTTAGCAAAAATTGAAAGTAGATTTAGAAAAGATACCCAAATTGAATACGGCAATACCCTTACCGACATTGGTAAATTTTGGGATAAAACCTTTAATGTAATTGTAGCTAACCCCCCTTACGGTGTTGACTGGAAAGGCTATGAAAAAGACATTAAGAACGATACAACCGAAAGGTTTGTTGCATTGCCTTCTATTTCTGATGGGCAATTTCTTTTTACCCAACACATCTTACACAAACTGGCTGATGATGGTTTAAGCATTGTAGTACACAATGGATCAACATTGTTTAGTGGCGATGCAGGTAGTGGCGAAAGCAATATCCGTAAACACTTTTTTGAGCAAGACTGGGTAGAAGCCATTGTACAAATGCCAACAGATGAATTTTTTAATACAGGCATCTACACTTACTTATGGATTTTCAACAAGAATAAGCCAGCAGATAGAAAAGATAAAGTGATACTGATAAATGCAAGTGAATTAAACATACCACTAAAGAAAAGTAAGGGCAAGAAGCGTAAAGAAATGGACTTGTCGAACCGTTCTAAGATAGTGCAGGCTCTTACGGATTTTAAGGATAATGATTTTGCCAAAGTGTTTGACAAATGGCACTTCTATTACAACCGCCAAAGTATAATGCTTACCAATGTTGATGAAAATGGTATAGCAATTGAAATGCCTACCAAAACCAGTAAAGACGGTGAAGAGAAAGAAGAAAAATCTATCAAACTCACTCCAATAAAAATAACCCAGGTTGCAGAGGATGGCAATGTGGAAATAACTGATTTTGACATTACCACTTTTGATAAAACTAAGTACAGCAGCTTAGAGCAATACTTTGAAGAAGGTATAAAACCACTATTGGCAGAGCTTGACTACAAAGAAAAAAACCTAACGGTATTTACTAAAGAAACAAGCTACTATTATGATGCTGATAAAGACACCATCATTGAGCAGACCAAGAAAGAAAAAGCAGAATTAGGTTGTGGCAAAATTGTAATCAAAGCCAGTTTAAAGAAAGACAGCAAAACCAAGCAACCAAAGAGCATAAGTATTACAGCCGAACTATCACAGGATTTACAAAAGGATTATGAGATAATTCCTTACAGCCCAGATGAAGCAACTAACCAAAAGAACATTGCAGATTTTATGGCTAAGTATGTTATTAAGCCATTTAGCTATTTAGAAAATGTAATAGGCGTTGAAGTGAACTTTAATAAGGTATTCTACACACCAGTTAAGCTAAGAGAAGTAATAACAATTACCAATGATTTAGATGCTTTGGAAGCTGTATTGTCTAACCTTGAAAATGATTTAGCCTTATGAGGAAATATGAAAGGTATAAAGCATCAGGCATTAATTGGTTAGGTGAAGTTCCTTCCCATTGGAGCAGTTATAGGCTTGACTGGATTTCTACATTTGTTAGAGGTAACACAGGGTTCAAAAAAGATGAATTACTTAATAATGGTGAATATGTTGCTTTGCAGTATGGAAAAACATACAAGGTTGATGAAGTAAATAATACGTTTAATTTTTTTGTAAATAGTGAGTTTTATAAATATGGTCAAGTTGTACATCGTGGCGATACTATCGTAATATCAACCTCTGAAACCATTGAAGATTTAGGTCACTCTTGTTTTTATTATAGGGATGATTTGGGGTTATTAGGAGGAGAACAAATATTATTAAAACCAAAAACCAAACTCGTAAATGAAAAGTTTCTGTATTATTTTTCAAAATATTTTTGTGGTGAATTAAAGAAGTATGCTACAGGCTTAAAAGTATTTAGATTTAATGTTGATGATTTAAAAAATATACTTATTGCAATTCCATCATTAGAGGAACAAACAGCCATATCCCAATACCTCGAAATTAAATCCCAAGCAATAGATAAAAAAGTAAACCTACTTTCTAAAAAAGCAGATTACTACAAAGAGCTTCGTAAGAGTATTATTAACGATGCAGTTTGTAAAGGGTTAAATGAGAATATAAAATTGAAGGAAAGTGAGTTTGTATTTTCTGTAAATGCTAATTGGGAAAGATACAGGCTAAAAGATTTAGGTTTTTTATACAGTGGTTTATCAGGCAAGTCAGGTGATGATTTTAACCAAGACGATAACCCCGACAATAAAGGCTTTATACCATTTACCAACATTGCAAACAATACCTACCTCAAAGCAAATCATTTGGGTACGGTGGTAGTATATGAAAACGAAAAGCAAAATAAAGTAAGAAAAGGCGATTTGTTTTTTCTTATGAGTTCTGAAGGTTATGATGATGTGGGTAAAACAGCAGCATTAGCAGAAGATATTCCAGATACTTATCTCAATAGTTTTTGCAAAGGGTACAGGATTACAAAGAAAAATTGCGACCCTTTTTTCCTTAACTATTTGTTACTATCTGATAATTACAGGAAATCTTTAATCACAGAAGGCAAGGGATTTACAAGAATTAATTTGAAGATGGAAAAGGTTACAGACTTTTTTGTTTACCTGCCAGCTACCAAAGAAGAACAAACAGCCATTTCAAACTTTTTGGATGAAAAGACCCAAACGATAGATGCTATTGTGGACAATATCGGTAAGCAAATTGAAACCCTTAAAGAGCTTCGTAAAGCACTAATAAACGATGTGGTTTCAGGCAAAATAAAAGTAATAAAGTAAATATGAATGAATTAGACCTACAAGACAAGTACCTGGTTAATTTCCTTTGCGAAAGGCAAGACGGGTTGCAATACAAAGAAGCGAAGGCTAACACCGTTTCGCCTCAATTCTTTTTAGTGGAGGATCTAAAACTCTTCCTTTCAGAAACTACTCTCAATAAGGACAACTACAAAAAGCTGTTAAGGAAGTTTGGCAACGAAAAAGACTTATTGGATGCCATTACAAATGAATTACACGATAGGTTAAAGTCGGCAGCCAATATGGCTTTGTTCATCAATACAAACAAAACCATCACGTTTGAGGGTGTTTCCCTGCATTTGTTTTATCCAAGCGGTAGCGAAACCCACGAGGACAAACTATTTAATCAAAACATATTTTCTGTAATTCAGGAACTGCCATACACATACAAATACGGTGGCAAACAACGCTATTCATTTAGACCAGATTTAACCTTTTTCCTAAATGGTATTTTCTTAGGGTATAGTGAACTCAAAAGCAATTACACAAACCAAAATGCAAGAAACAACGGCAGAAAGAAAGTAGCCAAAGATTACTTAACAGCAGTACAAGAGTATTTAGTAATTGCAGAGGATAACGACATTTCACAATCCATCCGTAAAGACTTTTTAAAGATTTTTGAAAAGGCAATACATATCACATCCACCGACTTAAACGAAACTTATGTAATACGGAACATCAGCAACCAGTTTGAAGAAATAAAATCAATAGTCGCCTCCGGCTCTTATGATTTTACACCGTATGACAATAAGATAGAAAAGGACTTTAAGCAATACCCACTTCGCAACAAAGAAGCCAACAAAACACAGCGATTTGAAGAAGTATTTAAAGCCTTGTACGATAAAAAAATGATAGAGAAAGAAATACTCTATTACAATTTTATTGAAAGAGAACTGATAAAAAAAGAGGGCAGCAAAACCAAAGAGTACAAGCACAATGACGGCAGATTAATAAGCCCAAGACCAAAGCAAAAGTTTGGTACAGATAAGATTTTAAGCAAGATAGATGAGTTTTTAGAACACGAAAACGAACCCGACTATTTCATTAAGAAGTTAGAAAGAGAACTGAAAGAAAAAGGCGTAGGCGAAGAAAGAGTTAAAGAACTCATTACAAAAAGGCAGAAGTACCAGAATAATAAAAATGTTTATTCCTTGTTGCTCCAGTATTCAGCAGGGTTTGGTAAAAGTAACATCATTGGTTGGACAGCATTACAGTTAAAAGACCTCCGCAAAAATGGGGTGTATGTGTATGATAAAATAATGCTTGTAGTTGACAGGTTGCAATTGAGGGACCAGTTAGATACTATGTTGCACAATATGAATATTCAAAAAGGAATGTTCATTGAAGCCTACGACAAAAAAACCTTTACCACAGCTTTAGCCAGTGATAAAAGAATAGTAATTGTAAATGTTCAAAAGTTTGGTACTGTAAACGATATTTTGGATAGCACCATCATTGCCAAACTTTCAAAACTTCGTATCGCCTTTTTAATTGATGAAATACACCGCAGTAATAGTGGCGTACAGCACGAAGAAATGATAAGTATTTTTGATGAACTGCAAAGCAGTTTTGATAACAATACAGACTACTCAAAAACACCACACAAAAAGAACCTCATAGTAGGTTTTACAGCTACTCCAAGCGACCATACATTAGCAAGGTTTGGAGAGTTTAATAAGTATGCCGAAGCTGAAAAGATTTGGATACCATTTGATAGCTACACAATGAAAGAAGCTATTGAAGATGGCTATATTTTAAATCCTATCAAGGGCATTGTACCAGTTTCCTCAAAGATGTATTTTGAAGCACCTGAAAACGAATTAGAAGGCTTTGAAGGAGATACAGGCTATGACGATATTCCAGACGATACCGATACAGGCTTTGGAGCAGATGGCAAAAAATATGCAATTCGTAAAAAGAAAATCTATGCCAATCCCGAAAGAATAGAGGCTATTTCTCATTTTATTGTAGAAAGGTTAGTTACTACTGTTTACCACAACATAAGAGGTACAGCAAAGGCAATGTTGGCAACAACATCAATTCCTAATGCTATCAAATACGCAGGGTTCATTAAAAAGCATTTCAAGGAAATAACCAAGCAAAAGAAATACGAAAGGTTTAAAGATGCACCCGTTTACATTGTTTATTCCGATAGCCAAGACCAACCAAGCAGTAACAGCATCAATGATGGAGTAAATGAAAAAACTGTTTTACAGAATTTCAAATTAGCCAAGAACGGAATAATAATAGTAGTTGATAAACTACAAACAGGCTATGATGAACCAAAGCTGCATACTTTATTCCTTGACAAAGAAATTAGAGGTATCAACGCTATACAAACCATATCAAGGGTAAACAGAACCACCAAGTATAAGAACGACTGTAAAATTGTAGATTTCTCATACAAGAACGTAAATGTAAAAAACATCAAAGCAGCGTTTGAACACTTTAGCAATGTAGTAGTGTCAGACTTTGACCCATTAGGCGATGAAGGCAAATTGGAGATTTATTACAAGGACTTAAAAGAACATTCCTTACTGGTTTCCCAGTACCCGAATTTTGTAAAGTACCATCAAGGCACAAAAGACATAAACTTGATTTTAGAAATGCAAAACACCTTTTCTGATTACATCAGAAAAAACAAGGTTGATGCAAAAAAACTAAAGGGTACAATAAATAATTACTTCAAGATTTTAAACCTTATTGAATTTGTAATTGAGTTAGATGCAAAGTACAGCGATGCTTTGTTTTTGGACTATTTGCGTAAATACAACAACGAGTATAACAACATCTACAAACCAACCGACATAATAGACGATGTTGAAATATACTTTGACAACAAAATAGGCATTGTTGCACCATTAGAGCCAGTAGATAAGGATAAAACCAAAGGTGGTGTAAAAGGTGGTACAACCGGCACAGACGATAATAAATTCAAATACAATATTCTTAAAGTAATCGAGAAGCGGAATAAAGAGGAAGAAGCAATTGCCGAAATGATAAAGGATTTTGAAGCAAAAATTGAAACCTTCTTTGAGTACATAAAAACAGATGATTTAGGCAAAAGGTTAGTTGCAAAAATTACTGATGATGGTACAGCATTTAGCCAAGATGAAATTTATAGAGACTTCTCCAAAATTTACAGGAAATACATCATCATCAACAAAGATTTAGGAGAGTTTTTCAAACGAGAAACAAAAGACAGCCTAACCCAGCTTTGCGATGATTTTGAAAGGACTTTAAAAGGCAATGATATTGTAGATGGATTAGAACTACCAAAAGAACCTAAACCCCCTAAGAAGTAATGGCAGAAGATAAAAACACATACTTAGAACAGCTTAATAAAGCATACATAGAAAGTTCATCACAGTTTGATAAACAGGTTTTGTTTATTGCATCAGGTGCTTTGGGCATTTCATTGGCTTTTATCAAAGACATTGTGAAATTAGATGTTGCCACCAACAAGCCTATTCTATTGCTTTCTTGGATAAGTTTTGGTGCAGTAATACTCATTTGCATTTTATCACATTACACATCATTAAAGGCAATCAATTTCAAAATAGAGAACATCCATCAAAAGACAGATAAAACCTCAAAGCGATTTGATTTTTTCACAAAGCTGTTCAATATTTTGATGATCCTATTACTGGCAGCAGGGTTAGTTCTTTTGAATGTTTTTATTGGAATAAATATTTAACTCAAATTCAATCAATGGTAGGTAAAAAAGAAATAACAGCTTTAAAATAAATTCACTAAAAATAAATTGTTTCATAGTGCAGCAAATTCAATTAAATATCATTCCATTTACACCAGTAGCAAGTAAAGGCACTTTCTCATTCTATGGTGAGAAGCAAAGAGGCTTTGCACCTATCTATTGGGGTAAAATAATGGAAACCTTCCCCGAAGGCAGAGAAGCAAAGCATAAGAATTACTACACCGATTTTCAAGAGCCAAGAGAGGGAGCAATTACCAAAGAAATAAAGTTTGCTGATGCAATAAACTTTTCACTCCATTATTTCCGCCATTTGGTATTTAATTATTTCAAGAGTATTGAAGGGGCAATTGTGTTTCCAAATTATGTAGATGATATTGAGGTATGGTTTAAAGACGAAAAGCACAAGAACCAAGTATATCAGCTATACAACAACTTTACAATAAAAGTCCAGTTCAATCAAGTTACAGCAAACAGTTACGAATTTGTAGTAGCATATAATGGCACTTCTAAAATATTGCACAAAAGCATTTCCGAAATAGCAGATTTTGATACCACCAAATACAACCTTGTTAATTGTAACGGCACAGTGTACAAGTATGAGAAGATGCCTGAAGATTTAAGGCAGAACCAAGAAACACTATACCCAATTTTAAGCAACACCCTAAAGAAAGAATTTATCATTGAGAAAGAGGAACTGAAAAAAGAAAACCGTTTCCCAATCTACTTAAAACATTTAGAGAACTTCTATAATACCTATCTCAATAAAGATGCTTTTAAAGCAATGTTCAAGCTGAATAAAGATGGTTTCTACAAAGTACCAAACAACAAAGTATTTGAAACACATCCAAATTCAAACCTACTGGAGTTTAAAGGAGGTAAAACAGACATTAATCCTGGCACTGGCATTTGGAAGCACAAGCCATTAAAGGCATTTACAGAAGACCACGTTAAACTGTTTTTCATTTATCACAAAGACGATGGAGAATATATAAAAGATACTCTCTATGATTATATGATTAACGGCTGGAACAGACCAGTAAAGAATGTAGAAAAACGAGTAGCCAATCTTCAAAATTACATCAATCAAACCCTAAGCATTGACAAAACAAAAAGGGTAGTGTTTGAAAACACAGATACCATTTTTGAGGAAGTGGCAAAACAACTAAAATCGTTTAATGATACCAGTTCAAGATTTGTGGCCATCTACATTAGCCCAATATCAAAAACCGAAAAAGACCACCCACAGCACTTAGCATATTACAAAATCAAGGAACTGTTATTGAACAAAGGCATATCCTCACAGGTGCTTTACAAAGAGCATTTGAGCAAGGAAGATTTTTACTACTTCATTCCTAATATCTATGTGGCTTTATTGGCTAAAATAGGCGGTATTCCGTGGCGTTTGGCAAGAGTAAAGGAAGATGAAATAATTATTGGTGTAGGGGCATTTAAACCACAAGGTTCAGCACACAGGTTTGTAGGCAGTGCCTTTTGTTTTAGCAACGAAGGAGTATTTGAAAACTTCGACTGTTTTAGAGAAGATGAAACAGATTTATTGGCAGGATCAATAAGCAATGCAGTTGAGAAATTCATAGAGAAGAACCAAACAGCCAAAAGAGTAATTATCCATTTTTACAAAGAAATATCCGATAAGAAGGAATTACAACCCATCCTTAAAATGTTAGACAATTTGGGTGAAAAGGATTTGCCAGTAATTGTTGTAACCATTAATAAAACCGATAGCAAAGAGTTATTAGGTTTTGATTTAGGCAGTCCGGGTAAAATGCCTCGTAGTGGTAGATATGTAAAAGTTGGCTACAATTCTTACTTGCTATTCAACAATACACGATATGCAGAAGATAGTAAGCTATTCCCTAAAGATTACCATTTCCCAATCAAGGTTTCAATAACAGCCACAAAAGAAGAATTGGTTGAAGATGTAGAAGTAGTAAGAGAATTGATAGACCAAGTATATCAGTTCAGCCGTATGTATTGGAAAAGCATCAGCCAACAGAATTTACCAGTAACAACCAAGTACCCCGAAATGGTGGCAGAAATTTACCCTCACTTTGAAAACGAAAACTTACCAGATTTTGGCAAAAGCAATCTTTGGTTTTTGTAAATAATAACTATGCCTGAAATCAATCATATAAGACTTTCGGAGTTAAACGCTAAAATCAATAATGTTATTGAAACAGCATTTAATACGCAAAGTTTTTGGGTTATTGCAGACATTACAAATCACACTTTCCGACCACAGAAAAACTATCACAATTTTGAATTAGTTGAGAAAGACCCAAACTCAAATAATATCATTGCTAAAGTATCGGGTAAGGCTTGGGGCAATGGTTCAACTCGAATTAAAAACTTTGAACAGGTAACAGGTCAAAAATTTACAAACAACATAAATGTTTTAGTTCAGGTAAAAGTTACATTTCATAGTGTTTATGGTTTGTCCTTAGAAGTAATTGAAATTGATACAAACTTTACTCTTGGTGTATTAGAGCAACAAAGACAAGCAACACTTGAAAGGTTGGTTGCTGAAAACGACTTTATACAAAAAGTTGGAGACAGATACTTTACACGAAACAACCAGTTAAAATTACCTTCGGTAATTCAACGCATTGCGGTAATATCTTCAAAAACATCAGCAGGTGGAGAAGATTTTAAACACACCTTACAAAACAACCCTTTTGGCTTTTTATTCTTTATTGATGATTACTATACAGTAGTACAGGGAGAAAGCAATGCAGAACAATTTCTGTCAAAACTCATTGAAGTATTCCAATCACAAAAGCCCTATGATGCAGTAATTATTACAAGAGGTGGAGGTGCTCAAACAGATTTCTTGATTTTTGATAATTACAATATTGGTAGAGCAGTTGCAAAATTTCCTATTCCAATTATTACAGGCATAGGCCACCAAAAAAACGAAACCATTGCCGATTTAATGGCACATACACAAACTAAAACACCAACAAAAGCAGCAGAGTTTATAATAGCACACAACAAGGCTTTTGAAGATGCAATTTTATCATTTCAAAAAACCATACTTATAAAGTCACAGCAATTATTTTCAATTCACTTTCAATCCTTATCAGCACTCAACAGCACTATTGTAAATAATACAAGGGATATATTGAACAATTACAAGGACAGTTTGGTGCAGATAAATCAAATAACCATTAATACATCAAAGTCAATTCTATTCAATAAGAAAAATGATTTAGTAAGTATTTCATCGCAAATACTCTCAAAGCCAAAAATCATTTTGTACAATAGGATAAATGATATTAAAAATACGATAGGGAACATTAAAACCTTTAATTCTATGTACCTCAAAAATCAAAGAGGCTATTTAGGACACTACGTTTCAATTATCAAAATGATGGCTCCCGATAACATTCTAAAAAAGGGATTTGCCATAGTAAAAGCAAATAACAAGATTACAAGCAATCCAGATGATATTAAGGTAGGAAGCGATATTGATATTATCCTTGCAGAAACTCAAATAAAATCAACAGTAAAACAAAAGTCAAAATACGATGGAACAGAATTTAACTTATGAAGAAGCATACAAAGAATTGGCATTAATTGCTAAGGATATTGAAAACGAAAGTGTTTCAGTAGATGTATTGGCTCAAAAAGTAAAGAGGGCATCAGAACTAATTACCTTTTGCCAAACGAAATTAAAATCCACAGAAGCAGAGGTAAATAAAATCATTGCTCAAATGGAAAATTCAAATAAGTAGATGGTTATTTCTCTGTGTTCTTATACAGCAATGCCAATACTTTTTAATTCAATAGGGCTGATATTAGGTGATGACTTTACAAGCGTATAGATAATTTCCAAATCTGCTTCTTTTACTGTACCCAGTACACACCCAGGCTTTGCAACAATTGCATTTTTTACATACTCATATTCAAGTTTGATAAGTTTTGAGCAATCAACAAAGCTATCCCAGTCCAAATAATCATTTCCATCTTTTTTAACCGGGTATTGTAGTTCCAAAAGTTCTTGACTGTTGATTACATTCCAATTGACATTACTATTAATAAAAATAGTACCAATGTAGTTGTTGGTACTATCCCTGCCAAGTATAATAAATCGCTTTTCTTTTGGAGGATTTGTTTGTGTAGTGAAGCATCTAATTACGCTTCCGATTTGCATTGAACTATCGGCAATTTTTTCCTTAAAATCTTGAGTGAAAAAATCACCTAAATTTCCCATTTTAGGCAATTTCAATGTTTGTTATTTCAAAATACTCATTGATGTATTTTAGCATTTCATCATTTGCCCCACCAGCTTTGGCAATATCAATGTAGTTTATAGCATCATCACGATAAGCATTTTTCCAAGCATCATCGTGTGATTTATCTGAAAGCTGTTGAAAATTCAATGTGTGATTTTCTCTTATTGCATCTTCAATGCAAACGATATTTGATTTTGATAAATAATCAAAATTGGGTTCTTCTTTTCCAGTAACCACATATCCGTTTGTAATTTCAAACGCCTTATAAAAACTTTCTGCTTCACTTATTACATAACCATCACCTCTTAACCCTTTAAAAAAGTCATAAATTTTTGATGGTACTGGTCCATTTTTCATAGCGATATATCTATCGGCAATGATTAAATTACCATATTTCGCAAGGTGTTTTTGTTCAGCGAAGTATAAAATCTTGAAGATTTTAAGCAAATCAGTTTCCCCTATTTTTTGGGTAATAAAGAGCAAGGCAGCTTTTGCCTTTTCTATATTGAAAACTTCTTTTACCATTTTTTGCCTAATACTAAATTATCTGCAAAGATAAAAATTAATTTTAGCTTTGCACCCTTTTTTTGAAGTCAATCGTAAAACCCCACCCCCCAAAGGCTATCGCACAGAAAAGACGGCTTAGTGCTTTGCCACCGCACAAGGCAAACGCTTCAAAGCACTCTATGGTATTGCAGTCAGTTTTTAACTGTCATATTTTTTGTGGCTATGCTCCCCAAGCATTTGGCACATTGCCTGTTCCGCTTTGCTCCACAGTCAAAGAGCCAAGCCAAAACACAGCATAGCAACAAAAAAACGCTACACTCCAACCACCACCACCGTTCCGCTTATGCCAGTATAAAAACTGCCTGAAGCTAAATAACATAATGTGGCATTATAGTACTGCCTCTTGCCACGCTTATGCAAGCATCCAAACGCACAGTCAGTCCTATAATAACATTATGTTAAATAGCCAATACCATAGCCATTTTGATAAAATGGAAGCCGTCTTTTCTCCCACCGCACAGCCCCCCAATGCCACACACCCCAACCACCCTTTTCAGCGGTGCAGAAAAAAATAAAGCATTAGTTGTTGATGACAATGTGCAATAAAAGGTTCATTCATTTCAGTTCCATTTCGTTACAGCGTTTCGCTTCGCTACACTACCTTCCACTACATTACACTTCCATTCATTTCACCATTTATTTTGCACCGCACAGCAAGAGTATTCCCTCATTCCATATTGCAAAACCAACCCTTTGCTTTCCGTGTCTTGGCTTTTGCTTTTCCTACGCTACAATGTTTTTTGTGTTGAAATAATTTACAAAAAACGCCATTACACACAAGCAAAAGCTTCAAGCCACTCCAAGCACCTCCGCAATTTTTGCAACATTCCATTCAGTCATACACTTGCTTTTTCCCTACGCTACCACAGTATGGTATGCTTTATTTTTTCTGCGTCATATAGCCCCAATCCAACGCACTAAAGACATTTCGTTTTTTGAATAGTGATTTTGATTTAAGCCAATCGGTTTTTATCAGTGGAATTTTTATTGAAATCCTAAATACAGTTTTGAAAAGAGGATAAAAAAATAAAAATAAAAAGTGCAGCAAAATTAGGTGGCTCACACAAGCCCACGCTGATAAAAAAACCAAAAGACTACGGCATAATGAAAGGCAAATAATCTTTTATTTTTTATTGGTATTTGCCTTTCACCCTTCGGGACTTATTCCGTTTCCTTTTGGTTTTTTAGCCACGCCACCTATCAGAATGCTTTCTTTTTTTTTCTGTTTTTTTTCTTTGTCAAATTATATATGTGTTACGGAGCGTAAGCGAAGCACAGCACAGGCAAGGGCAAAAGCAGATACAAACTTTAAAGCAAGTATTATGCACAGTCCAAAAATTCACACATTCAATCCAAAAAATCAAACAAGCGATTTTGATGTTTACATTTTATGCAAAGGTTTAAATAGTGGCAAACCACTTGAAAATCCTTGCCCCAATTGCTTTGTAATTTCCTGCAAAAATTCAGATGATATGGATTTTTACAAAACCCTTTCTTTCGGCTTATGGAAGGCAAAGCATTTTCATCAGTTCCTTACTGGTTCAGTTATTCCATTTATCCGCATCAGCGATTTTAAAAGCACCATTAAGGCACAAGCCGAAGCAGTCAGCAAAGATAAATATGCCTTTGTCCAAGATGTACATAAAGTAAAGCTGATAGAACGAAAAGAAAAGCAGATGTACGAAACATTGGCACTCTTAGCCGATGTAAAAAAAGCAATGATGTACAGGCATTTTAAAAGGTAACCGTATTGGCTGCCATAACCTGGGGAAATGCTTTTGCACCATAAAAAATTTATATGCAAAAATAGCAAGGGGGGCAGACGCACAAAGCCAACACTAAAAAAACCAAAAGACTACGGCATAAACACAAAGCCAACGCACAAGGCTATCATTTATTCCGTTTCCTTTTGGTTTTTTTATCCCCCTTGCTGTGAGAAGCATATAAATTATTTCATTATGCAAAATCATCCACGTATTTCAGCAGGCAGCCAGTTAGGCATTTGTCCTTTTACTCCGCAGGTTCTCCATCAGCACTTGCAGCTTTCACCTTTTGCTTATCAGCGTTACATCCGCAGGTCTCGGTTAGCCCATCAGCCAGTGTTTGGCATCAAGGTTTATCAGCTTCCTTGTGGTTGTTTCGTTTGGTGCTATCCATCAGGTGTTCGTGAGCTTTCAGCATTGCCCTTTTAGGGCTTTGCTATTGCTTTAAAACAAGAAGCCCCACCACAAGGGCAGGGCTTCTATTTAACCGATAAGAAAGAAAGCTATTAGGCTATTTCAACAATGTTTAACACGTTGTAAGCACCATTTTTTAACGAGTATTGAATACCGTTTACCTCTTGGAAAAATTCAATCGTCAAGAAGTAAAGTTTTGTACCTGCACCGGCTGGAACAGCAGCAGGAATTAAATTGAATGGTGTGTTAGTGCCATCAATTGCCAAATTTTGCACAGGGCTGTATTCAATTGCACTCACTTCATTTACAAAATCTACATCAGCAAACGCAGATTTAAAACTAACGTGAGTTGCACCAGTAGGGTAGTAAATATCATTGATAGGAGTGAATGCAGGGAAAGCAATATCACCAGTACCAGTGTTTACAGTGAACGGAGCAAATATTACACTTCCCAAAGTTGCACTATCATTGAAATCAAAACCTTTCAACAAGGCTTTTGCCATTGGGTCAGCAATTCCGACACCTACATTTCTTTCACCTCTTGGAGAAGTGGCATCGTAGTTTTTAATCTGTGTCATTATTTGCGTTAAGCGACTGGTAACACGGTTGTCACTTGCGTTCATCATCAAATTACGAACAGCATTGCGGAGTAATTTTCCAGCACTTGCAGAGCTTCCAAATTCGCTACCGTTTTCACGGGTACGCTTAAAGTTTGGATCATTGGCTATTCTGTCACCAGATACACCACTTTTTGTTTTCACAAGATGTCCATCCTGTGTTTTGTAGAAGGTAAGGTTATCCAATGTACCTTCTATTTTTAGTAAGCCTTTTAATCTTGCCATTTTGTTATTTATTTAAATTGTTAGTAATTACTTTTTTGTTGCGATACAGCCTTTACAAAACCTGTATCTATTTTTTGCATTATACTTTCTGAATAGCCAGGGCGGACAAACTTTTTCAGCCCCACATTCCCAAAGTCCTTTTCTTTCGCTTGATGCTTTCCGCATCAAATCTTCAAGCCTTGCATCAGTATCAAAATTGATGTAGTGCCAAGCCCAACCATTTGCAATAAGTATTTCATCCAGTCTTTGCCCATCCACATATACCATTGCCAATTCTCTACCATACACATCAGTTTTCAATACTTCAAACTTTACCACTTTACCAAGTATCAAGGCTTTTACATTGAGCCAAGAGTTAAAACCCCAGTGTTGATTTAGTTCGGGAGCATCAACATTTAATAACCTTATTGTATGCTCCTTTGCAGTCGTTTTAAGAACGTATGTATCGCCATCTTTAACTTTCATCACCCTTGCTTCTTCTTGCGAAAAAGCGGCTGAAAAAGCCGTTAAAAACAAAACCGATACAATTATTTTCTTCATCACGATACAAAACTATAATGCTTTATAAGCCTCTGCAAATAACCACTTCCGACATTTCCGTTATTGCCACATTATTCCAACAAACACACTTTTACCACTCACAAAAACATATTATCTTTGCAATGTTTACTTTATACCTGATGTATGGATAGAGTATGAAAAGAGTAATTTAAAAATGAATAGACTGTGTATTTATCCGAAAGACATTCAGATAATCACAGGCAAAAGCGACAGATATGGTAGATACCTTATTAAGAGGATTAAAGAGTACTTCAACAAGCAGCAACACCAAGTTGTTACCGTTGAAGAGTTCTGCCAGTATATGGGCTTACAATTGGAAGCAGTTGTTAGTCAATTAAGATAGTGTAAAAACTTATCTTCGCCTTTTGCTTATGATAAGGACAAACACACTCTACACTAAACTAAATATTTTCTTTTCTTTGTGCTGTACTTGCACTTGTTTTAGTGGGTTTTGTTGCCCAGTTGTTGCCCAAATAAATACGCAACCCCTGAAAGCCTTTATTAATAAGGGTTTACATTTTCACTTAACAATTTGTATCGGAAAGTGATACATAATCAACATCAATAGACAAAAGTATGGTAATACAACCATAAAAGAAAAACTATGCTATTGGAAATCATTCAAAAGAAGATTCACGAAGTGAGAGGGCACAAAGTAATGTTGGATTTTGACCTTGCCGAACTTTACGAAGTTGAAACTAGGGCTTTGAAACAATCCGTAATGGTATCACGAAATGTGATACCCTAAAAGTGATCGATAATAGAGAAAATATGGAAAATGGATATGACACCCCTTACATTTTGAATAGATTCTGGAAACGCAACACAGTTCCAGACTTTTACCTTTTGGCTAAAGATGAAATTGAAAGGAGAGGCCATATTAGCTTTAACTGTGATGAAGAAAACGTAAACGTGTACCAACCGATTCTGGCCTATATCTTCAAAGCTTCCAGAGTTAGCGTCAGAAACATGGACACAAAGGAAGATATTGAAATTGATGGTTTGCCGTACCTTAAAACATTCATTCAGGGCTACAAAGAAGGGATTAACTATTTTGAACAAGACTTTAAGGCACTCTACTCACCTTTTGATACTGATAAGTTGGTTGCTGCAATCAAAAGTAATTATTTCGATACCCGTTTGGAGAAAGAAGGAAAAATCGGCTGGGAAAAAGTCAAGAAATTTGTTCCTGTAAATCTAAACCATAAAACAATTAAAGAGGAAGGGTACTTTTCTGGAATAGTAAGCAGGGTCGAAGAAATTGTAAGTACGCACCCCCAACTGTTTCAAGATTTTTACAATACGCAAAAAAAGAAAGACTCCAGCTATTTTTTAACAACATTTGAAAATTACGAAGCGCAAACCTCAGAGGACTTCGCAAGAGTAAAAGATAACATCGACACAAACGGTCACTTTATCGTTGATGGAGTAAAGGTCTATTCAACTGAACTGGCTTTTATTTTTTGTTCAAATGCTTTGCCCGCGCGAAACTTGGACACGCAGAAGGAAACCAGTATCAAAGGTTATGGCTACATAAAATCATACGTGGAGGGTTATAATGAGGGAATAAAATATTTTGATTCTAAATACTCCAAAGAAGATGAAAGAGATATTCACATTAATTATTTCCATTCGGGATATAAAGGAAACCAAGGATGGAACATAATAAGAACGGGAACGATTAACCCTCCAATAATAACTAATGAATCCATAAAAGAAATGGGTTATTATGCTGGCATTGTCAATAGGGTTGAATTAATACAAAAAGAATATCCAAAGTCCTTTGAGGATTTTGATAAATGCGGACACGATTTACCACCTCAAAAAATTGAAACAAAAACGGATAAACTTAAAGTGGAATTAAGCAACTACGGTTTCTTTGAATTACCAAAGGTGAAGAAGCTTTCAGAGCCAAACAAACAAAGTCTCATTGAACTGATAAGTACAAACGGTTTGCCTTACAGTATTGCAATGTTTGACTTTTTAGGTTTCTTAAAGCACATAGAAACTCAACACTTTGAAACTAAAGACAAACGAAATAAAGAGGTTGCAAAGTGGTTTAATTCAGACAAAGAAGGCCGTTCAGTTAAGGGCAATATTTCCAGCCTTTCAGAGAATAGTAATGAGAACAAAAGCAAATACACTGCACACACCCACAAAGAAACTGTAATAACAGACTATCAAAAATTAAAATAAGGAGTACTCCCCTATTGTTGCCCCTAAAAGCCCCCAGTTTCTTGCATCAAAAAAACGATGCAAATGGAAAATCTGACACTAGAAACATTACCCAAAGCCTTTACTTTTCTCACAAATGAAGTAATCGAAATAAAGCGAATGTTACTTAAGAAGAGTAACGAACAGCCAGCCGACCCCGACCGCTGGTTTGACCTTAACGAACTTTGCAATTATCTCCCAGATAAGCCAGCGAGAGCAACCGTTTATAGGTGGGTCCGTCAATGTGCTATTCCGCATTGCAAGGGTGTCAAGAAACTGCGATTTCTAAAATCTGAAATAGATCTATGGCAAAAAACAGGAAGGCGAAAAACGGTTTCTGAATTAAGTAGCGAAGCAGCGGCATGCTTAAAAAAGCGAGACGGTAAAGCGTTACCAATGATAGTGAAATATTGCTTTTCGGCATTAAAATTTCTGATCCAACTCGGAAAATTAATCCAACTAATCTCCCAATACTTCATGAATTGAAAAACAATCAACAGGTTTCTCGAAATTGGTGATCCGAAGGGTCACTTAGTTACTTATTGGAAAACTATAAGAAATTAAGCAGACAACTATTAAAAACTAACTCAAAAATTCTACTGCAACTTACTTTCTTTTGTTTGCCTTAAATGGAAAATTATATCCTTCAGTCGATATACTTCCAACCATTTGCTTGTGGTTCACCACCGCATCTAAGTAGAAATTCATTCCTTGATAATCAAAATTACCGTTTGCTTTTTTTGTCTTGCTGTCAAAAATAAATTTGTTGAATTTCAATTCCACGTCTTTTGATTGTACGGTACAAAAAAAATCTTCGCCCATTTTGGCAACCCGCATAACACCTTCTTTACTCCCCTCAGGTGTGTCGGTGATAGAATAATTCCAATTCCCTTTTGGGGAAAGGCTCGCGCAAGAGCTTAATAAAAGCAAGAACATTAGGGTAATAAAATTTTTCATGCCACAAGTGTTAGGTTCAAAAATATAAAAAATAAATTAACGAATATTCGGAATCTCAATGGTGAACGTTGTGCCCACGCGATAGTTGCTTTGAAACCATATTTTACCATTTAGCTTTTCAACCGCTTTTTTTGCAATGTAAAGCCCAAGTCCGTTTCCCTTTGATCTTTCATTTGCTCTAAAATACATTTCAAAAACTCTCGGTTTGTGTTCTTCTTGTATTCCCTGCCCGTTATCCTCTACCTCAATGAATGTAATTGTTGGATTAACCGAGGCCCTAATACTAATTCTGGGATGATCTGTACCTGCGAAATGAATCGCATTCTCAATAACATTTTCAAGTATGATCTTGATCATTGCCGGATAGGAGACAAAAGAAATGGACGATTCTACTTCTTTGTGCAACGTTATGTTGTTTTCACGAAGTGTTTTATCGAAACCATCCAGCACTTCATTTATTTGATCTATAAGAAACACTTCCTTAAAAATCATTTGGTTCGTCCCAACATCACTGATAGATGCAAGCTTTTGAAGCATCTTATCTAGGCTAGTAGCTGTTTCTGCAACCTTGTCGAACAGCTCTAAAGCAACGGGATCTTTCAGCGTAATTTTCGCAACACCGACCAACCCCAAGAAGGTGGTTATCGGTCGTCTAAAGTCATGAGATGAACGGTAAAAAAAAGTATCCAATTCTTTAAAGGCTTGCCTCAATTCAGAGGTACGGGTCTCCACTTTCGCTTCCAGGGTTTTGTTTATATTAGCTATTTGTTGATTTGCTTCTTGCAGCTCCTCAGACTGTGCTTGTATTTCTTCTTGCTGATCTTTCAGTTCGCGATTGGTTCTGTTTTTTTCTCGATACAGGAGCAATATAAAAATCCCGCCAATGGCCAGTATCACTGCGCCAATTATTGTTAATGTGATAACCCAATTTTTTCTAGATAATTCAGCCTCTTGCAGACGCAACTGGTTACGCTGAGCATCTTGTGTTTGCTTCAATAGCATAATATCCATCTCTTTCATCTCCACATTGTAAATTGCCTTTGACTCCGCCAATTTTATCGCAGATTTCTCTGAATAAACACTATCGTTCCATTGCTGAAAAATTAGTTGGTATTCAAATGCCTTTTTATACTCATTTTTCGCTCGATAATAATTGGCAAACTCTTGTGCATTGTTGCGCTTCAATAAATAAGAATCACTGTAATCTGAAATTAACTTCGCTTTGGTAAGATAGGAGTATGCTTCATCCAATTTTCCCGAGTTGACAAGTATACGACCTATTGTGTTGTACGAAATTGCTATACTTTGTTTAGTACTCAAGGGTTTCTCCAGTTCAACTGCCTGCTTATAATACTCTATTGCCTTATCAATCTGGTCCAGCTTTTCATACACCAAAGCCAAATTAAAGATGGATGCCGAAACACCGACTTGAAAGTCAATCTCCTTGCGGATCGCCAACGCTTTTTCTAGCTCTCCAATCGATTTTAGATACTTTTTTTGAAGGAGATAAATCAACCCAAACAAGTTATGGCAGTTGGAAACTCCTTTTCTGTCACCAATTGCTGTTCTAATTTCCATAGATTTATTACAATAGATCAACGCATTCTTAAAATCCCCTAAGTCTTTTTCAATCCATCCGAGTTCAGAATAAATCAACGCAGTCTCAGCCTGCAAGCCAAGCTCCTCAGTTACGCGTAGCGCTTTGTGGAAATATTGAGAGGCAATGTCATAGTGGGCCAACTCAGAGTAAATTTCACCAATTTGAATTAGCACTTTTACATATTGAGGCGGATAAGCGTATTTTTTCGTTAACTCAAGGGCTTTGAAACAAAACAAAAGTGCTGTTGAATAATTACCTTTTTCATATTCAAGCTCACCTTTGCTTAACTCACACATAATCTGGTGATAAAAATCCTCGAACTGAGTAGAGGCTACACATATGCTGTCATAATAGCTTAGAGAACGATCAAATTGAAGGATATTCTTGTATGCTTGACCGTAGATACTCCATAGATCCAGACGCACATACTGATCGGTACTTTTATCGCGGTTCAAATACTTTTGTGCTGAATCGGCCAGTCCAATTGCTTCCTTGTTTCTCCAAAGAATTAAATTTACGATCGCCATGTTTTTATAAATCGCGGAGTATATTTCCCAACTCTTATAGTTATTCTTTATTGCTTTGTTGTAGGTAATGAAAGCCGAGTCATACTTACCCATATCGCGATAACAATTGCCTAAGAGTGAAAGATTATAAGCTGTTGTAGCATCGTTTGGTTGTCCCTTTATTTTATCGGAGCTAAGGAAGTAGCCGATCGCTTTCTTAAACTTCGATTTACTTGAAAAACCAAGGCCGACCATCGTGTACGCGTATTTCAACCCTTTCGAGTACCTAATCTTCTTTGCTAAGCTCAACGCGTTATGGGCATAATTTGAGGCGATGCTATCGTTGTAATCGTAGTATTGGTAGGCAAGTAGGTTAAGTACATCCACTTTAGCAGTTGTACTAATTTCCCGCCTCAGCAGGTTTTCAAGGCTGTCTTTAATTGCAGGTTGACCTTTTACTTCAGGTAAGGCGGCCAACGCACAAACTATTAAAAGAAAGGTTGTTTTCACAAGTAATCAGTAAACTTAGTTGACCCTAATAACATGTACAAAGTAAAACCCAACTACTTGCAATGGTATAATGCAGGACAAATAGTAAGGGCAGTTTTTGTCTATATAGAAAAATGCTAATCACCATCGTAGCCATAGGGATGACGAACAGCGCGCACGCACTGTTTAGTTGTAGGTAGGGATAAAATAACAGGCCTGCAGCACAAAATAGAATCCCCGAAAGGGCAAAACCGATTCCAAATTTAGCCTTTAGCAAGATAAATTCACGCGGGTCATAGTTTTTCAAAACAAATTGAAAAAAGGCGTTCATAACACAAATTGAAAAGTATAATTGAAATTACCTAAAAATGACAAAAATTACTGTGGGAGGTATCCAAAAATCGGCCTCGGGAACAGTAATTTAGATATTAAAAGTTTACTCGGTAAAGTAATTGCTAGCAGAAATAATTCCCTAGGTTCATTAAAAAATATCGCTGGAAAGCTCTTCGGTAACTGACCCGTGGGGCTGGTATCAGAAAGAGAAATTTATTTTTAGAACTAATCTTTGACTTAAGCACCTTAATTTATAAATACGCTGGCATGGGGAACATCTTCTATTCGATAATAAATTTTTAGCCCTCTTTCTCTTGCTATGCGCACATCTTCGTCCGCGCCTTTGCTAGCTCCTTCAAGTCTCAACACGGCATCGCATTTCAAAAGTAACCGATGCGCGGTTGGGTATTGTATTTCTTCAAATGCCGCGTCTCCTAGTTTTTTCGAACCAGCTAATTTCATAAGAGGCAGCGCAACCCACTCTCCTATTATTGGTACGTGCCCCAATCTAAAAAGTGGCAATGCAACAGATTCTAACCGATCCAAGTTCTGCTTTATTAAGACCGGATCATCATTAGTGCCGCTTCGGTAAGGGCCCGCAATAAGTATCATCATAAAATTGATCTTTTTCCAAAATAGCAAAAAATTGTTTGAGCGGTTGATTAATGTAGATTAAGAAGTTTAGCCAAAACAATACCTAGCTCCTTCTTCTCCGCAACACACTTAAAAATTCAGGAGTAATTCCTAAGTAAGATGCAATTTGTTTTTGAGTTACCTGCCTTGCAACGTGTGGATACTTAGAAAGAAAATTACGATAGCGTTCATCCGCTGAAAGCGAAAGATTTTGAATGGTTCTCAATTGCTCACGCACATAGGCATTCTGCATGATGATGCGAAAAAATCTCTCAAATTTTGGAACTTCAACATACAATGTTTCCAAACCAGATTTCGATAAATGAATAACTGTACTGTCTTCAACGACTTCAATCGTGACCATTGCAGGGAATTCATTCAGGAAACAATACATGTCTGTTATCCACCAATCGGCTACAGCAAACATAATAGTAGCCTGTTTATCATCTTTATCCAGATGGTAAGCGCGCAATATACCGCGGCAAACAAAACTAATTTGTTGGCAAAGTTGCCCTGCGCTCAACAGTCTCGATTTTCTAGGTACTTCTTCAATGGTAAGAAGAGAAAGGAAATAGTTGATCTCATTTTTTTCAAGCGAGATATGCTTGGATACATTGTTAAGAATGAGCGCATGTTCCATCAATCGCGTTAACATTAATTCATTTTTATTTTTTGCTTTTCGGAATTCTCCAGCACTCTAAATTTCACGATGGTTTCAATTAACTTCAACGGCAAAGGTTCATCAATTGGAAACTGAACAGATCCTTTACCCGATTTATAGCCACTCAATTCAGATTTAAATTCCTCAATACCCCGGCCCGTTGGGTAAAAACCAATGTGCTTTTCATAGCCCGCAAAATAGACCAAAATGCCATTCTGTTTATAGGCTGGCATTGCATAGCTAATCACTTCTTCCGCATTTGGCGCAGCCTTTTTAATTGTGGCTCGCATTTGTTGTAAAAGTTTTTGAGTACTGGCGGGAAACCACGAAATATATTCGTCTACAGAGGTTGGCTTTTTCATTTGGAATTCAATAATTACAGGTTACAAATTACATATTTTGACTTCTAGTATAAAATTTTTTTGAGCTGATTACTCGCCACTAACAACTATTTTTGCCGCATGATTAATAAAACTGAGCTTGAGGAGCGCGAATACTTGGAAGTAATTAAAGAGAAATTACTGCTTGCCATAAAGCGTGCTGACGACAGCGTAAAACAATTCTCCACCGAACTCAGACAAAACAAAGAATATATTTATGAGCATCAGTCGGGCATGGATGATGCCGACATGGTAGCCGCAGGTCAATCGATTAACCGCATGGCCTTTACAGGCGAAAACTCCGTAGCCAGAAAAAAGAAATTACTTAAGCTGGGGGAATCTCCCTATTTCGGCCGAATCGATTTTCTTACCGATGGCGAAACCAGTTCTGTTTACATTGGAATTTATACATTCTCAGATGAAAAAATGCAAGCTAATCTGATCTACGACTGGCGAGCCCCCATCTCTTCCCTATTTTATGATTTTGAGTTGGGAGAAGCACATTATAAAACTCCATCAGGGAACATTCGCGGAGAAATTCTTCTAAAGCGCCAGTATAAAATCAGAGAAGGCAAGATGGAATTCATGATAGAAAATGCGGTGAATATTCATGATGACATTCTGCAAAAAGAGTTAAGTAAATCGAGTGACGACAAAATGAAGAACATCGTTGCCACTATTCAGCGCGATCAAAATGCAGTAATTAGAAATGAAACTGCATCGGTAATGATCATTCAGGGCGTGGCTGGTTCAGGAAAAACCTCTATTGCACTTCATCGAATTGCGTTTCTCTTATATCGGTTTAAAGATACAATCAGCGCAAAAGACATTCTGATCATTTCACCCAACAAGGTTTTTGCAGACTACATCAGTAATGTCTTGCCGGAACTTGGCGAGGAACAAATTCCTGAAATGGGCATGGAAGAATTGGCGGCCGACTTGCTTGAAAATAAGTTTACTTTTCAAAGTTTCTTTGAACAAGTTTCGCTGCTGCTCGATCAACATGATCCAAACTTTATCGAACGAATCCAATTCAAATCGTCTTTCGAATTTTTAAGTAAGCTCAACCAATATATCATTTACATCGAAAATAATTATTTTATATTCACCGAATTGCAAGTAGGCAAAGTCATTGTTCCATTTCCATTCATTCTAGAACGATTCAAAGCCTACCATCGCATTCCCTTATTGAAACGATTTAACGAAATCGTTAAGGACGTGCAAAATTATGTACGAGATGCCACAAAACGAAAACTAATGGGCCATGAGAAAGCAGTTATTTGGGAAGCTGTGCCGCGCATGTTCAAAATAAACACACTAACTGACCTATATAAAGATTTCTATGCCTGGATAGGCAAAAGCAATTTATTTAAAGTAGATCATGGCGGGCGGCTAGAGTATGCGGATGTGTTTCCGATGATCTATTTTAAAATCCGACTGGAAGGAATACCCGCCTACCAACACGTAAAGCACTTGCTGGTAGATGAAATGCAAGACTATACGCCTGTCCAATATTCTGTTTTATCCAGAATTTTCACCTGCAAAAAGACTATTTTAGGTGACGTAAACCAACCGGTAAATCCATACAGTGCTTCTTCCTCTGAAGGCATTGAACAAGTTTTTCCGCAGGCGGAGATTGTCAAACTGTTCAGGAGTTACCGCTCCACGTTCGAGATCACAAATTTCACCCTACAGATTTCAAACAATCCAAATCTAATTGCCATGGAACGACATGGTGAAAAACCCACCTCCAAAGGGTTTGAAAATAATAGGGAAGAGCTAGAAGAAATAAAAAACGTAATCGAACAATTTAAAAAATCAAATCACACCTCGCTGGGTGTTATTTGCAAAACTCAAGAACAGGCAGAATTTGTATTTGAGCAAGTAAAGTCAACAAAGGTTCATCTGCTAACGGCAGACAGCACCTCATTTAAAGAAGGGATTATTATCACCACTGTTCACCTCGCAAAGGGATTGGAATTTGATGAAGTAATTGTGCCCTTTGCATCTGCCAGAAACTATCACACCGCAATGGACAGAAGTATGCTTTACATCGCTTGCACGCGAGCTATGCACCGACTCACTTTAAGTTATACGAAAGAACGAACTAGTTTCCTAAAGTAAGCAGGTTAACTAAGTATGGTTGCTGACTTCCTGCGCAACCTGGTTAACCGATCATTTTTTTATTTACAACACTAGATGTGACTTTACTCTGTGTTTGGCTTTGAATGCCGTGTGCGGCCTTGCTAAGTGCTGAAGTTAGCTAGTTCCCTTTCGAGGGAACTACAATTGGTTGATTTAGATGAAAAGGAATCTGATACGGCCCCCAACTGGAAGATGGATGGTAGGTAAATTTTCCATCTACATAATAGTCTGCTGCATTGTAAATTTTTACTCGTGGAATTTTAAAATTTAATTTGATTGGGCTTTCATTTGCCGTTGTTATTCTCAAAATTGACGAACCACTTTCAATATTTTGTAAATATTTAGATATAAGAATCGAATCCTTTGCTTGCCGCACGCCTTTGATTTTTAAATCTACCGTCTGCTGACTCAAAGAAAAAAAAGGAATTAATGATAAAAAATACAAAGTCAAATATTTACTTGCTGAAACATCCATTTTCATATTGAAAAGTTTAAATTGTTTAATCATCTTTCACCAAAGATCTTGGTAAACCCATCAAAAGATTTAAACTGACGGAGCAATTCTCTTTCTACAGGGGTTCTTTTAATAATTTCATTCGCCTCCCAAAACGAAGCATCGTAAGATGTTTCACTAATTGATTTAAAATCACTATCAGTCGTTGTATCTTCAAAGTTAGTTTGTACCTTTTCATGGGAAACAATTGTAAATATTGACTGACTTTTTACTCTTCTGACTTTGCGTTTATTTACCTGAAAGTCGTATAACAACTGATTTTGTATTGTACTTGGAAATCTATTTCCTTTGATTTTTATGTCGCAAAGAACATCTACTTTAAATGTCAGATCAAAAACTTTATCTCTTATTCTTTCATCCAATGGATTGAATTTGGAATCTTTTATCGTACCCGAAAATCTACGGATATTGTAATCTTCGTCAATTATGAGCGTACCCTTAAAGCCAGGATAAGGACAATCCTCCTTTGGGGCGAAAGATATGTAATAAAGAAGAGTATCTGACAATTTCCTTGTTTCATCTAACCTAAAATCAAAGTAATCTTCGGCACTAGGCATGACGGGTACTATGTAAGACCTCGGTTCTTTTAAAGATAACGGTAATCGTTTAGTAAATATGGAGAAATTCCTATTTACGATATAGCCCTCCTTTTCAAACTCAGTTCGAATCGCGTAACGACCTTGACTTACCTTCCATTTAGATATACCCTTCAATGAGACATCGGTTCTATAGAACATTTCTAATAGTTCTGAATATACATCTCCATTTTGGGTAGTCTGTCGATAGAAACAGTTAAAGGTTTCATTAGATGACGACCCTTCAATTTTACTAAAGGAATTTTGAATGATTGAAATAACATTACTTCCATCAACAACAACTTCTTTCAATAAAACGGGGCTTTCAGTAAGCTGAATCACAGTATCAGCCTCATGGTCGAATAAAATAGAGATGGTCTCATAGCCGACATGACTGAATACTATTGATAAATTGCTATGTTTTGTTGCGATTCGAAATTCACCATCTTCATTAGTTACCGTTCCAACTTCGTTAGTAGCTATATGAACAAATTGTATAGGTAACCGAGATTTCATGTCAACTACCCTGCCAGTTATTTTAAACTGTGAAAAGGCATTTTGACTGATAACGACTGTAAAAATAAAAAATCCAACCCTCATGTGGTCAATCAATAATACAGTTAAAAACAAAGTTCACCAAAAAAGCCTGACTTTCGTCAGGCTTTTTCTCCATCATCGCGGAAACGCTAGTTCTTTTTAGCCAAATCAATCTTGGTCAACCCTTTCGAATTATCATCGGAATGACGGTCAATTAATTTGTGTAAAGGATCAATACCACCTCTCTTCGGCTTGCTTTTCACTTGAATAGTAAACGTGTTCTCTTTTTGGTTGATCTTGTGTTTTTTCAGATAAAGTAAACTGTCTTTACCTGCTTTATTTTTCCCATACACACCAATGTCAATCCAGTCATTGATGGCAATGGGCGACTCAAGGCCAGTGCTGTCGGCTCGCATTTTCTCAGCAGAAACTTTAAGTGTAACTTCAAAGTTATCTTTAGCCAGTTCTTTATAAGTTGCTTCGGTAGTTTTGTTCTCAAACATCGTAATAGTTTCAAACATATCGTGGATGATATATTTCAAGCTGTCGGGTGTAACCTTCTTAATTTCTTTTAACAAATCAGCCGAAGTAGGATAAGGCGCATCCTTGAACTTCCACGTGGCATTGTATCTCCTAAAGGCAGCGTTCACACTGTCTTCGCCAATGTAATCTTGCAGTGCAAAGAATACAAGCGAAGCTTTGTTGTAGTGGATGTAACCTTGGCCTTCAACAAACTCCAATGGCTGCTCCTTTTTTCGTTCAAACGCACGCCCTCCGAGGTATGTATCCAACTCATACTTCAAATATTTTTCCAATATCTCTGGAGTAAATTTATGTTTCAATACCATTAACGCAGAATACTGCGACATACTTTCCGAAAGCATAGCATTGCCTTTTACACCCGCTTCGGCCACTTGATGCGCCCACCACTGATGCGCCACTTCATGGGCCGTAACATAATAGACATAGTCGATATCTTTTTCCGGATCATCAACTTTTGCAATAAATCCTATTCCCTCGGAAAAGGGAATGGTATTAGCAAAAGACTGTGCAAACGTTGCATAGCGTGGAAATTCCATTATGCGCACCTGCCTATACTGATAGGGTGAAAAGTTCTTAGAATAATATGCCAAGGCATCTTTTATACCAGTCATCATTTTATCCAAGTTATACTCATGACCCGCATGATAATAGATTTCTAAGTTGATGTCGTTCCATGTATCGCGCTTAACTGCATACTTGGCCGAAACCATAGAATAAAAATTTAACATGGGTGCATCCATCTTATAACTAAAATAATTACGCCCGTCTTTCTTCCATTCCTTTTGCAAATAACCCGGAGCAATTGCAATTTGATCACCAGAAGTAGACATTTCCATTTCGAATCTGATGCGGTCTGCATCATCACCTAAAAGGTTTTGAGCCGTTCCACGCGAGTCGTTGCGTTCCATCATCCTTTCCTTTTCTTTCAGCTTTCTTTTCTTACGCTCATCATCATCACTAAGTTCAAAATCGGAATTGTAACCCAAGCTCGGAAAGTACTGATTATTAAAAAATGTACCATTAAATACTACGTTAGTATTCGATCCACCTTGTTCGAATCCTCTCGTATTAAACGTTGTTTTAAAATTCATTCGAATGCTATCACCAGGTGCAAGAGGCGTGCTTAACTCGTATATGTAATATTTAAAGTTTTCGAATGTTTGCTTTACTTTTGCTTCCTTGCTGAACTTCAAATAATCAATGCTTATTTGTTCATCCGCACTTTGTTGAACGTGAATTTCAGGGATTGGATTGCTTGTTTTGTTCTTTAACCAATAATATCCTTCGGCAATAAAATCACGATCATAAGGGTAAATGTCAACTTTCAATTTAGTTTCAACAATTCTAGGCTGCGGAAGGAATTCATACTTCTTCAATTTCAATTCATATTGTTCTTGCTGATCCTCTCTATCATCTGATTTCACAAATTTGTTTACTACGGTAGTATTGTAATAAATATAAAATCCGGAGAAAAGAAATACAGCTGCAACTGCAAAAGCAAAGATGAGCACAGATCTATTAAGCCTTAGCTTCCCCGTCTTCCAGCGCATTTTCATTACTGCTTCTGAACCGCGCACAGAAAACACTACCGCAACTACAAAAAGCAACATCGATAAGGCAAACCAATACAATTTGAACCAAGAGAACGGAGTTACGAAATGGCCATACACATTCATATCGGAAAAAGTACCAAGATTACCGCTAGCAAATCTCCACAAGTTATGTTCAAGGCCAAGTTCACCCAACACACCGCGGATGATGAAAAAGACGATGCATAAAGCGAAACCAAGGAACTTATTGTTTACCAAAACTTGAATAAAAAAAGCCAACAAAGTATAAAGCATCAAGAAAGACAATGTGCTTGTGTATAATGATTCGAAGTAAATGGGTAGCTCGAATTTAAAGTATCCATAGGACGCCTGAATGGTAACGCCACAGAGTATCAAGATAAACAGCATTCCAACATAGATAAAAACCAGGCCAAAGAATTTTGAAAGCAACGCAACAAAACTAGGCATCGGCATGGCATCTAAAATCAAATTAAAATTTACGGAGCGCTCTTTCCAAACTAGCTCCCCCGAGTAAAAAATAGCTATGATTAGAAAAAAGAGGGTAAAACCATCCAACAAATTAACTACCGAGTAAGTAGTTGGGTAGGAGCTTGTGCCATATATCTTGTTCATGCTAAATGCTTCTACAATTAAAAGAAGCATGCCGGTTAAGAGGATAGCTATAAATGGAATTTCCTTTATAACGGTTTTAAAATAAAATACCGAAAGCTTTATCAGTTGCTTGATATAGGTTACGCTATTTATTACTTGGACAGATTTAGGAATACTGACATCAGTGGATTTAGGCAAGTCCCTAGTCAGTGGAGTGGGTTTCTTTCTTAGAAGGGAGTTTCTCACAACATTAAAAGAAAAACCATAATAGGTAACAACTAACGCCCCAACGCCAACACTCAACCAAATCAACCGGTTATAAAGCATTACGCCTTCAAGTGGTAACAATTGAGTATTTTTTTCAGCAGGTGTCCAATAACGAGTAACATACTCGAAAGTTTGAGAACCAAATGGGTCTAATAACGCAGCTGTTTCTTTCCATTCCACATCTGCCAAAAACGAATCGGCTATACTGTATAAAATCAAGAGAATAATTCCCTGCGTGTAGATAACAATCGATTTTCTTCCTAACGCACCCGCCATGAAAAATAGCGAGCCCATGATAAACAAATTGGAAACTGTGTAGTACAAAAAAGGTTGGAAGTACGTCCATGCATTAAAAGGAAGAATCTCTTTAGTTTTCCAATCTACCTCCCAGGGCATAAATTTACCAATTGCAAAGCCTGTCATTAATCCTAACCAAATGCCAGAGTAAACGAGAATCAATACGATAAATGAACCACCAAATCTTCCTAATAGATAATGGATTTTTTTCATTGGCGTACTAAACAGGATGGCTTCTGTGTTGTGATCAAAGTCGCGCACAATAGCAACCCCCATAATCGCTGAGGTGATCATCATTAGGGCAAACGACATAATGAGCGTCATTTGAGCAATGACATAAGGCGCATTTGGTTTAATCTGCCCAACGGCACCACCTATGCTAACAATAGGACTAGCTACTGCAAAGTAGCAAAGCAAGAAAATAATAAAGAAGTAAATGTAATGAGCCGCTCGTTTCTTGCGATAACTTAATTCAAAGAGGAATATTTCTTTTAGCATATTATTACAATTAAACGTTTGCTGTTTCTTTTGTAGAATTAAAAATCTGCGAGAAATAAACATCTTCGAGATCAGCCGCTTGTTGGATAAATGAAGCATCTGGCTGAGCCTCACTAAGCACCGTTATTTCTGGTCTACCAGCAATTAATCGTTCTGAAATAATATTGAAGTTTTTTCGATATTCGTCAAGATCAACTTTAGCAATTCGCTTGCTCCATACTCTGCCCTTAACCTCCGCGATGGCATCGAGTGGGCCACCTTTATATAGCACTTGGCCTTTATTGATAATGGCCATGTCGGTACAAAGTTCTTTCACATCCTCCACAATATGGGTAGATAAAATCACGATGGTGTTTTCCCCTAATTCAGAAAGTAGATTTAAGAAGCGATTGCGTTCGGCAGGGTCAAGGCCAGCCGTTGGTTCATCCACAATAATTAGTCTGGGATTGGCCAATAATGCCTGCGCTATACCAAATCGTTGTTTCATACCTCCAGAATAGCCTCCTAGGTTCTTCGTGCGCGCTGCCCACAGGTTGGTTTTTTGCAGCAACGCCTCTACCACCTGCTTCCTCTCGCTCTTATTCACTAATCCCTTCAAAACTGCCAAGTGATCCAACAAGGTGATGGCGTCTACTTTTGGATACACCCCAAACTCCTGTGGTAAGTAACCAAGTGTTTTTCTTACCTCCTCCTTTTGTTTCAACACATCAATATCGCCCAGTTGAATGGAGCCACTATCCGCTTCTTGCAATGTGGCAATGGTTCGCATGAGTGATGATTTACCGGCACCGTTGGGGCCGAGAAGGCCAAACATACCCTGATTGATAGTAAGCGTAACGTCTTTTAAGGCCTGCACTCCGTTCGAGTATGTCTTGTTTAAATCTTGAATAATTAATTGCATAAAGGAATTGGTTTTGTCGTGATAATGAAGATGAGTAGCCTAACTGTCCCATTTGTTACAGGAAAAATAAAGAAAAACTGAAAGGATCACAAAAAAGTTAATCACTAGGGTTTCAACTAAATTTGGCAAGTCCTCAATTAAAAATTTTCTCAAATGCCAACTTGAAGGATATTTAAACGAGCGGTCGACCAGAACAAATGGCGCGATGTAGTTTTATGGGTAATCCTACCTCACATCTGTAAAACCTACATCCAACGTTCATTTTGTATCCACTGGATTTTTTGCGTTCTCGTCTACTACTGTATTTTGCCCTGCTGTAAGAAGCCAGCTTTTATTCTTCTTCAAAAACACCAAGGTCAACAAATCGTCTGTCTCTGGGCGCTTGTTCACGCCTCTATCAACACCATCTGGCGGAAAAAATGCCCCCACATGAATACGGAGCGTAACCACCGCCACATCGCTTGTAACGAAACGCACTCTAGTGCTTTTCTTTGTGAACGGAACGTTGTTGAAAATCGCATCAAATATCCGCTGATGCCCCTGTACCATTTCTTCTTGCCCCCGCCAATTCATACCTACAATGTTTATCCACTCGGCATCCTTGGTGGTGTATGTTTTCATGTTTTTGTTAAAGTGGTGGGTAACGCAATCCGATAGGTAGGTATCAATTTGCGCGTTAATTGCTTCTTCGTCTTTTTGACTTTGTGCGTGGCTGTTGCCAATGGCAAAGAGGAGTGCGATTAGGTTTCCCATGATAAATGTGGTTGTTGTTACATGTGTTTTCATACAAAGAGTAAATGGTTTAATGGAACACAAATCTAGCCCCATCACCCCCGTCTTTTTATGTAAAAAACCGACATTTATTAGGCCGTGAAAAGCCGATCGGGAGAGGCCTTCACTTTCGCGTGGCGATTAATTTGAAAGCCTTACTTGAGAAAGACCTCACTTTTTTACATCGTTGCTTTCGAGCAATAAAACAGAATATCCTTTCCAAAAATCAGGATCGTAGTCGTTCGTAATTTTTTTACTTACTATGTCACGTTTACCAAACACGTCTTCCTTTGGTAGGGGATTGGGATTTCTGCTTTTAATTTTGGTAATGAGCATTTCAAAAGATTCATTGACTTCGAAGGAAGCGTCAATTTTGTGGCCTTTTATTTTACGATTAACATCCAAACGGGCTAATCTGCCTCGTCTAATATAACTCAGCACCCATCTGTCGACATCCGGTCTGAATTGGATAGTGCCATAGTCGTCCAGCGAGGTGAATCCAAGTCCCAACAGTTTCATGTGAAAGGCTTTGTCAAGTTTTTTTTTACTATAGTGAAATTCAATTTCAATGATGGCAGCGGTGGCCGCCTCTAAAATAATGTGGCCTGCAAACAAGCACCTGTTAATGTCGTCTCGCTGATCGAATACAATTTTTATTGTTGGCTTACCCTGATAATTGCTAAAAGACGCGATGCGATAGTCATAGTCCTTAAAGGAATCTAAGAAATCTAGTTTGTCTGCTTGTCGCAAATCGTATTCCAATGGTTCGTAAGGCCCCCCTTTTTGGCCCATTGAAGACAGTGCATTCGACATCAGCGAATCTGATTCGGGGTCGTCTTCCTTCGTTATGTTTACCTGCCTGCCTTTGATGAGGTGCAGTAGGCTGTTTTTCTTGGCGTCTTTCGCATTGTAAGAGGGATGATACCCTTCAAAAACAGCCTCCGTTACTTTATAGCCTGTCCCTGCTTTTTTGGGTTGTCCATCTTTGAGCACTTTCTTGGGCACAAATTTATATTGCTCTCGATAGAAGCTCTCCAGACCCAAAGGAGCTGTAGAATAGTTTGAAGGTATATTTGCAACGGCTTCTTTGATAAGATCTACAGGTGAAGCTTTTCTTCCTGTCACTTCAACCTCCGCCAGTTTTTTGGGTTCTTCAGCAAGGCGTATTAACTTTTCGGATTGCAAAGCAAATGAGGCAATGGGTACATAGCCAGAAGCATAGCCTATGTAGCTAACCTTTAAGGTATCGTGCTCTGCGCTGCTTACTTCCAATGAAAAATCGCCCTCACCATTGGAGATGGTGCTAACACCACTTTGCACCAAAATAATATGTGCAAAGGGCAATGGCTCAAGTGTAGTGGCATCCACAACCCGGCCTTTTATGCTATTTACACCTTGGCCAAATAAACATAATGAAAGCACAAAAAGAATTAGGCTTAAAATGGGGGTTGCGTACATGCTCATTTTTGGTTTTCGTTTCATAATTATTTGTTTAAAAATTTGATGGCTTCTTCCAGAATCGTGTCTTTTCCAATAGCCTCATCGGACTTCAATATATCAACTTTTATATCGGGTTTTACACCCGCTTCTAGGTGTTGGTAATCGGCATTGAACATTTGGGTAGCAGAAAACCGAACTCTCCAGCCAGCTTGTAACTCGGCCGAAATGGGTGCACCACCCCCGCCCCCAGTTTGGTCACCTATAATGGTTACGTCCACCAGTTGCGACAGTGCCGAGGCAAAGTAATTAGCCGCGCTGTAGACCTGGCGGTTTGTAAGCAGCACAATTTTACGGCCAGTGTAGGTTACACCCTTGGGGTCAAGTTCATTCTTAATGTAGTTGGTGAAGGCATCGTGCTCAGGCCCTGATTTATAGCGGGTATAACCAATCAGTGTGTTTTGCTTAAGTAAGTGCTGTATAAATTCATCTGCGTAAACTAAGGCTCCACCTCCATTGTTACGGATATCGATAATTAACCCTTTTAGCGGTAGCGAATTTAGCTTTTTGAACAGCAAGTCAATCTTCTTCGATTCAATTGGAGATTGAAAACTCCCATAATACATATAGCCAACCTTGCGCAGTGTGTCGGTAACAAAAGGTCCCGCAAGTTGAGAATCTTTACCTAAATAATTCCTATCAATTATATCCCAGTTAAAGTTAGCTGGGTAGTCTTGATACCAACTCCAATTTCTTGAAACATCAAAATTGGAGGCAAGGTTTACGTGTCCATCTTTCAACTCGTTGAGCATCGTGGCCATTACTTGAAAAAGTTCTTTGTCATTCTTTGCCTTTTCAGCCTGTGGGCGATAGGTTACTCGGGCGGCATTCCAGTCAACATTCTTGTAGGTAAAAAAAGAATACTTTTCATCTACGGTGTTCCACAACAGATCAAAATTTGCCTGATTGGAACTGGCTGGATCCGGAGTGATGAACAGACGATCGCAAGACGTAACCGCAATTAGTATCAGTAAAACGAAGGGAGTATTTTTATTCACTACTTTCATATTGTTTAATCAGTTTATGTTCAATTTTTAAAAACGTATAATCTTTCCTAAGCTGACGATGAATGAGCCATATTGCAATTCGTTCACTGTAGGGATATTGATGTATTCGTAAAGCAAAGAAAGACGCCATGAGTCGCGACCGATAATTTTCTTTCTGTGTTTTACCTTACTGAAATAGTCAATGGAAAACTGGTTCTTTAGTTCAAAATAGGTATTCCAAGATCCTAATCTGATCCCATCCGATAGGTTTCCTTCCGGCTTAAGGTAATACGGTTCAGGCCAGGCAAAGGGCGGGCGCATTGTTGCGCTCAACAGGGGCAAGCTAATCTGTTCGGTCAACATTAGTTCTGAATTTCCCAGTTTCAATTTCTTTTGAGCCAAGCCGGTTATACCAAAAGAAACAACGTAATCGAAAGAAACAACATTATTTACGTTGTTATTGGCTACTCTATTGTTGACTAGTAGTCCACCATAACCCCCAGCAAAGAAACTAAAGCCACGGGGAGAAACCTTGATGGGCTTCAACATAGCATAGCTATATCTTATGTCTATTTCCTGTATGGCGTTTTCTGTAAAATCATTGAACAAAGCAGGCGCCACCTTAAATTCTAATGTGCTAATGGATAGAAATTTTGGTTTGTATTTTAGTCTACTTCCACCAAAGGATAGAAGCACGCCCTGATACCGCAGGGGTGAAATGGCCGGATCTCGTATAGTGGCCGATCCTATGCCATAGGTTGAAACTTTATACCTTGGAAAAAGGGTTGTATCCGTTCGGGATGTTTCCAGCAAGGGTGTCTGTGCTTTGGGATTTACTTGTAATTGGCCAAGGCCAGGTGTGGCTACCAGAAGTAAATAAAGTAGAGAAGACAATGATATACTCGCTTTTTTCATGCGTTTTTTTTATTGTGGAAGAGTGTGATTTAAATTAGACATCGCTGACGGGAGCATGTCTTTTGGAATATGATTTATTGAAGTTAAGTTGTACATAGCAAAAGAGACCATTTCTTTTTGTTCTGGAAACTTCTTACGGCAAACATAGAAAAGGGTATATCGAACTTTTCTCGATTTTGATAACTTGCCTTACAATTTTAATGAACACAGTGCTTTAAGACACCAAGTCTTTTCGTACATGAAATCGTTGTTTTTGTAGGGAGATATTGGCATTTGGTAAGAATGATTTTTAAGACTTCAATAGATTTAAGAACTTTCAGCATTTTCATATTAAGATGGGGTTACATTCCAATCGGGCGGTTATTTTAGGCAACGTTGCAATTTGGGTTTCATTAGTACTGCTCCTTGTGGTGGTGGGTCAATTTGGTTCGCCAGAATCAGACCTAGGTGAAATTTTTATATGGGCCAGTGCTGGCGTTCTAACCTTTTTCTTTCCTATTACTTTTTTCAATACCCGTTTCCTTATCCCCCGTTTTTTAATGAGGCAAAAATATTTCGCATACATTTTAATGCTAATGATTTTTATTCCAGTTTGGTCCGTGTGTAGCGTATTGATAGACCATTTCGTTTTTGAGCCACTTGGCATTGGTACTGACGAAAATGCCATTGAAGATGTGTTTACCTTTGTCCCCTATTTTGTCATGTTCTTTTTTGTCGCAATGTCCACCCTTGTCAATTTGTCTTACCGCTGGTTCTTTCAACTTCAAAAGATACAAGCTTTTGAGAAAGCCCAGATCAGCAGCGAACTGGCACTACTAAAAGCGCAAATTAATCCGCACTTCTTTTTCAACACGCTCAATAATTTGTACGCACTGGCTTTAGAGAACTCGCCCAAAACACCATCCACCATTTTGGTGCTATCGAATCTGATGCGTTATGTTATTTATGATGCCAATACCGAGAAAATCGGATTAACAGATGAAGTCAAATACATTGAGAATTATGTAGAACTGCAGAAGATACGATTGTTGCGCCCCGAAAATGCAAGTTTTGAAGTCAATGTAAAACTCAACAATGTTAAATTGCCGCCCCTGTTGCTGATTATCTTCATAGAAAATGCTTTTAAGTATTCCATAAGCACAATGGCCGACAAAGCACGAATTAATATCTTTTTAGATGCTGACGAAGAGCAAATAAATTTTACAATCGAAAATAACTATGACCCCAGTCAAATGAAATCGACTCACGGCATTGGTTTGGCAAACGCCCGCAAAAGACTTGACTTGATTTATGGGAAAAACTACCAACTTACCATAGAGGACGAATCGAGTACTTATACTGTTAATCTTAAACTTCCTGCCGAATGACTTTAAAAACGATTATCATTGACGATGAGCCGCTGGCGCATCAGGTAATTTTAAATCACGTAAAGCAACTTACCCAACTTAAAATTATAGCCCAATTTTATAATCCTTTACAGGCAATGGAATTCATGAACCGTGAAGCTGTGGATCTCTGCTTGTTAGACATCAATATGCCCAAGTTAAGCGGGTTAGAGTTTTTACAAACTTTAGTGAATCCCCCGTTGGTGATCATTACCACGGCCTATAAAGAGTATGCCTTAGAAGGATATGAACACAATGTTTGCGATTACCTTGTAAAGCCTATCGAGTTAAAACGCTTTATCAAGGCTATTAACAAAGCAGCTTCTCAACATTCGCTTCTTCAAAAGAGTCATGTGCCAGAGCGGAAAACACCAATTCCCTCTGAAGACAAGACTATTTTAATTAAGGGCGATAAAAAAGTGCATAAAGTATCGTTTGATGAACTGATTTACATTGAAAGCTACGGCAGCTACTTAAAGTACTTTATGGCAAGCGAACAAATTATTGGGTTGGGTAAAATGCAGGACATGGAGAATACATTGCCGCCAACTTCGTTCACACGAATTCACAAATCGTATATCGTAAACCTTTCCAAGATCAGAAGCGTAGCTAAAAATCATGTGGTGATAGCAGGGAAAGAACTTCCCATCGGTAATTTGTATAAAAATGTTTTTATGCATCGGTTTGGTAAGGAATCTTAAATTCGATTCTTTTTATCGTTAGATGAACAATGCGCTTTCAGCGCAAGACTTAAGATGCTAGTGCGTTTTTTTATATGTTCTCATACAAAGAGTAAATGGTTTAATGGAACACAAATCTAGCCCCATCACCCCCGTCCTCTTATGTAAAAAACCGACATTGATTAGGCTGTGAAAAGCCGATCGGGAGAGGCCTTTTCTTGTGCCATTAATAGTGACGGGGTCACCTCACCAAATTGTTTAAAATCGCGCATCAAGTGCGAAAGATCATAATAGTTACATTCCGCAGCTATTGCAAGCCAATTCAAATGAGGCTGGGCCGCTTTCATTTTAAAGGCGTGGTCGAAGCGATTAATCCGCGCAAAAAATTTAGGACTCATGCCCACCCGTTCAAAAAAGGCACGCTCAAATTGGCGTGGACTTAAACAGGCCTCACTCGCCAACCAATCCAACGGCACAGGTGCCTTGCTTTCTTTCAAAAATACAATGGCTTTATCTATCGGGCGAGCGTTGATTTTAAGAGAAGCAATTCGGGCCAATAAATATTCTTCTATCAGAACGATCATTTGTCGGTAGTCGGTCGACTCTGCCAAGCGTTGGTTCAAGTTTTTTATCTCAGGAGGCGAAAGAAATTCAGCACTGATTTCTTTATGTTGAAATTGCGAAATCGGCATCCGATCCAACAAATGAAATAAGAAACCAGGCCTAAAACATACTTGAATAATCAAATGGTCAATACCAAATTCAATATTGATTCGCGAGGTTTGATTACCCACAAATATGCTTGGCGGAGCAGCACGGGTTTCGCCCGTGCCATTTACGATCGTTTTCACTTCACTTCTCGGGTAGAAAAAAAGTGATTGTGTGGCATCTGGTGGAACTGGTTTTATCTGCTGGCCATGTAACGCGTGGCGAAGGTTTACATGGAACAGTAAGTAGTTGTTTACGTAGGGCACTAACTGATGCCGGGGCTTGATAAAGGGCATAAAAACCATACTGTAATGTTACTTAACCTATCGCGCATTTAAAACTACGGCTAAAAAATGTCGTTTTTTTACACTTCTGCCTGAATTAATTCGACTTACGATGAATGCAGGATGAACCGTTCCACGTAAGGAAAAGAGTCTTGAAAGGTCTTAGTAATTTGCGCTCACTGATTTCAACTGCTGAATGGTCTTTTACAAAACTATCCTATTTTAGCTATACCCGTTTTTTGGGTTAATTTCCCTAACATTGCCTTTATCAATTTTTAACACTTTTGCCCTTGAGCGTTACCATTATCTTAATCTGCATTACGGTAGGCACAAGCTTTTACGCCTTCAACCGGCCCGAACTGCTCGCGCGGCTTATGATGAACCCTCATTTAATACTCACCAGGGGCCAATACTATCGTTTTATCAGCTCAGGTTTCATCCATAAAGATCACACTCACCTGCTTTGGAACATGTTCTCTTTCTATTTTTTTGGCACTGCCGTAGAGGGCGTACTGGAAGCGTTGTTTGCAGAAGCAGGCATGTATTATTTCCTTGCCTTGTACCTCACTGCCATTGTCGCTTCGGATATACCAACTTACCTGAAAGAAAAAAACAACACTAATTACAATTCGTTGGGTGCATCTGGCGGAGTAGGATCAGTCATATTTGTGTTTATCATTTTTCAACCGTTGCAATCGATTTGTTTATACTTTGCGCTCTGCATGCCTGGATTTGTGTTTGGCGTTGGCTATTTAATCTACACCTATTACCAAGGAAGAAAAGCAAACGATAACATCAACCATGATGCTCATTTGTATGGTGCAGTTTATGGATTGCTTTTTTGCGTGGCCGTATATCCGTCATCGCTGCCACAATTTTTTGAGCAAATAAAGTACTGGGTGTTGTCGTTTTTTTAATAGTGCCTAGGCTGATTCTTTTGATAGCGGAGTTTTTGTAAAATAACAGTCAATTTTTTTTCCGCTCAAGACGGTAGTCCATTTTTACGCTTGTATTTAAATCAAACAAAAGCCGCTACGATCTTGTCTTAACAGCCTCCATTTCTGGCTATGGCATAAATTACGTTGCCTGAAACGAATAGGTTAAAGACTTTGCTTCCGACAGAGGGAAATAACAGTTTCCATGTTTTTCCCATGTCTGTCGATCTAAAAATACCGGCAGAATGACCGCAAAAGAGATGGCTACCCAACTGAACAATAGACGCAATAGAGGCATCCTCAGGTAAGCCAGCATCAATGGGTTGCCAGTTTTTACCGTTATCATATGACACACGAACTCTCCTGGTTTCTGACTGTGTATTGTACGTAATAGCAGCAAAGCCGCCATTAATAGATTCTACAGCAATGCCGACACCGCCTTCACTAAGTACCACTTCCCAGTTTTCGCCATTGTCAATAGACCGCAATATGCCTTGTTGACTAGTAGCCATTAGCACACCGTTTGCTTCTACTAATTTCGTTGCCCAGCCGGCCGCATGGACCTGCTTCCAGGTTATTCCATTATTTGTAGACTTAAAAAGACCCTTGTCGCTGCTAATGAAAAATACACCAGTCGAAGTTTCAAAAACCGTGCGTACCAACTGCTCTTTAAAGTTGGGGAACATGGGCACCCATGCATTGGCTACTTTTTGCACAAATTGGCCATCGTAATTGTATGCAATAATGCCACGCTTGGCAGGAGCAACGCTGCTATACTTACTCGGACAAATTTCCTTGATCCAAAAAGGACCAGTGAAATTTGCATTGCTGCGATATATGCAGTCTCCTGAACGTAAATGCAGCCCACTACTCGTTGAAAATAAGCCGTCACCGATTAATTTATTGGGCAGTCCATCGCTAACGTCTTGCCATGTTTGGCCGCCATCGGTAGATTTGAAAACGGTATTTTCACCTACTGGATTAATTATATTTTGCTTTTGCTGGGTACCCGTAATTCGGGCTGACGGCAGCGCAACCCAAACACTGTCATTTCGTCTCCGACTGATTGAGCTAGGTACCCACTTAGATCTGGCGGCTGCGACTACTTCTTTTGGCTGAACTGTTTTTTTTTGTGGCTGACCAAACGCTTTGGGCGCCATTGCGATCAACGAAATAAAAGAAAGAAGCGCAATAATTGTTTTCATCTTGATTGGAAAATTTAGGTTAAACATAAACATTTGCTGGGCAGCAAACGTAAGGACGTAGGCAAGCGCCAGCCAACTGCAGCGTGTAAAAAATTGTAAAATGAATGTAAATTTCGCACGGTAACTTTTAAATCAATGAAATCCAGACTTTTTATTGCCCTTTTATTGTTCGGTATTGTGCTATTACTTTCATCCGCTGTCATTATCAGACAAAATCCGCAAGACGAATTTCTGGAAAAAAGAGCCGCACTAGTAGTTCGACAGATTGGCCATACATTATTACAACATGCGGGTGACTCTACTTCGAGGGTGTTACCAGTAAAACAATTGAGTCCGGGTACTTTTCAACTTGAATTTCAAAATCAGTTTTCCTTTGTGCCCGATACACTGGTGAAAATTGTGAGAACTAATCTCGCACAAATCGACTTACCAGCGGGTTATATGATTAACGTATTTGACTGCGGGGGTAGTAAAGAGCTTGTCTATGGATTTGAAATAAGACCCAACTACAAAGAACTTGTTCCCTGTTTGGGCCGAGTGCAGCCAAAAGGTTGTTATTCCATTCAAATTTCTTTTATTGATTTTAAGTCGCAGCAGCACGTAAGCAGTAACTATGTTTGGCTGCTTGTTGGTTTCACAGGCGTGGTGCTAGTTGCATTTACGGGCGGGTATTACTTTAAAAGGGAAAAGAAAAAAGAGACTGATATTCTCACAGACGGTGTTGCTATTGGCAAGTACTCTTTTTCCTTAGGCAGCCGAGTGCTGAAATTCAATTCTGAAACCATTGAGCTATCAGATAAAGAAGCTAGGCTGCTATCCATCATGGCAAACCAACAAAACCAACTTATCAACCGTGAAGAGTTACTTAAAAGAGTGTGGGAAGATGATGGTGTTTTTACCGGGCGCAGTTTAGATATGTTTATTTCCAAACTCAGAAAAAAATTAAAGAATGATACCAACGTACAAATAACCAATGTGCACGGCAAGGGATATAAACTTGAGATAAGTTTTTGAGACATTATTCCTATCAAACATCGCTTCCCGAAAGGTGTCTTGATTCTTACAGCCTCGGTCGGGTATCCTGGCATGACTGCTTACCCAGATTTAGTTGATAACAAAAAATAATAGTGTGGGTATTAAAAGCCAAACTTGATCTGTTGTTCGACAATCGTTCCACTAACTTGTCGAATAGCTGGTAAATCTGGTACTGACAGCAATCTCATAAAAATAAAAGTGCAAAAATTCCATTTTGCAGACAGACAAGCCGCTTTTGCTGATAAACAATATCTCCATGTAAGATAACAATGCCTCATTGTAGGATAACAATGCTTCCATGTAGAACAACAATGCCACATTGTAGAACAACAATACCTCATTGTAGAATAACATTACTTCATTGTAGAACAACATTCTTCTATTGTAGATCTGCAATTCTAGATTGCTGACTAACAAACTAATTTTGTAGTCCAGCAAAAGATCCTTGTTAGCAAACAAAGGATCATTGTAGTCTAATAAAATGCCTTTGCTGCGATGCAAATTGAAGTCTATTCAATGAACATCCTAAAAAAAATGTAATTCATGGCAACACCTTTATCGCAATGTTTCTATAACGGTGCGTGGCATTGGGCTTCCAGGAGCTTAGCGGCATCCCCTTGCTGGCTGCTGGCGAAAAGACAGCCGTCCAATGGCATTGCAGCGCAATTATGCCCTCGGTTTCCTCACCTAAAAAATCATTCTTGGTTTGCTGCACATCCCACATTTCCACGCCATTAATCCAGAGCGTGAGATGAGGCACCGCTCCCGTCATTCGAATTCGAAAAGAATTCCAATCGTTGGCTTTCCAAACCTGTTCACGTTTGTTTGCTTGTCCACCAACACTCACGGGTATTCGTTCACCTAACAAATCTCCTGTTCCTCCAGGCAACGCCAACTCTACTTGATACGCTGCTCCACCCTCATTGGAGCGAAGAAAAATACCTCCGTTGGCAAAGGAGTCAATTTTTACTTCTATATACAATTCAAAGTTTCTGTATTTTTTATTAGTCATTAACAAGCCTCCCTGGCCAAAGGGGTTTTGCCTGGCTACAATTGTTCCATCTTCCACATTAAAATTTGGAGTGGTGCCTTGATGCGTACTTCGGCTAAAGTGCCATCCGTCTAAATCTTTGCCATTGAAAATTCTGGTAAAACCCAGCGGAACTTGAGCCGTTAGTGAAAACGTGCCCATAAGCAATAACAGCAAAATGTTTTTCTTTAAGTTCATACAAGTTACTTAGTCGCTTCCATTACAATTCTGAATCCAACATCATATTTGCTTCCGGGCCCACCAGCATGAGTCTTGTACGTAGCGTTTTTAACATCGCCATAAAACGGTGCTCCTTTCATTACATGCTCGTTGCCAACGCGTGTGGGTATGGAGTCTGCGAAAAGTTTTTCATTATAAAAATCGGCAGTCCATTCCCACACATTTCCCAGGGTATCGTGCAAGCCCCATGCATTGGGTTTCTTCTGCCCAACAGGCGCAGTTGTCAGCACGGCAATCTGAGCAGTTTCTTGAATGGCATCCCATGAAATATCCTCTTGCGCCCCCGCCCCAGCGGCATACTCCCATTCAAACTCGGTGGGCAAACGGTAGGTGTATTTACCTTTTTCCATCCGATTCAATTTCTTAACAAACGCAAGCGCATCGCTCCAAGTCACGCTTTCAACCGGATGCTGATCTGCATTGTCTCTTACTTTCGATCCCTGAAAGTAAGATGGATTATTACCCATTACTATTTTCCATTGAGCTTGTGTAACTTCATACTTTCCCACATAATATGGTTTATCAAGATGCACGATAAATCCTTTCGTCCAAGATTGCTTGGCAAGTTCATTAGCCTTTTCGTATTCTTGTTCTGAAAAAACGGGCACATCTACCTTATCGCCTGGCTTGATATACTTTTCTATAAATCCATATTTACTAGCTGTGGGTTGAAATTTTCCTACAGTCATACTCCCTGGTTGAATTAAAATGAACTCCATGCCAATGGAGTTTGTAAACGTAATAGGTTGCGCAAATCCCACCTGAAAAGATGTACAAAAAATTAAAAAAATAAAACTTCTCATTAGTTTTTAGTCAGCGTATTCATAAACTCTATGTAAGCCAACGGAAACAGCGATTCCTCCGGCTTTAGCTTGTCATTCTTAAAAACAAAATAGACATCGTGAAATCCGGTAGTTTTTTTTATAGCGGCAATCGAAGGCAACGTGTACAAACTCTTATCGACTCCGGGTGCAAAAAACTTGGACGCATCTAATTGCGGTAAGCTCATGTCGGGCTTTACACCATTGTACACCTCACCGGGTGGCGGAATGAACAACCCCCTGTACCGCGTGTTAAATTGTTTGTCAGAGAGCGTTGTTTTACCAATCAGCTCGCCTGAAGGCGAATCCAAATGAACTTCAATATATCCACCTTTGAAAATATCATACAAATGCCAGTTCGGCTGAAATTTAATTTGAACCACATTCGTGAGATCAATTCCTTTAAACGAAATAAAAGAATTGGGTCGAGCGGTTAAGAATGTGTACTCATCTAATTGATCACGAATAGCTCCTTTGATAACATCCGCATTTACTGGAATCATTGTCGCACTCTTCAGCATAACAATCGATTCGTTTGCCAAGGACGGAATTGCACCATTGCCTTTGTCTGTGTAAGCGGCACGAAGAACATACGTTCCGCGCCCAGCATCATCCTTCGGCACTGTAGTGATAAAACTGCCTTTGGATGGGTTAACGATTATCTTATCAATCGACAATATGTAGTTAGCGATGATGCGGGCATTATTAGGTGTAATGGTTGGGTGAGCGGGCATGGCGGTTTCCATATCCCACTGGCCATAACTTCCGTTACGAATTTTGATTGCTAACTTTTCAACAGCCACCGCATCGGCTGCATAGCGCTCGGCTATTTTCTCAAACGCAGGCCCTACCCCTTTAACATTTGGGTGATGACACGTTTTGCAGTCGCTTTCAGCCATCAAAGACAACGCCACCGAAAACTGAGAAGCCTGCACCTGACCGTAATTCACTTGGGCATAATCAAACCCTTCGGATATATAATCAATACTTATCGCAACCTCGCTAACGTTGACTTTCCCATTTGATAAACTCCCATCTTCCTTGTCATCGACAGAGACAGCATAGCTAATTTTTTGTTCAGGGAAAAAGAAAGACTGATTTCCATCCACTTTCATAGCAACAGCGGGCGGCTCATTGCCGGCAATCAATGTCAATGATTTACTATTCGCCAAGCCCTTATCACCGGTTACTGTTAGCGTGGCGAGGTAAACCCCTGCTCCATTTAATTGAAGCGTGATGGAACTTGTATTAAATTGTTGAACCACTTTGTCAGTAGCTCCCTTTTTTATTTCCCAGTGATAAAAAAGTTGACCACCATCAAAATCCTTAGAGCCTTCTGCATTCAGCCGAAAGATGGCTGGTAAACTAGCGCCTAGCTTGTCGGAGGTTGCATTCACAACTGGTTTTCTGTTTCCAGCATTGTACTCTATTCTAACTAATCGCGATTCGACTGAGCTATTGGCCGTATTACCCCCGTACTCCAATACATACAAATCTCCTGTTGGCCCAAATTTTATATCTATCGGCTGTCTCGGATGATAATCGGGAACAAATCGCTCCATACCAGTATAATCACCACGATCATTCATAGAAATTGCCATAATCCAAAAGCGTGAGAGATCAGCAGCTAGCCACTTTCCCTCATAGTAAGTCGGAAAGGGCCTTGCGGGATTTTTAAAATCATCGCTTCGGAATACAGGGCCGCCAATGGCGCACCGTGAACTGGACCCTACCAGCGGAAACTTTTCAGAGGGGCGATAGGGGTAAGAGATAAATGCTGGCTGCGCCTCGGGCAATTCGGTGAGGCCTGTGTTGTTAATCGATTGATTGATGGGGTGAAGAGAATCCTGTTTTGCTCCCAGCACATCACGGACATAGTCGTACATTGGGTAGGCGTGGTTTTCACCAATAAAGTAAGGCCAGCCAAAAAAGCCAGGTTTCCTCGCTTGATTTAATTCATCATATCCCATCGGGCCTTTTTCTGAATCGCTATCGGCATCAGGACCAACTTCTCCCCAATACACAAAGTCGGTCTTGCTATCTACGCTAATGCGCCATGGGTTGCGATTTCCCATGGCATATATTTCGGGTCTCGTTTTTTTTGTTCCAACAGGAAAAAGGTTTCCTTTCGGGATAGTATAGGTTGCATTGAGTTCAGGATGGATGCGAAGAATTTTTCCTCTTAGATCGTTTGTATTCGCGGCCCCTCGTTGATCATCAAATTTCTCTCTCCCCTCGCGCTCATCTGTTTGTGAATAGAGCGAATTGCTCGTGTTATTGCCCACCGTTAAATAGAGATTTCCTGCTTTATCCCAAGTCATTCCCCCACCCGTGTGGCTTGTGTTCGTTCGGTTGCTTGGCACTTCCAGTAACACTTTTTTTGTTTTGGGAAGTAGGGTATCATTTTCGAGTGTCCACCTAGTCAACTCAAATCCAGCAGATTCAAGGGGCGCATAGTACAAATAAATCCAATGATTGGTTTCAAAGTGTGGATCGAGTGTCATACCTACCAGCCCTTGCTCGCTTTCGTTAAAAATAGCCAGCTTACCTATTGACTTCATCACCGCATTAGCTGCATCCCATTTCTTTATTGAACCTTGCCGTTCAATAATAATTACCGATTCATCTCGTAACACTTCAAACGCCATCGGTTCATTGAGTGAGCCAATAGGGGTGATAACCACTGGCGTAAAACGATTGTCTTCTGGCTTCAAATTAGTGACCGGCTCTTCGGATCTCTTTTTGCAGCCAAAAGCCATCAGCAAAAGTAAAACGAATAAAAAACAATTTTTACTGCTTCCCTCGCAGGATGGAAAACTTAACTTACAGCTTGCCCCAAGTAATATGCAATTCATTTTATCATTTCGCCTTTTCCTCCACTGCCCTAATCACCAAACGCATAAATTCACCTGCTTTTTTGTCGTTAAGCCAACGCGTGACGACTACTAAATCATGTTCATTATCAACAAAAATATAATTCCCACCAAAGCCTTGAGCAGAGTAAACGCTGATCGGCACACCTGCTAGTTTGTTCTCAGCGTTAGTCCACCAAAGATATCCATACGATTTATTGGGGGTAGAAGGCTGATGGGATTCATACACCCATTTCTCCGAAATCAACTGTTGATTTTTCCATTTGCCTTTGCGTAAAAACAATAAGCCAAACCGTGCCATGTCTAGGGTATTTATAAACATGCCACCACCAAAATGGCCACCACCACTCACAGATTCAACCATTAATCCGTCCATGTTTACAAATGAATTGTTGTATCCATACCAGCGCCATGTGGTAGATGCATTTATAGGGTCCATAATTTTCTCTTTTAGGATTGCTGGTAAAGGTTTGCGCCAAACTTGAAGCAACGAGTAAGCCAGTAAATTCACGCGCACATCGTTGTATTCATACACTGCTCCAGGTTCTTGTAATTTTCTGTTTTTCCAATCGTCTATACCACCTTCTTTGGGTGGGCGATCAGCCCAGTCATGTAGTCCAAACTGGCTGCCCGACCAGTCGCTGGATTGGTTCAGCAACTGTTCCCAAGTAATTTTCGCATTATGTTCACCGGAAAAGGTACCATCCCAAACGTAACTATTGACTTTATCCGTCACATTTCTGATCAATCCCTGATCAACGGCTAAGCCTGCCACCGTTGACAGCACACTTTTGGTTGCACTAAAAGTCATATCTACCCTTTTCACATCACCCCATTCGGCAACAATGTACCCGCCCTTAATTATTACTCCTGCCGGCCCGCCTCTGGGTTTTGTGTTACCTAAAATTTTAAAATCAGGTTCATTGGCATATGATTTAAGAATCGCTATTCTCAAGTCTCGATCAACTGAATTTTCATTATGCAAGGCCACGTTCACGGCACTATCGAGCCACACTTTGTTAAGCCCCACCTCTTCTGGTTTTTTTGACTGCCAATCTGATGATGGAAAGTACTGCTGGCACGCGGCTACCGAAGAAAACAGTAGTAAAAAAAGTAAGCAAGATAAAGTTGGCTTCGTCATGATCGGATCGTTTTGTATCAACAAAGGATAACAATTTATCAAAAAAAAGAAAGATAGATTATATATCCATTACAATCCATTATTTTAGAAGTGTTTATTATTTGGTTGCCATTCTTGCTTTAAAAAGCTTCACCCAGCAAAGCAGATATTCCAAACCCATCTAAACTATAGGAAAAGTCTAAGCCGAAATTGGTATTCGATTTCTTATTGATTTTGATACGAACCCCTGTACCGCCTAAAGGTAATAACTTTTCGAATCTGTGTGAATCTGGTTCTGTGAAAGACTGGGCATTGCAAAAAACCACGCCACCAAACAAACTACTTTGAGAGATATCGAAGCGGTATTCAGCTTCCAGATGAAACATTTCCTTACCCCTAAATCTGGCGAAAGCCCAACCTCGGCCTGCTTGTCCGAAAAAATCCGTGGAAGTTGCTGGTAGCAATAAGTAAGGTACATTGCCCATAGTACGCCAGTAAAAAGCCCAGACTGCAAGTATCCTCCTTTTAGAATGTAAAGAAGTAAGCGGAATATATCTTCGCAGGTCGACAGCGAGAGCTGACCAGACCAGTTCATTACCAAACATGGCAGGGTTGATACGAAAAACCGTTGAAACATAAACGCCCTCCTTGGGGTTAACCGAATTCCGCCTCGTATCATACAGTACGTTAAAAGTCATTCCCGTTGCATGTAGGTTTTCATTTATTCCGATGCCGTACTTCTCAAATGAACTCACCTCATCGGCAACTTGCGGCCTAGCCACTTGATTATAAATCCGATCGTAACGAAAACCCAGACCATAGAAAAAAACTCTCGTGCCGTGCCAATCTCTGTTTAGGTTACCGTATAAACGGACATATTTCAAGCCGATTTGATATTTATCAGAAGCAATTGTTTTTCCTCCAAGCCCCCAGGTAAATTGATCCAAATTCGTAATGTTAACATCGCCTGGAATATTCCACTTGTTGTCTTTTGTCCACAAATTAAAGTGGTACCCAATTCCATACTTGTTACTGAAATTGGTAGAAGGCTCTAATGAAATATTGGATAAATACGTTGAATCGGATTTACCCAAATAAAATGCAGAATTAACAGATGAAACGAATGATTTCTTTCCGCCCCTTCGCTGGCTAGAAACAGGTACAAACGAAACGTAGACTTTCTTGTGGGTCTGTTTTAAATTTTCCAACTTATCCTTCTTTTTCTCTTTATTTTCTTTCTTAAAAGCATTTTTGATCACCTCGGGAAGATCAGTTTTTCGGATGTCGCTTG
>JAIYCV010000045.1 GCA_027487845.1 Flammeovirgaceae bacterium
AGCCTAATTGGTGTTCAAGAGCCTGATGAGGGCTATCAGACGCCACCTACAAATGCTGTAAGTGAGGCTTCTTTAAAGAAAAAAGTAGAAGAGGTAAATAATCTTATCGAGCGGCTCAATAAAGTAGGCTCAAGCCTATCAAAAACCGCGCAAGAGGCCGCAAACATTAACGTTTACATAAATATGGTAGTAGACCTAAAAGTCCAGCTAAAAGAAAAGGAGGGGTTAATCCACACGCTTCAAGAGCAATTAACCAAGTGCCAGCAATCCAAGCACCTGCACCCCTCAAAATAGAACGCAAATAGAACCAATTAGAACGTTTTGTTTTTAGCCACTTTCAAAAAACCGCCAACCTGGTCAAAAAACGCACTTTTTATATTGTATTATGTATCGTTTAGTTTTTACCCCCTTAGTTGGCTCCGAGAGACACCGTTGTTAGCCGAGGGGCTGATCTTCAGATAAAATCCTTCTCTTATAGTGGTTCGCTGTTAAAGATTGTGTTCTCTGTAAAGTCAGCTAACAGCAGAGACAGAATTATTATTTCAGGATTGCAAGTAAAAGCGCTTAACGAAGCCGCTTCTGGTGCAATCGTAAGATTGGGTGGAAATGGGCTGGAAGCGATCGGTGATTTGAAACCACTGGCCACGCTGGGTGTAACGTCAATACCAAAGGTAGATTTTGATGTAGTTGATTTGTCGACCGGAACAAAATTCGTAGGTGTTATTTCGAATGCCCAGGAGAAAGTAAACTTAAAAGGTAAGTTTGACATTAGGAATCCAGGAGAAAATAAGTTTAGTGGAAAAGGTGTATTTGGAGATGAGTTCTTTACGGATGTGGCTGGATTAGGCGAGAGTGAATTGACATTAACTCACATCAATCAATTTGGCTGTGTATCTGCCAATACAAAGCGTATTACCGTATATGACAAAACAAACGCAATTAATGGATTAGATATAGTTTATAATACTAACCAATGGCCGGGCGCGAAAATAAAAAGGAACGGAAAAGGAGCTAATTATCTTTTAGATGAGCTAAAAATTGTAATGCCAACTTCCGATGAGAACCCCTATTCTGTAACTGTCGGTAACTCTTTTAAAAAGGAGAAAGACGGATCTTTTACATTCGACCCCAGATTTATAGTTTTTGACCAAAGCAAAGTAGACAATGCCAAGACTCAAACGGGAGATAGGTTATTCTACCCCGAAGGAGGCAAATTAGTCGACTTAGTTTTTGAAGGGAAATATTTAAATCTAACCACAGGAATCCAAGATGTGTTCGTACAAACGGTGAAATTGTACTTTCCTCCCAAACCTTTGATTACAGGATTGCAATCAGTATATTGTGAAGATATAGGTTTAGTTTCGTTGGCTGGTTTCCCTCAGCCAAGAGATGGAGTTTCGACTGGCTTTTTTAGGGTAAATGCGCAAACTAATTTCTTCACGTTGGCAGATGAGCTTAACGGCAAGGGGTCTATTGACGTTAGTCGCATTGCGGCCAACAAATCATTGGGTTATCAAGAGTATTCGGTGAGTTATATCTATAAAATACTTGCAACCGGTGGAACTGATACAACCACACAAATTATAAAAGTTGCACCTAAGCCATTGGTAACCCTAACCACCAGCATGGCGTGTGTTACTCAGCCAGTTAATTTTGCTGGAAAAGCAACAATCGATGCTTCCGATAAAATCGCCTATTATGATTGGGATTTCGATGACGATCAGGCACCTCCTTCAGAAAGGAAATTGACCAATACGTTGGCAAATGATCCATCTCACACTTTCAAAATCGCCAGAACATACAATGTCACCTTCACGGCAATGTCAAACTCTGGCTGTAAATCACTTCCTGCGAAGCAAGCGTCTGTGAAGGTGGGAGATATTCCTACGGCAAATTTCTCCATTAGCGGAGTTTCTCTCAAAGACCCTGTAAAGTTCAGCAGCAGTTCTTTTACGGTAAACGATGTTATCGCATCAGAGAGTTGGGATTTTGGGGATGGCCTGAGTCCTACTAATAATGGCCTCGGAAGAGAGATTGCGCACACTTATAGCAAGGAGGGGATTTATACCGCAAAACTCTCTGTGACAGGTGCGATTGGGTGTGTTAGTTCAAAGACAATCAAATTGGCTGTATTAAAAGACGAAAAAATAGAGAATTCAAATTACAGCGAAGACTTTGAGGGCTACGCTGGTGGCTGGATGGTTTTTGAGCCAACCAAGTCATCATGGACTAGGTTAAAGTCAACCGTTGGTGGAAGCAAGAACTCTTCATTTATTTGGAAGACAGACAGTATTGGAGATGGAAATGGTACTTATAAGACAAAAGAGGTTTCTTATCTATACTCGCCTGCTTTTGATTTTATTAGTTTACGAAGGCCCATGATATCATTCAAAAGTTTTGTCAATTTTGAAAGCGAAGATGGGGTCGTTCTTGAATACTCTACCGATGATAGAAATATTTCTGATAATGATAAGAAATGGTCGACCTTGGGCAGGTACAGCCAGAACACACCTTCGGGAATCAATTGGTATACAGCGGAGGCTCTTCTTTCGAGGCCAGGAAAACAGCTTGCCAATGATTATGGATGGTCTTCCCAAGGCAGATCAATTTGGCAAGAATCTCGCCACTCGTTGGCAGAGGTAGATAGCACCACTCGAAAGAAGGTTGTATTTAGATTTGCGTTAGCAAGCGTAAACAAGCCTGCAGCCAAGGGCTTTGCGTTTGACGATATAAAAATTGGAAGCCGAACTCGAACTGTTTTACTTGAGAATTTTGCCAATTCAGGTAACACAGCCGCCTCCGAGAAGCAGCAGAGTGATTTTATTAAAGACAATCTGATCAAAGCAGGCTTAGATGTTGCTAAAATAAACTACCACACCAGTTTCCCTGGATCAGATCCGTTTAACTTGGCCAACGCATCAGATCAGGGAGCTCGGGCACTTTTTTATGACGTTACAAAAACGCCAATCATGCGCCTGGATGGGTTAAATCGTGCGTCAGATAAAAATCAGGAAAGTCCATTTTCAACGTGGAGTAATCAGTTGAATTTAAGGGCACTTGAATTGGCAAAAGCAGATGTTCAGGTAACTGCAGTTACTGGCAAAGACGGATCAATAAATGTTTCAGCGGTAATCACAGCAATAGACAGCACACTAGATGCAAATTCAATCGTTCACATTGCGATCCTAGAACGAACAGTTGCATTGGCTCAGCTAACCGCAGTTAACAAAGCGATGATAAAGTCAGGTGAAGTTGATTTCGAGTATGTATTAAAGAAGATGTTACCGACCGCGGCAGGAACAAAACTCACAAAAGCACTAGCGGTAGGGCAGAGCGAGAAAATAGGTCCCTACGAGTGGTTAGCTGATCCGGCATTACTTTATTTGCCTAAAGACGATTTGGCCGCGGTTGTTTTTGTTCAAAATGGGGTTACGAAAGAGGTACAGCAAGCGGCTTTAATCTTGAATATTAAGGATCCAGAACCTATTACTGGCCTTGAAGATGTAACTGAAAGCGAGGTTGCTGTTTTCCCTAATCCTTCAGACAAAGAAGTCACCATTCAACTGCCAAGAGTTACGTTAAATCGAGTAAATATTGAAATAAGAGATCAAATGGGAAGATTGGTTATGACCGACTTAATTGGTGAAGGCAAATTCAGCAGTACCATAAATACCCAAGAATTGCCTAGTGGGCTTTATTTTGTAAAGTTAGGATCGGCTGATCAATCGATTATTAAAAAGATACTGATTGTTCATGAATAAGCGTGTAGATCGGAACAGTGTACATTTTCCATTTGCTTAATTCCATGTAAATGATAGATTTGCGATAGTTTAAAATTATACGTGTGAAAACAATATCGATAGCCTGTTTACTTATTTCTTACAGTCTTACAGGATTTAGTCAGAAGCTTCAGGGCGATACCTGGGCCAAAATTAAAGCGCAAGGTAAGGGAACTCTTACCATGGTCTATTACGAACAGCCAGGACTTATTTACGAATCGAATGGGCAAATAAAAGGCGTGTGTGAAGATGTAATCGAAGACTTCGTAGCCTATGTGAAGAAGAAATACAACAAAGAGATCAAATTAAACTATGCTGCGAAAGAGCCTGTGTTTTCTAATTTTCTTAAGACGATTCAGAGCACGAATGATATTTTAGGGGTAACTAATGTTACGGTAACAGACGAACGGAAAAAGATTTTGAAATTCACTCCAAGTTTCATGAGCAACCCGGTAGTGATGATTACGCACAAAGATGCACCGCTAATTTCGAGCGTTAATGAGATCACCACCAAACTCGCTGGCTATTCTGCCGAGATGATTTCGGGAAGCACACATACAAAGCATATTGACAAGATCAAGAAAGAAGTAGCTCCTAATCTTTCTGTAACCTATGGCCCATCAGGGTCAGAAATCATTAAGAAAATTACTACAAACCCAAAGGTGTTTACCATCTTAGATCTTACCGAATACATTGATGCAGCGCGAAAGCAACTGCCAGTGAAGCGTCAAAATATTTCTTTTGGAGCCTCTGAACAATTGGCGTTTATAATGTCAAAAGGAAGCGATTGGGATGAAATCTGGAATGAATTTCTTACCGAAGATTATCGTAGAAGCGTGAAGTACCGCAAGAATATTGCAGAAAACTTGGGGGCAAATTTTTTGAACTTAGTTAAGTAAATCGTTACTTTAATTCTAAGAATACCTCGGCTATCATACAGCGAGCACTTCCACCTCCGTTACGCTCTATCGTGTCAAGCGAAGAGTGAATAATGGAGTTATATTTTTCGATGGACTGCCTTTGAGTCGAAGTAAGTGAAGAGAATGCCTGCGATGACATCACTAAAAATTTTTTCCCCTCTTTATTATTCACTTGTAGCATATTACCAGCAAATTGATTCATTTGATCGAAACTGATTTCAATAATTTCCTTTTGGGAGTTGGATATGCTTTTTCTCACTCGTTCTCGTTCGGCTGGGTTGTTGATGGAGTCAAGGCAGATCACGACAAAATGATCCGCAACGCACATCATGACATTGGTATGGTAAATCTCTTTACCTTGCGTATCCACCGCAGTAAAAGATTCAATTGAGAAGTTGCTCTCCGTGCTAAACCTAGCCAATGCTTTTAGCGTAGTGCGAGGTGACAGGCAAGCATAAGCTATTTTCGAATCTCTATCCAGCACCATGCTGCCAGTGCCTTCTAAAAACGCATGTTGATTTTCAAGATCAGACAAATCATTGATAGAATTAACCACAAACTTATTTTTGATGGCCTCTACCACATGCACCTTCCTTTCTTGCCGCCTGTTTAAGGCAAACATCGGGTACAAAAAAAGCGAGCCATCGCTATGGAATGAAATCCAATTATTAGGAAAAATGGAATCAGGTGTATAAGGGTTTGGAGTGTCGTTGATAACCGTTACATCCACTCCATGCTGTTGCAGCTTGTAAATAAAAGAGTCGAATTCCAACAAGGCTTTTTCTTGAGCATCAAGATCCTGCTGAGCTTGAAACGAGTTATTTCCTGCCGTTTCTGTATTAAATGAAAAGTTAACCGGGCGAATCATCAAAAGATTGGACGTAGTTTGCATAAAAAATTAATTTAACTCATCTCTTAAAATAGGCATACTCATACAATGGAAACCACCACGGGCGCGCGATAACTCCGCTGATGGCATGGTAATTATTGTATCCTGAATTGTTTTAACATCAATTACATTATTCTCTACTTGGTCAATAAAATCGTGGGCGTGAATTACCGTAAACCCATTCTCTTTAAAGGCGTCCAGCGTTTTATCATTTCTATCATAGCCTAGTACAACACCTTCTTTCAGTGCCAATAGATTGCATGAATCGGTCCATTGTTCACGCGCATCATAAGGGAAAATATTATTGCCAGAAAAAATAATCTTAACTTTTCCTTTTACTCCCAAATCTACTTGGCTAATGTTTACCAACAAGTCTTCTAGGCTCTCAAAATAGATAGGCCTTTCAAGCGAAGTTTTTGAAAACTGTATGATCTTTAACTCGTCCTCCTTTTTAGCAGGCTCCAAAATCCGTTGAACAGCATCTTCACCTTCGTGTTTGATGGCCTTGCGCGAAAAGTTGCCGAGCATTACCCAGGTGTCTCTTTTTACTTGGGTAAATACAGTGTCAATGTGCATATAATCCCTCTTTTTAGGAATTTTCACGATCGTGATTTTCGAAACCACATTTTTTGCAAAAAGAGTTGTCACCACCTGATGTGCTGCCTCCATGCTAGTGCGCTCGCTTACACCGACCAATAGATGGTCTTTGCTTACCGTCATTACATCGCCACCTTCAAGTGTCACTTTTTTTTCGTCCCCATCTTTTGGTAATAAAAAATGGTGGTTGGTCTCCTTTAATTCGATTATGTTGTTCTTAAGTCCCTTAAAAAAAGGATGATTGTAAAAAATATATTTTACTAAAAGTGCCTCGCGTGTTCGTGCTTTTTTCGCAGGCTTGTTTAGTAAAACAAAATCATTTATAACAACCCCAATGTCTCTCGTAAAAATAAAATTGGGAATAGGGGCAAAAATCATTTGGTCATCGGGCATCATGCCGCTGATGAAAACTTTTGTTAGATCAATCGGGGACAGGTTAAGCAGATCATGTTGTGTTTCAAAAGTGCAGCCTTCAATAGCACAAGTGGAGGCAACCAGTGTGGATTTTATCGATGAGTCGTGTAAGATGTCCGTTAACAGTGTTTGCAATTCAATTACTTTGTCGGAATTGAAATAGCCAGGCTTGCCCGGTTTATAGAACTCACGTTTCGCACTTTCTGCATCAATTTGGTGTGTTTTTCCTTTTACTTTTTCAGGATCGAGAAAAAACAATAATATCTTGATATAGAAATCGTATTCCTTTCTTCGCACCGTATCGAGGTGAACAATGTCTTCAAATAGCCAATCCTGCGCCTTAGAGGGTACCACTTTCCCTAAACTGCTATCAGGGCTATGAATAAGTAATCTTTTGAGAGTACCAACTTCTGATGTAACACTAAAATCTTCCATAAATGGTGTTAAAAATGACAAAACTATATCTTCAAGACGAATACCCATAAAACAAAAAAGGAGTGGCTCGAGCCACCCTTCTTTATAGGGTTTGGTTTGGTTAAAAAACTAGGCTGCCTTTTTAGATTTCATCCAGAAAAGAAGAATGGTAAAAAGGACTATTAATATAGCAGGAAAAGTAATCATGGTTTGTAGCGTGGCCTGCCCCGCAGCAAGTTCCAACGCGTCACCTTCAAGACCCATGGAAGTAGCTTTTGCCCTCGCACTATCAATCCAGCCTCCTATGATAGGCTGCCAAATAGAAGTTGAGAACATACCAAAAGCACCGACAATAGACATTCCAATAGCACCGCTAGCTGGTATTTTTTCAGCTACAAACCCAATCATATTAGGCCAGAAATAGCAAACGCCCATCGCGAAGAAAATGGCAGCTACATACGCCATAGTCCCTGTTTGCGTGCTGAATAAAAAAATTCCTATGCTCGCTAAAATAGCTGAGCCAAGAAGCACACCGGTTTGATCAAATTTATGAACAAAGGCGCCACCGAAAAATCTGCCGACAGCCATTAAGCCCGTTACTAGAGCTAAAATTACCATCGGCTCGGCTCCACTTTTTGCCATAATAACACCCGTCCATTGTTGAGGACCAAATTCTGAAATCGCTGTAAGAGTCATACAAATACACATGAAAACAAACAACGGGGAGGCCATCGCTTTAAGATTTTCTGCCATCGAAGCAATCTCTTTTTTAGGCTCTGGAAAAGCCTGACCATAAAAAAGATAAGCATAAATTAATGTAGGTATAAGAATGATCCAAATCTGGGCTTCCCAGCCCAAATTCAACTTGGTCATGCCTAAGGAAACAAGGCTTCCCAAAACTATACCGCCTGGAAACCACATATGGAAGCGATTTAAAAGCGTATTCATTTGTTTACCAGTATAGCTGGCGGCAATCATCGGATTGCAAGCCGCTTCCGTGCAACCATTACCAATTCCGATGAATAAAGTAGAAACAAGTAAGCCCGTATATCCGCCAGAAAAAATCGTGAGGAGAATGCCAATAGTGTGCGAGAAAAATGCAAACTGCATGATTTTCTTTGGCCCCAATGTCCCATAAAATATGCCGCCCAGTACCATGGCAATTGGGAAACCCAAAAACCACATTTGGTTTATGAAGCCAAGTTGAGTGGCAGAAAGGTCAAAAGTTCTGCCAAGCTCAGAAAGTATTCCCGCCCTTATACTAAAGGAGAAGGCAGTAGTTATTAGTGCAAAGCAACTACCATAAAAAAGTCTTTTGCTATTGGGTTGGTTCATCGTATTGGGTTTAGAAATTTGGTTTTCTCGATGCCAAGTTGTGATTAAAAAAAAACTTCTGCAAGCGTTTGAAAGAAATCAATTTGCATAACTTCATCTAAAAATGTTATTTTTAGAAAAGTAAATAAGCGTGCTATGAATTATGACGGCTTTCTTTTAGGGCTTGATATTGGGAGTTCGAGTGTGAAAGCTTCGCTTGTATCAGTAGCTAGCGGACAAACGGTAGCGAGTACTCAGTCGCCTGAGCAAGAAATGTCGATGCTATCAGTCCAATCAGGATGGGCCGAGCAAGATCCAGAGTTGTGGTGGAGGCACGTTAAGTTAGCAATCAAAAAATGTATTCAAGAATCCGCCATTGAAACAAAGTCGATAGCAGCAATCGGTATTGCTTATCAAATGCATGGTCTGGTGTTAGTGGATAAAGATTTTAATTCGTTGCGGCCGTCCATCATTTGGTGTGACAGTAGGGCGGTGGAGATTGGTGCCGAAGCGTTTGATGAATTGGGACATGATTATTGTTTACGGAATCTGCTCAATTCTCCCGGTAATTTTACAGCCTCAAAGTTAAAGTGGGTTCAAAAAAATGAACCTCAGATATACAGTAAAATTTATAAAGTGATGTTGCCAGGCGATTTTATCGCCATGAAATTGACCGGGGAAATTAAAACCACAAATACGGGTTTGTCGGAAGGGATTTTTTGGGATTATGAAGAAAACGACATTTCTGATTTATTACTTGGTCATTACGGATTTGATCGAACCTTGTTTCCAGAGCGAGTAAACGTTTTTTCTAAACAAGGCAAGGTATTGAAATCAGTTGCTGATGAATTGGGTCTTGAACCCGGAACTGTTGTTTCTTATCGTGCGGGCGATCAACCAAACAATGCGTTCTCATTAAACGCGTTGAACCCTGGCGAGACGGCAGCTACCGCAGGAACTTCAGGAGTAATTTACACTGTAACAGATAAAAATGCCTTTGATAATCAATCGAGGGTAAATACATTTTTGCATGTTACCAACACCATTGAAACACCACGAAATGGAGTGCTATTGTGCGTAAATGGAACGGGGATTTTAAATAGCTGGGTTCGGAAGCTAATAGGAACAGATATGTCTTATCAGGCCATGAACGAGTTAGCCGACCAGTCGCCAATTGGCTCAGCTGGAATTTCTATACTTCCTTTTGGGAATGGGGCAGAACGAATAGTAGCGAATAAAGAAGTTGGCGCATCCATCCACGGGTTGAATTTTAATAGACACAATCAATCGCACGTTTGTCGTGCGGCTCAAGAAGGTATTGTGTTCGCGCTTAAATATGGTTTTGATATATTGCAATCTATTGGTGCGGGCACCACTGTTATTCGAGCGGGTCGTGCGAATATGTTTTTAAGTAGTGTGTTTAGGGAAGCATTTGTTAATGTAATTGGCGCGCGACTTGAATTGTATGAAACGGACGGAGCTAAGGGAGCAGCACTGGGTGCTGGAGTAGGAGCGGGAATATTTGCTTCTTACGCAGAGGCTTTTCGTGGGCTTCAAAGAATTGGTGTAGAAGAGGTAGATAAAAACAAAGTTGAATCTTACGCGGAAGCGTACCATCTTTGGAAAAATAAGTTAACGTCTGCTTGAGCGGATTTATTATTTAGGTAACTAATAACGATAATAAAAATATGAAATTAACCACTGGTAACAAAGAGTTTTTTAAAGGAGTAGGTGCAATAAAATTTGAAGGAAAAGAATCAGATAATCCGTTGGCATTTAAGTACTATGATGCAAAAAGAAAGATTGGAAAAAAAACCATGGAGGAGTACTTTCGGTTTGCGGTGGCCTACTGGCATACTTTCTGCGGAAATGGTGGCGATCCATTTGGGGCACCTACTAAGAATTTCCCTTGGTTAACGGCAACAGATGCTGATCAGCGCGCAAAAGACAAAATGGATGCCGCATTTGAATTCATAACAAAATTGGGAGTTCCTTTTTATTGTTTCCATGATTTCGATTTAGTGGAAGAGGGCGGTACGTTAAAAGAATCAGAAGAACGCCTGCAACGCATTGTAACCTATGCGAAACAGAAGCAAAAGCAATCGGGTGTAAAGTTGCTATGGGGTACTGCAAATTTGTTTTCAAATCCTCGCTACATGAACGGGGCAGCAACCAATCCCGACTTTAACGTAGTTTGCTATGCTGCTGCTCAAGTAAAAAATGCGTTAGATGCCACCATTGAATTAGGAGGATCGAACTACGTGTTCTGGGGCGGTCGCGAAGGCTATCTTTCGCTCTTGAATACCAACATGAAGCGTGAGCAAGAGCACATGGCAAAGTTTCTTCACGCTGCCAAAGATTACGCACGAGCGCAAGGATTTAAAGGAACCTTTTTGATCGAACCTAAACCAATGGAACCCAGCAAACATCAATACGATTTTGATGCAGCCACTGTTATTGGTTTCCTTCGGCAGTTTGATTTGATGAACGATTTTAAATTGAATTTAGAAGTAAATCATGCAACGCTAGCCAACCACACGATGCAGCACGAAATGCAAGTTGCTTCCGATGCTGGTATGCTCGGAAGTATGGATGCCAATAGAGGCGATTATCAAAATGGTTGGGATACCGATCAGTTTCCTAACAACTTAACAGAGTTGGCTGAAATGATGCTGGTATTAATTGAAGCGGGAGGATTTAAAACTGGAGGAATCAATTTTGACGCGAAGACACGAAGAAACTCTACTGATCTTGCGGATATATTTTATGCTCATATTGGTGGCATAGATACCTTTGCACGTGCTTTGCTTATCGCGAATGATATTCTCGAAAAATCAGATTACATCGCGCTTCGTAAGGAGCGATATGCTTCCTTTGATACTGGCAAAGGCAAACAATTTGAGCAAGGAAAATTATCGCTGGAGGAACTCAAAACATTGGCACATAAAAGTGGCGAGCCCTTACAAATTAGTGGAAGGCAAGAGTATTTTGAAAACATAGTTTCGAAGTATATTTAGGCAGTTTTATTTGCATGCATACACGATTTAACTATATCTGATAATATGATTTTTATCATGGTTTCTCTGTGAAAGTATAAGTTATTTTTGTTATTAAAGAACCTAAAAGTTATGAGTACCATTCTTGTTCCACTAGACTTTTCTCCTCCATCGATTGATGCGTACCGATTTGCTTTGGATTTAGCACTTTTAAAAAACAGTAAAATACTTGTTCTACACGTAATCGATTTGCCGATCGATCAGCTTAAGGACGAGGCTATTCAAAAATTTCAAGAGCTTGAAATTAAATACAATAACGATCGCATTGAAACAAGTCTTTTTGTAGAACTAGGTGGTATCATTGCCACTATTGAGGAGATGATTGCAGAGCACAAACCGGACGAAGTGGTTATGGGGACAAAAGGAGCAAGTGGACTGAAAGAAATTGTTATGGGCTCAAACACACAAAAAATTATAAGAAATTCACCCGTGCCAGTATGGACAATACCAACACATTCCGACTTAACGGCAATAAAAAATATTGTTTTACCAACAGATTTGGACTTAAACCAAGCCGATTTCATTCACCTGGTATTGGGTATCCAAAAGTTATTCTCTGCAACTATTCATATACTTTATATCAAGAACGATAGCGATACAAACGATAGGCGAGATACACTTGATGATTTAGATGAATTCAGAAAAAACTATGGATTTGGTAACATTACTACCAGCTTCCGAGTTGCCGCGAATCAACGTAAAGGAATTCTTGAATTCGTGTCCGAGACTAACAGTCAACTGGTGGTAATGGCTACCCACGCAAGAAAAGGTCTTGATCACTGGTTTCTAGGTAGTCTCACAGAGGAGATTGCCAATCAGATCACCTACCCGATGTTTACAGCGCATTTAAAATAGATCGTTTTTTTGTTTGGGTCGAGATAAAATCTTTTCGAAATCAGTTATTGTTTACCCGCTTTTTTTGTTGCTGAATAGAATCCGTTAGGTAAAATGTTGGTTTGCCTCCACCCCGATGTCACCAATTGATATTTTTTCTGGGACTTATTACTTCGTGTGTTACATTTGAATAACCTTTAATCTAACATGAATGAATTACGAAACCGTTTTGAGCAAATTGTATCACCTTGTTGTGCAAGCTGATGGCGACATATCCGAAAGTGAACTGGAGGTAGGTAAAAAGATTTTCAAAATTGAAGGGTTAGATCAAGAAATACTTGCCGAAGAACTTCGAGGCAGCGCAATTGTTGACAAGAAGTTAGCTATGTTGGACTGCATTGAGGTGCTGAAAGGCATGGATCGTTCAATTCAAATAAGGTGCATAGCCTGGATGTGCGTAGTGGCAGATATTGATTGGGAAATTGATGAAGACGAGTGGGCGATGATTTATGATCTTTATGCTTCTTCATTAAAACTGCCGTTAAATGAAATTGTTTTTGTTCAATCAGAACTTACAAACAAGCTTAACTTGGTTTGAGTTGGTAAATATCCCCGTTTTTTAACTATCAAGGTAAAATCTCAAATACTAAAAACTGATTTTTCTCGAAAGGCATAAAATTGTTATCAGCAACAAAGATCAATGTTCTGTGCCCATTTGGTAATGTCGGGCCGAAAGTAACTCCCTCTATGTTGTCAATAAAGATTCCAAGATCATCCATATTTAATACCAGTTTTTTGGTGGCTATTTTTTTTGGTGGAGTTTCCAGAAGTGCATTAATTGACGCAATGTTATCAGCGTGCGAAATATCAGCAAGAAATATTTTTACCGTGCAGGTAAGCCTACCGGTAGAAAAAGAACGTTCAATCATCAATAGTTGGTTTGAGCCATACCATAAAATTTCAGAGACGCCATTTACTTTGAAAGCATTAGCTGGAGTAGAAGGATATGCTACTTTTTCAAGTTGATAGGCATATTGTTCAGCACAGACTTTAGATGATGTGTCAAACTTTAAAATCCGAACATACGATTTTGTTTCTTCTATTTCCGCTTTAGGTCCATCCTGATAAAGTGGCTCTTCCATGCACGCATATAGGGCGGAATAATTTTCGTTAAAGGAAAGCCCTTCGAGTGTTCCATTTTGTCTTGGACCAAGGGAGTTGGTGTTCATCACAAGAGTACCAGGGAGCATATAGTTCATTTTGTATTTCCCATCCATTCCCATAATATTAATAGAGGGATTCTGAAGGATGGTATCTTGCGTATTGATAGTGCGTTCACCTTCGCTCGACCAAACCAATTGCTTTGCAATTGAATTGTAGCGAATGCTTTCTGGATCGGGCGTGAGTTGTGCATTTTGTTTTGTGCTGGGGTAGGGCTTTCCACTTGGTTGTAATAATGGTTTTACGTCAACCAACTCAATGCTATCAATGCCTTTATCGGTAAAATGAATTTTTACTGAATAGAAACGCGCGTCATTTTTAGCAGAGCGATCGTCACTTATGAGGTAGTAAATGTTGTTCTTGGCGTCATAGTCAATTCCAGAAAGACCCCCCACCACGGTATTTCTAAAATTCTTATTAAAAGCTATTTCATATTGGCCGATGAGTCTGAGAGAGGGTGGAGTGCTTTGCTGAGTTTGCGAAAAGGCACAACTTGAAATTTGAAAAAATATAAAGGCGGCAGAAAATCTGAGCATTGGAACTTGATTTGACTGCGAATATAATGAAATACGTTAGGGCCTTTTACACTTCTTGTCGATCGCACATTTCTTACTACTTTCGCAACAATTTAGTAACATGATAAAGTTTAACAAACCTTACTTAACTGGGCGGGAAGGCGTTTTTATACAAGAAGCGATCGAAAACAATAGACTTTCGGGAAATGGACCTTTTACAGCTAAGTGCCAAAATTTTTTTGAGCAACGGTATGGTTTTAAAAAGACGCTCTTAACTCAATCTTGCACTTCCGCTTTAGAGATGGCCGCCTTGTTGATGGAATGCGGACCAGAAGACGAAATAATTATTCCTTCTTACACTTTTGTTTCTACGGCCAACGCCTTTGCATTACGCGGTTCTAAATTAGTATTTGCCGATAGTAATCCCTACAACCCAAATATTGATGCCGAAAAAATAGAACCTCTAATAACGAGTAAGACAAAAGCCATTGTAATTGTTCATTATGCAGGAATTTCGTGCGACATGGGCAAAATAATGGAGTTGGCTAAGGCCTATAATCTATTTGTAATTGAAGACGCAGCGCAAGGAGTAGATTCCTTTTACAGGGAGCGGCCACTAGGAAGCATAGGTCACTTAGCGGCATTTTCTTTCCATGAAACGAAAAACATCATTTCAGGGGAAGGGGGAATGCTTGCCATTAATGATGAGAAATTTGTAAAACGAGCAGAGATATTGTGGGAGAAAGGAACCAACAGGTCTGCTTTTTTTAGAGGAGAAGTAGATAAGTACAACTGGATCGATGTTGGATCTTCGTTTCTTCCTTCCGAATTAACCGCGGCTTTTCTTTGGGCACAGCTGCAGGAGTTGGATGAGATCCAATCTATGCGCAAGGTTATATGGAATTTTTATTTTGAAAGTCTCCTGCCTTTGACACAAAAAGGAAAATTGATTTTGCCAGTTCTTCCAGAGTTTGCAAGCAATAATGCACATCTATTCTATGTAGTCACTAAAAGCCATGAACAATACTTGGCGTTGGTAGCTCATTTGAAAGCCAACGAGATTCAAGCGGTATTCCATTACTTGTCGCTTCATAAAAGCCCGTATATAGTTAACAAGTACGGGGTTCAGCCAGAATTACCGATGTCAGATTTTTTTGGCTCAAACCTGTTAAGACTTCCGCTTTATCCTAGTTTGACCCACAATCAGCAGCAAAAAATTGTTAGATCTGTTTTATCTTTTTTTTGATCCGCAAATTATTTCTTCCGTTTGGCCATTTTGCCATCGATTGTGTTGATATTTTTTGTTACTTTTCAGCTTATAATCCTAAGCTAAATCGACTGGAGAAAGTCGAATAAATTGACACTTAAACACAAATTATAAACTCACTATGAAAAGAAAATTACGCATGGCGATGGTAGGCGGTGGCCTAACCTCTTTTATTGGACCTGTTCATCGTAAAGCAATAGGCATTGACGGGGAAATTGAGTTGGTAGCGGGAGCTTTTAGCATTATTCCCGAGGAATCCACTGCGACAGGCGAATCTTTATACCTAGATCCTTCTCGTGTTTACCTAACGTATCAGGAAATGTTTGAGAAGGAAAGTAAGATGCCAGCGGATAAACGAATCGATTTTGTATCGGTAGTAACACCAAACCATGTGCATTTTGCACCCTCTAAAATGGCTCTTGAAAATGGCTTTCACGTAATCGTAGAAAAACCTATTGCATTTTCGTTAGAGGAAGCTCAGACATTGAAAAAATTGGTTGACGAAACCGGATTGATATTGGCTTTAACGCATACGTACACAGGGTATCCGATGGTAAAGGAAGCGCGTCACATGGTTCGTTCAGGAGCACTGGGCAAAATAAGAAAGGTGTATGTTGAATATCCTCAAGGGTGGTTGTCAAAACCATTGGAGAATACAGGCAACATGCAAGCCTCCTGGCGAACAGACCCGAAGCAGTCAGGGATGGGCGGGGCAATTGGCGATATAGGAACTCATGCAGCAAACTTGGCAGAATATATTACCGATACAAAAATCACGGAGGTTTGTGCCTTGCTAAATACCGTGGTTGAAGGCCGCAGGCTGGATGACGATTGTTCCATGCTTGTAAGATTTGATAATGGCGGATCGGGTGTTTTATTGGCTACCCAAGTGGCGGCCGGTGATGAAAACAATTTGAACATCCGTGTGTATGGCGAAAAGGGTGGACTAGAGTGGAGACAGGAAGAGCCAAACACGTTGGTTGTGAAATGGCTTGACAAACCCAAAGAAATTAGGCGCGCTGGCTGGACCTACCTGTCGGACGATGCGAAGCGATTTATTCGCACTCCGGCTGGTCACCCTGAGGGATACTTAGAAGCGTTCGCCAATATTTACAGAGGTTTTACGCAGGCTGTCCGCGCCTACCAGCCAGGAGTAAAGACAGATTATGAGAAATATGACTTCCCTGATGTAGAGGATGGCGTTCACGGAATGACGTTCGTGGAAACCGTTGTAAGATCCGCAGGATCAAACGAAAAATGGATTAAAATCAACTAAACAGAATTTAGACATGAGTATTGAGATTTGAGACAGATATCTCACTACTCTTGTCTCACTACTCATATCTTACCTTATGAAAACAATACAAGGACCCGCTATTTTTCTTGCCCAATTTATGGGTGACGAAGCACCGTTCAACAGCCTCGATGCTATTTGTAAATGGGTTGCTTCGCTTGGCTACAAGGGAATTCAGATACCTTCTTGGGACGCTCGCTGCTTCGATCTAAAAAAAGCTGCCGAAAGCAAAGCTTACTGCGATGAATTGCAAGAAACAGTGGGCAAGCACGGATTGAGAATTACTGAGCTTTCAACACATTTGCAAGGTCAATTGGTGGCCGTTAATCCTGCTTACGATGTGATGTTTGACGGTTTTGCCCCAAAGGAACTGCATGGCAAACCGAAAGAACGCACTGCTTGGGCTGTTCAACAATTAAAGTATGCAGCACAGGCAAGCAAGAATCTTGGATTAAATGCACATGCTACTTTTTCTGGCGCGTTGATGTGGCATACGGTTTACCCTTGGCCTCAGCGTCCTGCCGGCTTGGTGGAAGATGGTTTCAAAGAATTGGCTAGCCGTTGGCTTCCTATTTTGAACACGTTCGATGAATGCGGAGTAGACGTTTGTTACGAAATTCATCCCGGTGAAGATTTACACGATGGTGTTACCTTCGAACGCTTCTGGGAGGCAACTGGCAAGCATAAGCGTGCTACTATTTTGTATGATCCAAGTCATTTTGTATTGCAGCAACTAGATTACTTGCAATACATCGACTTCTATCATTCATTCATAAAGATGTTCCATGTAAAGGATGCCGAATTTAATGCTACTGGCAAAAGCGGAGTGTATGGTGGCTATCAAGATTGGATAAACCGTCCTGGAAGATTTAGGTCGTTGGGTGACGGCCAAGTTGATTTTCAATCGATCTTCTCTAAGCTGGCTCAGTACAACTATTCTGGCTGGGCGGTGTTAGAGTGGGAGTGTTGCATCAAACATCCTGAGCAAGGGGCACAGGAGGGCGCACCATTTATAGAAAACCATATTATCCGAGTAACCGAAAAAGCATTTGACGATTTCGCTTCGACTGGAAAAGATACGGAATTTAATAAACGCATATTAGGGATCAATTAATCATTCAGCAAAACGAACAACCAATTATTAAAATGAAAAAAATAATCTATTCAGCTGTCATCGTCTCCACGTTGTTAGTGGCCGCTTCTTGCGGATCAAAAAAAGAAGCAAAAAATAAAGAAGAGTATGTTGCAAACGAGTCTACCGCAGCGGTGGCTTCAGGGGCTGGAGATGCAATAGCCGCAGGCGAGGCGTTGGTAAAGGCAAGCGACTGTAAAACGTGTCATCACAAGACAAATAAAATCATAGGGCCATCCCACACGGATGTGGCAAAGAAATATGATTTCACCAAAGCTAATGTTGAATTGCTCGCAGGTAAAATTATAAAAGGCGGTTCAGGTGTCTGGGGAGAAATTCCTATGACTGCTCATGCCGATATTTCGCAAGCAGATGCAGAGAAAATGGCTCGCTATGTATTGTCGCTGGATGGCGAAACAGAAAAGTAACGAATCGTTGTTTCCTTTTCATTATATCTAAATCAAAAATGAATTCTATGAAAATATTGCTAGTACTTATCTCCTGTTTTTCGGTTGTCGCTTCCCAAGCGCAGTCCATCAACACGTTGACCGCGGCTGAAACTCAAGACGGCTGGAAGTTATTGTTTGATGGCAAGACCACAAAAGGTTGGCGAAATTTCAATAGCGATAAAATTGGCTCCGCTTGGAAAGTAAACGAAGGTGCGTTGTTCCTTGATACGTCTGAAAAGAAAGACGGGAAAAGGGTGGGCGGTGGAGATATCGTTACTGCCGATGAATACGAAAATTATGAGCTTTCATTGGAATGGAAAATTCAAGCCTGCGGAAACAGTGGTGTAATCTTTAATGTGCAAGAAGGAGCAAAGTACGATTACGTTTGGAAAACAGGGCCCGAGATGCAAGTGTTGGACAATGCGTGCCATCCTGACGCTAAAATTGACAAACACAGGGCGGGCAATTTGTATGATTTGATCGAAAGCAAAACCGTGACCGTAAAACCTGCTGGAGAGTGGAATCAGGCAAGAATCATTTCAAACAGAGGTCACCTTGAATTTTGGCTTAACGGTAACAAGCAAGTAGAAACTGAAATGTTTACACCGGAATGGGAAACGATGATCAAGCGCAGTAAATTTAAGGACATGCCGGACTTTGGTAAATTCCGCAAGGGGCGAATTGCATTGCAAGACCATGGCGATTTGGTCTGGTATAGAAACATCAAAATTAGAATACTCTGACAACCATAATAATCTCAAACTCTACGTCTGAATTACAGTTAACTTAAATCGAGCCACCAACAACGAACTATCAATAACTATTATGCGCTTTACATTCCTACTTCTTGTCGTTTCCATTTTACTGTTTCAATCTTGTTCGCAGGAAAAACCCAAAATACTCGTGTTTTCAAAAACCAAGGGCTTTCGTCATGAATCAATTGCTGCAGGTAAGGCAGCGTTGATAAAGATGGGTGCAGAGAAAGGGTTTGAAGTTGATACCACCGAAGTGGCTGATGTATTTGTGGAAGATAGTTTGAAGAAATATAAAGCGGTTGTGTTTTTAAGCTCTACAGGAGATGTGTTGAATCAAGCGCAACAAAATGAATTCATGCGATTCATTCAAGCTGGGGGAGGCTACCTGGGTATCCACGCTGCCGCTGATACAGAGTACGATTGGTGGTGGTATGGTAAATTGGTGGGTGCTTATTTTTTAAGTCATCCTCAGCAGCAAGAAGCGAAATTCAAAAAGGTGAAAGATTTTGGAAAAGGACTCGAGTTACCCTCCGAGTGGGTGCGAAAAGACGAACTATACAATTACAAAAAGATTTCGCCCGATATCAACGTGCTATTTAACCTTGATGAGACTTCTTACAAAGGAGGAGAAAATGGTGAAAACCATCCGATCGCTTGGTATCATGACTTTGACGGTGGTCGCGCGTTTTATACAGGTATGGGGCATACCAATGAATCGTATGTCGATCCGTTGTATTTGGATCATGTTTATCAAGGATTGCTTTACGCGATGGGCGATAAAAAGTTAGATTGGTCGAAAGCGAAAGCCAAACATGTGCCTGAAGAAAATAGGTTTACAAAAGTAGTACTCGGATTTAACTTTGATGAACCAACGGAAATGGATATTCTCCCAGATGGTCGCATTATGTTTCTTGAACGGAAAGGCGCCATCAAAATGTATGATCCAAAAACCGATTCTATTAAAAAGATCAACACATTCAATGTTTGGACAAAATTTGAAGATGGTATGTTGGGCTTGGCACATGATCCTGATTTTGAGACCAACAAGTTTATGTACATTTTCTATTCTCATCCTGAAAAATCAGCAAACGTGTTGTCACGTTTCGTATTTGATGGCAATAAAATAGATCAAGCAACCGAGAAAATACTACTTGAGGTGGTAACTCAACGCGAAACGTGCTGCCATACTGGAGGTTCCATCGTGTTTGATAAGAATAAGAACTTATATGTTTCAACCGGTGACAATACAAGTCCGTTCGAGTCGGATGGTTTTAGTCCTTCTGATGAAGGAGCGGGGCGCTCGCCTTTTGACGCGCAAAAATCATCTGGAAATACCAACGATTTGAGGGGCAAAATTTTGCGTATCCATCCAGAAGCGGATGGTACTTATACAATTCCCGAAGGCAACTTATTCCCGAAAGGGGAAGCAAACACTCGTCCTGAAATTTATGTAATGGGCAATCGTAATCCATATAGAATTTCAGTTGACCAAAGAACTGGCTTCTTGTACTGGGGCGAAGTAGGGCCTGATGCGGGCGAAGACAGTCCTACCAGAGGGCCAAGAGGCTATGACGAAATTAATCAAGCGCGGAAAGCAGGGTATTTCGGTTGGCCTTACTTTGTGGGCGGAAATTACGCGTATGCAGAATTTGATTTTCAAAAAAAGGAAGTTGGTGCTAAGCATGATCCACTAAAGCCAATTAATAATTCACCAAATAACACGGGCAAAAAAGAGTTACCGCCTGTTTCTCCTCCGTTCATTTGGTATCCATATACCGATTCTCCTGATTTCCCTTTGGTTAAGAAAGGAGGAAGAAACGCCATGGCGGGCCCAGTTTATTACTCGGAGGATTTCAAAGGCAAAGACGGTGCTTTCCCTGATTACTTTGATGGCAAGTTGATTGGCTATGATTGGATGCGCAATTGGATGCGGTTGATAACTATGAACGAGCAGGGCGACATTATGGATATAGAGCCATTTATGGACAACACAACGTTAAACAATATGAGCGACATGGCTTTTGGCCCTGATGGAAAGTTGTATATTCTTGAATATGGAACGGCATGGTTCAAACAAAATATGGACGCTCGTTTATCTCGAATTGATTTCAACAAAGATAACCGATTGCCAGTAGCAAAATTAAAGGCGGATAAGTTGTCAGGAGCCATTCCCTTATCGATCAAGTTTTCTGCGAAAGAAACAGTTGATCCAGATGGAGATAAAATAACGTATGAGTTAGCGTATAACGATCAGGTACTAAAATCGGAAACTGGTGACTTTGACGTTACTTTTGAGAAAGCGGGTATTTATCGTACAAAGCTGAATGTGGTGGATGCGAAAGGATCTAAGTCTTCTGATGAAGTTGTCATTGTTGCTGGTAATGAGCCGCCAACTGTAAAAATAGAAGTGGAAGGAAATAGTATGTTTTACTTAGCAGGCGGCTCAACGAATTACTCGGTAAGTGTGAGCGACAAAGAAGATGGTAGCACCGATGACGGAAAAATAAAGGCAGATCGTGTAAATGTAACGGTTGATTTTCAACCACAAGGATACGATAAAACCAAAATTGCCCAAGGCCATCAACGTGCTGAATTACCAGGTAAACTTTTAATTGCGGAAAGCGATTGTAAGTCCTGCCACATGATCGATCAGAAATCGGCCGGCCCTGCTTATCGCGATGTAGCCAAGAAATACAAAACGGAGACACGCGCCATAGAAATGCTTGCGGATAAGATTTTAAAAGGGGGTTCTGGCGTTTGGGGTGAAGTAGCTATGGCGGCCCATCCGCAATTAACGAAAGATCAAGCCTCTCAAATGGTAGAATACATTTTAACATTGGCTAATGAGAAAAAGGCTCAGACGCTTCCGCTAAAGGGCGCGGCTAAATTTGCAGCAGCACCGGCAGCAGGAGTAAATCCGCAGAGTGCTTACATCATTACAGCCTCTTATGAGGACAATGGAGCGTCTGGAATGCCTTCGCTAAATAATGGTTCAACCTTAGTGTTGAGAGCTCCAGTTATTGGTGGTGGTGATGCGAATGAATTATCGGGTGGAGCAAGGAAAATGGCTTCGCCTATGGGTGGTTTGGTGTTAGAAAACGTAAAACATAACTCCGTTGCTACTTACAATGACATCGACTTCACAGGCGTGGGCAAACTTTCTTTTTCCGTTGCAGAAGTTGCGCTTATGACTAAAGGCGGAAAACTGGAGGCTTATCTGGATTCGAAAGACGGTAAAAAATTAGGTTCCGTTGATTTTGAGAAGTCACCGAAAATAAACGTTCAGGCGGGCGTAAATTTGAGACCCGGAAGTATTTCTGTTTCAGGGATTACTGGAAAGCATAATCTGGTGTTAGTATTTATCAATGCAGATGCTGGCGACAGTAACTTGTATTACTTCGCTCAAATTACATTGGAGAAATAAAAAACCGAAAATTCTTGATTGACGTGCTCAATAACTTTGAACCTTTGTTTTTTAAACCTTGAACTTTAAACTTTGAATTATAAGAATATGAAAAGAAGAGAATTTTTGAATTACTCCGCTGCAGCTGCTGCCGCACTTATGCTGCCTTCGTTTTCATTTGCTAAAAAAATGAAAATGGGCTTGCAACTTTACTCTCTTCGTGACGTGATCATGAAAGATGTTGCGGGAACACTAAAGCAAGTAGCGAGTTTTGGGTATAAAGAATTAGAAACGTATGGTTACGGTGAGGGCAAACTTTTTGGAATGCCCGTAAAGGAATTCGCTTCACTGGTTAGGGGACTGGGTATGAATGTGAACAGCGGTCATTACGGAACTGGCCAAGGTAATCCTGCCGCAAAAGGAACACTGGTGAATGATTGGGAACGTGCAGTAGCCGATGCAAAAGAGGCAGGACAGGCGTACATGAATATTGCCTACCTCCAAGATTCAGAACGAAAAACACTGGATGATTACAAAAAGGTGTGCGGTTTAATTAACAAGGCAGCTGAAGTGTGCAAAAAGTATGGTATCCGATTAGGTTATCACAATCATGCATTTGAATTCGACAAAATTGATGGTCAGGTTCCGTACGACTTAATGTTGAAGGAATTGGATGCAAAGAATGTTTCTATGGAAATGGATTTGTATTGGGTGGTAAATGCAGGGCAGGATCCACTTCAGTATTTTGCTAAATATCCAGGCCGGTTTGAGCAATGGCATGTGAAGGACATGAATAAAGCCAATAAGAACCAACAGGTCAATGTTGGTACTGGCAGAATTGATTTTAAACCTATTTTCGCGAAAGCTTCGCAATCTGGCTTAAAACAATTTTATGTGGAGCAAGAGGCCTACCCGATCGGGCCAGTTGAAAGTGTCAAGGCATGCGCTGAATTTGTCAAAACCTTGATATAAATTTCACACTAAAATGATTTTAATCAGCCACGCTTGTCGTGGCTTTTTTGTTCCTTTCCAGCTGGAATATGCTGAGATAAAAAGGCAATTGCAATCGTTTGAACTATTTCTTTTGCGCTATTTCAGCCTTACTTTTACACCTTTAAAGAGAAACTGAAAAATCATGGAAAATGCTAGAAAAGTGAAAAGCACGTATGAAGTGAATCATACCGAACTTCAAGCTTGGGTAAATCAGACGGCCGACTTGTTGAAGCCACTCAACATCAGATGGTGTGACGGCTCGAAAGCCGAATACGATGAGATGTGCAATTCGTTAGTCGAGAAAGGAACATTCATCCGCCTCAACGAACAGAAACGCCCAAACAGCTTTGCTTGTTTTTCCGACCCTAGCGATGTAGCGCGGGCCGAGGATAGAACTTTCATTTGCAGTCGTAAAAAGGAGAACGCTGGGCCAACGAATAATTGGATTGATCCAAAAGAAATGAAGCAAACATTGCGTAAGCTCATGGAAGGCTGCATGAAGGGCAGAACGATGTACGTAATCCCGTTTTGCATGGGGCCAGTAGGTTCATCGCTTTCTCATATTGGCGTGGAAATTACCGATTCGGAATATGTGGTAGCCAACATGCACATTATGACCAGAGTGGGCAAGAAGGTAATGGACGTGCTAGGATCTTCCGGTGACTTTGTGAGGTGTTTACATACCGCAGGCGCGCCACTTGAGCCGGGCCAGCCCGACATGAAGTGGCCTTGCAATCCGACCACCAAATACATTGTGCATTACCCCGAAGAGCGGTCAATTGTTGCTTACGGCTCTGGCTATGGCGGCAATGCCCTGCTGGGTAAGAAATGTTTTGCCTTACGCATTGCTAGTTCGATGGCCAACGAAGAAAATTGGTTGGCTGAGCACATGCTTATTTTAGGTGTTGAGAGCCCTGAAAAGGAAAAGACCTACGTTGCTGCTGCGTTTCCAAGCGCGTGCGGTAAAACCAATTTTGCTATGCTTATTCCTCCAGCCGATTTAGACGGCTGGAAAGTAACCACAGTGGGGGATGATATTGCCTGGATAAAGCCCGGGAAGGACGGAAAACTTTATGCAATTAACCCGGAAGCCGGATACTTTGGGGTGGCACCAGGCACTAACGAAAAGAGCAACCCCAACGCGATAAAAACAATTGCGAAGAATACAATTTTTACGAATGTAGCCGTTACACCCGATGGCGATGTTTGGTGGGAGGGCTTAACTAAAGAGCCACCGAAAGATCTAATCGATTGGCACGGTAAAAAATGGGATCCTACATCAGGTAAGCCAGCAGCCCATCCCAACTCGCGCTTCACCGTGCCCGGCAATCAGAACCCAGCCATCGATCCGGAATGGGAAAATCCTAAAGGTGTCCCGATTAGTGCATTTGTGTTTGGTGGACGAAGAAGCACCACCATACCATTAATTTATCAGGCACATAACTGGAACTCGGGAGTTTATTTGGCCGCTACCATGGGCTCTGAAACAACGGCTGCTGCTTTCGGTGAAATAGGCAAAGTGAGACGCGATCCTTTCGCCATGCTTCCATTCTGTGGTTACCACATGGGAGATTATTTCAATCATTGGTTACAATTTGGAAGGGATATACCCAATCCGCCCAGAATCTTTGGCGTGAATTGGTTTAGGAAAGACGATAAAGGGAACTACCTCTGGCCAGGCTTTGGTGAAAACATGCGTGTGCTAAAGTGGATTGTACAGAAAGTAAAAGGGAAATCTAATGCTGTGGAAAGCCCTATCGGATGGATGCCGCAGTACGAAGATTTGGATTGGACGGGCATGAATTTTAGTAAGCAAGATTTTGATAGTATCATGACGATTGATCGCGAAGAATGGACAAAAGAGCTGCTTTCGCACGCTGAATTGTTCGAGCGCATGTATGATCGGTTGCCAAAAGAATTTATTTTTATGAGAGAATTACTATTGTCTAGTTTGTGGCGATCAGCGGAGAAGTGGAGTTTGGAACCAGAAGTTGCGTAACTCCAAAACCCAGATGAGAGTCTGGTTTTTTTGTTGAACCCGTGTAGTACGAGTAGCGACAAAAAAAGCCGAGATAACTCATCAACATACTGCTTCAAAGCGATATTATTCTTGTCTGAAAAAATAAGACTTTTTTATGCTATTGCCCGACCAGCACAAACGGTGCCCAGTAAAAGGGCGATGCATAAATTTTGTTGTTGATCATTGCTAATTTAGCTTCGCGCAATGCCGACTTAAAATGATCGCTCGGTTTACTTAATAGATTTTTATAGAAGTCGGTCATGAGTTGTGACGTAGATTGATCATTGACCCGCCAGAAAGAAACCACCATGTTTTTTACGCCCGCATAGGTAAGCGCACGCGAAAGCCCAATCACTCCTTCTCCTTTAGAAACCTTTCCTAAGCCGGTTTGGCAAGCAGAAAGTACAGCTAGTTCGGCCGGAAGGCATAAGTTATAGATTTCTCCGGAAAAAAGGTTGCCGTCTTCATTTTTGCCTGTACCCAAAAAAATGCGTGACAATTCAGGTGATACTTCGTCCACAATTCCGTGAGTTGCAAAATGAAGATAAGTGTACTTTTTCATTTGCTTATTTTTCACCCTTTCTTCAGAGGCCTCTTCATACGTGGCTAATGAAACTTCTTCCTTTTTGAATAAGCCTGCGATGGCATTTACTTCTTGTTCTGTTCCGGGCAAATCATCTAGTCCTCTGTCGTAGTTAAATTGGACTGGTGCACATAAAAAAACAGATGGTGTTTTTCCTGCTTCCAAACTTTTATTCTTTTGTATAAACAAGCCTGCTGAGAACTCGTAGCTGATAGCGTATTTTTTTATTAAAAAAGGGTTTTGCTCAATGCTACTATTCAACGGTTTTTTGTAAAGCAAAGCTTCAAATGGCAAAGCGCTCAATTTACCGGTGGGGATGATAACCAAATTATTCACTTTACTTGAAATTTCGGTCAACAATACTTTTGATAATGCAGGCGCTGTAGCTTGATAAATTGTTGCTTCGTTGAAGAGCAGACTATTACTAAAGCCGGAAACAAGCCGATGGAAGTTATCTGGAATTGAGGTTACTTTTATTGCATACGAATTGGATGTAACCATGAAACGAAAAATTTTCTTTCTTTTTTCAGCGATAAAATAAGAAACAAGTGCAGTTTGATTGTCTAGTTTATTTTGAATTTCTTTAACTGTTGGATTCTTGTTTTCGTATTTCAGTTTGAAATATTCAGGAAAGTCATTTTCGAGGTCACGTGTAAACGTTTCGTATCGTTGGTTTAATGTGAACAGTTGTTGACGGAGAATGCGTTCTTCTTCTTGTGTTGGCTTTTGGGATAATTTCTGATTTATCAAGGCAAGCGATGATTTCAAAACTACTTCTTTTTCGAGCAATGCATCTGGAATTCCTGCGAATGATTTAGCTTCTGAATCTGCGATCGATTCCTGCAGTACAGCTGATTTACTTTTTTCGGCAAAGTGAAATGCAATCTCCCGATATTTTTTCGATTCAACTGTCAGTTCACTCATAGTGATAGACAAGCTTACTCCGTTCTCATAGAGGTCAGTAGCTATGCTACCCAGATCAATTTTATCGTTCTCATCGTCACTCGAATGCCGGATAACATCTAGTAACGAATCGGCTTTGAATAGGCAATTGAGAGCTAATTTCAGATCGGAGAATTTTAGTGATTTACCAAAGTGTCTAGCTTCTAGCGCTTCTGCTTTTAACTGTAGCGAGTAAAGAAATACGTTGCCATTGTAAAATTCAGTTAAAGAAGGATTTGATTGAAAATCCATTTTATTGAAGGTTGGAATGTTGGAACAAAGGGCGGCCTGTGCGCAGTTAAGCGCTTTATCAAATTCATTTCTATCCAAATAGACTAAACCCAATTGGTTATAAACGGAAGAAAGACTTGGATGCTTTTCTCCCAATGTTCGTTTATAGAGCTTAATTGATTTGTCGAAAAAAGCGATGGCAGTATTTTTATCCCCCATTTGGTTGTAAGTCTTTCCCAAGTTAAACAGTGCCAATGCTTGATTGGGATGACCATTTGGGTAGATACTATTCCATATCTTTTCGGCAGTCTCGAAACTATTTACCGCGTCACCATACAGTTTCAGTTGTTGGTAGATGATACCTAGATTGATGTTTGCAATGGCAATTTTTGGATGGTCTTTGGTATGTAGTTTTTCATATACAACCAATGCCTTATCATAAAAATCTAGTGCCTTATCGGGATCTATTTGACTGTAGACTACGCCCAGATCATTGTAAGAAGCGGCTACTATTTCACTTTGCTCACCAAAGAGATCTCTTCTAATTTGAAGAGCAAGTAATCCGTTTTCAAGGGCTTGATTAAGTTTGCCGATGCTTAAGTAAACAAAGCTCAAATGAGAAAGACAAAGGGCCGCTTCTTTGCTGTTGGATTTGCTTGCTTGTTCGAAAACTCGAAGAGCGTATTTTAAATTCTCTAAAGCCAGGTCGTTTCTAGCTTTGTTCAGGGCTAGAAATCCTTTGTTTGTTGCAGTTATGCCATCGCGAAATAGATCATTTCCTGACTTGATTTGGCCGAGTAAAAGTTCAGCTTCATCTAATTTACCTGCTAAGATGAACACCTCGGCCTTCTTGTTGAGCATAAGATCTACTTCACTCGCTGGTGTTGACGAAATTGATTTTGAAATTTGCGCCAACGCTTCGTCATAATTTGGGGCAGCTATCAGGGAATCAATTTGAGCATAGATCTTTTCTTGCGCCACCGCAGTTTCGATAGTCAAAAGAAAAATCATAAAAAGGATAAATTTTTTGCTCATCGGAATCTGTAACTGTAGGTGAACGAAGTCACGAGCTCGCGCGTAAGCCCGTCTGGGCTAAATTCTCGTTGCACGATTTTATGTCCGACTAAAAGTTTTATCCCGGATTTTACATTGAAATGATAGCCAGCAGTAGTAATCCAAGAAAGGGCTAATCCTTCAGCTTCGTTTCCAGCTCCGTCTTTTGATGTTCTGATACCCTGAAAATTAGTGATGCGATCACTCATAATTCTGTAAATAGGCAAGAGGCCAGCCGAAAAATTAAATCGTGAAAGCCGAAAGTTTCTCTCTACACGAAGCATCACATCTGTACCTCTCCATAAATTTGTTGCATTCGCGTAGCGTTCAGCATACTTTATTTCTTCAGGATCTGGATCTTTCCAATGATGCCAGTCGAAGTCATTCTTATTTGCATTAAGAGGTATTTGGATACCGGTCGCAAAAAGCCATTTGCGATTAATAACAGATAAACCGGCAATGAAATCATAAGTGCCCAAGCTTGTCTGATAATACATCGGCAATACTTGATTGTCTACTTTTAAGTCTGAATTGTTTGTTGGAATTTTAGCCCCTACAGAGAGGTTCAAATCAAATTTATCAGAACTAAAAACGGTGCGCGTCAGGCACAATGAAATATCGGAAATAGAAGCAGTATTTCCCATTCGACCTTCTACGTGCTGATAAGGTAATTTTAATTGAAACGTATTTTTTGAATTTAAACTAAAATTAAAGTCGGCAGTAGCCACATACACAATGGGAGTAAGTGTGGTAGTGCCTCTGTAGAAGCTAAGCTCCATTGAGCGAAGTTTTAAGTTGATTCTCTTATTGAAAGGTTGATCGGGTTTCATTGCTCCCATCGTGCAAAACCCGGCATCGCTGCAACCTTGCGCCCTTAAAAGGCTGGCTTGCATCGTCATTACACTTATTAAAATCAGGCATTTCATGAATCCAATTCGATCCACCAAGATAGTAAATTTTGCGACTCATGCCGATCCGTCTAGAATCTTACAACATAGCTAATCTGCGAAATAAAGTTGCGAGATAGCCCGTCAGGGTTTGAATTGCGCTCCTTTAATTTAATCGAGTTTACCAGTCTAATTCCCATTCTAGTATTGAATTGATAACCTCCGCCCAGCAGAATATTCATAGCCAACCCCGAAGAGCCTTGAACGGGGGTCAGAATTCCTTCGGGTCCAATTACTTTGTCATTATTTAATCGCCAAAGTTGTAGCGTGCCGACATAGAAATTAACTCTTGCCAATCGGAAATTACGTTCGATGCGCAGCATGGCATCGTCCCCTCTCAACAAACCAGCGGAAGGATCATATGCTTTGACAACATTGTATAAACTATGCCCTTCCCACTGTTGTGGGGTAAATTGATTACTTATCTGGTTGATCGCATGTTGGTAGCCAGCGGCAATTAACCATTTTTTAGACAAAATGGACGCGCCAACGCTAACATCATTCGACCCATAACTTGTTTGCTGATACAAAGGCATCGCCAACCCATCTTGCGATTTTTTATTGGAAGTGCTAAGCAACACTTTTGCACCAGCTGTGATGCTTAGCTGATAGTTGTCAGTGGCGAAAATCCGTTGAGATAAGTTCAAAAACAAATCTCCCCAGCCTCTGGTGGTAGGCATATTCCCCTCAATTATGGTGTAGGCAGGAAAGCGCACTTGCAAGTTTGTTTTTTTTGTAATACCAACATTGGCATCGAAGAAAGTGGAATGGATTACATCTCCATATTTTGTATAACCGAGATGCTGCGTGAGTTCTACTGAATTTAACCGAATATGTACCCTGTTACTGAAATATTGGTCGGGTTTCATGGCACCCATCGTGCAGAAGCCAGAGTCGCTGCAACCTTGAGCCATCAAAATAGAAGGAGTCAAAAAGAAAAGTAAGACGAAAAGAAACCTTGAATAGTTCATTTTTAGCTTAGTTAACGCATCTTTTTATTATAACAAATAACTTGCTAGTTGGTTTTTTATTACATACCAAGCGATTGGTTTTCCACCGAAGCGAGCTCTATCAATTTTTCATATTCTGCTGGATTGAGGTCGTTGAAGAAGTAGTGAATCGGATCTACATGGACGCCATTGATAAAAACTTCATAATGTAGGTGAGGGGAGGTAGATAACCCCGTGTTTCCAACATAGCCAATAAGCTCGCCTCGTTTTACTTTTTGACCTTGATAAACCGCAAAGCCATGCATGTGCGCGTAACGGGTTTTGTAGCCAAAGCCGTGGTCAAGCAATACTACCTTTCCATAACCGCTAAAGTTAATCTCTAATACCGAAACAACTCCATCGGCAGTTGCATAAATGGGCGTGCCAATAGCGGCAGCAAAGTCTACGCCTGTGTGCATTTTCTTTACTTTATAAATGGGATGAAAGCGCATGCCAAATCCAGAGGCAAGCGCAATCAACTCTTTGTTAGCCACTGGCTGGATAGCCGGAATGGCCGCAAAAAGCTTTTCTTTCTTTTCGGCCAATTGAACTACCTCGTCCTGCGATTTTGCCTCGATGTAGATTTTACGTTTAAGTTTGTCAACCCTTTTATGAAGATCAAGCACAATGTTTTTATGGATGATATTCTTGTTTTTTATATCAGCATAGCGATCTGCTCCCCCTATTCCAGCCGTGCGAATGGACTGCTCAATGGGTTCTGCCCCCAACACTACACGATAAATGTTATCGTCTCGTTTTTCCATTTGAGCTAATTGCTCATTTAACTTCCTTACTTCTTGTTGAAGGTTTTCGTAATAGAATTCTAATTCGGTTACTTCATTTTTCAAGATTAATTCCTTAGGCGATTCGAAGTAATGATTTAACACCAACAGGAGCGCGAAAGCCATCACTAAAACTCCCGAGAATATGCTCAGTGCGTTTACCACAACATCGCTTGTTTTGGTGCGCACACGCTCGTATTTGCAAGTTTCTGTGTCGTAGTAATATTTTATTCGTGCCATTTACTTAATTCAAGATTTAAATTTTTGGCGATACTACTGAAATCTATGCCGGCCTAAATACCTTGATAATGCTATCATTACATTCCAAAAAAGGACCATCGATCAAGTCAATGCAGTAGGGGATAGCTGGAAACACGGCATCCAGACACTGCCTAATGGCCTTTGGCTTGCCCGGTAAATTTACAATTAAAGTTTGATTTCTAATGCCGGCAGTTTGGCGCGATAAAATGGCTGTGGCCACGTATTTCAAACTTTCATTACGCATCAATTCGCCAAAACCGGGAAGCATCTTCTGACAAACCCTTTCCGTGGCTTCAGGGGTCACATCCCTTTTCGCGGGTCCTGTACCTCCGCTGGTTACAATAAGGCAACAGTTTTGATTATCTGCCATATCGATCATTGTTTGTTCGATCAGGTCTTGCTCGTCAGGAATTACGGCATAGACTTTTTCCCAAGGACTCACTAGGTATTCTTCCAGCGTGGAAACAATTGCCTTGCCAGGGATATCTTCATAGATACCCTTGCTTGCGCGGTCTGAAACATTGATTATACCGATTTTAATCATGTTGATTTAGTAATTTGACAATTTGGAGATTCGGTGATTTGAAAATGCGCGTAAGTGTTATGCTTACAAGGCGTTAGAATTAGTAAATCACTGAATAATTCAATGGATTCAACCACAACTAACTTACGGTCGAATTATCAAATTACCGAATTTTCAAATCAACAAATCTTCCTTTTTTGAATACCTGATTTCCTTTATCAATTCCAGCCCTTAGTTCTTTTTGCTTTTCAACCGGAAGTTCAATAATCTCCTTGCATTCAAAAGTGCAACACCCATTTAACTTAGCTTCACATTGTTCACATTGAATAAACAAAAGGTGACACGCGTCATTTTTGCAATTCGTGTGCGTATCGCACGGCTTACCGCATTGATGGCAGTGGCTAATGACTTCATCGGAAATTTTTTCTCCTAGCCGTTCATCAAATACAAAGTTCTTACCCAAGAATTTGTTTTCAAGTCCTTGCTCTTTTACTTGACGGGCATATTCAATAATTCCTCCTTCCAATTGAAACACATTTTGAAAGCCAATGTGTTTGTACCATGCGCTTGCCTTCTCACACCTTATGCCACCTGTACAATACATAATAATGGCGGCATCTTTTTTACCTTCCAATATTTTTTCAACTGCGGGAAGGGCTTCCCTAAATGTATCAACATCTGGAATGATGGCATTTTTAAAGTGGCCGATTTCGCTTTCATAATGATTGCGCATATCAACCACGATAGTTTCTGGGTTGTTTGTCAACTCATTAAACTTCATTGCATTTAGATGCACACCGCTGTTTGAAGCATCAAAAGTGCTGTCGTCCAGTCCATCGGCAACAATTTTTTTACGTATTACTATTTTTAGTTTAAAGAACGATTTACCATCGTCTTCAATAGCAATGTTTAATCTTATCCCGTTGAGGAATGGGAATGAATATAAATAGTTTCTTAAGTTTTCGAGCTCCATCGAAGGAACACTTAGTTGGGCATTGATACCCTCATAAGCCAAATAAATCCTTCCCCAAACTTTTAGTTTATCCAGTTCCAGGTATAATTGATCGCGAAAAGTTTTTGTGTCTTCAATACGGTGATAACAATAGAAGGAAAGTGTGGTGCGCTTTTCTTGAAGTAGCCTAAGTTTATCTTTTAGCTCTTTACCACTGACTTTGTTGTATAGTGCCATTTCTAGAAATCTAAACAGTAAAGTTAAGTTTTAATGATATTTTTTGAAAGAGTCTTTTTGTCTATCAAAAAATGTAGACTCAACTCAAAAAAATATCAAAGTCGAGTTATTTTTTTAGTATCAGGTATCGCAACTCTCGCCCAAAAAAAATCTAATTTTTGGTAGAAGTGTTTAATTCTTTAGTTCAATTAGCTTAAAAAAGGCACTCAACTTAATTCATATAATAACCGAAAGAATTCACAACCGCGTTACCAGACATTAAAAGTTATACTGCATCTATTCAGCAGTACGAAAACTAATTTCCTCTACCTCCTCGTTTCCAAGCTTATCAACTAAACCAACAGAAATTTTATACTCTGTATTTTTCAGAAAACCTTTAATAGGTTCGCTATAATTAATTTGCTTGCCTCCGTTTATTTTGTAATAGATCTTTTGATACCCTACGAGTTTATCTTCTGCCGATAAGAACAAAGTTGCGCGGCTAGGATAAACTGCGACTCCACTGCTGCTCGAGTTGATGCGCGGTAAATCAAAGCTGTAAGTTAAGTTTGGCGCAGTATTGTCGATGATGAATTTAATTACCCTTTCTGAGGTATTTCCTACCTTGTCGGTCGCTTGAATGGTCACCGAATGAAAGCCTCTCTCGTCTACTGTAAAAGGGGAATTATAACTAGTCAGGTTGCCCTTATCAATTTGATATGAAATATCATCTATACCTGATTCGTTATCAATTGCAGAGAGACTGATTTGGCTTTTTCCACCCATGTAAACGGAATCTTTCGCCAAATAGGTAGGTAATCCAAATCGATAGGAAACCGTTGGCCCTGTAACATCCACATAAAAATCGAACACCCCTTTGCCCAATCCATCCGACAAATTTTTACCTGAATTATTCAGCGAATCTACACTGTAATATCTGATTGCCTGAACACCTGTAGATTCTATGGTAAATGGCCCTGTGTATTGAACATAGGGCTTGTCTTTAGCCGTTTTGTAATAGATAGATTTTACCCCCGATTTATCATCGAAAGCCATTAACCGTACTTTTGTTCTGGGGCTTATGTAATTCTTTTTTGAGGCGCTGGAATAAAACTTATTGTTCAAGAACTCAAGCTGAACGGAGGGTTCTTTTTTATCAAGATAGAAGTTGAAGCTATTTAACTTCTCCTTGTTTCCATACTGGTCAGCGGCTCTATATTTAAGCACATGTTCACCGTTGCTCAACCCGGCAAGCGAAATTGGCGTGGAATACACGCGGTCTTCTTTCCCATCGAAATTGTAAAGAAGCTTACCTTTATAACCTACCAAATCGGTTAAATCATCCTTCTGAAAACCTAGTTTAAAACTGTGGTAATTTGAAACAACTTTTTCTAGAGCGATTGTATTTTTCGCACTATCCAACAAAGTCAAGTCGGAAATAGGATTTCTTAAATCAATTACCAACGTTTTTTTGCCCGAAACATTACCCACATTGTCTACAGCATAAAAGAGCAGCTGGTGTAATCCTTTTGGCAGAATGAGTGGGGTTGAATATTCGGCATAGGCCGCTTTATTAACAGAATAATAGATTGCCGATACACCTGACAAATCATCCGTTGCTGCTAGTGCGATTGTATCTGGACGTTGAGAAATGCTATAGGAATTAATTTCGTCTTCTGAGTGTGATTTCACTATGATCGCTTTGGTTTTGGGTGCTACACCATCGGCCATCACTTCGAAGACTACCTCCTTTTTTTCGACCAAATCTTTGTGTGTTAAAAAATGTTTACCACTTCCATCAAACTTTAACACATGAGACGGTGTGCTGCCAGATGCAGTTCTAGCTACCTTAATTGAATTGCCCTTCACGTCTTGAATATTTAATGAATACTCTAAGTTAGCATTCACATAAACACCGTTCGGGCCAGAATAAAAATGTGGCTCGTGTGTTAGAGGCTCTTGTGCTAAGCAAGCTGTTACATTGATGAGCAGAAAGGAAAGAGTAACCAGCGATAATGTAATTGTTGAAGTTCTCATAGGTTAGTTTCGATTGGTTTTTTATTTTCGTTAATGCGATTCCTCACAATCTTGTTTACAAATCCATTGACCGGAAGCAAGACTAAAGCTAATATAATATTTGCGCTAAGTTTATAAAAAGGGTTGTTTTCTACAATTTCGTCAGTAAAACGATCAATAACCACAAGAACGAACTCAAATGATAGAAGCAAGCAAAATAGTATAATTCCTCTGGCTACCATCGGGTTTATCTTGAATTTAGTAACCATGAAAAAGATAACAAATGTAAAGATTAGAAATGCAGCAATACCTAAATAGTAGTTTTTATAGAGTCGCTCGGATTCAGCTTGCTTTTTGTTTTCCTCTTGTTCTGCTTGCAACTCTTTTACTTTCTTGTTAAGCAACTCTCGCTCAGCCATCAGCAATTGATTACTCACCGAATCCAACCTTGAGGAGATCCCCCGCTTTTCTTGTTCTAAGATTTTCTTCTCATTTGTAACCTCACCAACCATGTTTACGGCTTCATCGGCCGATTTCTTGATCGACTTAATTGTTTTTTCGTCCATTTTAGACTTGTAAAACATATAGCTGTCATATGATGAAGTCGATTCTTTTTCATTGCCCAATGTTTGCTGAGCTTTGGCGTATAAATAGTAGGTATCTGCCAACAGGCTTATGTCATTTAATTCTTTTGAAAGAGCGATAGCTTCTTTTAAGTTTTTTGAGGCTTGTGCTGTCTGACCAAATTCTACTTGTGCTTTTGACAGATTCAACAGTGCTATGGTCAATCCTTTCTTATCTGCTTTTCTTCTATTGGCCGAAAGGCATACTTGAAAAAATTCAATACTCTTTTCTGGCTTGTTTTGCTCTAGCAACAAAATACCCAACGATTCAGAAACCAGTCGTATCCCATTATCTCCACCCAATTTTTGGTATAAAGTCAGCGACTTTTCAAAATATTCAACCGCTTTGCTGAGAGAGTCTTTCTGCCAGTATTTTGTACCGAGTTGAAAATAGCAAGATGCCATTTGCGGCTCCTCATTATTGGTTTGGTAATCTCTCAATTTATCGAGAAGGATTACGATCGATCGGTCTCCACCAGTCTCAGTCTGGGCGAAAAGACTCATCGCAAAAAAAACCAGTTGCAAAGTGGTCAAAAATTTCGCTAACACTTACTTTTTATCAATTTACTAATCCATTATTTAGAGAATTTTGTAAAGATACAGATCATTTTATCTTCTAAAAATTCATTTAAATTGAAAAAAGTTACATCGACTATATTAAGAGAGTAAGACTGAAATTTAGGCTTTATTGGAGGTCGTTTAGGGATATTATTGGTCGGCTGAAGGATTTAGTTGCCCCCTCACCAGCTTATTATAATCATCGCAGCTTAAATAGCCATGTTTGCTGCAATAGGGGCAGGTTTTATAGCTCTCGCCAAAATAGCCTTTTTTCACGATCACGGTTTTTCCCATGCAAATGGGGCAGGTCACTTTGCCGGATGGGCCACAGTCGATATTATAGTCGCGCGAAAGCACCTCTCTTGCTTTAAGCGATTCGGTAGCTTTTTCTTCCAGCAGCTTTGCTTCTGCTTTCTTGAGCCACTCCACCGCTTCGCTTGAGTATTGACCGGTTGTACCTTTTAACTGAATGTATTTATTCAACCAATCCACACTTTGCCTGTATTTTTTCAAGTGATAGGAATTCTTCCCGAAATAATAAGTTAAGTCGGACGGTATGCTGCGCAGGTTGCGCATTACGAAAAGGAAACGTTCATCGGCCTCTACGTAACGTTGATTATCACTCAAATAGATGGCCGAATCTAGTTGATGCATGATGGAAGTAGTTTTAGAGACTTCTGCTTGCAGTTCAATAAGCCGTATCTTTTCTTTTTCGCTATCCTGCGCAACGCCTTGCGAAGCGATACACAACAACACAAAAAAGCTGAAATTCCTCAATCTTCTCATCATCAAAATTACATATCCACCTTAAACAAAATCCTTTTTTGAAATACCTAGCCACTCCAACGTTGAATTGCAAAAAATATCTTCTTTTATCTTTTTGCTAATATCCATTTCTTCAATAAACTTCCCGCCTGTCAAGTCGCCCAACGGAAATGGATAATCAGTACCAAAAGTGATTTTTTTTGAGCCTTGCAACTTGATCACATAATCGAGCATGAGTGGGTCATGTGTAATGCTGTCCACCCAAAACTTGCCTATGTAACCGCGCGGATTGATGGGGTTGTCAATAGCGACCAGGTCAGGCCGGCAATCAAAACCATGTTCGATCCTGCCAATGGTAGCGAAGAACGATCCACCCGCATGGGCAAAGTTTACCCTAAGCTTTGGAAGCCGTTCAAAGATGCCACCAAATATCATAGAGCAAATGGCCCTCGCAGTTTCGGCAGGCATGCCCACCAACCAAGGGAGCCAATATTTCTGCATTTTCTTCTCACCCATCATATTCCAGGGATGAATCAACACGGCCATATCGAGTTGTTGGCACGCTTCAAAAATAGGATAGAAACGCTCTTCGTTAAGGTTTTCGTCATTAATGTTCGATCCAATCTGAATGCCCACTAATCCAATTTTTTTACAACGTTCTAATTCCTTAATAGCCAATTCAGCATCTTGCATGGGGATGGTTCCCAACCCAATATAGTTCTTTGGATACTTAGAAATGATTCCCGCAAGGTGATCGTTTAAAAACTGAGAAAGTTCAAGGCAGTCCAGTGGCTGGGCCCAATAGGAAAACATTACTGGTATGGTGCAAACCACTTGTAACGGAATATTGAAAGCCTGATATTCTTCTATACGCAGGTCGGGATTCCAGCAATTCTCTTTTATTTCGCGGAAGAACTGGTTGCCGCGCATCATCTTTGCGAAGCCTTTTTTATGATGCTGTAGGTAGATAAAATCGCCATAGCCAAACTTTTCGCTCCAGTTGGGCATTTTTTTGGGAAGGATGTGCGTGTGGCTATCTATTTTTAGCATGGTGATAAAAAGGTGAGCCGAAGTTGCAATTAATCTCCATAGGGATCAATAACTGTAAGTCCTTCAATATTTCTAAAGTCTTTTTTGTTTCTAGAAATCAGGGTAAGGCCGTGGGATATGGCCGTTGCCGCGATAATCGCATCGGGTAGTTTAATAGTTTTCGCCTGTTTTATTCTTATGGTAGTATTAACCAAATCGACTGTAACAGGATGTATTCGCGATATGGAAGTGAATTTTTTTAGCAGGGCTAGTTCTTGTTCAGAAAGAGCGGGTGTTGCAAAAAGTTCGATGTTGGTTATGATCGAAATTTCTGGTTTTAGATTTAACATTAAATCTCTGCCAGAACTTGGCAGCTTGCCATTGCAAAAATCAATTATTGCATTGGTGTCAACTAAATATCCTTTCCCCATTCGGCTCTTAAAGTAGTCACGTTCTTGTGGAGTTTTTTTGCAGTCTCGTCAGAAAGTGAATTCCAAAGATCAGACATAGTTATTTTCTCCTCTGATTGATCAAGCCCCTCCAATCTTTTAAAAACAATAACTTCCAATTCCTGCCCAATATATTCGTCTGGAACGTTTAGCGTAAACTTCTGGCTGCTTTGAGTAGGAGTTATGAATGTCCTTATCATAATTTCGGTAACTTATCTCCAAAATTACTTTATTTTTCACACATAGTTTCACCTGCCTTTAAACCATTAGTTTCTTGAGCTTTGCATAATACAGCAACATAATTGTTTTGCCGTCTTTTATCTCACCGCTGTCAACCATGGCATACGTTTCCTCAAACGGAAGTTCCAACACTTCAATGTCTTCATCTTCTAGTCCACCGCCCTCGAATATTTTTTCTTCTTTCGAGTATTCGGCCACAAAGAAATGAAGTATCTCTGTGACCGAGCCGGGCGACATGTACGCCTCAAAAATTTTGGTAACGTTGGTTATCTTGTATCCCGTTTCTTCTTCGGTTTCGCGCCTGATGGCCACCTCTGCGTTATCTAAGTCGAGCAGCCCTGCACAGGCTTCAATCAACATGCCATCGGTGTTGCCATTAATGAAAGTGGGCAGCCGAAACTGTTTTGTGAGTATTACCGTCTGTTGAGTTTTGTTGTAGAGCAATATGGTAGCGCCATTGCCTCTGTCGTATGCTTCGCGGCTCAGGGTTTGTGTGGTGCCATTCTTCTTGGTAAAATCGAACGTAATCTTTTTTAGCGTGTACCAATTGTTTGAAAGTATTTCTTCTTTTCTAATTTTTATTCGTTCGTTCATGGTGAAGTGGCTGTGAATTCGTTGTCGCTCGTAATTGATATTCGTAATTGATTTATTCGTAATTGGTTAATTGGTTTTAGGTTGAATCAAATCCCAAAGGTTTCCATATAAGTCTTCAAATACGGCTACCGTTCCATAAGGTTCTTCGTTTGGGCCTCGTATTATTTTAATATTTTTTTCTTTTAGGTTTTCAAAGTCGCTATCAAAGTTATCGGTATGTAAAAAGAGAAAGACTCTACCTCCTGTTTGATTGCCAATGCGGCTTTCTTGTTCTTTGTTGGCGGCTTTAGCGAGCAAAAGGCAACATCCGGCAGACCCGGGTGGCGCTACCAGCACCCACCTTTTGGTATCGCTCAAGGGGGTATCTTCAATTAGTTTAAAGTTCAATTTTTTGGTATAGAATTCAATGGCCTCGTCATAATCCTTTACCAACAGGCTGATATGCGCCAATTCTTGCATAGTATCTTTTTTCAAGTGATAGTTGGGCAAAAGTATTGTTTCTAAAATACATTTTTGGATAATCTACATTAAGAAAAAAATGCCGCGCTGGGAATAAAAAGATTAGGTACCTTGTCTAACAAACAACTTTGAACAAGTTACGAATGGATTTAGGACGAGACGAACGACTGATACTTCAATCTAAAGCAGGTGATGTGGCAGCGTTTAAGGAACTTGTCCAGCGGCATGAGGGCAAAGTAGCTGGAGTAGTGAAGTCAATGTTAGGTAGCACACCCGAGGCGGAAGATGTGGGGCAAGAGGTGTTTATAAAGTTTTATGAGTCGCTAGATAAATTCAGGGGCGATTCGATGGTGAGTACCTATTTGGTGCGGATAGCCATTAATCTTTCGCTAAACGAGTTAAAGAAAAGAAAACGAAACCAAGCCCGCTATGTGGGGCTTGATGCAGGGAAAGATGCTAAAACAAGCGATGATACAATGGATTTGAAAGAGCTGTTGACCTTTGAATTAAGTCGTCTGGAGCCGGAATTTAAGTCGGTGGTAACCTTGCGGTTGATAGAAGGCTACTCCACCGAAGAAACTTCCAATCTGTTGAAAATACCCTTGGGTACCGTGCTATCAAGGCTTTCGAGAGCTCAAATCAAATTAAGACTAGCGTTGTCTAAAAAACTTAAACCATAATCGAGTATGAATATTTCAGATGGGGAAGAATTATTTTTAAGGTCACTAGATAGTGAACTGACAAAAGAAACCAACGATAAATTGGAGGCTTTTGCGGGTGAAAACCAAGAACTGAAAGTAAGAAGCAATCAATTGCTTCAATTGCGAGAAATGCTGCAGCGGAAAGAGGAGGAATCGTTCGGGCCATTCTTTGCCGAGCGCATAGCATACCGCATTAAGCAATTGAAGCAAGGGATCGATTACCAGATTTTTTTCTTCTTCAAGCGCTATCAATTGCTGGCTGCGGGGGTCATTATTGCTTTATTGGCAGTCAATGTATTGTTATCAGATCAGCTTTCGATTAAGTCCATTTTGGGGTTAGAAGAAGAAGCCATGGAAGATGTAATGGCCATAGACGTATTATCCAGTTTAACAAGATAAAGATATGACAACAGAAAGAAAGAGAGCCATTATTACCATCAGTGCTACGCTCATTATCGGTATTGCAATAGGTACCTTGGCTTCGGGTTTATGGACTCGTAAACATTACACCGAACGGATTTCGCGGGGGCGGGCCGAAATGAGGAGGGGATTTGAACGAAAACTATTTGAAGCTGTTGATGCCGACCAGCAACAAATTAAAGCGATTCAACCCATCATGAAGGCAACAATGGCGCAAGTGGATTCGCTGCAAAGCAAAACAGACAGAGAAGTACGATTGCTTTTAGATAGCCTGGATTTGAAAATGAAATCAGTACTTCGCGAAGACCAGTATGTGAAATTTAAAAGTTTTGTTTCTAAAGGCCGAGATTCCAACCGGCATAACAGAAGGATGCACAGCAGGGGAAACCATAACTAGTTTTTGTTGTAGGGGTTACTAAAGAGATCAAGAAACGGATGGTTTTTTTTCGCGAGCGTGGTATTGTTTATTGATATTTTGATTTGGATTTTTCGTTTAGTACCTCGCTTGCGAACAGATTTTGGACTATTTACTTCAGTCGATGAGTAATCGTTGTCTAATTGTTCTATCTCCCATAGAGATCAAAACGATGTAAACTCCTTTTTGCAGAGATTTTACGTCCAACCTTATCTGCTTATTTTCAAAATTGCTGCCTACTGGAATTTCTAGAAATCTCGAAAGAGCATCGAATAGTAAAACTCGTTTAGGTGCTTCGGGCAGCAAGATATTTACAAAATTTGAAGCGGGATTTGGATAAAAGGCAACCTCGTCAAATGTCTGTTCAATTAAACCAACAATCTTTTCCACATTTATTAAAGCAGAAAACGACCCACTATTTGAGGTGCCATCACTCACAGTGATTGGAACTGTTAGTGTTCCTGTAAAACCCCGGGCAGGTGTTATTGTATTATTCTCAAAAGTATAATTAGCACCTCCTGAAACTGCTAAAGAAAAATCGTTAGGGAATGTATTGTCTGGATCTTGTACATTGATGTTGCTTATCGAAATTGTAATAGGCATTTCTTCATTAGTGGATAATGGGTTTTTTAATCCAGTAACAACTGGTGGGTCATTAACTGCCACCACTAAAACGGACAAATTAAAGGTTGCACTCTGATCGGAGCCATCACTAACTTTAATTGGAACAGTGAGTATTCCGTTAAAATTAAGTGCGGGTGATAATGTGTTGCCTGAGAAAGTATAATTATTGCCTGCCGAAATTGAGACTGTAAAGTCACCAGGAAAGTTATTATCGGGGTCGTTTATGATTAGATTGTTCAACAAAATATTAACAGGGGTGTCTTCATTCGTATTCAATGGATTCAAGACTCCAGTGATTACAGGTGGATAATTAATGTGAAATGATTTTGTAGCGGCAAAGACCGATGAGTTAAAAGAATTATCGACAGCCTGAGCAGACCAGCGGTAGTCTCCTGGTTTAAGATTCGCGATAACATAGTTGAGCTTGGACTGTCTATTGCCACCCTTCAAAATTTTCCGTTTTCCACTTTTAACCGAATTAGGATTGACAATAGTGTCAGAGTTGTGTGTAACATAAATATTGTATGTAAGGGTGGACTGAGGGGTAACATTGTCTAATGACGCTGACCAAGAAATGGTTGCGTTTGACCCGGAAATCACTTCTGCGTTAGTCGCTGGAATATTTGGTGAAGTATTTGCAGAGCTGCTGCCATTTATATAAAAAAACATAGCGTTGGTGCTATCGAAAGTACTCGGAAAAAACACATCTAGGTCTCCGTCATTTTCTAAATCAACGTAACTGATATTACTATAATCGTTCACCGGCAAACCGGTGTTTACTTGCAAGGAGAATGCATCACTTCCGTCATTCCTATAGATTCTTGTGCTCCATGCTCCATCGCCTATGACTGAAGAAATTATGTCCAGATTCCCGTCATTATTATAGTCGATCCAATTAGTTGAGCCCTGTTCACCACCAACAAATTCAGGCTCGTTTATTTCTGAAAAAGTTCCAGTTACATTTTTATATACCTTCAGTGTTTGTAGGGTGCCTGAGAATCCTGAAATCACTAAGTCAATGTTTCCATCATTGTTGTAATCTCCCCAATCTAAGGAAGCTCTCATGGCTGAGGTTAATTGCTGGTGAAGGCTAAATGTTTCATTTCCGTTGTTTTTATAAATTTTGGTTACACCATTAAAGCCTGTATAGCCTGCCATAGCAATATCCATGTCGCCATCATTATCAAAATCAGCACAGTCAAAATCACTTTGTGAGAAAGTTTCAAAAGGAGTAGTGATCGCTACAAAGTTATCTCCACCCATATTTTTGTAGAGTGCAATTGAATTAGTAAAGCCTTGAGGATTGGTTCTTCCAGAGACAAGAAAATCCGGTTTGTTGTCATTGTTGAAGTCTATCCATTCAACTGATCCCTGATATACATTAAGAAAATTGCCAGCAAGTTCTTGAAAACTTCCTTTACCAAGATTTTTATAAATTCTGGTTACCGGTGTTCCAAAGCCTCCATCGGTATTGTCATTCCCAGATATCAACAAGTCAAGTCTTCCATCATTATTGTAATCCTCCCATTCTAAATCACCATCGCCAACATTTCTAAAACCATGATTTAGATTTTCTGTGAACGTTCCATCGCTATTGTTAATATAAAATTTTGTGGTTGCATTCCCAGGAGTGCCTATTATTATCAAGTCCTTATCTCCATCATTGTCAAAATCTCCCCAGGCAGTGGCTCCATTTAAGAAATTTGATGTTCCTAGATTACCTCCTTTTGTAAAAGACTGAGCCATTAGCAAATCATAAGTTACAATGATCAGGGGAATGATAAATAGATGTTTCATATTTAACTACTAATGTTGTAAAAGCTTCAAAGATATTTGGAAAACTACAAGAAAAGCAATTTTTTCTCCTTTGTCACGTACGATGTAATTCGTCTGTTCCCCAAGTTAGCGGAGCGATTGTTGAACCAGATGTAACATGGGATTTTTAAACCCCGAAAGTGAATGCTGCTTTTCTCCCGCTGCTTCGCTAGGAGGGGTGCTTTTTGCTGATATTTTGATTTAGATTTTTCTTTTCTTAACTATGCACTCGAATGAAACGCATTGCATCCATATTTATGTTAGCCGTGTTCGCACTGAACACACTAGGATTTTATGGTGTTTTTTTAGGTGTTCAGGCCGTCCAAACCGAACTTACCTCTAGAAAAATCAATGAAGAAACCTTCTCTGGTTCTGAGACAATCACATTCCGCATCCCATTAAGTCTGCCTTATCGTTCGGACGATGCAGAATATCAGCAAGCGCAAGGGCAATTTGAAAATAATGGCGAAGTCTACCGACTGGTAAAGCAAAAGTTGCTTCGTGATACCCTTTACATTGTATGCTTAAAAGATGCCGACAGTAAAATAATCAATCAAGACATTACTGATTATGTAAAGACATTTAGCGATACACACGATTCGCAAAAGCAATCAAACGCAAAAAAAATACTATCTCCCATCAAAGAATATACTTCTTCCTCCATCACCATCAAATCAAATGTGATAGGTTGGTCTTTACCGATCGAATACAACGCTTTTGTTGCTAAAATTGTATCGTCTCCCGATACTGAAATAATCTATCCACCTAGGTCGTAATTTCCTTTAGTCGATCTGAATTGCGTCCTGTAAAGGAGTTATTACGCGTATTGCTTTTGTTGCTTACGGCAGAATTCTTTACTGATCTATTGTAATTCGCGACTAGCCTCTTTTGACCGTCCTTGTTTACAACGGCCAACCTTCTATAGTTAGGTTTTATAAATTTTTATTTTTCGATCTTATGAACAAATCTTTACTGATATTGACATTCTTTTTTTTAGCCAAATTCACCCATGGCCAGACTATAACCGATGGTCTGATGATGCCCAAAAATACCTTTTGTACTGGCTTCCTTGCGGGTCAAGACCAATGGAAGAATTATTGGGAAGGTGGATTGAAACGCGATAACCAAAATATAGGAACCCTAACCAGTCAGAGTATTACTTATATGGGTGTGTACGGCCTTACCAATAGGATCAATGTTATGGCTGTGTTACCCTACATTAACAACAGTGCAAACGGAGGGACACTCGTCAGCTTGGGAGGCATACAAGATTTAACGGTTGCCGCCAAATACAACTTCTTGACTAAAGAACTTGGTAAAGACAAATTTAAACTTTTTGCTACAGGCTCGCTATCAACTCCACTTACTAACTACACACCCGATCTGCTTCCACTTTCTATTGGCCTGCAATCTACAACGTTGTCAGGTCGGTTTACTGCAAATTATAACTTCAACCATTCCTGGTATTTGAACGGATCGGCTGCCTACACATGGAGGAGCAATATTTCATTGGACAGACCTTCATACTATACGGATGGTCAACTTTTCTTAACCAACAAAGTGCAGATGCACGATGTATTCGATTTTATTGTGGATGCGGGATATCACAAAAATGCGTTACAGGCCGAAGTATATTTCACGGTACAAAACACACTGGGTGGCGGTGACATTCGCAGACAAGACATGCCCTTCGCTTCCAATAGAATGAACGCATCAAAAGTAGGCGCGTTGGTATTTTACTATTTGCCTTGGCCTGCCAACCTAGCCTTCCGTGCAACGGGCAGTTATGTAGTAGCTGGCCGCAACGTAGGGCAGTCAACCTCACTGATGGCAGGTTTTATGTATACCTTTTATTTTAAGAAAGACCAAGCGAGAAACTTGGAGCGCTAATCGATATCAGATAAAAAAAAGAATTATACAAATGAAGTCGCCCTTAAGATGCTCTACACCTAACAGCATGATCATGGGTCTCACATCTCGCTACTAATATCTCACTACTAATTTAAAAACATGCAACTATATAGAAAAACGATTTCACTAGCTACTGTCGCAATCCTTTCCATTATGGCAGGTTGCGATAAAGAAGTCTCTTCCACAGAAATACTTACTCCGCTAAAGCCAACTAGCATTGATGCCAACGCAGGTAATTGGAAAATGATCTTCATGACAAGCCCCTCACAAATAGCATTGGCAGCACCAGCAGATCCTTCTACCGATGCATACAAAACAGAACTGGCGGCTATTAAAACCGCTCAAAGTAATCTAACAAGTGCACAACGAGCAGTGATTGACTATTGGAGCGTTGGCGGGGTATCGCGTTGGAACCAACTTTTTAGAGAGTTGGTGGCCAAGTATAATCTTCCACCCGCGCCACAACCCGATGGATCCTATGTTTTTCCCAGTGCTGAGAACCCATTTGCTGATCCTCAATTTCCATTCTCTAATCCTCCTTATGCCGCTCGTGCTTACAGCTACTTGAGCGTAGCACAGGCAGACGCTATGAAAGCCGCATGGTATTACAAATATTTATACAAGCGAGCTGCTCCTTATACCATCGATGCAGGGGTTCAAGCCTTAGTGCCAAAAACAGATTTGCCAGCTTATCCATCGGAGGACTCTGTCCTGTCTGGAGTTACTGCTGAACTATTGAAAGCATTGTTTCCTGCTGCCCTTGAATTTATCACACTAAAGGCGGGTGACCAGCGGAATGCTGCCCTATGGTCTGGTAAAGCTTCTTCCACTGATATTTCTGCCGGACTTGCTATGGGCAAATCTATTGCTGCCTTGTTTACTGCTCGGGCTGCTGGCGATGGTATGGCGGCTGCTGTTGGCAATAAAGCACAGTGGCAAGCTTTTGCAGATAACACAACGGCCAAAGGCCAAATTCCCTGGATAAGCCTTGAGTCCCCTGTCCGTCCTCCTATGCTTCCCTTCTTTGGAAACGTAAAGGCGTGGATGATGACGCCAGCAAACATCGTTTCGGAAAGACCCACAGCGCCACCGTCAACATCCTCAGCGGAGATGCAAAATGAATTAGCTGAAGTGAAATCGTTCGCTACCAATGCTACAAGAGAGCAAATTGCGATTGTTCATAAATGGGCAGATGGAGCTGGCACCTATACACCGCCCGGTCATTGGAACGATATTGCCGAAGAATATATTCGCGATGCAAACTTTAGTGAGGTGCGAGCCGCCCGGGCATTTGCGTTATTAAATATGTCTCTACACGATGCTGCCGTGGGCTGTTGGGAAACAAAGTATTTTTATTTTAATCCACGCCCAAGTCAACTGGACCCGTCTATAAAAACAAGCACAGGCATCCCGAATTTCCCAGCATATACCTCGGGCCACTCCACGTTTTCAGCGGCTGCCGCCACGGTGCTCTCTTATTTATTTCCTGCTGGTGCAGCTGACTTTGATGCACAAGCAAAAGAAGCTTCTTTGTCTCGATTGTATGGCGCAATCCACTACAGAGTGGATACTGAAATGGGCTTACAACACGGTAAAAAAATAGCGAATTACACAGTTAGCTTCGCAAACCAAGATGGTGCTAACTAGTTTATCTAAGAATTGATTGTTTGATTTGGTTAATTGTTGAGGAACCCGGAGACTTCATACACCTCCGGGTTTATTTTTCCTAACCAATCTAAATTGGGGTCTATAAAACTTCTGTTACGCCATAGGTTTTTGGTTTGCTCTTGTTAGATTTAACCAATAATTTGATTCCCTACTATGCGAGTTTTTATTACTTTCTGCATTTTGTCAGCTTGTTTGGTAGGTATAATTTCAATTTTCTGGCATCAAGAGATTAAGTATACACTTCCTACTCCTACACCTCAACATCTTAAATCGGTGCCGATTCTTTCGAGAGTGGAATTAAAGGAGATTGATCAGAAAGGGCCCTTATTCATCCATTTTTATAACCCGGACTGTCCATGTTCTAGGTTTAATGCTAGTCATGTAACTCAACTTATTCGCCATCATGGCGATAGTATTCAATTTATAATTGTCGTTCCTTCATTGCAAGATCTGGCAGTGGCGAAGCGAAAATTTGGTGAGTCATTAACATATGCGATTGATCCTCAAAACAAAATTGCTGTTACGTGTGGTGTTTACTCTACACCACAAGCTGTAATAATTACAAAAGATAAATCACTTTATTTTAGAGGGAATTATAATAGATCGCGATATTGTACCAGTCAGGCATCTAACTATGCTGAACTTGCTTTAGTGAGTTTCCTAAACAGACAGCCTTCGCCCGCATTTGGGCTTGAAGCCAGTTTAGCATATGGTTGCGAACTAGCCGATCAAGCGAATACTCTATCCGAAATATTTTAGCACATGGAAAAAATGGCTCACGTAACCAGAGAACAGAAAGGTGAAATTTTTAAGGAAATAAACTTAAGATCGGATCAACTTTCAACCTACGTACTTATTGTGTATGGGTTGACAGGTATAGTGCTTTCGTTCGTTTACGATACTCAATTGGTAGCTTTCGGGGTAGGCGGGCTGAGCATCTTAGCTTATTTTGCAACAAAATTTGCATTACCCAAACGCACCGTACATCACTACGTTTTTAGCACAGTCTTAGCAATCTTTACCGCACAATTCATCTATCAAATGCATGGTATGTTTGAAATGCATTTTTTTGTTTTTGTCGGGGCAACTCTTTTAATAAACTTTCAAAACTGGCGGCTCCAATTGCCGCTCATTTTACTCGTAGTGGTTCATCACGCAGCCTTCGCTTACCTTCAATACGCAGGTAACAAGGAAATTTATTTTACTCAGCTAGCCTATATGGACCTCTTCACTTTTATGATTCATGGAGGCTTGGCCGCTGTAATTGTTGCCATCTGCGGGTGGTGGAGCTATGAAATGGAAAAACGAACGCTGTCAGATACTGAGAAGAGCATCGTACTTCAAAGTCAGATGGAAAGTGTAAAACAAAATATTTTGTTTGCCGAAGAAATAAGCCGTGGCAAATTGGATTTTGATAGCGGCAGCAAAAGTAAAGAGGATGAATTGGGAAATGCCCTTCTGGCAATGCAAAAAAGCTTGGTGATTTCAACTAAGCGGGAACAAGAAGAGAAGTATATTACGGTTGGTATTAACTCCATTAGCGAAATACTGCGCAAGCATTCCAATGACATCGATGCACTTTCTAATAATTTGATTAAGGGTATTGTAAAGTACATGGGCCTTAATCAAGGAGGATTATTTTTAGTGGAAGGAGAGGAAGACAAGTATTTAAAGTTAGTAGCCTGTTATGCTTTTGAGAGAAAGAAATTTCTACAAAAAAGAATTGCGTTGGACGAAGGGCTTGTGGGCCAGTGCTTTCTTGAAAAAGATATTATTTATATGAGAGACGTTCCCCCGGAATACGTCCGTATTACATCAGGTTTGGGAGATGCGCCACCTTCAAATATTCTTTTGGTGCCGGTCAAAACTCAAGATCAGATCATTGGCGTACTTGAACTTGCTTCCCTGTATGAAATAGATCAGAACAAAATCGCTTTTGTAACAAAGGCTTGTGAAGGCATCGCGTCAGCCGTTTTATCTACGCAAGTTACACAGCGCGTTCAATTTTTATTGAGCGATGCGCAACAGCAGGCAGAGGAAATGCGCTCACAAGAAGAAGAGATGCGTCAAAATATGGAAGAACTTTCGGCTACCCAAGAAGAAATGCAAAGGAAAGAACAAGAGTATATTGCAAGAATCGAAAAGCTAGAGGCGGCTTTAAATTCTAACGCGACCTCGTAAGTAAATTTTGCTTCTAGTTTATGTGAAAAAATGTAATTTAGGCTTCATGAATTTAATCAAAATTAAGAAGACTTTATTGATTTCGTTATCAGTAGTTGCCTTAGCAAGCTGTTCTAGGCAACCAGCCAATAACGAGCAACTTCCGAAAGAGGTAAGTTATAACTTTCACATCCGTCCAATCTTATCCGATCGTTGCTTTAAGTGCCACGGCCCAGATGCAAATCAACGCAAAGCCGATCTTCGGTTAGATGAAGAAGCTGCCGCCTTCGCTGGCCTAAAAAAGAACCCTGGCGCACATGTGCTGGTTGCTGGAAAACCTGATCAATCGGAATTGTTTCTAAGAATCGCCACTACCGACACGGCCGAGGTAATGCCACCGCCTTCCTCCAACCTGTCGTTGACTGCTTTTGAAATTAAGCTTATAAAAAAATGGATTGAACAAGGTGCCAAATACCAGAAACATTGGGCATTAATTCCGCCTCAACAAGTTACTGTTCCAAATTCAGTTAGTGATTGGCCTAAAAATGAAATCGATCATTTCATTATGGCGAAGTTGAATGAAAAGGGTTTAGAGCCGAGTGAGGAAGCCGAAAAAGAGCGATTGTTAAAGCGCGTGTCGCTTGATTTAACGGGGCTTCCCCCTTCCATTCAACAACAAGAGGAATTTCTGGCAGATCAATCTAGTGCAGCTTATGAAAAAGTGGTTGATCAACTATTGTCCAGCAAACATTATGGTGAGAAGATGGCCGTTCAGTGGCTAGATTTAGCCCGATATGCAGACACGCACGGTTATCAAGATGACGGACTCAGAACCATGTGGCCTTGGCGGGATTGGGTGATACATGCCTTCAATTCAAATTATTCCTACGATAAGTTTTTGACGTGGCAGTTGGCGGGGGATATGCTTCCGAACCCAACCAAAGAGATGCTGTTGGCAACGGGTTTTAACCGCAACCATAAGATAACACAAGAGGGGGGAGTGATCGATGAGGAATATCGCATTGAGTATGTGACCGATAGAACCAATACGTTTGGGAAGGCATTTTTGGCGTTGACATTTGAATGCGCGCACTGTCACGATCATAAATACGATCCCATTTCACAGAAAGACTATTATCGAACATTTGCATTCTTTAATCAAGTAGCAGAAAAAGGATACCAAGGTGATATTTATTCCGGAACTGCGGCTGATCCGCCACGAATGAAAATTACCTCTGAAGACGTGGATAAAATATTGAAGTTTATCAATAAAAAAGACACCACCCCCGTGAAAGTGATGGTGATGAAAGATAGTTCATTGTATCGACCAACTCATGTTTTGGTGCGGGGGGCTTACGATGCCAAAGGAGAAGTGGTAGGTTTTGGCACGCCAAGCGCCATTCTTAATTTCGATACAACTCGCTTTGCAAAAAATCGACTTGGTTTGGCGCAATGGTTATTAGACGATAAGAATCCGTTAACAGCTCGGGTGTTTGTCAATAGAATTTGGCAAGAGTTTTTTGGACGAGGGTTGGTGAAGACATCCGGAGATTTTGGCATGCAAGGTGAACTACCCACTCATCCAGAGTTACTCGATTGGCTGGCTACGGATTTTACCAAGAACGGATGGGACGTTAAGCGGTTGGTAAAACAACTGGTTATGTCCGCTACCTATCGCCAGTCATCTGCCACCACCAAAGGGAAACAGGCAGTCGATCCAGAGAACATCTATTTGTCTCATATGACCAGGGCCAGGCTGGGGGCTGAGTTTACCCGCGATTTTGTGTTAGCCACCAGCGGTCTGCTAAATGAAGAAATAGGTGGGCCAAGTGTGAAACCTTATCAACCAAAAGGCTTGTGGGAGATAGCCACCTCAGGTCGTGGCCTTACAAAATACATTCAAGACCATGGCGATAAACTGTATCGTAGGGGTATGTATACCTTTATAAAACGCACTGTGCCACCACCGGCTATGCTTGTTTTTGATGGCAGTAATAGAGATCAATGTGAGGTAAAGCGCAACCGAACTAACACCCCGCTGCAAGCATTGGTGATGATGAACGATCCAGCGGTGTTAGAAGCTTCACGCGTATTGGCCGAGAAGATCATGGTAAGTAATAACTCGATGGACGAAAATATAACAGTTGCTTTTCGCACGCTCGTTTGCCGAACGCCCAAATCAGAAGAGATAAAAATTTTTAAAACGTTTTTTGACTCAGAAAAGAAACTTACCACCACCGAAAAGAAGGATCAGCTTATTAAACTGGGCGAGTTTAAACATGCAGAAATAAAGGATAAAGAATCGCTTGCCGCATTTATTAAAGTGATCATGACAATGTATAATATGGAAGAGACGATCACTAAATCATAACAACCATGGCAAACGAATTTTTTGAACGGCATCTCAATATAAACAGAAGACACTTCCTAGGGAAGCTAGGGTTAGGCTTTGGCAGTGCTGCATTGGGCTCCTTATTGATTCCTGATTTGTTTTCAGGTAAAGAAGAAGATATTGCTTCCTTGGGCATCCCTCACTTTGCGCCAAAAGCCAAACGAATCATTTACCTATTTCAAAATGGAGCACCGTCTCAACTTGAAAGTTTTGACTATAAGCCGACCTTGATAAAAATGGCGGGCCAAGACCTTCCGGCATCCATCCGTAATGGGCAACGATTAACAGGAATGACTTCTGGTCAGGCTAAATTCCCGTTGGTAGGCTCCCACTTTTCATTCCAGCAGTATGGTAAAAGTGGGGCATGGGTCAGTGAAATTTTCCCTAACATCGCCAAGATTGCCGATGAACTTTGCTTCATAAAATCGATGCACACAGAAGCTATCAACCACGATCCTGCCCTTACGTTTATGCAGACAGGTGCACAGCAGGGCAATCGCCCTAGCATGGGCGCGTGGTTGAGTTATGGTTTAGGGAGTGACAATAAGAATCTGCCAGCTTTTTGTGTGTTGCTTTCTAGAGGAAAAGGAAACGGACAAGGCGTTTATTCCAAATTGTGGACAAATGGATTTTTGGATAGCATCCATCAAGGTGTTCAATTTAGTAGCAGTGAAGAACCTGTGCTGTATCTCAACAACCCTTCTGGGATAGACAAAGACGATAGGAGGAGAATACTGGACAATCTCTCGCAGTTGAACAGTATGGCCTATGAAGAGTTTGGTGACCCTGAGATACAAACGAAAATTCAGCAGTATGAATTAGCCTATAGAATGCAATCGTCTGTGCCCGAATTGACTGACCTTACAAAAGAGCCGGATAGCATTGTTAAACTATATGGAGCCGAGTGTTTGGTCCCTGGTACCTATGCCGCTAACTGTTTACTGGCACGAAAGCTTTCCGAATCGGGCGTTCGCTTTGTGCAATTGTACCATCAAGGGTGGGATCAACATGGGAATATGGTGGGAGAGATGCCGATGCAAGCAAAGGACGTAGATCGCGCCTCAGCTGCGCTAGTTTTGGATTTGAAGCAAAGAGGACTGCTGGATGAGACGCTAGTAATTTGGGGTGGCGAATTTGGCAGAACCAATTATTGTCAAGGCGATTTGTCAAAAGATAATTATGGCCGCGATCATCATCCGCGTGCTTACACCATTTGGATGGCGGGGGGAGGAGTGAAGCCGGGAACAGTATATGGAGAAACAGACGAATTTGGCTATAACATCATAAAAGATCCTGTTCATGTCAATGACTTTCACGCCACTGTGTTACACCTGATGGGCTTGAACCATGAAAAGTTGCAGTATAAACACTTGGGTAGAAGATATCGCCTAACGGATATTGCTGGAAAAGTTATTCCTGGGATCTTAGCGTAAACAAAATGCAATTATTTCAGAGAGTAATTAAAAGTGCTGTTTTCGGTTTCAACATACTTCTTATATTCTTGATTGTCTTTCAAGATAGAATCGTGTTTCCATCGTGGTTGCAGTCTTTTGGGCGCTTGCATCCGTTGCTGCTTCATCTGCCTATTGGCACACTGGTAATTGCGTTGTTGGTATTACTTTTTAGAAATGAATTTAAGGGCGAGGCGTTTACACGGATAAATATGCTAGTCTTGTCTTTTGCAGCAATTACTTCCGTGCTATCGGCCATCATGGGATTTGCGCTCTCCAAAGAAGGGGGCTATGATGAGTCTGTGTTAAGGTATCATTTAATTTCAGGAACGGCCGTAAGTTTATTGACGTGGCTCCTGTTGATTATTGACAGTCAAAACCAGAAATTGTACAGGCCGCTGCTACTCGTTTCTTTTGTGGCGCTGATTGCGGCCGGGCATTTCGGAGCCACGATTACCCATGGTGAGAACTTTGTACTTGCGCCTATGATGGGCAAAGGTGAGGAGCAAATTGTCATCACCGACAGCACGTCTTTGTACCATGCCGCAATAGAGCCTGTTTTCAGGGAAAAATGTTTTAGCTGTCATAACGAGCAGAAGAAAAAAGGAAACCTGCTAATGACCAGTGTTGCAGCCATAAATAAGGGTGGAAAGCATGGGGTGATTTGGAAAGCGGGCGACCCCAAATCGAGTTCTATCATAGAACGGATCAATCTTCCAGACGAAAATGATGAGCATATGCCGCCAGTTGGAAAAACACCGTTGACGGATAAAGAAAAGAAATTATTGTATCGGTGGATATTAGCGGGTGCCGATACCAAGAAGGCATGGACCCGCTTTGATGCGAAAGACACGTTAACGCTATTGGCGAATGAATTTATTCAAAATGGAAGGAACATAGATGAACCTGCCTATTCTTTCCCCTTCGCATCAAAAGATAAAATTAAAGAGCTCAACTCTCCCTATCGAACCGTTACACAGGCATCAATTGAAAGCCCCGCATTGGCAGCAGAGTTTTTTGTTAGTCAAGCTTTTAAAATAAATAGCCTAGAGGAATTAAAGAGTGTGCGAGAGCAGCTTGTTAGCCTCACCCTAGCAGGTATGCCAGTGGGCGACACTGAAGGAAAGATGATTAGCGAATTTACTAACCTCGAAAAGTTAGATCTAAATAAAACAAAGATCACCGGGGCAATTTTAAATTCATTGACGGGGTTAAAGAAATTGAAGTCACTCGCATTGGTTGGAACTGAAGTTGATTTTAAATCATTGTCCCAAATCGCAACCCTTCCCGATTTAAAAGAAGTATTTATTTGGAATGCCAAAATAGATAAAGGGCAATTAGCTGAATTGGAATCAAAATTCCCTTCCATCCGTTGGAATGCCGGTTATCCAACAACTGAAACTTTAAAGCTGACTCCCCCACTTTTAGTCAACGACAGTTTGTTAATCAAGGAAGGCCAACGGATTCAACTAAAACATAATTTGGCGGGTACTATTATTCGCTATACGTTGGATGGCACAACTCCCGATTCGGTAACGGGGCTTGTTTATAAAGAGCCAATTTCAATAGATGGTTTTACTAAATTAAAAGCCATTGCTTGTCGCGATGAATGGTTGTCGAGTGCAGTCTCTGAATTTACTTTTTTTAAGAGTGGAAGGAAACCTACTTCGGCAGAGTTGTCGACTAAGGCTGACGTGAAGTACAAAGGCGAAGGCATAAACACGCTGGTGGATAACAAGAAGAGCACTTTCGCTGATTTCAGAGAGCCTTACTGGCTTGGATTTAGAGAGCGGCCGATGGAGGCTTTGTTTTATTTTAAAGATGCAAAGCCGATAAAAAAAGTTACGTTAGGTTTTGCTAAAAGCTACTACTCATACGTAGTCGCTCCTGAGTCTGTGGAACTTTGGGGCGGAAATGATAAATCGGGACTGAAGCTGATCGAAAGAAAAGTAATCCCAACTCCCACTCAAAAGGAAGCTGGATATTGTGAGGATGCAGTTGTTTTTCAACTTGGAGAAAAATCTTTTAACTATTACAAAGTAATTGCCCGGCCAGTTGCTAAGCTGCCTGAATTTATCTCAAAAAAGAAAGAGAGGGGGTGGGTATTTGTAGACGAAGTAATATTCAATTGATTTTACAATACCCAGATTCTGTTTGGTAGATACCCAACTGAAACAAATTAGCAAATTGATCCAAAATCAATTGCCAACAGAGTACATAAACTCTATATTGTGACCAATAACTATTAATCTTTAACGAGTATATGAGCAATAACGCCAATCTTTGGGGTATCGACTTAGGTGGAACGAAAGTAGAGGGAGCAATATTGAAATCCGCAACTAATCCTGACGTTTTATTCCGCGATCGCCTTCCTACGGAAGGTCATTTAGGTTATGAACACATTCTTGGTCAGATAAAAAGAGTGGTTGATATGATGGTTGCAAAAATGGGTTACAAGCCTGCTACCATTGGCATTGCAACACCAGGAACATTAGATCCAGGTCTTGGTTTGATGAAAAACAGCAACTCTACCAGCCTGAACGGAAAGCCCTTGAAAGCCGATTTAGAAAGGATGATGGGCATTGAATTTAAAATGGCCAACGATGCAAATTGCTTCGCATTGGCAGAGGCCAACATGGGTATTGCAAAAGAAAAATTCCCCAATGCGCAGGTTGTATTTGGTGTAATAATGGGCACCGGTGTAGGCGGAGGCGTGGTGGTGGAAGGCAAAGTGATCAACGGGCTGCAGGGAATAGGAGGGGAGTGGGGGCATAATTTCTTAGATGAGTCGGGTGGCCCCTGTTACTGCGGCAAGGCAGGTTGTGTGGAAAAAATATTAGCCGGCCCAGCGCTTGAGAAATTCTACGCTGAGCGCAGCGGGCAGCAGAAAAATTTAAAAGAAATCTACGACTTGTACAACGTTGGAAATGATCTCCACGCGAAAGAAACCATGGAAAGAATGATTCACTTTTTCGGTTTAGCGTTAAGTGTAGTGGTAAATATCCTAGATCCAGATGCAATTGTGATTGGTGGGGGTGTAGGAAATATAGATTTGATCTATTCCGAAGGGGTAAAGTCGTTACAAAAATATATTTTTAATAGCGGAAGGTTGGACACACCCGTGTTGAGGCCTAAGTTGGGCGATAGTGCGGGCGTATTTGGGGCGGCTTTCTTAGCAATTTAATAAGATGACAGATTTCCTATTGCTGGTTACAAATTTTTAGTGTGTAATTTCAAACCTGCAATTTGAAATCTGTAATTTGACATTTAAAATAAAAACCAATGGATAAAATAGCAGTTCTTGGCCCTATCCCCCGCGACCATATTGTTACTCATCAGGGTGACCTAATCCAAAAATGGGGCTGTGTAACGCATCCCGTTATTGCGTTGTCTATCATGGCTGGCGAACAATTAGAGATCATTCCTGTGTCTCATGTGCGTGAAGTAGATAAAGACAATGTGGCCGAAGTATTCAAAGGGTATAAAGGGATTAATCTTAAACATGTTACTTCAAAAAAAGATCAAGGTGATATAATCAGTTTGCGGTTTGTAGATCAAAACAATCGCATAGAGCGCCAAACTGGCTTTATGGATCCTATCGTGCCAAATGATGTAAAGAATTTATTGGATTGTAATGCGTTTGTGTTTATTCCCATTAGCGATTATGAGATTTCATTAGAAACACTTCGCTACTTAAAGGAAAATAGTAAAGGCGTGATTATTTTTGATGCCCATGGCCCAACTACAGCCTGCTTGATAAACGGAGAGCGCCAACGCAAGTTTTGGGTCGATCGTGATGTTTGGCTTCCCTATATTGATGTGCTAAAAATGAATTTGGAAGAAGCACATGCATCGTGGTTTAAGAAAGAATACGAAAGCTCCGATTTTAACGCAGAGCCTGAGTTTGATAGAGATTTACTGAGAGAGTTTGCGCTACATTGTTTGAATCAGGGAGTTAAGTGCGTTTATGTAACAGTAGATTCCAGAGGATGTATGACCTATTATTTGGAGAAAGGTAAGTTGATCGAGGAAATGATACCAGCAATTAAGGTGCAGACGGTAATTGATACAACAGGTTGTGGCGATTCTTTTGCAGGCGGTGTAGGTTTTGGTCTAATACAAAATAAGAAAGATTATGTTGGCGCGGCTCGCTATGGCAATGCGCTCGGGGCATTGCGTACGCAAGGTAAAACCTTTGATGTTTTCAAACCATTAAAAGAAACACAACAAATAATAAAGCAAGGACACGTATAATTTAGTTGGTAGTTGTTGGTTGATCGTTATCCGCACCAACAACTACCAACCGTTAACGAACAACGAGATAAAATGATAAAAGCATGTATTTTTGATCTGGACGGAGTGATAGTAGACACGGCACATTATCATTTTGTGGCGTGGCAACGGCTGGCAAGAGAATTAGGAATTACGTTTACCGAAAAAGAAAACGAACGTCTTAAAGGAGTGAGTAGGATGCGTTCGCTTGAAATAATTTTAGAAATTGGTGGCATAGAATTATCCGAGGAAGAAAAAGAAAAACTCGCTTTACGAAAAAATGGTTGGTTTGTGGAGTATATCAATGCGATAAAACCGGAGGAAGTATTTTCGGGTGTTCCTGAATTGTTGCAAAGCATCCGAAGCAAAGGAATTAAAGTGGGGCTTGCAAGTAGCAGCAAAAACGCGGATACTGTGCTGCGTTTATTAGGCATCGGAAATATGTTTGATGCTATTGTGGATGGAACGATGATCGTGAACACCAAACCTAACCCTGAAATTTTTTTACTAGCTGCTCGTAAGCTAGGCGTTGTTCCTAGCGATTGTGTTGTTTTTGAAGATGCTGAAGCAGGTGTAGAAGCTGCCATTGCCGCGGGTATGAAGTGCGTGGGCGTGGGCTTGCCTGGTCAGTTAAGTACAGCTAACGAAGTAATACGAAATACAGCTGACTTTCAGTTAGCGGACTTAGAAAAATTTTGACCAGAAGAGAAAACATAGCATAAATTAGGAATCGATTAACGAATAACTACCAAAGAAATAAAAATGAAGAACTACTTAAAACATCACGAGTGGCAAATTATCGAAGAGGGACTTAACCCTCATTACAATCGAATTTCTGAAAGCGTGTTTAGTATTGGCAACGGTCGTATGGGGCAACGCGCTACTTTTGAAGAAGACTATTCTGGTGAAACGCATCAAGGTAGTTATGTAGCAGGTATTTATTATCCTGACAAAACTCGGGTAGGGTGGTGGAAGAATGGATATCCCGAGTACTTCGCAAAGGTGCTTAACGCTCCCAGCTGGATTGATATTAAAGTTACAATTGGCGATGTGAAGTTGGATTTAGCAAAATGCTCGTTGGAGAATTTCACTCGCGTGTTGGACATGAAGACGGGCGTGCTGCATCGCTCTTTCTCAGCTACGTTAGTGGACGGAAAAAAAGTGAAGGTAGATGCAAAACGCTTTTGCAGTATGGCAGACGGTGAGGTAGGTGCGATACGATATGCCATCACGCCCCTTAATTTTTCTTGTAAAGCGTCTTTCACACTTGCGGCCGATGCCGATGTGGTCAATAAAGACTCAAACTACGATGAGAAGTTTTGGGAAGAGGTTTCTAAAGAAGCCAATCTGGGTTGGATGGTATTGGTGGCGCAGACAAAGAAAACACTTTTTCAAGTTTGCACAGGAATTGAATACACGTTTGAGAGTGAGGGAAAAAAAACCAAGGGTAAGGTATTTACCAACACACGTGAAAAGTATGTCGACAATGTGGTAGAGTATGAATTGCAGGAGGGTATTGAATTAGTCATCTATAAGTATGCTACCGTTTTATCGTCAGAGAATCACCCAAAGGATAAATTGATAAAAAACTGTATAAAAAAACTAGATCATACCAAAGCGCAGGGGTTTGATAAGCTCCTCGTAGATCATGCAAAAGTATGGGAAGAAAAATGGAAGGCATGTGACATCATCATTGAGGGAGATATAGCGGCTCAGCAAGGTATTCGCTTCAATATATTTCAGATGATGCAAACCTACACAGGTGCAGATGAACGTCTTAATATCGGGCCTAAAGGTTTTACAGGAGAGAAATATGGCGGAAGCACCTATTGGGATACTGAAGCCTATTGTCTGCCTTTTTATTTAGGGACATCTGATCCATCCATCGCTCGCAATCTTTTGATCTACCGATATAAACACCTGCCGAAGGCGATAGAGAATGCGCAAAAGCTAGGCTTTACCGATGGCGCGGCATTTTATCCTTTCGTTACGATGAATGGCGAAGAGTGTCATAACGAGTGGGAGATAACGTTCGAAGAAATTCACCGAACAAGTGCCATGGTCTATGCCATGCGCGATTATATCGATTACACAGGTGATAAGAATTACTTAGCTGAATTTGGATTGGAAGTCCTTATCGGGATTTCTCGTTTCTGGGCACAACGTGTCAATTGGTCGGCCGATAAAGGCAAATATGTTATTTTAGGTGTAACGGGTCCCAATGAATATGAGAACAATGTAAACAACAACTGGTACACAAATTATCTTGGTGCTTGGACATTGCGATTTACACAAGATGCAATTAGTCATGTAAAGGCAACGGATGTAGGTCGGTACAATGAAATTGTTGCGAAGACCTCTTTCAAAGAAGTTGAGGAGACGGCCAAATGGAAAGATATTTCAGACAAGATGTATTATGGTGAGGACAAAGCGCGTGGCGTGTTTTTACAGCAAGACGGATTCCTAGATAAAGAGTTAATACCTGTAAGTCAACTCAGGCCGCAAGATAGGCCACTAAATCAAAAATGGTCGTGGGATAGGATCCTTCGCTCGTGTTACATCAAGCAGGCCGATGTACTTCAATGCATGTATTTATTTGAAGAGGATTTTACCGTTGAACAGATCAAACGCAATTTTGATTTCTACGAACCAATGACGGTGCATGAGTCCTCGTTGTCTCCTTGCGTACATGTTATATTAGCCAGCAAGATTGGCTATAAGGAGAAGGCATATGAATTCTACCTACGTACTGCTCGGCTAGACCTTGATGACTACAACAACGATACAGAAGACGGCTGCCACATTACCTCCATGGCTGGTACGTGGATGAGTGTGGTGAAAGGCTTTGGTGGCATGAAGGTAAAAGATGGCAAGTTGCACTTTGCACCTTACATTCCAGAGCAATGGAAATCGTATAGTTTCAATTTAGAGTTCAGAGGGCGCGTGATCAACGTAAAGGTTTCTAAAGATAAAACCGAGACTAAATTAGCTTCTGGTGAACCATTGGAAATTGTAATGGATGGAAAGCAATTAGCCTTGGCTTAGATAGTATGAAATCTTGCGATAGAAGAACGCCAATTCCTAGTTTCTTTTGGATTTAATCACCTACATGTTCACGGGCATCATAGAATCTCTAGGTAAAGTAATATCCGTCAATCAAGATAAGACGAATGTTCACTTTTCGTTCGAAAGTGATATCAGTAGAGAGTTGAAGGTAGATCAAAGCATTTCACATAATGGCGTTTGTCTTACAGTTACCAACGTACAAGGGAATATTCATTTTGTTACCGCCATTGACGAAACTATCAAGAAATCGAACCTAGGAAAATTAGTGGTAGGCGATTTTGTTAATCTGGAGAGATGCATGATTGCTAACGGAAGGTTTGATGGTCATGTAGTGCAGGGGCATGTTGACCAAACGGGCATTTGCACTTCAGTAAAAGATGAAAATGGCAGTTGGCTTTATAATTTTGAGTATAACGGAAGTCTTGGAAATGTTACAGTGGAAAAAGGATCTATCTGTGTGAACGGAGTTAGCCTCACGTGTTTCAACTCAAAACAAAATGGATTTTCCGTGGCCATCATTCCATACACCTATGACCATACCAATTTCAGTCAGATAAAAAAGGGTGATACGGTAAACCTTGAGTTTGATATTATCGGCAAATACGTAAAGAGATTATTAGGCCTAAATAAAGGCATATTACTGAAAAATAGTTGGTGACACCCCGTTGGGGGCATTGACAATCATATAGTTACAAGGAGTTTAGTGAAAGTGGTTTCACTAAACTTTTTTTGTTTATGGAAAAGACA
>JAIYCV010000001.1 GCA_027487845.1 Flammeovirgaceae bacterium
TGAAATATGGAAAACTCCACCACCCGTTGAGCGGGGTGGAGTTTCCCACATTCCAACAGGATGCCAAGTTCACCTGGAAATCTTTAATTTTGGATGCTACTAAGTAAGGGGAGCTTTCAGCTAGAGACAAAATTGATTCGACCTATAACTTAGACTGGCAAAAAAATCAGCTCATTACTCCAATTTCGTATAATGAATTTAAGGTGGACATAAATGATAAACTTAGTTATCGTGGCGATAGAGGCGCTGGACTTGATCTATCTCGAACTCAAGAAGAAAAATTCCAACAAGAGATGAATAAATTGTGGACTTTAATTGAACGTAAATTTACTCCAGACACGACAACTATATTTACCCATCCGGAAATATATACTTGGGTTTTCTGGGGATTTTGCTTTCTGATTATTTCAAACGAACAAGGAAAAATTTATTTATTTGAAGGTTTCTCAAGTGACTAGGCGACAAAATACGACTGCCTTTTGGCCCGCGTTTGCACCTTCTGCCCTTCTAACTTTATTGTAAATGAGAGGATTTAAACCTGCTCTTCGGCAAGTTATCAGAGCAATTGTCGAACTACAGATAAAAAGGAATTTTTATCCCAAACACTTAATACATGTGCTACCAATCATCAGGTCGCCATTCCCATACATCATCGTAATAAGATGAACCTCCTTCACCCAGCCCGACATACACTTTCCCATTAGTAATGAACGAAATTAAATTTTGACGAACTGATCCTTCAAAAGTTGACCTTTGTGTCCAGCGATAAGTAGAAGGATCATATTCATAAATAGTAAGAGTAAGTGAAGGACTTGCTCCTAGTGCAATATATGCCTTGCCTTTAAAACCAAACGCTACTGCATTGCTCCGTTTAACTGCCGTTTTGAAATCGGAATAGTTATCACTAGTTGGGCTTTGACTTCTATCAGTCCATTCTTTATTGGTCGGATCAAACTCCCAGAGGTCAGAAATGTAAAGCAGATCGTTTCTTCCGCCCAGTAAAAACATTTTTCCATTCATTACAAAGGCACTTGCGCTCCTTCGGCCTACTGCCGATGGATAATTATTTATTTGTTTCCAGGAATCCGTGGTTGCGGTATATTCCCAAAAGTCGTTGAGCCACTTAGTTCCATCGTGCCCTGTACCCAAAAATCCTTTTTGCTGAATGGCAACAGCAATCGCTCCATCTCTTTTGCCACCTGTAAAATCGTTGAGTTGTTTCCATTTATTATTGAAAGAATCGTATTCCCAAAAATCGTTCAAGTAGGTGATGCTTCCATCGTTGCTTTTAAAACTGCCTAGACCTACGTATCCTTTATCCTTTATAGAAAATGAGACGGCATCCCCTCGTGGTATGCCAGGAAATGGCGCAGCGAGCTTCCAAATTCCGTCATCGTACAAATAAAAGTCAGACAAATACTCGTTTCCATTGTAGCCCAAGCCCGCAAAAACTTGATCACCTATTGTGAAAGTAATTGCTCGTGAACGTGGTATTCCTCTAAATGGAACAGATTTGACCCAATCGCCTGTTGTTGGATAGATAGGAGATGAATTCAGATTCAAAACAGAGGTTAAAAAGCATGAAGACAGCGATAAAAGACTTGCAATCAAAAAACAGATCAGTATTGACTTTGGTTTCATCGGGCATTACTTGTGTTATACAGAGAGGGATGTGGCAACCCAGTAAAAAGTTTTAGTTATGAATGCTAGTCAACTGCCACCAGCGAAATCGCGATTTCTTCTTCAGCAAAAGAATAATTTTTGCGCTTTAACGACCCAAAAAAGTACGCCAATCCAAGTAAAATTATGTTTCTTTTGATTCTTATTTTAGCCGTAGCTCTTTCAATCTATTTATTCCTCCAACATCCCAAGTTCGGGAGACAGCCAACAGGCGAAAGGCGAGCGAAAATTCAACAATCGCCCAATTATAAAAACGGTGCTTTCCAAAACATAAGCTTTACGCCCGATCTGGCAGAAGGGGCAACTATGTATTCCGTAATGAAAGAGTTTTTTTTCTCCGAGAAGAAAAGGAATAAACCGGTGGATGTTATTCCAGCGGTAAAAACTGACTTACATGCGCTAGATCCGTTAAGCAATGTGTTGGTGTGGTTCGGTCATTCTTCTTACTTCATGCAAGTGGATGGAAAGAAGATGTTGGTCGATCCGGTGTTGAGCGGAGCGGCCTCCCCTTTATCATTTACTACGCGTTCGTTTAGCGGATCAGACATCTACACACCAAGCGATTTTCCAGAAATAGACTACCTTTTCATCAGCCACGACCATTGGGATCATTTAGATTACAAAACAGTACTTGCATTTAAGCCTAAAATAAAAAAGATCATTTGTTCGCTGGGTACTGGCGAGCATTTAGAACGTTGGGGATTCTCAGCCGGAAACATCATTGAAAAGGACTGGAACGAAGAAGTAATACTAGATGACGGCTTCAAAGTTACCACCGCTCCAGGACGGCATTTTTCGGGCAGAGGCTTTAAACGGAATCAAGCACTATGGACTGCCTTTGCGCTGCAAACACCCACCCTGAAACTATTTATTGGAGGCGATAGCGGTTATGATTCACACTTTGCCGAAATAGGCGAGCGGCTTGGCCCTTTTGATTTGGCCATTTTGGAAAACGGACAATACAACAAAAGCTGGAAGTACATTCACATGATGCCCGATGAAGTGTTAAAGGCAGCAAAAGAATTAAGGGCTACCCGATTGTTTCCGGTTCATTCGGCCAAGTTTGCGTTGTCGTTGCACGAGTGGGACGCTCCTTTAAAAACAATTACCGAATTGAATGAGTCCATCGGTATGCCGCTCATTACACCCCGCATTGGCGAGCTGGTAAACCTGAAAGACAAGAATCATATCTTTTCAAAATGGTGGGAGAATGTGAATTGATTTTGGGCTGCTAAATCCGAATTCCACAATTGTGTCGTATTTAGCATCGTAAGCATCTTAAAATTAATCATGGCAACTCCAACCGGGAACTTAGTAGTAGAACTGAACGTAACCGCGCCAGCCTTCCTTCTGATAGACATTTACGATAGCCAAATAGACTTAAAAGCTTACAAAGGCAAACGTGTATTTATCGGGTTTTTCAGACATGCAGGTTGCCCGTTTTGCAATCTGCGCGTGCATTCGCTGATGAAAATTCGAGAAACGCTGCTTTCCAAAAACATGGAAATGATTTTCTTTTTTGAATCTACCAAAGAGTTATTGTTGAGTAGCATTTTCCATAAGGGAATTTCGCCCGTGCCTTTAATTGCTGACCCCACTAAAACATGGTACACAATTTACGGTATTGAGAATTCCTTACTAAAATCATCGTTTAGCCATTTAACTTCCTTTATTCAAACGGCTATCAAAGCAAAGACAAACAAACTTCCCATGTATGCAATGGCGGGGGAGGAGTTATTCTCAACCATGCCAGCCGAATTTCTACTCGATGAAAACCAAATCATTCGCAAAATACACTACGCACAAACGCTAAATGATAGGTTGTCTCTTGACACAATCATTGCGTTTGCCGATCAAGGATTGAAAAAGTAGGCGGTTGCCTTTGCCGTTAACTTCCTTTATTTTGCAGGGGTTATCAATCCAGCAAAGCAACAATGACGAATGCTAACGTAATCTTGAACAACAAAAAAGTAGTTGGGGCTTGGTGTATGTATGATTGGGCCAACTCGGTGTATTCGTTGGTGATTACTTCGGCCATTTTTCCGGTTTACTACCAAGCCGTTACAACCCAGCCAGACGGTGGCGATTTAGTCAATTTCTTTGGTTTCGATATCGTGAACTCAGTACTTTACTCGTATACGCTTTCTTTTTCTTTTCTGTTGATTACGCCTCTATTGCCAATTCTATCCGGCATAGCAGATTACCGCGGAAATAAAAAGTCGTTTTTAAAGTTCTTTGCTTACCTGGGAGGGTTTTCTTGTATGGGGCTTTTCTTTTTTAACCGCACCAATCTTGAATGGGGAATTGTCTGCTCGTTACTGGCCAGTATTGGCTATGCGGGCAGTCTTGTTTTTTACGATGCCTTTTTACCAGAAATTGTTACTGCCGATCGCTATGACAAAACCAGTGCCCGTGGCTATAGCATGGGCTATTATGGGGGCGTTATTTTATTGATTATTAATTTAGTGGTTATCCAATTTTGGAGTCCCTTACACTTTCCTGATGAAGGCACTGCTGTTCGATTTGCGTTTCTTACTGTTGGTTTGTGGTGGATTGGCTTTGCCCAATATACGTTTTACCATTTGCCGGAAGTAAACAAACCCAAAGCAGAAGTAGAGAAAGTGTTCTTAAAAGGTTATCAGGAAATTCAAAAAGTTTGGCGAAATCTAAAGCATCTTCCGAACCTTAAAAAATACTTATTGGCCTACTTCTTTTTTAATATGGGTGTACAGACAGTAATGTATTTGGCGGCCTCATTTGGCGCAAAAGAATTAAAACTCAAAGATTCAAAATTGATCATTACGGTGTTACTCATTCAACTGGTTGCTTCTGCAGGTGCGTTTGCGTTCGCACGTTTGTCAGCAAAAAAAGGAAACAAGTTTTCCCTTATGGTAATGATTCTGATATGGATAGGCAATTGCATTGGGGCTTATTTTGTAACCACAGCAGAGGAATTTTATGCGCTCGCTTTCGTGGTCGGCATCGTAATGGGTGGCATCCAATCGCTTTCACGAGCTACTTATTCAAAACTAATCCCCACGGATTCTGCTGACCACGCATCTTACTTTAGCTTTTTTGATATCACGTTTAACCTGTCTATCGTTTGTGGTACGTTTTCCTATGGCTTGGTAGAACATCTGACTGGCAGCATGCGTAACAGCACGTTAGCACTCACCACGTTCTTTATAATAGGAATGATTTTGCTTTCGCGCGTTAGGATTGAACAGCCCTCAAATGTATCTGCCTGAGTTTACCACTTTAAATGCTTCACCGTAACTCCGTTATTGATGAGTTGTTTCAGTGAGTCGATACCAATTTTTAAATGCAAATCAACATAGTTGGTGGTGATGGCCTTATCGCTATGTTCGGTTTTAACGCCATCGGGAATCATCGGTTGATCAGAAACCAAAAGCAGCGCACCAATAGGTATCTCGTTGTAAAATGCGGTGGAAAATAAGGTAGCGGTTTCCATGTCAACTGCCATTGCGCGAATTTTTCTCAAATACTCTTTAAAGTTCTCATCCCATTCCCAAACCCTGCGGTTGGTGGTGTAGACCGTACCCGTCCAATAATCTTGATTGTAATCGCGTATGGTGGTTGAAATGGCTTTTTGCAGCGCGAATGAAGGGAGCGCGGGCACCTCGGCAGGGAAGTAATCATTGCTGGTACCTTCTCCTCTTATCCCTGCGATTGGAAGGATAAAATCCCCCAGGTCATTTTTTCTTTTCAGTCCACCGCATTTGCCAAGAAACAAACACGCTTCTGGTTTAATGCTGGATAGGAGATCCATTACGGTGGCGGCATTAGGGCTTCCCATCCCAAAATTTATGATGGTAATACCTTCCGCTGTCGCACTTCGCATAGCACGGTCTTGCCCCAATACTTCTACATTATGCCATTCTGCAAACTTTTTTACGTAGTTATCAAAATTGGTCAAGAGAATGTATTTGCTAAATTCCGAAAGAGGTGTGCCTGTATAACGGGGTAACCAGTTTTCTGCAATTTCTTGTTTTGTCTTCATATAGAGTGTTGTTTATTTCGCTTTATTGGATGGTCGAGAATAATTACCAATTTTGGAGATGGATAAATTGAACCTTCCACCATTTGATGCAAAGATAAAAAAGGAAGAAGGCAAACCTTGGATTTTTGATATTATCCGAAAAAAGTATATCGTACTAACGCCAGAAGAGTGGGTGAGGCAACATTTTATTCATCATTTGATAACAGATTTTCAATACCCGCGGTCGTTGTTCAAAATTGAAAGTGGGCTTACCTTCAATACGCTTCAAAAGCGATCCGATATTGTCGTCTGCGACCGAGAGGCAAAGCCTTGGATGCTGGTAGAATGTAAATCTCCTACTATCAAGTTGAGCCAGAAGGCGTTTAATCAAATTGCCGTTTACAATATGTCTGTCGGGGCAAAGTACCTCGCGGTTACCAACGGTATGGTGCATTTCTGTTGCGAGGCACCCAAGATGGGGGAGGTAGCCAAATTTTTGAATGCGTTTCCGGTTTTTGAATAAAAAAAGGACTGCAACTTTCACATTACAGTCCCTGAAACAAAACGAGAAAACTCTTCTGTTACGAGCAGAAGTGTTAGCTTAAGAACTCCTTTACATCGGTATAAGGTAGGTTGAACGAATCGGCAACCGCCTTGTAAACGACTTTGCCGCCAATCACATTCAATCCTTTTCTAAGTTCCATATTATCATTGCAGGCTTTTTTCCAGCCTTGAGAAGCAAGTTTAATAGCATACGGTAATGTTGCATTCGTCAACGCAAGTGTTGATGTATAAGGCACAGCACCTGGCATGTTGGCCACACAATAATGAACCACATCGTCAATAATGTAGGTTGGATCTTCATGGGTGGTCGGCTTACATGTTTCTATGCATCCACCTTGGTCTACTGCTACATCTACCAATACAGTGCCCGGTCTCATTAGCTTAAGCATGTCTTTTGTAATGAGCTTCGGTGCCTTTGCGCCTGGCACTAAAACGGCACCGATAATCAAGTCATGCGTTTTTACTAATTCACGAATGGTATATTCATTCGACACCATGGTGTGTACATTCTTCGGCATCACGTCATCTAAGTAGCGCAGTCTGTTTATGTTTACATCGGTTATAATTACATCGGCTCCCATGCCAGCCGCAATTTTAGCAGCATTGGCACCTACCACACCGCCACCTAAAACCAACACTTTTGCGGGCATCACACCTGGAACACCTCCTAATAAAATACCACGCCCTTTAAGAGGCTTTTCTAAATATTTTGCTCCTTCTTGAATAGACATTCTGCCCGCTACTTCAGACATCGGCACCAGCAAGGGTAGACTTCCATCAACTCGTTCTACTGTTTCATAGGCCAGGCAGACTGCGCCTGTCTTGATCATCGCGTGGGCCAATGGCTCATAGGATGCAAAGTGGAAATAGGTAAACACAAGCTGATCTTTCTTAATCAGCTTATACTCTTGCTCAATAGGTTCTTTTACCTTTATAATCATTTCGGCAACTGAGAAAATCTCTGCAGCCGTTGCTAAAATCTTTCCACCAGCCCCGATATACGACTCATCATTAAAGCCACTTCCTTCTCCTGCCATTGTTTGCACATATACGGTGTGGCCTCTTTTTACTAACTCTTGAGTTCCTGCCGGAGTAAGTGCTACTCTGTTCTCATTGTTCTTGATTTCTTTCGGAATGCCAACAATCATTGAAAATGTTTTTATTAATGTTATAGGTTTGCAAAGATAACATTCGGTTACGATTGCGGAAGTTTTTTCAGAAGTTATCTGGATATAAATATTCTGGTGATTACCTCTCGCAACCGATTTAGATTTGTTTTTTGAGCCTTCTGGTGTATTTCTAAACAAATTTTTATGTTGTGTTTTGGAAAGCATTAGTCTGAATAATTTCGACAATCATTTCGTTTAAAGATTTTTATTTGGCTAGTAAGATTGTTTGTTGAACCCTCGTTTGTTTTTCTTTATTTTTGACAAAAACCAAAAGCACAGTGAACGAAACTAAATCTGTATCCATTGGCTTTTCTGAGAAGGAAATAGCAACTATCCTTTCTGATTATCGATTGGCTTGTGAAAGCAGAGAAGCCAGTTTGATAGGTCGCAAAGAGGTATTTATGGGTAAAGCAAAGTTTGGAATTTTTGGCGATGGAAAGGAAGTGGCTCAGATTACCATGGCCAAAGTTTTCCGTAACGGAGATTTTAGAGCGGGTTATTACCGCGACCAGACTTTTATGTTTGCTATTGGTGAATTGACATTGCAACAATACTTCGCCCAATTGTATGCGCATACAAGTGTGGAAGATGATCCTGCGTCCGCGGGCCGACTAATGAACGGCCATTATGCCACCCGAATGTTAGATGAAGAGGGAGCGTTTAAAAATCTGGCCCAATCTAAAAACAGCAGTGCTGATATTTCGCCTACTGCCGCACAGATGCCTCGTCTACTTGGCCTGGCATATGCATCGAAGCTGTTTCGAAACAACCCTCAACTGGGTCAATTTGAATCGTTGTCAGTTAATGGAAACGAAATCGCATTTGGCACGATCGGCAACGCGTCTACATCTGAGGGCTTGTTCTTTGAAACGATGAATGCAGCTGGCGTGCTGCAAGTGCCGATGTTTGTTTCTGTTTGGGACGATGATTATGGTATCTCTGTTCCAAAAGAATTCCACACTACGAAAGGAAGTATTTCAAAAGCGTTGGCCGGATTGAAAAGATCTATAACTGAAAAAGGGTTTGAGATTTTTGTAGTAAAAGGGTGGGATTACAAAGAACTTTGTGACTCTTACGCGGTGGCAGAAAGAATATGCAGAGATGAACACGTGCCCGTATTGTTCCATGTCGTTGAAGTAACACAGCCGCAGGGGCATTCTACTTCTGGTTCGCACGAAAGATACAAAACAAAAGAACGACTTCAATGGGAGAGTGAATTTGATTGCAATAGAAAAATGCGGGAGTGGATGCTGAACGAAGGCATCAGCTCGGTAGACGAATTGGATGAGCTAGAAAAAGAAGCCAAAGCTACCGCTAAAGCAGCAAAGGAAGCTGCGTGGCGAGTGTTCAATGAAGATATTCAGGCAGATCAACGGATGTTGGTATCGATCTTTCATGAATTGATACCTGCTGTGCCTTTAATTGCATCAATAGAAGACACCTTAGAAAAAACGCTCAATCCACTAAGAATGGATTCGATTAAAGCGGCCAAGAAAGCGATCCGTTTTTTGAAAGAAGATAATTCCCCCGCCAAGGAAAAACTTGTTAGCTGGATAAAAAGAACTGAAGTGGAGAACTACGATCGGTTTAGTTCGCATTTGTATAGCCAATCCAGGTGGTCTGCTATAAAAGTCGAACAAATAAAACCCTCCTATTCAGCCAATTCATTCTTAGTAGATGGGCGTGAAGTTTTAAAAGCCTGCTTTGATGCGGCCTTGCTGCGCGACCCGCTGGCTTTTGCGTTGGGTGAAGATGTGGGAAAGATAGGAGATGTCAATCAAGGTTTTGCAGGTCTGCAAGAAAAATATGGCGAGTTGCGAGTTACTGACACAGGCATTCGCGAATGTACTATTGTTGGACAAGGCATTGGAGCAGCGTTAAGAGGGTTGCGGCCAATAGCTGAAATCCAATACTTAGATTACCTGTTGTATGCGCTTCAGATTTTGTCAGACGATTTAGCGAATCTCCAATATCGAACGAAAGGAGGCCAAAAGGCACCATTGATCATCCGCACGAGAGGCCACCGCTTAGAGGGAGTTTGGCACGCTGGCTCACCTATGGGTATGATTCTCCATAGCTTGCGTGGAATATTTGTCCTCGTACCTCGCGATATGACTCAGGCGGCAGGGTTTTACAATACAATGCTACAGTCAGATGATGCTGCCCTGATTATTGAGTGTTTGAACGGTTATCGATTAAAAGAAAAACTGCCCGACAATATTGGAGAATTTACGGTGCCACTAGGTATACCCGAGATGCTGAGAGAAGGTTCAGACGTAACAGTGGTTACCTATGGCTCGATGTGTAGAATTGTGATGGAAGCTGCTGAAGAATTAGAAAAGATGGGAGTATCGTGTGAAGTGATTGATGTTCAAACCTTGCTACCTTTTGACATTTATGAACTTATTGTCGAGTCCTTAAAAAAGACCAATAGGATTGTATTTGCAGATGAAGATGTGCCAGGTGGAGCTACCGCATTTATGTTGCAAAAAGTGTTGGAGGAGCAAAATGGCTATCAATATTTAGATGCTAAGCCAGTAACCATTACCGCCAAAGAGCATCGCCCTGCATATGGATCAGATGGAGATTATTTCTCTAAACCCAATGCTGAGGAAGTGTTCGATAAGATATATCATTTAATGCATCTGTCAGATGCTAAAAAATATCCTGAACTGTACTAGTTACAAGTAATCGATTGGATGGTAAATTCTGGCGATTCTAGTTCGTTGCTTTTATTCAAGCTTCGGTCGGTAATTCTGATTTTTAGCTTCAGTGTTTTTATGCTGAATATGAGTTTGTAGCCAAGCCCCACCAAATTATAGGTCAGAACGCCTTCTAAAGGCGATTTAACAGTCATGTCATTTGATAAAATTGGAAACCTACCATTGTACTCCGCAGGCACACAATTTGGATAAGACAGAAATTTATTCCAGTCAAATTTTGTAAATGAACCATCAAAGTTTTTCGTAAGAAAGTCAACCTGAATATTATAATGTGTTGGGTTATAAATCCTATAAAGAGTGTCTAGCACCTTCGGACTGGTCGTATTGCCATCTGTTATCACTTCCCACTTAGTGCAACTAAACGGAGGCACAAAACTAGGGAGGGTATCGTAAAGCGGATTCAATCTTTTATCTTGGTAATTTAACATGGAGGTCTTTAAATACTTTGTTAGTTTGACTAAACTACCATTTGGTTGTTTTTGAAAGTAGAATTTCTCATTAAAAGGCGCTTCAGAATCATCTGGATTAGAAGCACTTAACCCTAGGTCTCCATCGCCATCCCTGAACTTCAGTGAAAGTACGAGCGTATCGGCATCGCCTTCATTTTTCGAATCGCGAAAGCAAAAAGAAGAGAATTCGATAGATGGAGTAACGGAATAGACTGGCGCTTTGTCAAAGCAGGAGGTTGCAAAAAAACTTGCCAGTATCGGTAACAGTGCACACCATTTAAGTCTCATTTGCCTAACTTTATCGTTCGGAAAGTTACTCAACACATTGGATAGAATAACCTGGTTTAAAGAAAATTTGTACAAAGTAAACGCTAAAAACTTTGATACTATTGCGTTGGCACTTTTTAAAATTCAAGCAGAACAAAATGCCGTTTATCGCAGCTACCTCCTGCAAAAAAGAGTTTCGGCAAGTTCGATAGATAAAATAGACGCTATTCCTTTCCTTCCGATCTCGTTTTTTAAATCGCACGCCATAAAAACAGGCGAATGGGAGCCTGAAACGGTCTTTTCCAGCAGTGGTACAACCGGAGCAGCAACCAGCCAACATTTAGTAAAGGATCTTTCTTTCTACTTAAACCACGCGGAGGCTATTTTTAAAAGCTATTACGGAGAGCTCGATCAGTATCATTTTCTTGCGTTGCTTCCATCTTATATTGAGCGGGGAGGCTCCTCTTTGGTGGCAATGGCCGATCACTTTATCAAAAAGAGTAGGTCGCCCCATTCTGGCTTTTACCTTCACAATTACTCGGATCTGGTGGATACTATTAACAAACTGAAAAATGATAGCAAAAGGGTGATTTTGATGGGTGTAACATTTGCGTTGCTCGAATTAGCCGAAAACTACCCTGTGGATCTAAAAAATTGTGTTGTAATGGAAACTGGAGGAATGAAGGGGCGGAGAAAGGAAATCACTCGGGGAGAACTACATTCCATTTTAAAAAACCAGCTAAACATTGAAAAAGTAGCTTCAGAATATGGAATGACAGAACTTTTGTCTCAAGCTTATGCCGATGCTGATGGTTACTACACTGCGCCATCAAGTATGAAGATGTTGATCAGAAACGTGTATGATCCTTACCAGCTAGAGGAAATTGGAAGAATAGGCGTGATTAAAGTTATTGATTTAGCGAACATTGATACCTGTGCTTTTATTGAGACACAAGACTTGGGGAGATTAAATAAGAATGCCAGTTTTGAGGTGCTAGGCCGGCTTGATAATAGCGAAAGCAGGGGATGTAACCTGATGATGTAAGAATTCTTTGTTGTTTACATTTGTTGACTATTGAAAGATTGATAAATTTGTTAATTATAAAACCACTCATATGAAAAAAGTTTTGTTATTCGTTGTGTTAGTTGCCTTTATTTCCGCTTGCAGTAGTGCTTATACATGCCCAACTTACAGCAAAAAAGAAGTAAAAAAGACGGAATCTCTTAAGAGAATTTAGGGTCAAAGGTATTTTTCAACATCTTCGGGTTCTATTGTAGATTCGCTCATAATTACGAGGCGCTCTATTACATTTCTTAGTTCACGGATATTGCCTGTCCAATTGTATTTTTGAAGCTTTTGTAGGGCTTTATCTGTAATGTATTTCTTTTTGTTGCCCTGATTTTCGGCAATGTCGTTAAGAAATTTTTCAACCAGATTGGGAATATCCTCCGGCCGGTCGTTCAATGAAGGAACTTTTATAACAATTACTGAAAGGCGATGGTAGAGGTCTTCGCGAAATCGATTTTCTGAAATTTCTTTTTTTAAGTCTTTATTGGTTGCTGCCAAAACCCGAACATTTACTTGAAGATCTTTATCGCCACCAACGCGGCTCACGCGATTTTCCTGCAACGCACGCAATACTTTGGCTTGGGCACTCAAACTCATATCGCCAATTTCATCTAAAAAGAGAGTGCCTCCGTTTGCCTGCTCAAATTTGCCGAGTCGCTGTTTAATGGCCGAAGTGAAGGCTCCTTTCTCATGCCCAAAAAGCTCGCTTTCAATCAGCTCTGATGGTATGGCCGCACAATTGACCTCCACAAAAGCTTCAATAGACCGATTACTTTTGTCATGTAACCACCTGGCCACCAATTCTTTTCCTGATCCATTTGGACCAGTTATCAAAACGCGCGCATCGGTTGGCGCAACTTTTTCAATCATTTCCTTTATCTCACTAAGTGCTTTTGATTGACCTACCATTTCAAACTTTTGGGAGACTTTCTTTTTTAAAAGTCTAGTTTCCTTTACTAATAGATCGGACTTCAATGCATTTCTTAGGGTGATAAGAAGACGATTTAAATCAGGTGGTTTTTGAAGAAAATCAAATGCACCAATCTTGGTGGCTTGCACGGCCATTTCAATTGATCCATGAGCGGAGAGCATAATAAAGGTCGTGTTTATTTCCTTTTCTCTTGCCTTCTTCAACACTTCCATGCCGTCCATTTTGGGCATTTTTATGTCGCAAAAAGCCAAATCGAAATGTTCGGATTCCAGTTTTGACAATCCTTCAAGCCCGTCCTTTGCTTCGTCTACTTCCAGATTGAGCTCTTTTTGATCGTTCAAAATGTCTTTCAAAACCGCTCTTATGCTGGGTTCGTCCTCAATAATCAATACTTTTGGCATGGTTGGAATGGGGATTTTTTGATTTCGGATAGGTAAGAATTTAATCTTGACGCTAAAATCATACTTCTAAAATAATTAAAAAATGCAAGCCTGTAAGCCGGGTTCTGTGGACTCTTATCATTTATCTGGATGTCGCTTCGCAACGACATTCTAGCAGCCTACCCGCCCTGATACCCGATTGAACGGATAAAAACGAGCCGTTTATTTTATCAGAGCCTATTTGGCCTTACAACTCGTAAGGTTTGCCATGCCCTCCATGTCACCATGCAGGCGGTGGGCTTTTACCCCACCTTTTCACCTTTTCCCAAAGCGAGCAACTCGGTTCGGGTAGTTTTTTTTCTGTGGCACTTTCTGTTGCTAGCGTTGCCGCCAGCACCTTCTTGTTAAGAAGTACGATGCTCTATGTTGCCCGGACTTTCCTCCCTAGCAAACGAGTGCTAGAGCGATAAGACAGCTTGCATTTATGTAAATTTAAGATTCAAGAATCCAAATTCAAAATTACTTTTTGAGGCCAATACGCTCCTTTCAATTTTGAATTTTTAACTTTAAATCTTGAATTAATGATGGTGATGCCCTTCTGGGCCATGAACATGCCCGTGTTCAATTTCTTCGGCTGTTGCTTCCCTAACGTCCATTATTTCCACGTCAAAGTTTAGATGCACATCTGCCAATGGGTGGTTTCCATCTACGGTTACTTCATTTAGGCCGACATGGGTAATGGTAACGGTTTGGCCATTGTCGGTCTGGAATTGCATCCCCACTTCAACAGGTTGCGCACCAAACGCACTTCTAGGTACTTTTTGAATCATTTCGGCTTCTTTCGTGCCATAACCCTTTTCAGGGGATACCTTAATATCAAACTTATCGCCCTTCACTTTTCCTTCCAGTCCTTCTTCCATTCCAGGAATAAGGTTTCCAATGCCGTGGATGTAGTGCAGCGCTTCTCTTCCTTTACTTGTATCTAAAATTTCACCTTCGTTATTGGTGAGCGTGTAGTGAATGGACGCCACTTTGTGTTTAGCAATCTGCATAGTGTTGATTTATTTTTAAGCTGATAGATTGATTGAGGGACAAAAGTAACAAGGCTACTTTTAGATTTATCAATTATTGAATTGTTAATTTTCAATTGTTTCCACATATTTGCACCCCATTTAAGCCTAAGTGGCGGAACTGGTAGACGCGCACGACTCAAAATCGTGTATCTTCGGATGTGCCGGTTCGATTCCGGCCTTGGGTACAAGAGAAGCCAGCAATATATTGCTGGCTTTTTGTTTACCTTATTGTTTTGGCAGGTTCTAAAAAATCAATATCAATATTTAGCGGATAGCGCATCAGATAGTCGAGTGCCTCTTGCACGGTCATATTTTCAAAAAGAACTTTATAAATGTTTTCAGTAATAAGTGCTCTTACCTTATAGAAATCGGCACATTTTTTTACGATCTGAACTGTATTTACGCCTTCTGCAACTTCCTCCATATCTTCCAAAATGGAAGCCAGAATCTCTCCCTTGGCCAACCGGTTACCTACGGTAAAATTCCGACTCGTGCTACTGTTGCACGTGGCCACCAAATCTCCTATTCCTGCCAGGCCTAAAAATGCACTTGTATTGCCGCCTAGTGCTTTGCCTAAATAAACCATTTCTACCGCACCGCGGCTAATCAAAAGCCCTTTGGCATTTTCGCCATAGCCAAGCCCGCTTAACGCTCCCGAAGCAATGGCAATAATATTTTTTAAAACGCCCGCCAGTTCAACGCCAATTAAATCGTGGTTTCCATACACTTGAAATCGATCATTTCTTAAAAGGCGTTTCCCTGTTTGGATAACCTCATTAAAAGGGCTTGCGATAACTGTTGCAGCAGGTTGATGTTGTGCCAGTTCCTTCGCTAAATTTGGTCCGGCTAAACAGCCGATGCGAACTACTACACTTTCTTCGCGAATCACTTCACTCATCGTCTTGACTTGTTTCCGGCTCAGCGTTCTAACCGATTGGATGGTTTTTCCTTTAGGCAGGCTTACATCAAACCCTTTGGTGCCATGAATTAAAATATGGTAGGGATGGAGATAAGGGGAGAGCTCTTTCATCATCGCTCTAAAGTTGGAAGAGGGTACAATCGGAAAAATAATATCGCAATGACTTGCTATCTGACTTAGATTATTGGTAGCAACAATATTAGGATGCATTTGCTGGCCAAGATGTACGCGATTCTCTGTAATAGTTCTTACCACCTCTTCGTTGCGCGCATAGAGTAAAACGCTGCCCTGTTGTGCTAACATATTGGCAATGATAGAACCAAAGTTACCTGCCCCGATTACTCCTATTGGCTTGTCAGATGAATTTTTCAAGTTCGTAACCAACCAAGCGGTTGTGGTAGTAATAAAGTGTGTTCAAATCGCGCGTAATGATATTGCCTTTTTTATTTCTTAGCACGGGTCGTAAAAGATGGAATATGCCCACGTTGCCGATACCGTGCTTAATTACTAATTCCGCTTCGCCTTTCAAATGGCTTGCGTAATACACTTTACCTTCTTCTTTCAATCGGTAAATTTCTTTTCTGATCCGTTTAAAAGTTTCCAGAAATTCGGAATATTCAATTTCTTGGTCTTCTTCTGGCAAGCGGAGAAATCCAAACAAGTCTAATTTCGGATGCTTTTTCTGCATCATTTCGAAGGTAATAAAAGCCACTAAGTGACTGGCAAAGACCCTGTTTATACGGTGGTACTCTTTCACTATTTTTTGGCTCAACATGCGCGTGTATTCGTCTTCTCGCTGCATGTCCACCGTAAGATTGCCATTTGAAATAAAGTAATCGCGGTTGTCAATAATCCGACCTTGGTCATCTAGGCTATTTCCATTATCATCGAGGTAATTGCCCAGTACATCTAACCCGGCACCAATTGAAACCGAGATATTTGAACCTTTCGTAAAGAATTTGAACAAGAAACGCACCATTTGAAAGCTGCCATAATTGTCTTGCTCTACATACCTATCTTGCCCCTTTACTTGAAGATAATCATCAATTAATTCGGGGGCCTCTAACACAAAATGGTAGTTGAGCGTAATGGGCACTACAAATATCTTTTTGACTTCTCCATTTGTATTATCCTGATATAAACTTCGCTGTGCTTCTATGGCAGTGCTGAGAAGCCCAAGTTTTAACTGTTTTTCAAGTAGCCCCGAGCGAGAGCGTGTGCCCCCAGGGAAAAATAAGCTGTGGGCACCTTTTTGGATGGCCAGATTAGAATACATTTTCAGGACTTCCAAATAGGGTAGATTTTTCTTTCTTCGGTCTACTTTATAGGCACCCAAGCTGTTCATGAAGTAAGCTAAAATCTTTATGTTGAACAGGTTTAAACCAGCGCCATAAATAAAGGCGGGCAGCCCCAAAGAATGAATTACCCAGCCAATCAAAATTGAATCTAGGTTGCTAAAGTGGGTGGGTACCATCACCACCGTGCCTTTCTTCGCCAGTTTCCGAAGCATTTTTACCTTGCCTACAATCTGTATTTTATCCCGTAAGGTGTAACGATTTCTGAAAAAGCCACCAAATTTTTTAACCCGTGCACCGTTTAGCAAGCGCACAAACCAAAACTTAATTACTTCGCGCGCTACTTTGTATGAACTGGGCTTAAAATTACCTGCAATTTCGTTGGCATAGCGTTGGATGATGGTAAGTAGAATTTCATCCTCTTTTCTTGAATTTTCATCACCTGTTTTTGTACTAAGTTCTACTAAGTCACTTTTAATCTGACTCCAAAATTTCGGTTCATCCTTTGGGTCCACCCGCCAACGGTTTCTTTTTAACCTGTTTTGTTCACGGTAAACGGTGGTTTCCAGTTCGTCAATCAATTGTTTTCTGGTGGGCCTCAAAAGCTTTATTCTTTCCAGCGACTTTTGGGCAACTTCTTCTAAAAATTCTTTTCTGTTCTTACTTAACAGGTATACGGGCCATTCGGAAATACCCTCGTGAATTGGTTTGTAAGGCTTGTTCTTGTTCTTTTTTTCTTGAAAGTCCATTGAGTACTGTCTGAAAGTTGGAAGACCGTAAAAGTCCGAAAGATAAGTTTAAAGTCAGTAAGTCCGAAAGTCCGTAAAGTAGGAGGCCTGAAAAGTCCGTCTTTCCTGACTTTCGGTCTTCCCGACTTTTCTGACTTTTTCTAAATCTCCTCCGAAGCATCGGCTAAACTTCTCGACATATCGGCAAAGCGCGCCATTGCTTGCGAAATAAAGTCTTCGTTTACCATTTTCTTTAGCGCATCTTCAGAGCTCACATCAAACTCATTTATCTTAAAGGTTTGCTCAAAAGGGCCTAACTCAAGCTTTAACAAATACTTGTTGTTCCAATGGAAGATGGTGATCTTACATTCTGGATGGGGTATTTCGCCAATTACTCGCATATCGTTACAAATTACGAATTGCAAATTACAAAATGCCAATTCTAGTTACTAACTGGAAAATTTTGGCACAGCGCTCATCAATAATACAGCCTTAGCCAGCTAGAGGGTAGCGATGAGCAGACATGTTCGATTAGATCTATCGATCATCTTCATTTCATTAAAAATAAGCTGATTTTTGGATTATTTTCCTGCCCCTGCGGAGCATAGGCTAGGCGGGGCGTTTTTACTGATGCTATTCAACAATAGTTGCCACTGTCTATCGTTATCAGCACGAAACGTAGAAAAGCAACTCTTTGTCTTTCTTTTTGTTGTATTTTTGGAAACAGATCAATCCGTACAGAATGATGTTACGATATAAAATCCTCCTTATTTGTTCACTCTTCTCATTGGGCTTAGCCCTGCAAGCGCATGCAACACATCTTCGAGCGGGCGAGATCACTATTGAAAGGAAGGGCTGTGGTTTAACGTTTGATATTACGTTGACAATTTATACCAATACGGGTTCACCCATTCGCTTTGGCGATGGTGTGCTTGATTTTGGCGATGGTAGCAAACCTTTTTTAACGCCCACAGTTCAAAACACCGATCGGGGCGATTTGGGGCCGAATATCGGCTTGGTTGTTTTTACCACTCAGCATACCTATGCGGGCAATGGAACCTTTGTGATAAGTTACCTAGAGGCGAATCGAAATGATGGCATTAAGAATATGGCCAACTCTGTTCAAACTAGGTTTTATATGGAGACAAAGATTAATATAGATGCATTTATAGGATGCGATAACTCGCCACGTCTGCTGGTGCCGCCCATCGATAAGGGTTGTAAAGGCGTAGCTTGGTACCACAATCCAGGTGCTTACGATCCAGATGGCGATAGCCTTTCTTTTGAATTAACGATTCCTAAAAAAGCTAAAAACGTTGTGGTAGATCGTTATCAAGAGCCTAACAACCAAGATTTTTACAGAGGCATTGTGGAGTATGATCGGGCTAACGAAACCCAAAATGGCGTACCTACTTTCTCTATCAATGCAAAGACGGGAACGATCCTTTGGGATGCCCCCGGATTAGCTGGTGAGTACAATATCGCTTTTGTGATTAAAGAGTGGCGAAAGATTGGAGGCACTTATGTGAATATCGGCTACGTAGTGCGCGACATGCAAATTGTGATCGAAGACTGTGGAAACAAACGCCCCGAGTTAAAACTACCTCCAGACGTTTGCGTGGTGGCAGGTGAATCAATAAAGCAACTGATTACAGGCACCGATCCGGATTTTGATGACGTAAAAATTGAAGCTTTTTCTCAGGTTTTTTCTATTCAACCGTCACCTGCTTCTTATTCACCGGATACAGATCCCGCAACCTATCAAAAAACGGGTTCTGAACCAGCGTCTGTTTTATTTAATTGGAAAACGACTTGCGAGCACGTGAAAGAACAACCTTATCAAGTCGTTTTCAAAATAACAGACAAACCAAAACAGGGCTCAGGGCCTCCGCTCGTGCAGTTTAAGACCTGGAACATAAGAGTAGTAGGACCCGCTCCAAGCTGGAAAAGTGCCACCGTAAACTCCACCACCAGACGAGCAGTGTTAGAGTGGAATAGCTATACGTGCAAAAATGCGACCCTGCTGCAAATTTATAGGCGCGTGAACTCCTACCCATGGACTCCACCTGAGTGTGTTACTGGCATTCCTGATTTTTTAGGCTATACTAAAATTGCCGATGTTTCAGTAGCTGATTCTAGATATACCGACACCAACGGAGGTGCCGGACTTGCGATTGGAGCTCAATATTGTTATCGATTAGTAGCGATTTACCCGTCTCCAGGAGGAGGGTCGAGCGTGGTTTCTACTGAGATTTGTCTAGACCCCATTATTGGGGCAGCCCCCATTATCACCAATGTATCGATCGATAAAACGGATAAAATAAATGGACAGATCACTGTAAAGTGGCGTTCGCCAATAGGGATAGATAAAGCAAAATTCCCTTCACCATATAAGTTCAATATCTTTAGATCGGAAGGATTTAGCGGCAAAATCAATATTAAAGCCCTAGGTACAACATCCGACTCCACGTGGATTGATAAGCAAGCCAATACAGCCGAGTTGGTCTACAACTACAGAATTCAACTCCTTGATGCCAATAATGTAAAGTTAGATTCTTCCGCATCTGCTTCTACCGTGAGGTTGGAAATAAAACCGCGGTCTAAACAGATTGCTTTGACCTGGAATGCGTTTGTGCCGTGGAATAATAGAACAGTGACTTATCCGCGCCATTTGATTTACAGAGGCCCTTCTGGCAGTCCGTTAGAATTGATTGATAGTGTGAATGTAAATCAAAATCAATTTAACTATTTAGATTCCGGTCAGTACAAAAAGATTGCTCTTAAAGAGACCGATACCTATTGTTATCAGGTTGTAACACGAGGTTCTTATGGAAATAAAAAACTACCGGAGCCGTTGCTAAACGCTTCGGAAGTGCTGTGCGGACAGCCTTTCGTAAGCGATCCCCCCTGTACGCCTTCGCTAGATCCTACGGTTATTTCGGGTACTAATTGCACCGATCTATTCCAAACCTCCACGTGCGAACCCAAGGTATTTAGTAATACCATTAACTGGAAAAGGTCAACCGATCCAAAGTGCAGGGATAATACCGCAACGTATAACATTTACATCGCGAATACTTCAGCGGACGATTTTGTGCTTTACAGAACAAATGTGAGAGACACTTTTTTCATCGATTCTAACTTGCCCTCGTTTGCGCGATGCTATAAGATTTCTGCGGTGAACAGATCTGGGATCGAAAGTAAAGAATTGAGCGGGTCGTTTTGTTTTGATAATTGTCCTAATTATGAACTTCCAAATGTGTTTACCCCTAATGGAACTGATAAGTGCAATGAGAAATTTAGTGCCTTTAGTGACCGCGACCCTGTGGACGAAGATGGCAATGGACCCTGTGGAAAGATAGATGTATTAGAGCAAAAAAGAAGGTGCGCGCGCTTCGTGGAAAAAGTGGTATTCACCGTTGTAAACCGATGGGGTAAAGAAGTATATAATTTTGAGTCGGGTGGCGAACGAAGCATTTACATTGACTGGGATGGCCGCGACAACGCAGGAAGAGAGCTAGCCGCTGGAGTGTACTATTATACAGCGAACGTAACTTTTACCGTAGTTGATCCTTCCAAAAAGAATCAGAAGATAAAGGGATGGGTTCAAATAATAAGGTAACAGACCGTCCCACAATTTTTTTTGATGGAGTCTGTAACTTGTGTAACGGAGCGGTGAACTTGATTATCAAGTTTGATAAAAAAGGCAACTTTAGGTTTGCTCCCCTACAGTCAAGTTTTGCACATCAGAATTTAAGTCCAGACGCCTTTACCAAAGTCGATAGTATTGTTTTACTTAAACAAGGACGGGAGTTCTATAAAAGTGATGCTGTTATTGAGATTTTCAAAGATCTTTCGGGCGGCTGGCCTTTGATAGCGGGTGTAAAGTTTTTCCCAAAATTCATTAGGGACTCAGTTTATGATTTTATCGCTCGCCATCGCTATCGTTTTTTTGGAAAGAAAGATCAATGTCTAATTCCCACACCAGAGTTAAATTCAAAATTCATCGTTTGATCTAACGTCCAACTTATCCTATTTTTGAGGCAATATTGATTCATCATTTCTTTGTCTTACTACTCACTACTAAATACTATTCATGAAGGCATATATTTTTCCCGGTCAAGGAGCGCAGTTTACAGGAATGGGTAAAGACTTATACGACACCCAACCAAAAGCGAAAGATCTTTTTGAAAAGGCAAACGAAATACTCGGTTTTAGGATAACCGACATTATGTTTTCGGGAACTGCGGAGGATTTAAAGCAAACCAAGGTTACTCAACCTGCAGTTTTTCTGCATTCGGTAATAACCGCTCTTGTCAATCAGAATTTTGCTCCTGACCAAGTTGCAGGTCACTCATTGGGTGAATTTTCTGCCTTGGTGGCAAATAAGACGTTGTCATTTGACGATGGACTAGTATTGGTTTATAAACGAGCCATGGCGATGCAAAAGGCGTGTGAACTTAATCCGTCCACTATGGCGGCAATTCTAGGACTCGATGATCATGTAGTGGAGGAAATCTGTAGCTCTATTAATGAAGTGGTAGTGGCGGCCAACTACAATTGTCCCGGTCAACTTGTCATCTCCGGATCGTTGAAAGGGATAGAGATTGCCTGCGAAAAATTAAAAACAGCCGGGGCTAAGCGAGCGCTTCCATTGCAAGTGGGCGGAGCTTTTCATTCTCCCTTAATGGAGCCAGCAAAGTTGGAATTGGAAGAAGCCATAAAATCAACTTTCTTCTCAGCTCCCACTTGTCCAATTTTTCAAAATGTGAATGGTTTGTCCTCAATGGAAATTGGCATCATTAAGCAAAATTTGATTGATCAATTGACCTCCCCAGTTCGTTGGACTGAGTCGATACAAAACATGACAAGTACGGGTGCTGTTGAGTTCATTGAGTGTGGGCCAGGCAAAGTGCTTCAAGGATTGGTAAAGAAAATTTCGCCTCAAGCCCAGGTAAGTAGCTTATAGAAACTTGGTAACTTCAAGCGTATCCGTACATTCATTTAATAGTTGCAAACAGTTTTTATGTAGAATCGGATGAATAAAATTCGGAGCTATTTCTGCTAACGGGATAAGGGTAAATCGTCTATTTTGAAGGGCAGGATGTGGCACTTGAAGGTGTTCCGATGTAACCTCAAGATCTCCAAAAAATAAAATATCCAGGTCAATTTCTCGAGGCCCCCATCTTTCTGTCCGCAGTCTTCCGATTGATCTTTCTATTTCTAGTAGTTTGTCTAGAAGTGCTTCAGGTAAAAGCTTGGACTCAATTTCGATCACTCTGTTGAGGAAGGCAGATTGATCGGTTTTACCCCAAGCCGCAGTTTCATAAATGGAAGATTTTTGCGTGATTTTTCCAATGTGCAAGCTGATTTGTTGGAGGGCACTATCTAGGTTTTTCAACCTGTCCCCTTTGTTTGATCCTAACAAAATATAAATAGACTCAGTCATTAAGCGAAAATATACGTGTTATACATCGATAACTTTAAATAAAGTATTTTTGCGGACTTAAAATGTTACTATGACTTTCTTAAAAAGTTTTTTCGCCTCGTGCCTTGGCTCTTTAGCCGCTCTGGTCATTTTTATTTTGTTAGCTGTAATTTTGCTTACGGGCATTGCTAGTTCATTGTCAACTCCCAAAGAGGTGGTTGTGAACGACAACTCTGTTTTGCACCTGCGATCATTTGCTTCTATTACGGAATTAGAACAAGAAAATCCGTTTGAAGAATTGTTCCCGTCAACTGACGATCAGTCGGCTGGCTTGATCAAATTAAAACAAACTATTAAGCACGCCAAGGACGACTCCAAGATAAAAGGCATCTACCTCAATGTAGGGCAAATTCAGGCGGGCTTAGTCACTGTGGAAGAAGTACGCGAATCGATCTTGGATTTTAGGCAATCAGGCAAATGGGTGATCGCCTATTCGGATTTCTTTACAGAAGGTGCCTATTATTTGGCTACCGCGGCAGATAAGATATACATGTATCCAGAAGGACAAGTAGAATTTAATGGGCTGGCATCCGATATTATGTTTTTTAAAAACATGTTGGATAAGTTGGAAATCAAGGCGGAGGTTTTTAAGGTAGGCGATTTCAAAAGCGCGGTGGAGCCTTTCATCCGCGAAAACATGAGTGATGAAAATAGGCTTCAGTTGAATTCTCTTCTCGGATCTATCCATAGCGAAATGTTACAAAAGGTATCGGAGGCGAGAGGAATACCCAAGACGAAACTGAAAGAAATAGCCGATAAAATGCTGGTTCAAAGTGCGAATGATGCTGTTACTTATAAATTAATAGATTCCTTACTGTATGACGATCAAATTAAAGATGATTTTAGAAATCGACTTGGCTTAAAAAAGGATGAGAAGATTTCATTGGTAAAATATAGTCAGTACAAACGAAGCTTTTCTTCTTATAAAACGTCTGAGAACGAAGTGGCGGTAATTGTAGCGGACGGGGAGATTATGCTGGGCGAATCAACAGATGGAACCGTTGGTTCAACCACCATCATGAAAGAACTTAGCAAAGCCCGAGCAAACAGCAAAGTAAAAGCCATTGTACTTCGTATTAACAGCCCAGGTGGGGTGTTTCAGGCAGGCGATCAAATGTGGCGAGAGATTGCATTGGCAGCAAAGGAAAAACCAGTAATTGCTTCTATGGGAGACCTTGCAGCTTCGGGCGGATATTATATGGCCATGGCGTGCGATACAATCGTAGCTCAGCCAACTACCATTACCGGTTCAATCGGTGTTTTTGCTGTGTTGTTTGATTTAAGTAAATTCTTAAATAACAAGATTGGCATCACCACTGAGGAAGTAAAAACGGGCGAAGTAAGCGAGCCGAGCATGATAAGGCCATTAACCGAAATCGAAAAGTCCATCTTTCAAAAACAAGTGGATGGAATTTACGAGACTTTCACCTCAAAAGCAGCCGGAGGCAGAAGAATGAGCCAAGACGATATTAAGAAAATTGCTTCTGGCCGGGTGTGGTCTGGCACACAAGCGAAAGACAATGGACTGGTAGATGTACTCGGGAACTTAGAAGACGCAATACGAATTGCTGCCCAAAAGGGAAAGGTGGAGAAGGACTATAAACTCAAATTCTATCCTCAACCAAAATCGTTCTTCGAGCGATTTGTGGGAGAGATAGAACAGAACACCAGAGCGAGAATATTGCAAAATGAATTGGGCGACCAATTGATATGGTATAACCAATGGAAGCAAGTAAAAAATTACCAAGGAGTGCAAACCCGCTTGCCTTGGAACTTGAAGTTCAATTAAAAAAAAGGAGCGAGAATTCGCTCCTTTTTTTATCAGTAGCTGATAAAACTAGTTGATAGGGTCGCTAGAGACAAAGCCTGCGCTTTGAGCAGATGTATCCTCTTTAACGACAGTTGTTTTCTTTGTTCCAATCATTTTAAAGGAGAAGGTAATGAAGGCTACCAACATTAACCCAACAAGTATTATTTTTTTCATCGAGGAAGTTTTTAGCCTTTCAACGGATCACTGGTTAAATGACCGCCTTCGTTGCCAATACTAGGAGCTGGTTTGATGTTTTCTTCGGTGCAAGATGTAACTGCAAAGCTTCCAAGAATAGCTATGATTGCGATGTAAATAAATTTTTTCATAAGAGTTATAATATTTAGTTTGTGTTTATTAATTTAATAATGTAAAGTTGCTAGTTGGTATATTCAAAAGTTTTTTTTAAACCAAATTGTTATTGCCCATGTGCGTAAAAAAACGTCATTTTAAACTCATACTTTTTGGCGTTTTGTTTTGCGTTTCTGTTAGTTATTTTGCTCAAAGCCAACCCGTTATTGATTCATTGATGAAGGCGATCAAAGAATCAGACGGAAATAAGAAGACTAGTTTATTAATAGACCTGGCTGTTGAGTATGCAGGAAATGACATTGACAACGCATTGAATTTTCTTGATGACGCGTATCAAAGATCGTTGAATAGTGGAGACAGTACTAACATAGTTAGGAGTGGTTGGATTCAAAGTGAGTTGTGGAGACGAAAGGAACTTTTAGATGAAGCTATGAATCGATTACAATTTATACTTCCAGTGGCTGAACGAAATCGGTTCAGGAAGGATCAAAAAAGGATACTGAATACCCTTGCAGTTATTTCGACTTACAAAGCAAATTACGATTTAGCACTTAGCTATAACTTTAAGTCATTAAATTTAAGAGAACAAGATGGTGACCGAGCAGGAATGAGTATCGCTTACAGTAACATCGGGGTAAATTATTTTAAACTTTCAAATTATGATCTGGCTTTAAAATTTTATGACGAGGCTCTTAGGCTTAAGAGAGAACTTAATGATAAGTATGATATTGAAGGACTATTGATTAATCTTGGACTCTGCTACAATAAAATCGGAGAATATAAGAAAGCAAACGATTTCTTTTTACAGAGTCTAAGTTTGTGCGACATTGACTGTAATCCTGCGGTAAAAATTGAAGCAGAACACGGGTTGGGATTAAGTCTTTTCGGCTTGAGAAAATTTGATGAGGCTAGTATTCATTTTGAAAAATCATTAAAAAAAGCGATTGAAAATGGAGACAGAAGAAATCAAATTGAAAGTTTAATTGGGCTAGCAAAGGTTTCATTTGAGAAAGAAGATTTTCAGAAATCAAAAGAAAGTTTGGACAAAGCGCTGCTTGCAGCAGGAAAGACTTCTTACAAAAATCTATTGATTTCTATCTACCAGCAGTATGCAGTTCTTGCCGATAATGATAAAGATTTTGAGAAGGCATCCAATTTCAGGAAGTTATATATTCAGTTGCGCGATAGTGTCTACAGCGAAAGCATGATTAAGAACTTGGCAACAATCCAAACCAACTATGTTGAAAAGGAAAACCTGGCAACTATAGAAGCAAACAAACTGGTGATTGAACAACAGAAAACTATAGGTGTAGCAGTAATAATCATTGGTGCTTTGTTGTTACTTATTGCACTAGTATTTTATCACCAAAAGGCGCAGATTAGAAAGGTAAATAAGAACCTGAACGATAGGATCGATGAGGCAACCAAAGAAATATTTGAATCTCACGAAAAACTGAAAAAAGCGGTTTTTGAAAGGGATTATTTTATGTACAAAACCTCACACGATATAAAAGGACCTCTTGCTACTTTCTTAGGGCTTTGCATGATTGCGAAACTAGATGTAAAGGATGCGCCCGCACTTGAACATGTCGCGCGGATAGAAAAAACGGCTGTCAAACTTAATTCTATTTTGAATCGACTACTGAACGTGGAGAAGATAAACCTCAATGACGTAGAGTATACTTTTGTTGATTTTCATAAAATGGTAGAAGATATAATTAGTCTTGAAAAGCAAAACTTGCCTTCGGAACGGATTTCTATCTCCTATGAAATAGAGCCGAACTTAATCGTAAAGAGTGATAGCTTTTTAATCCATCTGATTGTTGAGAATTTGATCAGTAATTCCATTAAGTTTTACAATAATTCTACACGGGCTTTTCCCTATGTTAAGATAGCGATTTTCGGAAGGGAAGATAAGGTGGTTATTAAAGTCGATGATAATGGCATAGGAATTCTGCCGGAAATGGAGCCCACGATTTTCAAGTTGTTCGGAAGAGGTTCTGACCGCTCTGAAACAGGGGGCGTAGGCTTGTATACTGCGAAGCAAGCCGCAGAAAAACTAGAGGGCACAATAGGATTCAAGAGCGAAAGAGAGTTAACAACGTTTGAAGCGGTGCTCCCGATGGATATGGGCCCGATTCTACGGAAACAGCGTGATCTAGAAAACAAACTAGAAGAGCGAAGGAAGAAGGAGAATAAACCACAAACAAAGGATTTAAGTCTGGTATTTTGGTGATATTTGGGGTTTTATTCTATGAATACTTCCCAAGTAAAAAGGTATACGATTACCGCTGCCCTGCCCTACGCAAATGGATCAAAGCACATCGGGCATTTAGCAGGTGCATACATTCCCGCTGATGTTTATGCTCGCTATTTGAGGCTAAATGGTAAAGATGTAGTCTTCGTTTGCGGAAGCGATGAGCATGGTACTGCAATTCCTAATCAGGCGATAAAAGAAAATACAACGCCACAGGCCATTATAGACAAATATCACACACAGATACGAGATTGTTTTGCGCAGCTAGGTCTGTCTTTCGATATCTACCATAGAACCTCTGAGCCGATACATCATCAAACCTCGCAAGAATTTTTTTTGAACCTTTTTAACAAAGGTTTACTGGAAGAAGAGGTGTCTGATCAGTATTATGACGAGGAAGCGAAGGCTTTTCTAGCGGATCGGTTTATCATCGGAACATGTCCAAAATGCGCAAATCCGAAGGCGTATGGAGATCAATGCGAAAATTGCGGCACTTCACTCAGCCCCAAAGACTTGATCAATCCGAAATCAACACTAAGTGGTAATGCCCCCGTTTTGAAATCTACCAATCATTGGTATTTGCCGTTGCAGAACTATGAACCTTGGCTGAGGGAATGGATTTTGGAATCGCATAAAAATGATTGGAAGATAAACGTATATGGCCAGTGTAAATCGTGGATCGATGCTGGCCTCCAATCAAGAGCCATGACCCGCGACCTGGACTGGGGGATAAAAGTTCCGCTGGCTGGCGCTGAAGGGAAGGTATTGTATGTTTGGTTTGATGCACCTATTGGTTACATATCGGCCACGAGGGCTTTGTTTAGCGAGCTGAGCCAAGGTCAACGCAAATTTGCTACACCTCAAAGCAGTTTCGAAGGAGCAAAAGAAGAGGATTGGATGAAATATTGGCAAGACGATGAAACCAAATTGGTTCACTTCATTGGCAAAGACAATATCGTTTTTCATTGCATCATCTTTCCCATCATGCTCCATGCATCTCAACAATTCATTGTGCCGCAAAATGTGCCGGCCAATGAGTTTATGAACCTGGAAGGTGATAAAATGTCAACTTCACGGGGATGGTCCATCGAGATGCACGAATACCTAGCCGGCTTTCCTGGCAAGGCAGACGTATTGCGTTATGCCCTGTTAGCCAACTTGCCGGAAACCAAAGACAGCGAATTTACTTGGAAGGATTTTCAAGCAAAAAACAACAATGAATTGGTGGCAATTTTCGGGAACTTCATCAACCGAGCGTTAGTGTTGACTCAAAAATACTTTGAAAATAGGGTGCCGAAGAGGGTGCTATTACCAGAGGATGAAGTGGTTCTCTCCGCGATAGAGGCCAGCAAGAAAGCTATTTCCGATTCTATCGAGGCGTATCGATTTAGAGAAGCTACTGCGTCAATGATTAATTTGGCGAGGGTAGGCAATAAATACCTAGCTGAAACCGAGCCTTGGAAATTAGCCAAGACAAACCTCGAAAGAGTTGGAACAATCTTGAATATAGCACTGCAAATAGGTGCGAACCTGTCCGTTTTATGTGAGCCTTTTCTGCCCTACACGGCAAAGAAGCTTCGTGAGATGTTGTCCATTCAAGATCTTAAATGGGTTGATGCAGGAGCGGTTGAGTTAATTCAAGAAGGCCATTTACTTGGAGAATCGGCTCTTTTATTTGAGAAAATAGAGGATTCAGTGATTGAGAATCAAATTCAAAAATTGATGGAAAAGAAGAAGTCTATGGAGCTTGAAAACACACCGATAGAACCATCAAAACCAGCAATTTCATTCGATGATTTTTCAACAATGGATATTCGTATAGGAACTATTATTGAAGCGGAGTCGGTAACAAAGTCAAAGAAGCTTTTGAAGCTTTTAGTGGATACAGGGATTGATAAACGAACGGTGATGAGTGGCATTGCCGAGCACTTTAAGCCAACTGATTTAATCAATCAACAAGTGACCATTTTAGTGAACTTAGCTCCACGAAAAATAATGGGTATTGAGTCGCAGGGAATGATCTTAATGGCCTCGTCAAAAGAGGGTAAATTAAGGCTCCTAAAACCCCACGAAATAGTCGAAAATGGCTCAAAAGTGAGCTAACAGTATGTAAGGTGTATCCCTTAATCTAAAATATTTTTTAAAAATGTTAAGAATTGGCATTCAACCTTACATAACCAAAATTGACCTGAAAAATCAATCGTTGAATAAACTCATCGTTTTTTCAATTCCGAGAGTACAAAACGCCTGAATTATCTCGATGGATTTATCCATTTTGGGTGGGAGTTCTTCAAATTCGACCTTGTCAAATCGACTTAAAACAAAGTCCGCTTGGTGGCCTTTTGAGAAATTATTTCCAATTCCGAAACGTAGTCGCGGATAATCTTGAGTTGCTAACACAAGTTCAATGTTTTTCAAGCCATTGTGGCCTGCCGAACTTCCTTTGGGTCTAAGTCGCATGTTACCAAAAGGAAGTGCGAGGTCGTCAACTAGCACCAAAACATTTTCTTTAGGAATTTTTAAGTGCTGCATCCAATAAGCTACCGCTTTGCCACTCAAGTTCATAAACGTGGTGGGTTTGACAAGAAACAGTTGCCGCCCTTTATATTTCAATTCAGCAGTTTCGGCCAGCCGATTGAGCGAAAAATCTATTTTGTTGTTATCCGCCAATCGATCAAGGATGAGAAATCCGATGTTATGGCGAGTTAATTCATATTCTTGCCCAATGTTGCCAAGCCCAACTATTAAATACTTCATGTGTTGGCTATTTGTTTCTTGAATTGTGTTGACTACTGTATCGCGGTTTGTTCAGGTTGGTACGTTACCCCATTAAATTTTAAAATAGGATCAAAAATAAAAAATCCTACCCGTTACAACAGGGTAGGATTTTATTATCCGATAACGGATCGTTTTATTTTTTACCTGCGTCTTTCTTTGGAGCTTCAGCTTTTTTAGCATCGCCTTTTTTAGCATCAGCACCTGGAGCGGCACCCGCAGCAGGGGCAGCACCCGCAGCTGGAGTAGCAGCAGCAGTTTCTTCGGCCAATTTAGCAGCGCGAGGAACTTCCACCACAGCGATTGAAGCTTGATGTGGATCTAGGAATTCTAAGTTGGCAATAGTCATATCACCCACTTTAACGGCATGATGAAAATCAAGACCCGAGCAGTCAACGTCAATGTGATCTGGCATATCTTTCGGGAATCCCGCAACTTTTAACGTAGCACGTTTTCTCACCAACGCTCCACCCTTTTCAACACCGGGGGCTTTGCCAGTTAAACGAACAGGAATGTCCATTTTGATTTTTCTGTCCTCACTAATTCTCAAGAAATCTGCATGCAAAATAATTTCACTTACTGGGTGAAATTGAACTTCTTGAAGAATGGCTTGGCACTCTTCGCCTTCAATATTCAAATGCACAAAATGTGCTTCATTCGTGTAAACGATATCTCTAAATAAAATAACGGGCGAGTAAAAATGCACTTGTTCATCTCCACCATAAAGTACGCTTGGCACGTTACCTTCTTCGCGGATTTTTTTTGCATCGTTCTTGCCGAGATTTGCTCTTCGATACCCTATAATCTCAACAGTTTTCATAATTGTTTATTGGTTTAGTTTAAAATTGATTAAAGTCGAATAAAAAGTGAACTGATCGATTCGTGATCGTGAATTTTGCGAATGGCTTTTGCAAACAGATCGGAAACGGTAAGTACTTTTATTTTTGCAGATGTCTGCTTTAACGGAATAGTGTCGGTAACAACAAGTTCTTCTAACACCGAGCCTTCGATGTTTTCATACGCTTTTCCAGATAACACCGGGTGCGTGCACACCGCCCGAACTGATTTAGCACCTTTCTCTTTTAATAAAGCCGCTGCTTTGCAAATGGTTCCTGCGGTATCGACCAAGTCATCTACCAACACAACGTCTTTGCCTTCTACTTCCCCAATCAAACGCATGGAGTCTACTTTGTTAGCTTCTTTTCTGTGTTTATCGCAAACGGCAAGGTCGGCATTGAAAAATTTGGCAAAACTTCTAGCGCGTTTAATTCCTCCCACATCGGGTGACGCAAACATGATGTCCGTTAGGCCTAGTGACTTTAAATAAGGAACAAAGATGTAGGCACCGTCCAAATGATCCACCGGAATATCAAAGAATCCTTGAATTTGATCGGCATGGAGGTCACAGGCCATAATTCTATCTGCGCCAGCGGCAGAAAGCAAATTTGCAATCAATTTTGCCGCAATTGCTACTCTAGGTTTGTCTTTTCTATCTTGCCGTGCGTAGCCGAAATAGGGGATAATGACGTTTACGTTTTGAGAACTTGCCCTTTTTGCAGCATCGATCATTAGTACTAATTCGAGGAAATTGTCTGCTGGGGCGCCCGTTGACTGTACGATGAACACATCGTGTCCGCGAACTGACTCCATTATATAAGGAGACATTTCTCCATCGCTAAACTGCTGATAATCAACTTTACCGAGCGGCTCGCCATAAGCATGAGCGATTTTCTCAGCTAGGTAAATGGAGGCGCGTCCGGAAAAAATTTTTACAGCCATTTCTTTAATTTAAAAACCCGCCCAAAGGCGGGTTTTGCACTTGTGTTGTCCTACCAGGATTCGAACCTAGAAAGGCAGAATCAAAATCTGCAGTGTTACCATTACACCATAGGACAAGTTATCCTCCAAAAAGGTGTGCAAAGGTAGAATTATTTTTTAAAAGCGAAAACCTAAAAGATCTTTTTACGCGGATTGGCATGCTAACACTATAACTCTGTTTCGGTGCCGGTTTGGGCAGCAGTTTCAAAACCCTCGGCCCAGAAACGATACTTATCCAGAATAGAGATCACCGCATTTCTTAAATGACGCTCATTTCCAAAGTCGATGTTGCCATATTGCATTGTTGCATATCCTTGCCAAATTGATCGATTTTGCCTTCTGTCAAAAAATTGAATTAGCAACGTGCCTGTCTTTAGATTGAATTTTCTTGGATTGTAGTCTAAATTCGAGTTTTGGCTTTTTACCCATTCTTCTATATCGGGTTGATTATACCCATTGAACTTCAAACTATCCGAAAACATTTTATACCCTATAATTAAGTGCGGCTTTCTTTCACTCCTTTTATATCCGAGAAACTTCATTCTTGAAACGATTGACTTCTGAACCGATTCATTGTTCATTGTAGAGTCGTTGAAACCTACCGGCTGAAGAATATCAAAAGTTCGGTAACGTTTGAAATTACCTTTATAGCTATAATCGTATTCTACCGGTAGCTCTTTAAAACCCAAGCAGGACGAGAGAAGTGCAATAAGAAGGCCGAATGGTAAGTATTTTTTCATAGGTGGTGATTATGAATATGGAAGCAAAATTTAGGAATTTATGTCATAACAACCAAGTTATTTTTTGGATGTGGCAAGAAGTGCCTAATTTGGAGGTGAATGAAGTGTTTAGTTCATCAATCAATGTGTTATGTCAACAAAATATAATCAAGAAGTAGGGGCTAGGTATCACATATATAACAGCTTGTTCTTGAATCTCCCTTTCCGCAACATCTCGCGAACGGGTACACTTTTGCCTTTGCTTCAGCAGTATTGTGAAAGTGGCTTTAGCGAGGGTAAGTCGGCTAGGGAAATCATTCAACACTTTTTCGATGACTTTGTCCAACCAGAGAATCTAAGCGAAAAGTTTGACTTTTTATTTGGCGTTATCCAATATGTAGAGCGCCAAGTGGCGTTGTTCGATTCAATAGAAGATTCTGCATTTGAATTGGTAAACGATGTTCAGGGAAAAGGAACTATACCTGCGCTGCTATTAAGGACTTCTGTAGAAAATAAGATAGAAGAATTGAAAGCGAGGTTGGATGATTTTAGTATGCGATTAGTATTGACGGCTCATCCCACACAATTTTATCCCGGACATGTGTTGGGCATTCTTACTGATTTAGAGAAATCAATCCGCGAAAGCGATCTCAATCAAATAAATCTCTTACTCCAACAATTAGGGAAGACAGGTTTTATTAATCAACAGAAGCCAACACCCTATGACGAGGCCGTTAGTCTTTGTTGGTTTTTAGAGAATGTATTTTACAACACTATCCCCGATATCATTGCTTCGCTTGCTCAGGGTCTAAACACAAGCTTGACCGATTGGAAAAATGTTGATTTAATTCGGATAGGCTTTTGGCCAGGTGGTGACCGAGACGGAAACCCTTTTGTAACCAGCGAAATTACCTCGCGAGTGGCAGCCAAGCTGCAAGAATCTGTTTTAAAATCATACTATAAAGATGCACGGCTTCTTAGAAGAAGGCTTACCTTTAAAGGTGTAGAAGAAATTATAACCGGTGTTGAAAGGAAGATTTATGCCTTTGTATATAACCAAAAGCCATCGTACAATCACTCCACCGAATTGTTAGAAGAATTGTCAAAGGCACGCGCTATTCTTGTTGAAGAACACGACAGTTTATCCCTTGATGTGCTCGATCTGTTCATTTTGAAAGTGAGAATTTTTGGATTTCATTTTGCCAGTCTTGATGTGCGGCAAGACAGCCGTAAGCACGATGCCGTTTGGGATGTGATTATTGACGAATTACACAAACAAAAAAAGTCAATTTCTGTAGTTGATTTTAGAAGGCAATCTGAAGAAGAGCAAATCAATTTTCTTTTGGAATTACGTATTAATCCGGTTTTCTTATCGATTACTGACGCCTTGGCGGAAGAAACGATCAGAACTGTATTGGCCATCGCTGCTATTCAAAAATCAAATGGCGAAAAAGGAAGTCATCGGTATGTGATTTCAAATTGTCAAAGTGCGCTACATATTATAGAAGTATTTGTACTTGCGCGATTGCTTATTGGTAACAAAGATGAACTGGCTCTTGATATTGTGCCATTGTTCGAAACGATTGATGATTTGGCCAATGCGCAAATAATAATGAATGCACTTTATTCTATTCCCGGCTATCGCGCTCACTTGGAGAGGAGGGGCAACAAGCAGCATATCATGCTGGGCTTTTCGGATGGAACAAAAGATGGTGGCTACCTTCGCGCCAATTGGTCAATCTTTAGAACAAAGGAGAATTTAACTTCAATTTCACGCAAATACGGGGTAGTGGCATTGTTTTTTGATGGTCGTGGAGGCCCCCCGGCAAGAGGCGGTGGCAATACGCACGACTTCTATGCATCGTTAGGAGATACTATTGAAAATCAAGAAGTACAAGTTACCATTCAGGGACAAACCATCAGCTCCAATTTCGGAAAAGTGGCATCCTGTAAATTTAATCTGGAGCAACTATTGTCGGCAGGTATTGAGGGATCCGTTTTTGGCAATAGCAAAAACAACATGAACGAAAGCGAGAAAGCTTTGCTGGACGAGCTGGCCGAGGCCGGTTATACTTCTTACTTGGAGTTAAAGCATCACCCTAAGTTTGTGCCTTACCTGGAGAAAGTAACGCCACTTTCTTTCTTTGGGGACACTAACATCGGGTCGCGACCCGTGAAAAGAAGTTCTTCGGATGGGCTAAAGTTTGAAGACCTACGTGCTATACCGTTTGTGGGGTCGTGGGCGATGATGAAGCAGAATATTCCTGGTTTTTATGGTGTTGGCAGTGCCATTAAAAAACTAAATGAAGAGGGGAGAGAAGCAGAATTGAAAGAGCTTTTTCAGAATTCACTCTTCTTTAGAACATTGCTGAGCAACAGTATGATGTCGTTAACAAAAACCTATTATCCGGCCACCACTTATTTGGGTGAAGACCCGGAGTTTGGCGAGTTTTGGAAGAAGATGTACGCTGAATATGAGCTATCGAAAGAGAAAGTTCTTGACATTTCGGGCTACAGCCGTTTGATGGGCAGCAATTCATCGCGCGATTCTGTGAAACTCAGAGAGAAAATTGTACTTCCGTTAATTGCCATACAACAATTTGCGTTAATGAATTTGAGAACGCCAGACGCCAGTACCAAAGGCAATGAATTGAAATACCAAAAGTTGGTAATCCGTTGCATGTTTGGTATTATCAATGCTGCAAGGAACTCAGCGTAGAAGCTGTTGATTCGTTGTTCGTTGTTGGTTGATCGTTCTTCGTGCACGTTATTGCGAGGAACGAAGAGATCTCTATCTCTCGGTTTACGCTAATTTAAATTCGAAGCATACGCGCGTTGGCTCGGCCGAACAGCGTGATGGTGCGTTGGGACGAGGGCAATATACTAAGGTCCAAGGCGGTATCAGCAGTCTTTGCAACAAAGGCCAGTTTCTTTTCGGATTGATCCCATATTGAGTTTGATAAGAATCGTTTATTTGCCGTTCATCTGCCGTTTATTTGCCGTTGATAAGCCGTTGTAGTTTCAGAATTGCCGGCTGGAAGGCTAATGGAAACCTAAGCTCAACTACATGCTGCTCTTATTTTCTTTTTATTTATTAGATTTGTTCGGCTCTTCGAGGTATTATCCACTTGAAAATACTGCGCTATTGACATAGTGGAAGCCGAGCTTATAAACCAGTGGAATGATGTGGCTGGCATTGGCGTCTTGTAACGGCTAATGCTTATAAGGCAAGCTGAAAGGTTTAGCTTTTTTTACAGGGTTAAAAAAATGTAGCTTGTTGGTTAGTGGCAAGAGAAAAAGGTAAATCACTGATTGGTTAAAACACAGTGACAACACCGACCAGAGGCAAAATTCTAAAGCGACAACGATTATAAAAAGGATTAATTTTGAGGAATTAAAAGTAAGATAATGGATGACATTCGGAGAAAGCAAATAATTGAAAACGCAAAGACATTTTTCAGAAATGAAATTGTTCAAAGTCATATAGACGGAGCTTGTAAACGAGCAAGTAAACTGTCAGAATATAATGTAAATCCATTCTTGTTTAAATATTTAGCAAACTTCTTAACGGGCAATGACGATTCGGAAAGTATTGCGAGAGCTTTAGTCCTTCCAAGAATTTTAGGGTCTTCGATTAACACTTCGTTTGGAATGAAGATTCAAAGCCTTATAAGTTCTCTTTTTCAAGGATTAGGTTCGACAACTCAGGGGATTGACATAGAGTTTATTGATGCTACAGATGGAAGAAAAAAGTATTGCCAACTAAAAGCTGGGCCAAATACAATAAACCACGATGACGTTACTACCATAATCAATCATTTTAATGGTGTAAGAAAGCTTGCAAGAACAAACAATCTAAGTGTTGGGATAAATGATATGATTGTGGGTGTGGTTTATGGCGAGGAAGAAGAACTTAGTTCTCATTACCGAAGGATTGGCAATACTTACCCCATAATTATTGGAAAGGATTTTTGGCATAGGCTCACTGGAAAAGAGGACTTTTACTTTGAATTAATTGATGCTATTGGCGAGGTTGCATTAGAAGTAGATGCAAGCAAGGTTGTTGAGCAAACGATTAAGACTCTATCAAAGGAAATTGAAGAAAAATATAAGTAGTGTTTTACTTTCAGCTATTTTGTGAATAGTAGCGGTTCAAAAATTTCACTATTGAATAGCCGACTTCCGTTCCTAAATTAACAGGAACTGCGTTCCCGATTTGTTTGTACTGCTGTGCCATTGAACCCTCAAATTTCCAATCATCAGGGAAGGTTTGAATGCGGGCGTATTCACGAACAGTAAAGGGACGAGTTTCATTGGGATGACATCTTTCTGTTTGCTTTTGGGCTGGGCTGCACGTAAGCGTTAAACAAGGTTCATCCCAACCAATTCGCCTTGCAATTCCAGTCTTTCCGCCACCTAGATAAAAGCTTCCACCCATGAATTCCTTTTGGATCTTGAGCGGCAAGTCACGCCAATAACCCTTTTGTGGGACTAAATCTAAAACTGCTTTTTTGCTTTGTGGATACTTTGCACCAGCCGAATTCGGCACATTAGTATCAAACAATTCACCCTTCTTTAAAGCATCTTTCAAATTATAAATCTTCTTATATGGCTTCGGATATTCATATTGTGAATCAATATCTTTTCTAATACCCACCAAAATCAAGCGTTCTCTTTTTTGTGGTACTCTGTAATTTATAGCTTTCAACACTTGCACTGGAACGACATTGTAACCAATTTCATCAAGAATTGAAATCATCCCTCGTAGGGTTTTTCCATTCTCATGACTAAGCAATCCACGAACGTTTTCTCCAATGCAGATTGGTGGATTTACTTCTTTAACAACTCTTGCAAATTCATAGAACAATGTCCCTCTGGCATCGGCAAGGCCTAGCTTTTTCCCTGCATAACTAAACGCTTGACAAGGGAAACCGCCCGTAACGACATCCACTTTATTATGGTATTCGGAAAAATCAAACGTTTTTATATCTCCTTCCAATACCTTCCAGTTTGGACGATTTTTCCGCAATGTTTGACAAGCCCATTTATCAATCTCATTCAATGCGACACATTTCAAACCAGCCTTTTCCATGCCGACAGCTAACCCGCCAGCACCAGCAAATAACTCCAAGACAGAGTAGTCATTATTTGGCTTTTCATAATTGGCTACTCCGATTTCAATATCGCGCTGGAAAAAATCTGCAAAAAGTGTTTCGACTTGCTCCCGTTTATAGACACGGTAGTTACTCATAGGTTCGCGGACAGCAGACAACTTGCCTTCTCTATCCCAACGTCTGAGAGTTTCTTTGCTTTTGCCTATCAATTCAGAGGCTTCTGAGAGTGTTATATATTCATTCATAACCACATTGTATAACCTTATACAATGGTTACAAATATATGATTTAAAGTGACACTGACAACAAAAAAAAAGAACGAACGGCCAACACCTTTCTTGGCTTCAGCCTACCTATCATGCAACAAATATCTTATTTTTCTTTCAACAAAGCTGTTTTATGATTCAGCTGTACAATTATCCCCCACTGGTCTTTTGTCTAGCATCATCTCTCGGAGACCCCGGAGAGGATCTTGCGTGAACTGTCTTTGGAATTCTTAACTGCAATGAATTGTTGATCGTATCGTCCTCGTTGAGTCGTTGAGAGACGATACTGGACAAGAAAGGGATTGCTTCGGTCGTGTCTCCCTCATAATGACAGAGCCAACAAAGCAATCTCTTTTTCGTAAATTAAGGTTTATAGACCCAACAATTTTTTACAGACACTTAATTGCGCCCTTAACCCTTGTACTTGCACCGCTTTTTTCGTGATTTCCGTTTGTACGGATTTCCATTTTTTGAGGGATTTGCGTTGCAGTATTTCCATTTGCAACCGGGCATCTGCCGAATTGTGGGGCAAGGTAGTGCCCGCCCATACTTTGGCCGTTTTCAAAAGCAGCACTAGTGTTTTGCTTTCCTCCGCCAAGGCGGCAAGTTCATTTTCTACTGTGGCGAGCTTGGCTTGGGTTAACCTACTCTGGCTTTTCAAATAGGTTTTTCTTTCCTGCGGTTCGGTAAAAAGATTGAAATCAGCATTTTCTGCCGAGGTAACGGCCTTTTCTAAGGCATATAAAATTTGAGCTGATTTGGCGGGCAATGGCCTCTGGCCTGCCTCCACCATGCTGAGCATTGATTTAGTGCAGCCTAGAATGGTGGCCAAGTTGGCAACACTCATCCCTATTTTTTGCCGCAATTGAAAAGGATAAACTTTGGTAGCCATGCGTTTGTGAATAAATTTGTTGTGAACAAAAAAAAGTTCACAAATAAAACGTTCACAATGTTGTGAACAAAATATCTGTGAACAAAAAAAAGGTCACAGGTAAAATGTTCACAGGTAATTCGTTCGCAAAGTTGTGAACAAAAAAAAGTTTACAAGTAAAATGTTCACAAACAGCAAAAAATTGCGACTTTAGGCCAATTAAAATTGATTGTTAGCCGAAAGGCGTTGCGGCCTTTTTGCGGATTATTTTGGAAACTTGGGCAAAACAATTATTTTTAACAGGTAAAAATAGGTACTAGGAAATTGCGTAAAGCCAACAGAAAATTGGAGGTAAACGCTTGTTTTGTGGCTGGTATAAGGAAGTTAGCACCAATAATGGAGACGGCCGAGCCAATAATTGTAAAATATTAAAAAATGGAGACAGCTACTACTCGAGATAAGCTTGACGAGGAATTAAATTACTGGAAAGTGGACTATGAGACGAAATTGACAGAAAATAAAATCCATAGCGTTAAATCCTGTATAGACTCTTTTAGCAATTTTCTAAAGTCAAAGGACTTTATTGTGCAATTTGATGATTTAGTTTGTCTGGCCAGTTCTGTGGATTGCGAGATTAAAATCTATCCTCAGTTTGACTACAAAAAAGAACCTAGACAAGCGAGAAGAATTCGAATTACTAAGAGAGATTTTGTAAATAAAAAGAATACTGAATTTCTGATTGGAATTTTTAATAATACGCTATTGCCTGACCCAGACCTTAAAAGGCTTTTGGTAAATCCATATAAAGATATGAGTACTGCTGACATTGAATTATTGGAAAAGAAAAAGAATTTAGAATATTACAAGGAGTATATTTCCAAAACAGAGACCAACGAGAATAATGAATACAATGCAGTTAATTTGACTACACAGAGGGATTTAGGAATTGGAAAAAATATTCTAAGATTCTTCGAAATTATTTTGGAATAATTACTGGCGTTAACACTGTGCTTATGCAATAGCTGGGTGACGTGTTGACTTTACGTTTTGTTTTCATAATTTCGTTCTGCATGTGGGATCTGGCGCAGTTTCAAATTCCCGCTACTGACATAAGCATAAATCGTTGGAAGCAATAATTTAAAAAAAGAGAGGACTAACTTATGACCTTGGACGAAAACGACTATCTAACATTTCAACTATACACAGCATCAAAGACACCGCGCATGAAAAATGCAAGAATCAAGGCTTGGATTTTTCTTACTGTAGCATTTGGTTGCTTTTCTTATCTATTCTACAGAAGTAACAATGACGCGCTCGGAATCTACTTTTTAATACTTGCGGGACTAACCGCGACTCTTTATCCATTTTATTCACGGTGGAGATATAAAAAATATTATCTCAAATACATTCGCGACACCTATAAGAATAGATTTGGCGAGGAGTGTGACTTGCAATTCGACACAGACACTATTATTGCAAAGGACAAAGGTGGAGAAGTCAAAATAAATAAGTCAGAGATTGAAGAAATAAATGAAATTAATGACTTCTATTTCATAAAAAATCGGTCTGGTACTTGTCTGATAATTTCCAAAAGCAAGACAGAGGACATTGAAAAAATTCAGAAAGAGATTAAGTCAATGATTTCTAATCACAATATACGGCACAATATTGAATTAGACTGGAAATGGAGATAAAAATTACAGCTGCCAACAAAAGCTTATTGCAAGCGGGCGGGACTGTGCGTCATTGAAGTGTGTAGTTCTTTATTTATCTTGGCGTGTGGGACAAAGCGTAGGTATTGAATTGCCCACCTTCCGCAAGCTCAAGTTGTAGGTAATGCTACCAATGAAGATTCTCCCAACTAACTAAAGACATGATTTCAATCTATTTGGACTGGAACGTAATTGTTCAGATGAAAAATGAATTTCATCCTGAATTGAAAGCAATCTTGGAATCAAGAAGGTTCTTTATCCCATATTCGACATCTCACATCGGTGACATTTTATCAGGATTTAGTGACGAACCGGGACAACGAGAGCTTGTTAATACTGACCTTGACTTACTATCTCAGTTGACAGAGAATAATTGCCTTTCCAATGACGGAAAAGAAATCAAGGTAAATTATTTTGTGCCGAGAGAGTTGTTTGAGGAGAGGCTAAACGAGAAGGACTTATTTCGAAATTTTAGCCTCGACACAATAGAACAAATGTTTGATGGTGACGAGACCATCAAAGCACTAGGTAAAAAGTACATCGACCTAATCAGAAACATTCCATTGGGCAAAATTTTTGATGATGCTTTGAAAAACCCTGAGAGTGCAAAATATCTCGATACTGTGTTCCCGGGTTTGAAAGACAATCCAACTATGGAAGGTTTCTTCAAAAGTTTTGGCGAAATGATAACTCGAATGAATGAGAATGGTGATTACAAAGAATTGAGGAAGATCACTCAGGGAGGTCTTGGGATAAATAGAGATAAGATTTTCAATTCTAATGACCCTTACTCGATTATAGAAAAAACATACGAAAAATCGAATTTCAATGCCCAACAGAATATCCAGCAAGACAAACATGGACCTGCATGGTTCAATGAAATATCGAGTGAATATTTAAAGTTGGATATGCACGGATACCAAGAAGATAAAGTAAGCACAACTAAAGGCAGAAAGGAAACATTTAGAAATACCACGGAAGACGCATTTCACTCGGGATTTGCATCGACATGCAATTTTTACATCCTCAATGACAATCGCGCATATCAAAAGACCAAAAAGGTATATGAAAAAATTGGACTGAATACGTTAGTCTTTAAACCAGACGAGTTTCTTAATTATTATAAAGATTTTCTTTCTGAAAGGGCATTAAATCTCGAACTAAAAATTCCAATTACCTACCTAAACGCAGAGTCATTTAATGAGGAAAAGACTGAAGATGGCATTATAAGGACTTATCACCTGCCGTTCTTTGTGTTTGATTTCTTCAATAAGATGTTTGCAACCTTCGACAATTCAGGCAAAACGACAATGATCTTACTAAGCAGGTTTGCTCCCACAAATAAAAAAGGGACCTACCACTTCGAGATTGAAAAATTATCGTCAAAACTTTATCAAGTATTTGGAGAGGACGCGGAAAAACTTGGTGAAGTTAAGCAAGAAGAATTCGGACAAGGCGAATGGGGCGGACGAAAATGGGACTTTGGTGACATTGGTTTTAGACTCATGTGCTGGAATGGGCATTTTCAGCTTTGTTATGACTTGGAGGAAATCGATGAATAAAAAAAGAGTCGTGAAGTCAGCGCTGCCCACAGCAAAACGCTTCTATAGTAGCGCGTTGACGTGTAAGCCATAAGTGTTATCAAATCAGCCGATAACCCAACCTAAGAATGGATTATCGGCTGAATACTTTTATGGATTATTGGCAACCGGAGCAGTTCTCAGCGAATTAATCCAGCGGGCAATTTTTAATGCCTCATCTTTTGGCACTTGTGGCATTGCCGCCATGGGTGTTGCATATTCTGGCCAATTTTTAGGCTGAGGGGTATAAATTAGCTCTAGTATTTTTTCTTCCGTGTATTTTCTTTTCGCGATATCCGCGAAAGCTGGGCCAACTTGTCGTTTATTTTGCTGATGGCAGGCAGTACACGTGTTTTTCTTTAACAAGGGCTCAATCTCTGCGTAGGTGGGCGTCTTTGACCCTACGTTAGTTGTTGATTTAGGTGCCGCTTTTGGTACCTGTTTTGCCGGAGCCGTGGCTGAATTTTTAGTACTTAGTTCGCTTAACGGAAGTTTATTCCCTTCTTGAATATTGTTGAGCGTATAGTGTGCCGTTTGATGCAGCAAGGGCAAGTTGCCTTCCTGCGAACGAACGCCAAATGAAGTAATTTCATGCAAATAATATTGCCTTAGGTTGTCAATTACAATCCTCACTTTTTTGTTATCCTCCGACACTTTTACGCCTTTAATACTTAGTTTTTCTTCGTTCACAGTAGGGCTTCCGTACACAGGATGGTATTTGTAGATATAGCTTTTCCCTACATACGATGCCAAATCTTCTGCTGACTTGCGATCCACGGGAAGTGTAAATTCAATTTCGAATCCGTCAGGCATTGATTTTACAGTCTTCATTTCAAACGGGGTTCTTCCTGTCCACATTAGCCGTTGAAGTCCTGAATTGGTAGTACCTGCCGATCCCCAGCCGCGATTGGTTTCTCCTGCAAAAAGAGACCCATCATGACCCCAGTTCATTCTTAACACGCCCGACTGAAAGCCGGATCTAAAGTCGAACGCTACGCCTTGGTATTCGCCTTTCACTTTTTCCATTACCACGCGCATAATTTTGCTTTGCCCTTGGTCTCCTACAAATACTTGTCCCGCAAAGGGGCCAAATTTGCCAGCAGTTTCGTCTACCAAAATTTCTGAATTGGAAATTCCAAGTACACCGTGGGGTAGCCAGACTGCCGGGAGTTTCAATTCGGGTATTTCTTTTTTAACTTCATATAAGAAGGTCGGATTTTTTTCGTCTTGAATATTTTCCGGCTTTACGTACTGGCCTTCTTTTTTCTCTTGGCGCGGATTCACTTTTGCGTACAGTTGTTCAGTGGTAAGTTTAACCGGAGAGTTTGGTTCGCCTGCCCATTTCAATCCGGCAGGATGCCCTATGAAAGCTCCTTTGGTAACGTGCCACAGGCCACCCGAGCCAACCCAATCACCTTGGTTATCGTCATAAAATAATTCGCCATCAACAATGCCCAATCCGCAAGGTGACCTTACACCCGTTGCCCAAGGCTCAAGCGTGCCGTCCGTATGGATTTTCATGATCCAACCTCTCCAGGGTTTTCTACTTTCACCGCGCCACCACTCTTCGTTTCCAAATGCCACATTTCCACTTACGAAGAAGTTGCCATCAGATGCAAACTTTGGCCCAAATGAATATTCATGGTAGTGCCCTGAAATTGGCCAAGAGTGAATAGTTTCATACACATCGGCTTTGCCATCTCCATTGGTATCCATTAATTTAGTAAGCTCACCTCGTTGGGCAGTATACAACGCATTATCGCGATAGGCAAGTCCAAGCGACTCGTGCAGGCCAGAAGCAAAAAGCGTAAATCGTGGGGTGCTGTTATTTTCAGCTGTTGGGTTTTCAATCATCCATACATCGCCTCTTCGCGTGGATACTGCTATTCTGCCATCTGGCATAGTAGCGACACCGCCTACTTCCAGAAGCACGCCTTCTGGTGTTGGTATTGTAATGATTTTATAATAATCTTCTTCCTTATAAATTTTGGTTTCTTGAGCTGATGAAGCTATGCAGCTGCAAAAAACAAACGCTAGAGTGAAAATGTAATAATATCTTTTCATAATGTTTATTAATTGGCGGGTTGATCGTTACTAATGGATCGATTATTTTAGTTTACCAAATGATGCTGTACTTGATTGAATTTGAATCCACAGAAAGCACAAGCTCTTTTCTTCCATTTACATCACGCACGGTAGGAGACGAAAGCGTTTTGATATAGTACTTTTTATCGACTACATAGGTGCCATCGGCCAATCTGGAAATGTCATTCCCTTCTGCAAGCTTAAAGTAAAGGCCTTGCTTTGTGCCTCTTTCTTTCAATGTGATTTCTCGTGCAATGCTTCTGTTGTTATCATCCGGAACTAGCTTGTCTGTTACTTCTAACCCTTGATAGATGTAATTGAAAATTGGGAGTTTTGAACTTTGATCGATCGTGTACCCTTTGGTTCTGAATTCACCTTCTTTACCTGCGGCTGGAAATGCATCGCTTGACGCGGCAAGAAAAGCCAAGGGTTGATTAATAAAAAAATATTGAGTTGCCCCGAGCGGGCGGAACGAGCCATCGCCACGATCGTGCCACATGGGCGTTGCATCAACAAAGTCGCCCCGCCAAGCGCACGCTAAGTTTCCGCTTTCACAATCATATACGTAATTCAGGCCGCTCGGATCGCCCACTCCTATAGTATGGGTTAGTCGCCTTTTTTCATCACCTTCAAAATCAATAAAGGCGCGAAGTAATTTAGGTTCGCTTCCTGCTTTTAGATAGATCGATTGGACAGGGTTTTCATCCGGTGGAAACGATCCATAAGTTGTTAACATCTGCGGGTAGCTGTTGGCGGTATTGACCCAAAACCCCAACCTCGGAGGCAACCAGCCTTCATCTTTGCAACTAACAATTTCAATGGAATGGCTGCCTGCCTGTAAATCCATAGAAACCTTATCATATCCGCTTCCAAAGCTTCTGAAGCTGAGCAATTCTTTACCGTCAACAACAAACTTGGCCCCGCCTGTATGGGCTAATGTGAAAAAGTAGGTCGATGTTTCGGGTACATCAAGGGTGGCATTATAAACTATTGCGTAGGCGTCTTCTGTATTGGTAGTTTCAATGGTAAGCTCTGTGAGTTTTCCTTGAGCGGTTGGTTCCAGCGCAGCGAAATCCGACAAGGCTTTGAAATGGCCAAGATATAATTTGTACGAAATGTTGTTCAATTTACTTAGTGCCTCGTGCTTTAAGGTATACCGAATGTTTCTAAACGCTACCGGACCATGATCGCCTTGAATCATCAAGGGGCCTACTGGTTTTTCATTGTTCTCAACTGGCCCTCCTGTTGGCAATGGCACTTCTACATTGTCATGGATTTTTATGCCATTCAACTCCACAGACACAAACTTTGCGTTGGCAATCTTTTTTCCGGCTGCGTCAAACTTAGGTGCCCGAAAAGAAATTTTCATCGTTTGCCACAATCCTGGCGCCTTTGATGGGTTGGAAAGTGGCGCCTTGCCAGCATAACTTTTTCCTGCCTCATTTTCCCAGTTACGGTAAATACCTCCGATATCTGAAAACGAAGGGCTTTTTACTCCCCAGCTATCAAGTAACTGTACTTCATAGCGGCCTTGTAAATAGATGCCCGAGTTAGATCCTTTCGGTAGCATTACTTCGAGTTCAAGTTCGATATCGCCATGCTCAAACGCAGAAAGCAAATTCGTTTTTTTGCTGCCATCGTTCATATTCAGCAAAATACCAGTGCCTGATTTATATTCTACTGCCTTTGACTTTGGTGCTTCTGAAGAAGTACCTTTCTTTTTCTTTCCTGTCTCGGCAGTTGGCTTGGCGGGTTCTTCATGTATGTCGATGGTTGGATTTATCGACACATCACCTACTACAAACCAATTACCAGCTTGCGGCTTAAAGTCTGACATATCCAAAAGAGAAAGCTTTTTTTCTTGGGCAAAAGCACCTAAAGAAAAAAGAAGGCAAAGGAGAAGGTGTGTTTTTTTCATTCGTGAATTTTAATGGGTTGCTAATATGAGAGGAATGACTCGCTTAAGCAAGGAAAGTTTTATGAAACAGACACTTTTTCAAATTTAAGTTTGCTAAGTTGCGAAGATTTTTAAGATATCCTCTTCCTTACTAATATTGAAACAAACGCGAAGGAGTAATACCGTGATCCCGAACATAAGGGTTGAGGCAGCGCATTGTGCTTTCTTGGTAATTTTATCATCTATTCTTTTTTTTCCGATTTCACTGGAGGCGACCCCTAGCTTAGCCACTGACCCGATCCTTTTGGTCGTTTCAGGTAAATCTTTAACAGTTGATAAACTCGAAGAAAGCAACTGGGCTTCCTACAGCGAAACGGTTCTTCCAGACACCACGGTCACACTGTGGGCCAAACTTAGCTTTGTACCAACCACTCCTGAAACGGTTATTCAACTAACCGGCTATTTAAAAGAATTCACAGTTTTTTATTTTGAAGATGGTGTTTGGAAAGAAATAAAATCAACTGAGAAAAATAATATCGTTCGCCCGATGGTGTCTGAACTGATTGTTAGGCTGAACACAAATTCGAATCAAAGAAAGACGGCGTATATTAAAACAGCTACTCGATATGTAGTACCCGATTTTGAGGTATTCACAAACAAGGGATTTCAAACGAAGAGCGACAATGAGTTGATCTTAGTTACCCTTATAATAGGTTTCTTGATTTGCATAGCACTTTTAAATCTCTTTTATTTTTTTATTGATAAAAACATTTCGTACCTGTTTTACGCTGCGTATGTTTTTTTTCTGTTCCTGCCAGCTGGCAGTGGATTGCTATTTTCGGTACTTGATTTAAGTGCTGCTTTCGCTATAAATTATTCCTATTGGATTACCTCCATCGCCAACGTGTTTGTAACTCTCTTTGGTGTTTTATATGCCTATCACTTTTTGGAATTGAAAAAACATGATTCGCTCACAAAGTTCCTTCTACGTTATTTTATGTTGATCGCGTTTGTTTTTCTTTTTAATACTATTTTTCAATGGATAGGCCAAAGTCAGTTTGTCCATACAATTACTTTACTTACATTTTCTGTCAGTGCAGCTGTTGGCTTTATACTGTGGAAAAGAGGTTCAAATAGCGCGTTGTTATTTTCCATCGCTTACCTTGTTTTCTCCTTATTTTATTTTTTAAAGCTCGCCAGCACCTACGGATTTATCCCGTTCAATAACTTTTATTTTCTTGATGGTGCGTTAATTGAGGCAATGATTCTTTCCTATGCCTTAGGCCGAAAAATAGCAAAAGAAAAAATAGCAAATAAGATAAGATTGCAAGACTCAATTGATGAATTGGCGAAACAAAATGCACAGGTAGAACAATATTCACATATGGTAGCACATAATTTACGAGCTCCAGTAGCGAGGCTTTTGGGGCTGTCTAGAATATTTAAGCAAACCACAAATACTGACCCTATTCGAGAAGAGTTAATAGAAAAGATAGAAAAATCAGCGACCGACTTTGATTTAATCATTAAAGATATTTCTTTGATGCTTGAAGTAAAAAAAGGACTGCGCTTTTCGATGGAAAACATTCAATTGTTTCACGAAATACAAAACTCGATTTTATTTTTAGATGAAGAGGTAAAAGAAGTAAAAGCTAGGATTACAGTAGACGTAGACAAGCGCCATCAGGTATTTGCAATGCGTCCGTATGTAAAAAGTATTTTTACCAACTTATTGAGCAACTCTATTAAGTATCGGCAATTGGATAAAGACCTCGAAATAAAAATATCATCCGCGGTAATGGTTGATAAAATTAGAATTACGGTTTCTGATAATGGACTTGGAATTGATTTAATACAAAATAAGGATAAGATATTTGAACCCTTTAAACGATTTCACACTCATCGAGAAGGACGAGGCCTTGGTTTGCATTTGGTGAAGGCTGAAATTGAAGCTATGGGAGGGGAGATAGGAGTTGAAAGTGCGTTGGGGAAGGGGACTACTTTCACGATTTTTCTGCAACATCCTAAAACTTAGCTTGTCAAGTCTGATTCAAATTAAAATGCAAACCCCAAAATATTCGTTGATAATTCCTGTTTATAACCGTCCATTTGAGATGGATGAATTACTGGCAAGTTTAGCACTTCAGACATTCAGAAACTTTGAAGTTATCATTGTGGAAGATGGCTCTGTGCTTGATTCGAAGGAAGTAGTCAATAAATACCGTCTGCAGCTTAACGTAAACTATTTTTACAAACCAAATTCTGGCCCTGGGCCTAGTCGAAATTTCGGGTTCGATAAAGCCAACGGAGAGTACCTAATAGTTTTTGATTCGGATTGCATAGTCCCACCTAGTTACCTCACAACGGTCGATAATTTCTTACAGTTGTCACCCTTGGATGTTTGGGGAGGCCCCGATCGCGGCAGTCCTGATTTTACCCCGAAACAACAAGCGATGGCCTACACAATGTCATCTGTTTTTACAACAGGTGGTATTCGCGGAGGCAAATCGAAAGATTTTCAGCCGCGCAGTTTTAACATGGGCATGAGTAGAGATGTTTACAAAAACACCGGTGGGTTTCTGCTTGATCGATTTGCAGAAGATATTGAGTTCAGCATGAGGGCCAAAAATTTAGGAATGAAAGTTGGCTTAATTCCACAGGCTTATGTTTTTCATAAAAGACGTACCGATTTCAAGCAATTCTTCAAACAGGTTTCAAACTTTGGCCGAGGGAGAATTCAAGTAGGCAGGGTTCATTCGGATGCTGTCAAATTAACTCATTGGTTTCCTGCCGCATTTTCAATTGGACTGATTCTACTACCTTTTTCATTTTTGATCGCTCCCTTTTTTGGTATACTCGGAGTGTTTGGGTACGTATTCTACTTCTTTATCATTGGCGCGCATGCTTACACAACAACTGGTTCGATTTTGGTAGGTACGTTAAGTATCCCTTCTGCATTTATTCAACTAACTGGCTATGGCTATGGTTTTATCAAGGAGCTTTTTGTTCCTCGTGGTCGATAACAAGTTGAATTTGAAAAACATACAGGAGCGATAAGTAAAAGGACTGACTATACTTAAAGTCAGGATGTTCCCCAGTTCCTCTTTCCAAACAGAGCGATTCTACTTTTCGCAATTGCCACACCTTTTTAGTTCGAATTGGTCGAATTGCTACTTAATAGTTCACCTATGGGCCTAAAATTCAAAGCTCCTAAGCGATTCTCTCCCATTTTCTCCCACTTTGTTCAAATAACTTAAACGGCCTAAAACCACCTTTTGGGGCTGCTTTAATTACGCTACTTTCCGTAAAATGCCCCTCAAAACCAATTTTTTTGATATATTTTGTAAAAAAATGTAAAAAAGTGGATGAAAGTGGTAGAAAGTGGTGAAAATTGTCTTAAGTTTGCTTAGGAGAAAAAGACAACCACTACGTCTATGACCTTCTTTACCAGTCAGTATGAAAGTAAACTCGATGCCAAAGGCAGGATTACCTTGCCTTCGCGCATCAAATCTCAGTTGCCGGAAGGTGACCAAGAGATTGTGGTGCGCAGAGGTTTCGAGCAGTGCCTCATACTCTATCCCATGGTAGAGTTCAAAAAGGTTTTCTCAAAAATTTCGGGGTTAAGTGAATTCAACGAAGAGTACCGCAAACTCCAGCGGAACTTTTTATCAGGAGTAGTAACGCTTGAGCTAGATGGCACAGGTCGTTTTCTGCTTCCCAAGAACATGCTCACCTATGCGCAAATTGACAAAGACGCGCTGTTGGTTGGTTTGGGAAGTAAAGTTGAAATCTGGAACCCTGCAATCTATGAGAAGCATCAAATCAATGACCCAAGTGAATTGTCTAAACTAGCAGAGAAGCATTTGAACGAGTAAGCCGAAGGCTTATACTTTGGCTTCAAGCTTCATGCTGCAAGCCACAGGTTTTAGTGTTACCACTTAGTTGAGTTTTAATCATGGTGAAATTTTGAAATCACTATTGAGAAAGTAGAGAAATGAGGGACTTTAAGAAACTTCAAATTTGGCAGCTTGGTATGGATATAGTGAATAAAGTGTATGACATAGTTGCCACGCTTCCAAAAGACGAAAGATTCGGGATGATATCACAAATGACGCGAAGTGCAATATCAATACCGGCCAATATTGCCGAGGGTAGTGCTAAGAGAAGTGAAAAGGATTATCTGAGATATGTTGGTATTGCTCAGGGATCTGCATTTGAATTGGAAACACATTCTTTAATTGTTCAGCAAAGAAAGTGGGCAGATGAGCAATTGATAGATGAGTTATTGGGTATGATTAGGCGAGAACAAAGTATGCTCTCGAAGTTTGTTAAAAAACTTGAAGCATGAAGGGATATGCTTGCAGCTTAAAGCCTGTAGCTTGAAGCAAAATGATGTATCACAAGCCCGTAATGCTTAAAGAATGCATCGAAGGATTAGCCATCAAACCTAATGGTATTTACGTAGATATCACGTTCGGTGGTGGCGGACATAGTAAAGCGATCCTAGAAAAAATAGACGCTGGTTTGTTAATCGCCTTCGATCAGGATCAAGATGCGGCAAAAGAGGCTGAAAAAATTCAGCAACGTTCTTTTAAATTTTGTCAGGCGAATTTCCAATATCTCAAAAATTATTTGAGAGCTAACGGAGTAAGTAAAGTCGATGGTATTCTTGCAGATCTTGGCATCTCTTCGCATCAAATTGATTCGCCAGGTCGAGGCTTTTCAACACGTTTTGACGGCCCGTTAGACATGCGGATGGATCTACACAATCCGCTGAGTGCTGCGAAGCTGTTGAATGAGTCTTCTGAAGAAAGCCTGCATAAGACTTTCGGAATGTATGGGGAGGTTAAGAATGCAAAGACCTTGGCTAAGTTGATTGTTCAAGAACGATCAAGAAGAAAATTTGATGTGATAGCGGATTTGATTGGGCTATTGAAGACGGTCGCACCAAAAGGAAAAGAATTTAAGTATTACGCTCAGGTGTTTCAGGCGTTGAGAATAGAAGTGAACCAAGAAATGCAAGTGTTGGAAGATTTTTTGATGCAGTGTGCAGATGTGATGAATGAAGACGGGCGATTGGTGGTGATGAGCTATCATTCATTAGAAGATAGAATGGTGAAGAATTTTATTCAAACAGGCAAAGTTTTTGGCGAATTGGAAAAGGATTTTTATGGAAATCCAATTCGACCGTTTGAAGCGATCACACGAAAACCTGTGGTGGCTTCGAAGGAAGAAGTAGCAGTGAATAATAGAGCAAGAAGCGCAAAGTTGCGCGTTGCTGAAAAGATATAGGATCATCCTTGCGAGTGAAACACCCTTTGTGGTGAATGGTTGTTTCATCCGCGTAACGCGGACTCGCAATGATGATTTAAGGACATCTCAATAAACTCAAAAAAAGTAGAGAGGCTGGGATGTTCTTAAATTAAATTAAAGGTTATGGCAGAAAATAGAGTTAAGGACGAACCAAAAGTAGAAAGCAAAGAAACCAAAGGCAAAGGCGTTTTTGCTGGGCTTGAAAAACGGTTGAAGTTGGAGACTTATTTTGAGGATGGGTTTCCAATAAAGAATCTACCAAAAATTCTTTTCGCCTTGATGATTGGTCTACTCTATATTAGTAACACGCACTACGCTGATAAAGCAACAAGGCAAATTAACAGTGCTCAAACTGAAGTGGAAGATTTACGGGCGGACTTTACCACACTGAAATCAGAAATGATGTTTGCCACGAAGCAAAGTGAAGTGGCAAGAAGAGTAAAAGGAATGGGGTTAAAAGAGAGTATGAAGCCACCGTATAAAATAGTTGTAGAGAAAGGTGAATATTAAAAAATCCATATTAGTAAGAGTTAGAGTTGCATCGCTTTGCGTGTTCATATTTGCTATTTCAATTGCGGTAAAGATTGCACACATACAAGTAATGGAGGGAGAGAAGTGGGCAAAACTTAATAATACCGTTATGTTTGATTACAAAACGGTAAAGGCTACACGTGGAAACATTTATTCCGATAATGGAAGTTTATTAGCTACTGACTTGCCTTTTTATAAAGTAGCCATCGACCCGACATTAGCCAAGAAAGAGATTTTTGACAAAGGAATCGATTCGCTTTCTCGATTCCTTGCAAAATACTACAAGGATAAAAATGCGGACGATTATACCCGAATGATAAAAGATGCACGCTCACTTGGTAAGCATTACATCGTTGTCAATAGAAAACAAATCAACTATCAAACAAAAAAATTGATGGCGTCATGGCCAATTTTTAGAGAAGGAAGATACAAAGGAGGAGTAATCTTCGAGAAGATAGACGTTCGATATCGGCCCTTTTCAAATCTGAGCAGGCGAACAGTTGGATTCGTAAACGAACAAGGCAGAGGAGTAGGATTAGAACATAGCTTTAACGATGCACTTGGAGGACAAAATGGTGAAGCGTTATTTCAAAAAATAGCAGGAGGTACTTGGAAGCCCGTGTTCGATGGCAACAATGTGAAGGCGGTGGATGGATTTGATATACAAACAACACTGGATATAAATCTTCAAGATGTGGCTGAAACTTCTCTTTATCGGGCCATGGAACAACACAATGCCGATGAGGGCACAGTAGCCGTAATGGAAGTGAAAACAGGCTACATCAAAGCGATCTCAAATTTAAGTAAAGATGGTAGCGGAGCGTACACAGAGAAATTTAATCATGCAGTGGGCGGCTTGGTTGAACCAGGTTCTACTTTCAAGTTGGTAACAATGATCGGTTTATTAGAGGATACAAACATAGAACTTACCGACAAGATAGAAACAGGAAGAGGAGAGTACACTTTTTACAAAAAGAAAGTTAGGGATCATGAAGAAGGGGGATATGGAACAATTTCTATAAAAAGATCTTTTGAGGTCTCTTCCAACATTGCAATGGCTAAATTGATAGACAAGCATTTTGGAACAAAACCACAAAAATTTCTAGATCACGTGGATCGATTGCGATTAACCAAACCACTTGGCTTACAGATAAATGGTGAAGCCTATCCTAAAATAACGAGACCAAAAGATCAAGATTGGAGTGGCATCACACTTCCTTGGATGTCGCATGGCTATGGATTTGAAATCACCCCGCTTCACACGCTGACTTTGTATAACGCAGTGGCAAATGAGGGTGTAATGATAAAACCAATATTTGTTACGTCTATCAGGCAGGCAGACCAGTCGACAAAAGAATTTGAAACAGAAGTATTGAATGATAAAATATGTTCAAATAAAACATTACGTCAGTTAAAAGTTTTGTTAGAAGGGGTAGTGGAAAATGGCACCGCCATGAACCTAAAAAGTGCAGACTACCGCATAGCTGGCAAAACGGGTACGGCACAAATATTAGAGAATGGACATTATACAAAAAAAGTGATCACGTCATTTGTTGGATATTTCCCCGCACATGCGCCAAAGTATACGATTTTAGTTTTGATAAAGAACCCCAAGGGTTGGCAACAATATGGTAATAATGTTGCAGGCCCTGTATTCAAAGAAATTGCCGACAATATTTACTCGCGCGATATCAATTTGCACATCGCGATGGAAAAGAGAAAAATTCCTGAGCTAGGCGTGTTTCCGACTATAAAAGCAGGTAAACAAGATGAAATAGTAATGATTACCAATTTATTGGGTGTATCCACTCACTCATCCGGGGAAGACGATTGGATCAAAGCGACTAAGATTGGAAATGCCTTACAATTAAAAAACAATCTGATACTGAAAGACCAAGTACCAGATGTAAAAGGAATGACTTTTAAAGATGCCCTTTACTTGCTTGAAAAAACTGGGCTGCGCGTGAGTTATGAGGGACTAGGTAGAGTAAGTGAGCAATCAATCACTCCGGGATCTAAGTTTACTAAAGGCTCTAAAATTTATTTGCGGTTAAGTTGATGAAAGAACTTAGAGATATATTGTATCGAGTGCATATCACTTCAACGTCTGGTGACATGGCGCTGGTTGTTAAGGGTATATGCTTTGATTCGCGAAAAGTAGAACCAGGGTTTTTATTTATAGCGGTAAAGGGTACGCAATCGGACGGGCATGATTTCATCGAAAGAGCAACTAAATTAGGAGCCAGTGCAATAGTTGCAGAGCGTTTTCCCGAAAATATTTCTGAGACGATCAGCTATGTCACCGTAAAAGATAGCGCGGAAAGCCTTGGTATTATCGCGGCCAATTTTTTTAACAACCCATCGTCTAAACTTACGTTGGTGGGTGTCACAGGAACAAATGGTAAAACGACAGTAGCGACATTATTGTATAAGTTATTCAACTTATTAGGACATCGAAGTGGATTGTTATCCACAGTTGTGAATAAGATTGTGGATAAAGATATCCCGTCTACTCATACAACGCCTGATCCAATTCAATTGAATCAGTTGTTAGTCCAAATGGTGGAGGCCGAGTGTAAGTATTGCTTCATGGAAGCGAGTTCGCATGCTATTGATCAGGATAGAATTGCGGGTTTAAACTTTAAGGGTGCAATATTTACTAACATAACTCATGACCATCTCGACTATCATAAAACATTTGAAAACTATATAAAGGCAAAAAAGAAATTCTTTGATGGCTTGAATTCCGAAGCGTTTGCGCTTGTGAATGCGGACGATAAACGGGGTATGGTAATGCTTCAAAATACAAAGGCCAAGAGGCAGTCTTTTGGGTTGAAGAAAATGGTTGACTTTAAAGGTAAAATAATAACCAACTCGATAGAAGGCTTAGAATTAGAGATTGCGAATAAGAGCATCTGGTTCAAATTAATTGGCGATTTTAATGCATACAATCTGCTAGCTGTTTATGGCGCAGCAATGCTACTAGATCAAGATTCGGATGAAGTATTAACACAGTTGTCGGCAATTCAAGGTGCGAGCGGAAGATTTGAATTGATTAGACCGGGCTCGAAAATTACTGCTATTGTCGATTATGCCCATACGCCCGATGCATTAAAAAATGTGTTGGAAACGATTGCTCATTTCAGGACAGGCACCGAACAGGTGATTACAGTGGTGGGTTGTGGAGGTAATCGTGATAAGGGGAAGCGACCATTAATGGCATCAATCGCTTGTCGATTTAGTGATAAGGTTGTAATTACATCTGACAATCCAAGAGATGAGGAGCCGATGGATATCATCGCTGAAATGAAAACTGGAATTGGGGTTTCTGAAATGAGGAAAACACTGGTGATGGCGGATCGCGAAGAGGCAATTAAGACAGCCTGTATGCTAGCTAAGCCAAAAGATATTGTTTTGATTGCAGGCAAGGGGCATGAAAACTATCAAGAAATTAAAGGAGTTAAATATCCCTTTGATGATAAAGAAGTACTGGAAAGAATGTTAAAAATGTTTGGAACCTAATGCTATACTACCTCTTCGACTATTTAGATAAGCAGTTTGATTTTCCGGGAGCGGGAGTTTTTCAATACATCTCGTTTAGAGCTGGTATGGCTGCGTTGTTTTCACTTCTCATCACAATCACGTTTGGAAAACGACTGATTTCATTCTTGAGGAGAAAGCAAGTAGGCGAAGATATCCGCGATTTGGGTTTGGAAGGTCAGTTGCAAAAGAAAGGAACTCCAACTATGGGAGGGCTTATCATTATTGCTGCGATTTTAGTTCCCACACTGTTGCTTGCTAAAGTGAATAACGTATACATTATTCTTTTGGTAACGGCTACCATTTGGCTAGGAACTATTGGATTTTTAGATGATTATATAAAAGTATTTAAAAAGAACAAAGAAGGATTAGCTGGCAGATTTAAAATAGTAGGCCAGGTAGGCCTTGGAATAATTGTTGGCCTTACTCTTTTCTTTAGCGATGAAGTAGTTGTACGCGAGGTTCAAAAACCAGTTGTGGCTAGTTCAGAAATGTTTTTTATAGATCAAGATAAACTGTCTTATACGGATTCTAAGTCTACTAAAACAACAGTACCATTTTTTAAGAATAATGAATTTGATTATGCAAAGATACTTCCTTTTGTGAATCAAAATTATACTTGGATTGTCTATACGTTGGTAGTAATATTAATTGTTACCGCTGTCTCTAATGGCGCAAATATAACGGATGGTATAGATGGCTTGGCTGCTGGAACCAGCGCCATTATTGGATTAACACTTGCCATTTTTGCTTATCTCTCTGGCCGTGTTGACTTTAGCAATTACTTAAACATCATGTATATTCCTAACCTTAGTGAGGTGGTGATTTTTTGTACAGCCTTTGTAGGAGCATGCCTGGGCTTTTTATGGTACAATGCCTTTCCAGCTCAAGTATTTATGGGTGATACAGGAAGTTTATCGTTGGGAGGTATTATTGCTGTTCTTGCGTTAGTAGTGCGCAAAGAGCTTTTGCTTCCGCTGCTATGTGGTATATTTTTAATTGAAAACATATCTGTTATTATTCAAGTGGGATATTTCAAGTACACAAAAAAGAGATATGGTGAGGGCAGAAGAATATTTCTAATGTCGCCACTACATCATCACTACCAGAAAAAAAATATCCATGAAGCGAAAATAGTTACTCGCTTTTGGATTGCTGGAATATTATTGGCGATTTTAAGCTTGGCTACACTGAAATTACAGTAAGAGTAAAGATGAATAACAGGGTTGTCATATTAGGAGGAGGTGAGAGCGGAACAGGCGCGGCTATCTTGGCGAAGGTCAAGGGCTATGATGTGTTTGTTTCTGATCAAAGTGATATCAAAGAGAAGTATCGCGTTCAATTAGAAAAGTTTTCAATTCGGTATGAAGAGGGCGTACACACAAAAGCGGAGATCCTGGCGGCTTCCTTAATTATAAAAAGCCCAGGTATTCCAGACAAAGCTGAAATCATTAAGAAAATTAGATCTCAAAAGATCCAGATCATAGATGAAATTGAGTTTGCTTCTCGATTTGCTACGGGAAAGATTATTGCGATTACTGGAACAAATGGAAAGACAACTACAACACTTCTTACCTACCATCTTTTGAAGTCGGCTGGTCATAATGTAGCGTTGGGTGGAAATGTGGGCGAAAGCTTTGCTTTGAAAGTTGCGTTGGAAAATTATGATTGGTATGTATTAGAGGTAAGTAGTTTTCAATTAGACGGAACAGTTAGTTTCAAGCCAACTATTGGGATACTTACCAATATTACACCGGATCATTTAGATCGTTATGATTACAAGCTAGAAAATTACATCCATTCTAAGTTCAAGTTGATTTCCAATATGAACAGTTCGGATAACTTTATCTTTTATTATGATGACCCAATTGTAAGGAAAGAAATAGCCGGTCGAATAGTTTACCCTAAAACAACTGCCGTGTCGTTGAAGAATGATTCGTTGGATGTTTTTGCTTCAAATGAGTTGATGCATTTTAAGCTGGCCAACGAGGTACTCCCGCAAAACGAAACAACGTTGAAAGGCCCGCATAACCTGATTAACACCATGCAGGCAGTTTCGGCAGCTTTATTGGCTGGTGTTGAGATCAGTAGCATCAAAGCCGCATTGAAAACATTCGTTAACGCCCCCCATCGGTTGGAATCTGTTGCGATAATTAACGGAGTTGAATATGTAAATGACTCAAAAGCTACCAATGTCGATTCGGTTGTATATGCTCTTGGTAGTTTCTCTCAGCGGCTGATATGGATTGCGGGTGGTATAGACAAAGGCAATGAGTATGGTTTAGTTGAGGATCAGGTGAAAGAAAAAGTGCGTGTTTTAATTTGTTTAGGAAGAGATAACCAAAAATTAGTAAAAACATTTACGGGCTTGGTAGAAGAAGTGGTAGAAACGGAAAGTATAAATGAGGTAATCGAAATTGCGTTTCAATTGGCCAAACCCGGTGAGGTGGTGCTACTTTCACCAGCATGCGCCAGTTTTGACTTATTCAAAAACTACGAAGATCGGGGCGATCAATTTAGACAGGCAGTTTTAAATTTAAGAAATAGAGATCTAGAGAAAATTTCATGATAGCACATTTTAAAACCTGGGCGGATAAAAATTTGAAGGGCGATCCAGTCATTTGGGTGGTGGTGTTTGTGTTATCTATGATCAGCATTCTGGTCGTTTATAGTTCTATTGGAACGCTTGCTTTCAAACGATCAACAAGTGCCGAGTCTTATCTATTGAAACATACCTTTATGGTTTTTCTAGGGCTTGCATCCATGTGGGTGGCTCATAAGATAGACTATCGCTATTATTCTAAGATTTCACGACTTGCACTATGGATAAGTGTACCCTTGCTAATTTATACTCGAATTAACGGAACTACTATAAATGAGGCGGCTAGGTGGATAACAGTGCCTATTATTAATACTTCTTTTCAACCTTCCGATTTTGCCAGTTTAGCATTAATTATAAATTTGGCCAGTATGCTTTCAAAAAAGCAACAAGCTATTGACGATATCAAAGAATCGTTGATTCCAATCCTTCTTTGGTGTGGAGTCATCTGCGGGCTGATTGCGCTAACTAATTTGTCAACCGCCATTTTGTTGTTCGCTACCTGTATGTTAATCATGTTTATCGGTCGTGTTCCTATCAAGTACTTGGCAATGCTTGTATTAGTAGGTCTTCTTGCCGGTGCAGTAGCGTACAAATTTGGTACACGCGGTGAAACGGCCAAGAATCGTATCCTCAGTTTTGTGAATGGTTTCGAATTACCTTTTCAGGCTAAACATGGGCGAATAGCGGTTGCTACCGGAGGTTTTTTTGGCAAAGGACCGGGTAACAGTGATCAGCGAAATATACTTCCTCATCCTTATTCAGATTTTGTCTATGCCATAGTGATCGAGGAATATGGAATGATGGGCGGAGTAATCGTAGTAATACTCTACCTGATTCTGTTGCATCGCGGAATGAAAGCCGCTTATAACAGCGAACGCGCTTTTGGTGGCCTATTGTCTGCAGGCTTAAGTTTTGATTTGGTTTGTCAGGCCATGGTAAACATGGGAGTAGTAGTAGGACTTGGTCCGATCACAGGACAGCCGCTTCCACTGATAAGCATGGGAGGCACAGCTATGGTATTCACGGGTCTTTCTGTTGGAATTATTTTGAGTGTAAGCAGGGGTGAGCAGGAGGAGAACTGGGGACAAGCGGAGTTGCAGGGAGCAAGTTCGAAAAATACAGAACCAGTAACGGCATGAGCAATAGCCAACCATATCGTTTAATCCTTACAGGTGGCGGCACTGGCGGACACATATACCCCGCTATCGCAATTGCAAATGCATTTAAGGAACGTTACCCAAGTGCTGAAGTGCTTTTTGTTGGTGCGTTGGGCAAGATGGAGATGACGAAAGTTCCGGAAGCGGGCTATAAGATTGTAGGTCTCACGATAAGTGGCATTCAACGAAAACTAACTTTTTCGAATTTACTGGTGCCTTTTAAACTGATTGGTAGTTATCTCAGGGCTCGAAGTATTATAAAGTATTTTAAACCACATATACTAATCGGCACCGGTGGGTATGCAAGCGGCCCAATGATGTTAGCGGGTGCGCAGTTGAAAATTCCCTATCTCATTCAAGAGCAAAATTCGTATGCGGGTCTAACTAACAAACAGATCGCAGGTAATGCAAAACGCATTTGTGTAGCGTATGCAAATATGGATAGGTATTTTCCAAAGGATAAGATTGTATTTACTGGTAATCCCGTTAGAAAAGATATTCAAGATGTAAATGCTAAGAAGTTTGAGGCATTGGAATACTACGGATTTAGCGCATCCCGAAAGACATTACTTATCATCGGTGGGAGCCTAGGTGCCAAAACAATCAACGCAAGTGTCTTAAACGGAATAGATACGCTGCTTGGTTCCGATATACAGGTGATATGGCAAACTGGCAAAATTTATTACACCGATATCAAGAGGCAATTGGAAGGCCGTGAGTCAAAATCAATTCTTGTATTTGATTTTCTTCAACGGATGGATTTAGTATACGCGGCTGCAGATGTAGTAATTTCGCGGGCTGGAGCTTTGTCTATTTCTGAGTTATGCTTGGCAAAGAAGCCTTCTATTTTAGTTCCCTCCCCTAATGTAGCCGAGGATCATCAAACGCAAAATGCCTTAGCGTTGGTAAATAAAAAAGCTGCCGTACTTGTGAAAGACAGTGAGGCTTTGGAGAAACTGATAGAGGAAGCCCTTCGCCTTTTATATGATGGGCATCGTTGTCACGAATTGCAGGTGAACATAGCGGCATTCGGGAAACCAGAAGCAGCAAACGAGATTGTCGATGAAATTGAAAAAATAATTCATGGAATTAAGTAAGTATCATAGTGTTTATTTTCTTGGCATAGGTGGCATTGGCATGAGTGCCATTGCCAGGTGGTTTAAGCATAAGGGCCTTCAGGTTGCTGGTTATGATAAAACCGCAACACCGTTGACATATGATTTGATAGAAGACGGAATTGAGATTCATTTTGAAGACACAATTGAATCAATACCAGGCTATTTAAATCCTGAAAAGACATTGGTAGTATTTACTCCTGCCATTCCCAAAAATCACGTGCAGAATGCATATTTGAAAGAGCAGGGTTTTACAATACTGAAACGTTCTGAAATATTAGGTGTATTAACTAAGAACTACAAAACCATTGGCGTAGCAGGTACTCACGGGAAAACTACAACTTCCTCATTGATCGCACATATTTTAAAATCGGCTAACGTAAATATGGTTGCATTCTTGGGTGGGATTACTACCAACTATGAGTCGAACCTAGTAATGAATGGCGAAGTCAATGACGAAACCATTGTAGTAGTAGAGGCGGATGAATTTGATCGTTCTTTTTTACGACTTTTTCCAGCTATGGCAGTGGTTACTTCAGCTGACGCTGATCACTTAGATATATATGGAGACCATGCAGCGATGATTGTTTCGTTTAAAGAGTTTATAAAACAAATTCATAAAGGGGGTCGGCTAGTTATCCATAACTCGGTAAAAGAATTGGCTCTCAGTAATACTGCTATTGAGGTCGACACGTATGGCCATAACCAGGGCGTTTATTCTGCGGCTAATATTGTTACCAAAGAAGGCTTTTTCGAATTTGATCTTATTGGTTTCAAAGAACCGATTACTAAGATAAGACTAGGTGTTCCAGGTTTTCACAACATGGAGAATGCAATCGCGGCTGCACTTGTTGCTTTGAAATTAGGCATATCGCAGAATAACATCAAGGAAGCCCTTGCCTCCTTTAAAGGAGTGAAACGCAGGTTTGAGTTTATCATCCAAAAGCCAAACTTAATTTATATTGACGATTATGCGCATCATCCAACAGAAATCGAAGCTTTTTTACGATCACTTAAATCCATGTATGAGGGCAAGAAGTTGACAGTGATTTTCCAGCCACACTTGTTTACTCGCACACGTGACTTCGCTAAAGGTTTTTCTGAAAGCTTGAGCTTGGCTGATGAAGTTTTCCTAATGGATATTTATCCTGCCCGGGAGGAAGCAATACCGGGAGTTACATCGGATATGTTGGTGGCCGACATTACCAGTAAAGTGAAAGTGAGATGCAATAAGCAGGATCTAATGGAAACATTAAAAAATCGCGGGTTCGAAGTGATCGCAACTGTTGGGGCCGGGGACATTGATACGTTTGTGAAACCGATAAGGGAGATGTTATTAAAGAATTACAGGTAATTGATGAAAAGCAAGGTAAAAATAAGGCGAGAAGTTAAAGTGGTTATTCTACTCATTGCGGTTTCGTTTCTTATTGCTTTTAGTGAACGTAAACAAGGAGGTGCCGTTTGTAAAGACGTGCAAGTGGAGATTGAAAATGCACGCGATAATTATTTTTTAGACGAAGCGGAGATTTTAAGACAAGTGGAGACAAGTGGTCAGCAGATAAAGGGGATCAATCTAGAAAGGATTAATCTTAAAAAAATTGAAACCAAACTAAAACTAGATAAGCACATCTTGGATGCTGAGTTGTATGGAGATTTAAAAGGTAATTTAATTGTGCGTGTAGAGCTAAGAAGACCTATTGCCAGAATTGTCCAACAAGATGCTCCCGATGCCTATATAGCCGAAGATGGAACTGTGATGTCGGTATCTGAGAATTATTCTTCACGCGTGGTCTTAGTCAGCGGGCCATTTGTTAAACCCCTTTTAGAGAGTGAAGATTTGAAAAAATCAGAAGAAGGAACAAAACTGTTGGCTATGATTAAGTATATAAAAGAAGATGACTTTTGGAGTGCACAGATAGCACAGCTTGATATTGACCGAGGTGGAAAAATAACACTATATCCCCAAGTTACCAGTCAACTAGTGGAGTTTGGAGAGCCGGATAATATTGAAATGAAATTTAAGAAATTGATGATTTTTTATAAGGAAATTCTACCGACACGCGGCTGGAACAAATACGAGCGCGTGAATGTGGAATACGAAGGACAAGTAATAGCTAAATAACAACCACTAATTAAATAGACAATACCATGGAACAAGAAAAAATAGTTGTAGGTCTGGACATCGGGACTACGAAAATTTGTGTAATCGTTGGTCGCAAAAATGAGTTCGGCAAGCTCGAGGTGTTGGGCATGGGCAAAGCTGAATCGGAAGGAGTAATAAAAGGTATAGTCACCAATATTGACAAAACGGTCTTTGCTATTGAAAAAGCAATAAAAGAAGCCAGTGACATGTCGGGCATAGACATTCGTGTTGTAAATGTGGGTATCGCAGGTCAGCACATAAAGAGTACCATTCATCACGGAAGTATAACACGCAATTCAAAAGAAGATGAAGTAAGCATCGAAGATGTCAATCGCCTTACCGAAGATATGTATCGCATCGTAATTCCTCCAGGAAGCGAAATCATTCACGTTATGCCACAGGACTATATTGTGGATTATGAGGAAGGGATCAAAGATCCCGTAGGCATGAGTGGAGTAAAATTGGAGGCGGATTTCCATATAATTACTGCGCAGACAAGTGCGATCAATAATATCAATAAATGTGTAAGAAGAGGTGGGCTAGAAATTGAAGACTTAATATTAGAGCCACTTGCTTCGAGTCTTGCGGTGTTAAGTGAGGAGGAGAAGGAAGCCGGTGTGTGTTTAATTGATATTGGAGGTGGAACTACCGACATCGCTATTTTCTATGATAACATCATTCGACATACTGCCGTTATTCCATTTGGTGGAAATATCCTGACAACGGATATTCAACATGGTCTGATGGTGATGCAGAAGCAGGCTGAACAACTCAAAACTCGGTTTGGTAAAGCCATTGCTGAAGAAGCCAGTCCTAATGAAATTGTTTCAATTCCTGGCATCAGAAATAGAACCGCGAAGGAAATTTCAGTAAAAAATCTATCCAATATTATTCAAGCTAGGATGGAGGAGATTATAGAAATGGCCCATACCGAGATTATCAGTTCTGGGTTTGAGAAGAGACTAGCTGGCGGAATAGTAATTACAGGCGGTGGCTCTCAACTCAGTTGCCTAAAACAACTGGTAGAGTACATGACTGGAATGGATGCGCGGATAGGTTATCCAAATGAACATCTGGGTAAAAGTAAATTTGAAATTGTAAAAAGCCCCATGTATGCTACCGCAGTCGGCCTTGTGCTTTCTGGCTTCCGTTCGCTAGATGAGCGTGAAGAGCGTTATAAAGAAGCAAAAGAGATGGCAAGGCCAGTGCAACAAGCACCGAAAGTAAAAAAGGAAAAGACGAACCCCGCCTCTGATTTCTTTTCTACCATATTAAATAAAACAAAAGGTTTGTTGATAGACGATTTGGACGGTAAAAATGAATATTGAATAAACCGTTTGAAAGACAACTAAAGAATATAACCAACAACGGACAATAACACCCACTAAAAATAACTACTATGTTCGATCTAGCTTCTTCTTATAAATTTGAGATACCCAAGCATCACAAATCAATCATTAAAGTGATTGGGGTAGGTGGTGGTGGCAGCAACGCTGTGAACCACATGTTCAAACAAGGCATTAAAGATGTTGAGTTTGTGGTAACCAATACCGATGCTCAAGCGCTCAACAGCAGTCCAGTTCCTTACAAACTTCAAATTGGCACTAACCTTACCGAAGGGCTTGGTTGTGGTGCCAACCCAGAAGTGGGCAGGGCCGCTGCGGTGGAAAGCAAGGATCAAATACGTGAAATGCTTTCAGGTACCAAGATGGTATTCGTAACTGCCGGTATGGGCGGAGGTACGGGCACAGGTGCAGCCCCTGTGATCGCTAAGATTGCCAAGGACATGGATATACTCACGGTGGGTATTGTTACGGTTCCCTTCTCTTTTGAAGGAAAAAAGAAGACTGCCCAAGCACAGGCAGGTATTGATGCACTTCGCGCGAGTTGCGATACAGTGTTAGTAATATTAAATGACAAGCTCCGCGAGATATATGGCAACCTAGCGATTGGCCAGGCGTTTGGAGAAGCCGATAATATTTTAACTACCGCTGCCAAAGGCATTGCGGAGATTATCACGTTAACGGGTTATGTTAATGTCGATTTTCAAGATGTGCGAACCGTAATGCTGAATGCGGGCGCAGCGGTGATGGGCTCGGCTGAAACCCGCGGAGATAAGCGCGCCATCAAAGCAGCGCAACAAGCGTTAGCATCGCCACTGCTTGATAACAGAGATATTATGGGGGCAAAGAAGGTGCTCTTGTCCATTATCTCGGGTGAAGAAGCTGAATTGCAAATGGATGAGCTAAGTCAAATAACGGAGTACATTAATTCACAATCGGGAGACGAAGCGGAAGTAATTTTTGGTCATGGTGTCGATCCTAGTTTAGGCGACCGAATCCGGGTAACCGTAATTGCTACTGGCTTTGATGCAGTTGCCAAAACAATTAAGAAGGACGAAAAGAAAACACATGAACTAGATAAAGCGCAGATACCGCTCTTTGGAGCGATTGATAATTCCGTCAATCAACGACATAACGATCTAGAGCTAAAAATAAAACCTCCGATTGCTCCGGCAGATGAAAAGCCAACTTATTCTTTCGAGAAACCCGTGACCCCGGAACCAGTAAAAGAAATATACAAGCCTCTTGAAGAAGATAACATAGAAAAGAAGGCGTATTCATTTCAATGGCTGGATACTAGCAGTAAGTCAAGAGTTCAAGAGAATGAGGAAGAAGGCGATGAGGATTTATTCGGTACGGACGATGAGTTCGAATTAGGAAAAGGCGTTTCAGCCGAGGAGGTGATTGATAACGATGGAATGATGGAATACAGAAGAACACGCGATCGGCTGGAAGAACAGGCTGCTAACCGGAGGGAAAAGCTTAAGAGTACAAAAAAAGGGGAGATGACGAAAGAGGAATTTGCGGAAAAATGGACACTGCCTGCGTATTTACGGAGAGGTGTTAAAATGGATAACGTGCCGCATTCGTCTGAATCATTTATTAGCAGGTATAATTTGAACGATGACAATAGCTTGTTGGGTAACAATAAGTTTTTGCATGACAATGTGGATTGAATAAGTAATGATGTAATGGTCTTGAGATATGAGTCTTGAGATATGAGTATTGAGACGTGAGTATTGAGACGCGAGTTCAGTGGATTTCTCACTACTCAAATCTCACTTCTATTTTAAGGCATGGCATTTCCGGTGCGTCTGGTATTACTCCATTCGTAGTGGTTGTTGGTGGTAACTATTTTTAGCCGGTATCGGAGTGCCTTTTTTTTGTGGGATTTGGTGAGGGTAACACCTCTCTATTTTTTTGAGTCCCGTTTTTTGTTTTTTTTAACTTGAAATGCCGGGCGATGAGCCTGGCATTTTTTTGTTCTGTTTTGCTACCTTTAGAAAAAGATTATGACTATGAAAAAACGCCTCGTTTACATCACCTCGCCCATCTTAATCCTTGTTGCCATTTACTTTCTAGGGCCGGTTCCCGCTAAACCAAAGTTTGACAAAACGCTTCCCGCTGTGCCTCAAGACGCGAATTCATTAGCCACGTTCATTTCCAGTAATGAAAGCAAACATAAAGTAAAACCTAATAATGAAGCCCGAATTGTGTGGGCAGATTCATTGAAGAGCAAGACCCCGTATAGTATTGTCTACCTCCATGGGTTTTCTGCAAGCCAAGAGGAGGGCGCGCCTATTCATACAGATTTTGCAAAGGCATTCGGCTGCAATCTCTACTTAGCACGATTGGCAGATCATGGTATAGACACCACTGAACAATTGTTGAATTATACTCCCGACCGACTTTGGGAAAGTACAAAAGAAGCTTTTGCCATCGGAAAAGCCATCGGGGAAAAAGTGATTGTAATGAGTACTTCCACAGGCGGAACGGTGGCATTAAAGTTGGCGGCTGAGTATCCTGAGGATGTGTTTGCGCTCGTAAACATGTCGCCCAACATTGCTATCAATGATCCTAACGCTTGGCTTCTAAATAATCCTTGGGGGTTGCAGATCGCCCGTTTAGTGATTGGTGGAAAATATAGAGTATTTGACAAAGACTCTTTGAAAGATGCGTATTGGAATAATCCGTATCGGCTCGAATCGGTGGTTCAATTGCAAGAGCTATTGGAGGATACGATGACTCCGGAAATTTTTGAAAAAGTGAAATGTCCCTCACTCACACTATATTACTATAAAAGCGAGCAAGAACAAGACCCTACCGTTAAAGTATCGGCTATGATTGAGATGAATAAACAACTATCAACTCCAGAGCCACTGAAGAAAATGGTTGCGATACCTAATGCAGGTGGGCACGTACTCGGTTCGCATGTAGTTTCAAAAGACCTGCCATCCGTAAAGCAAGAAATTGAAAAGTTTGCCCTTGAAGCGCTACAGATGAAGAAAATAGAATAAAGGTAACTCAAATCTCATGTCTCAAATCTAGGGTCTCAAGTCTCCCTTCAGTCTCTCAAACTCTTTCTCAAATACTTTTTACAAATTGGGCAATCCTGCCATTGATGGCCTCGTGCCGGGCAGTACTCTCTTCCGTAATAGATGATTTGTAAATGTGCTTTGTTCCAGACTGTTTCAGGGATTAGCCTTTTTAAATCGCGTTCCGTTTGCTCGACACTTTTTCCGTTGGTAAGCCCCCACCGATAGGCCAACCGATGGATATGTGTATCTACAGGAAACGCTGGGATGCCAAACCACTGTGTCATGACCACAGATGCCGTTTTGTGCCCAACGGCCGGAAGCTCTTCTAACGCCTCGAAAGTATTAGGTACCTTACCTTTATATCTATCGATCAATATCTTTGAGAGTCCATAAATGCCTTTTGATTTCATGGGCGACAGCCCACAAGGTTTGATGATCTCTCTGATTTCTTCAATGGAGAGGTTGATCATGTCATACGGATTGTCAGCTTGCTTGAAGAGAATTGGGGTGATTTTATTCACACGTTCATCAGTACATTGGGCCGACAATAAAACCGATACGAGTAACGTATACGCATCTTTGTGAAGCAACGGAACTTCAGGTTTTGGATAGAGATGGTCTAAAGTAGAGAGGATAAATTGAACCTTATCTAGTTTTAAAGACATATCATAAAAGCATTATCAAATTTTCAAATTGCCGAATCAACTCATTAGTCTGGGTACAACAAGTATTTTTTCCTTTTGGATTTATAGACATCTAAGTCTTTTTTCCAAGTTGCCTTAATTTGTTTTTCTGACCATCTTTTCTTGATCTGTTCTTTTAATTCTGCGTTGCCAACAAGCTTATCAATAAACGGGATAAAGTAGTTGTCTTTGTCAGGAAATTTGGTGTACAGGTCAATCAAATGTTTCAGCGATACTCCTTTTTCGACTTTTTCTTTCCGCAGGTCGAGGCCATAACAAAGTTTATTTTCTAGTACTGGATTTTTTGCCATACCGTTTATACTAATGGGTGTAAACTGATAAGGCATATCTTTAAAATCGGGATGCCCCACTACCTCAAACGGATTTTGCGTACCTCTACCTATACTGAGCACAGTGCCCTCAAAGAGACAGGTAGATGGATATAACGCAATTGAATGATCGTTCGGCAAGTTTGGCGAAGGCTTGATCGCTATCGAGTAAGGTAATTTGTGCGAGTAGTTTTTCATCGCAATAATTTTGAGACTACATTTCTTTTTGTTGGTGAGCCACCCTTCTGCGTTGATCATTGGAGCAAGTTCTCCCACTGTTAGTCCATGCACAATGGGTATGGGATGCATGCCCACGAACGATTTGAATTTTTCTTGCAGCACAGGTCCGTCCACATAACTTCCGTTAGGGTTGGGCCGATCTAGTACAATTACTTTCTTATTTTGCTCTGCGCATGCTTCCATTAAATAATGAAGCGTGCTGATGTAAGTAAAAAAGCGCACGCCAACATCTTGAATATCAAAGATCACAATATCAATGGAGGCCAATTGTTCTGGAGTTGGCTTTTTGTTGTGGCCATAGAGTGAGATTACGGGCAGCCCGGTACTAGCGTCAACTCCACTATTAATCAGTTCACCAGCATCTGCATCCCCACGAAAGCCATGTTCCGGAGAGAAAATAGTTGCCAAGTTAAAACCTAAACTTTTTAGGGTGTCGGCCAAGTGCCTTTTCCCGACCACGGATGTCTGATTTACCAACAATCCAATACGGCTCGTGCCAACCTCTTTTCTCAGCAAATCGAGTTGTTCTGCACCAATAATTATTTTTTTGGAAGGCTGGCTGAACGTGGTTATAGCGATAGCACAAAATAACAATACGATCGAGCAAGTTACATTTTTCTTAATCATACCTTTGGGTTTGGTAGGTGAGCACGGGTTGTCTATTTTGCATCTTGTTAAAAACGGTTTTAAGTTACTAATAAATTGAACCTCTCGTATTTCATTTCAAAAAGAATCAGCCAAGCACAGTTGGGTGGTTTTTCTACTGTCATACATAAAATTGCCATTGTAAGTATTGCGATTGGTCTGGCGGCTGCTATTGTTTCGTTTTTGATTATGAAAGGGTTTAAGGAAACTGTGGAAAATAAGGTCTATAGCTTTAGTGCGCACTTGAATGTTACAAAATACACTCTTAACAATAGTACGGAAGAACAACCCTTTGATTTTAATATTGACCTCTATAACAATCCCGATCAATTTAAGTTTGTCGATCACGTGCAAGAATACACCCACAAGCCAGGATTGATTCGGACAGAGAATGAGATTTTGGGGGTTGTGCTAAAAGGGATTGGGCAAAGTTTTGATCTCGCTCGATTCAAAGAAAACATCATAGAAGGGAGATTCATCCAATTCAACGATACTACTTACGCTAAGGAAGTACTGTTGAGCAAAACCATTGCCGATAAGTTAGATATCAAATTAGGTGACGATGTGGTAGTTCACTTTTTTCAAAACCCTCCACGATTTAGAAAGCTGAAGTTGGTTGGTATCTATGAGACTAATCTTTCAGATTACTTTGACAATAAAATTATCATAGGGGATATAAAAATGGTGCAACGTTTAAATAATTGGAGCGATAGCACCGCGGGAGGACTTCAAATTTATTTGAAGCAGCATACAAATGTGGAGGAGGCGGCAACTACAATTGGCGAAAGTATGGACTATGACTTATTTATTGAAAAAGTTTCGGATAAATATAATCAGGTTTTTGAGTGGTTAGGGTTAATTTCCCGCCAAGTAGATATTTTGCTCGTTATCATTCTCATTGTTGTTTGTGTGAATATGATTTCTGTGATTTTGATTTTGGTAATGGAACGGACTTCTATGATAGGATTGCTAAAGGCGTTGGGGGGAACAGATAAATTCATACAGTCTATTTTCATTTATAATGGAATTAATCTTATTGCAAAGGGTTTATTGTGGGGGAATGTTGTAGGATTAGGCGTCTGTTTGGTGCAGTATCAGTTTCACCTTTTTAAGCTTAACGCGCGCGATTATTATGTTAGCTACGTGCCAATAGGATGGGATTGGCAGGTGGTGATAGGTCTCAATTTTTTAGTGTTTTTAGTGGTAGCGCTTATTCTTGTGTTGCCTACCTCCATGATTTCAAAGATAAGCCCAATTAAAGCTATTCGGTTTGACTAATTGCCTGATTTATTTTCTTAACAAAGGAAGGTCCTTCATAAACAAAGCCGGTATAAAGTTGAATCAGGTCTGCGCCAGCTGCCAGTTTATCCAACGCATCTTGCACTGTCATAATTCCTCCTACGCCAATGATTGGATAGGTAGCACCCATGTTTTTTCTCAAATACGAAATCACTTCGTTCGCTTTTGTGGCGAGCGGCTTTCCGCTTAGGCCTCCCGCACCTATCAATTGAATATCATCGTGAGGCGTTAACAAGCCTTCGCGCGAAAGCGTTGTATTGGTTGCAATAATGCCATCGGTCTTGGTGATCTTTAGTATTTCAATCACGTCATCGAGTTGGCTAAATGTAAGGTCGGGCGCTATTTTTAGAAGTATGGGTTTTGGTTTTTCTTTCTTGGAGTTAAGGTCTTTTATATGTTGTAGCAGTTTTTGAAGAGGCTCTTTCTCCTGCAGCGCCCGAAGGTTTGGCGTGTTGGGCGAACTAACGTTCACAACAAAATAATCTACGTAGGGATAAAGTTGTTCAAAACAGTAGGCATAGTCATGGATGGCGCTGTCATTGGGAGTAACTTTATTTTTGCCAATGTTGCCGCCAATTAGCACTGCAGACCTTCGTTTCTTTAGCTTTTCAACCGCACTGAGCACGCCCTGGTTGTTAAAACCCATTCTGTTAATAAGTGCTCCATCTTTTGGTAATCTGAACAACCTGGGTTGGTCGTTACCTGGTTGGGGTTTTGGTGTCAACGTGCCTATTTCAATAAACCCAAAACCAAAAGAAGAAAGCGCATCAATTAGTTTGGCATCTTTATCAAATCCAGCAGCAAGGCCCACCGGATTTTTAAATCGCAATCCAAGAATCTCTTTTTCTAAAGAAGGCTTATTTATTTTGTAGAAGATACCTAGCATAAAATTGAGGCCCGGAACCTTACTGCCAATCGTCAATAAACTAAATGTGAAATGATGGATTTTTTCAGGATCGAATAGAAAAAGTATCGGTCGGATTATCAGTTTATACATGGATTGGATTTACGCCCGTAAAGATAATGGTGAATAGTAGATAGTCCATAGACTTTCGGCTATTGACTTTTTTAGCTTCTGGGATGAAACTCTTGGATAACTTGCCTCAGGTAATCGCGATCTAAATGCGTATATATTTCGGTGGTGGTGATGGACTGATGCCCCAGCATTTCCTGAACGGCTCGTAAATCTGCCCCACCTTCGATTAAGTGAGTGGCAAAAGAATGCCGAAAAGTATGTGGTCCTATCATTTTCTTCAAACCGATTTTTGCGGCCAGATTTTTGATAATGATAAATACCATTACGCGCGAAAGCGCCTTTCCTCGGTTATTTAAGAATACAAAACTTTCAAAGCCTTTTTGAATGCGGGAATGAACTCTTACCTGTTTTATATAAATAGCGAGGTGCTTTAATGCAGATTGACCGATCGGAACAAGCCTTTCTTTATTTCCTTTTCCAATAACACGCAGAAAACCAATATCAAAATAAATGTGATCAACCTTTAGTGAGACTAGTTCAGATACACGCAAGCCAGAACTATACAATGTTTCGATCATGGCGCGATTGCGGGTGCCATCAGAGGTTGATAAGTCGATTGCTTCTAATAGCGATTCAATCTCGTGATAACTCAGCGTATCAGGAAGCTTTCGTCCTAAACGCGGTCCCTCTATGAGTTCTGTGGGATCTTTGACGATTAACTCTTCGAAGAGCATATATTTGTAGAACGCCTTTAACCCCGACAAAATTCTAGCTTGGCTATGGGCACTCATACCTAATTCATTGATGTGCTTTAAGAAACTCTGAATATTTTTGGTGGTGAGCGTAAGCGGAGAAATCTCTAACTTAGAAAGCTCTAAAAACTGCTTTAACAAAACGACATCGTGCTCATAGGCTTCAATGGAATTGTCTGACAAGGAACGTTCGAGCTTTAAGTAATTTTTGAAATGTTTGATGTGGAGGTCCCAATTCACCTAGCAAAGGTAGCTCATCAAGACTTCTTAACAAGGGATATAATCATGGGTGCCAACATAACTACAGCATCCCGGCAGCCAGTAAAACGAATGGAAGCAACTTTGATTTTTTTTTCGCAGTCAAGTTAGTTTAGAATTCGACCAACAAATCCAAAGCTGTGGAAGAAAAACACATTAATAAGCGGCTTTATAATCTACACGCAAATCAAGTGAAGTGGTTTTCTTAGGCTCAATAACTACTTTGTTGATATTGCCTTCGCCATCCAGCTGGTTTGCAAAAAAGCCGTCTTGTTCTTTTACAAAGATTGAATACTTTCCTGCTTTAAGTTTGATTTGGAAAGATCCATCGGCTTTTGTTTTCTTCTTGGCTATCAATCGGGTGGTGATGCTTTTATAGAAGTAATTTTCACGCGTTGCTTGTTTTTGGTTGGTTAGTTCAAACACAAAAATTTCGCGTACAACCCCAAATGAAGTTGCCTTTGACTGCGGGGTAGGGGATGGCATTTGATTGCCCACTACTTCTGTCACTTTGCCTACGAGGTGGCCGCGCTGTGCAAAAAGAGAAATGCTATTGATGCCCATTACAACTGTTAAAATGAAGATTATTCTCATACTGTCTTGGCTTTTAGTTTAACGAATTTTCGATTTTGAATACCTCTTACAAACCAGTTAGGTCAGTTCAGAATATTTTTTAATGGCATTTATACTTTGATAAATATTTTCCTTCTATACATCTGCCAAAGTATTGCTAAAAATAGAGCCAATAGTGAAAGTGCAAACAATAACGAAGCGTCTTTCGGTGGCAGCCACGTGGCGAATAAGTGCTGGTAAAGGTAAGACCACAATGAGATGTTTCCTTCGGCATCTACTTTTATTCGAAGCAGTGTTTTTGCCAATATGCCCGAAGCGACAAAAACGAAAATCGCATTTGTGCCATAATAAACAAATGGCGTTGCCCATTTTTTGTAGCCCTGTACGTCAACTAGCCAATATAAAGCTGCAAGAAATTGCATGGCCATACCGCCTGTGTAAAGAACGTAGCTGCTCGTCCAAAGTGCTTTGTTAATTGGAAAAATAAGATCCCAAGCTAAGCCTAAAAGAATGAGAACGGAGCCAATGAAAAAGAGCCACGCTACTTTTTCTGCTGCCGACTTTACTTTCGTTATAAGTTGTCCCGAAAGCATCCCTAAAAGACACGTGGCAATGGCAGGTAATGTGCTAAGCATTCCTTCGGGATCCCAGGTTTTACTCTGCGCCCATAAATGACCATCTAGCAAAAGCCGATCTACCCAGGCTCCTAAATTTGTCTCGGGTTCTAAATTGGCTGCTCCGAAATCAGGGACGGGAACAATTGTCATCAAAATAAAATAGCCAACGAGCACCGATACGGCAATCCGAATATGTGTGAGCCAATTACTTGACAAATAAATGATAGATGAAAAAAAGAAAACGATACTGATGCGCTGAAGCACACCGGGTATTCTTAGTCTTGATAAGCGATCGAGTGTAAAGACTGGAAACCAAGCAAGAAAAAGCCCTAAGGCGAAAATAATGAGTGAGCGCCTAAGTATTTTCAAAAACAATTGTCTCGTCAATCCATTTTCAGAAACAGGCAGGAAAGCAAAATGAATTGACACGCCAACAATAAATAAAAAAAATGGGAATACTAGATCTGTTGGTGTGCAACCATTCCAATGGGCATGCAATAAAGGGGTGTAAACACTCTCCCAAGTTCCTGGATTGTTGACCAGAATCATTGCTGCAACTGTTATCCCTCGAAAGACATCAAGTGACAATAACCGTTCTTTAATTGGTGAAGGAGCCATGATATGAACAAAAACTAAATTTAATAAAATTCACAAAAACGCACACTAGGTGGTTGGAACTTCAACGGTAATAGATGTACCCGAGCCACCTGATTGGATGTGTAACGTGCCGTTCATTTCATTTGCTCTGTTCTTCATATTCAAAATACCCAAGTGGTCGCCTTTTATTTGCGGTTGGTTCGAAAATCCGTTACCGTTATCATTCACTTTGACAACCAGTTTTTGAGGTGTGGACTCTACAACCACTTCTATCTTATTTCCACCACTGTGCCTTATTCCATTATTGATAGCTTCTTGAACAATTCGGAAAATGTTAAGCCCTTGATTTGGTTTTAGAATCATGTTTTGATCGGTTACATTCTCAGTAATATTGATTTGAAATCGATCGGTAGATTTGCGAAATCGAGAACACAGACTATTGATTTTATCCAACAACCTTTCTGTATCAAGGTCTTCTTTGTTGATGGTCCAAATGGTATCTCGAAGTTCGTCAATGATGGAATGGATTCGATGATTGAGTTGGTAATGAATCGGTAATTCTAGTTGATTTTGTTTAGCTAGCATCGAAAGATCCATTGTGAATACGGATAGTTGAGTGCCGATGTTATCATGAAGATCTTTTGCTATTCTGATTTTCTCGAATGTGAGCTGTTCTTTCATGCGAGCCTCTTCCATGCGTTTTTGATAAACGTATTTTTTATTAAAAAAAAATATTAACAGGCCGATGATTAACGCACTTGTTACCAGAGCACCAACCAAGAGGTACTTTTTTATTTTCGCATCGGCTGCAATGATTTGGTTCGATTCCTTTAGCAATAGATTTTCCTTTTCTTTTTGATCTGCTCTGTACTGCATAAGCAACCTGTCGAAGGTTTGCTTTTGTTTAATGTAATTTAGACTGTCTTCTAAGCTGGTAGCTTTCTGATAATGAATGAGTGCTTGCTTGAAGTTTCCGCGTGTTGAATCAATTGTTGCAAATGACCTATAAATGGGCATGAGATGATAGATGAAATTCCCTTCTTTGGCCATCTTAAAACCACGCTGAAGATTTTCCTGAGCTAAAGAAAGGTCCCCATTCACAATGGCTAGCTTACCAAACATGGTGTAACATTCTAACAGACCAACGGTTTCGTTTAGTTTTGAATAGATGGTAAATGCACGCTCACAATATTCAAGCGCCTTTGCATATTCTCTTTTGAAAAAATAGGCTTCGCTCATGCTGAGAAAAAGATATTGGGCATCTTTGATCGTTTTATTACCCTCTGATAAGCGAAAGGCTTGTTGATAGTAATACAAGCTTGAGTCAACCAGTTTTTTCTTTAAAAAATAATAACCTAAATTATTGTACGCCCCAGTTAAATTATCAGTATTTCCTAGTTCTAGGCTTAGTGCAATATTCCTCTTAAAATAATAGATCGCTTGATCTAAATCCCCAAGGTCGCCAAAGATCAAAGCGAGATTATGTTCGAATATGAGCAGTAATTCATTGTCTTTAACTTCTTCCGCTATCTTAATTCCTTTAAAACTTGCGTCAAGTGCCGGAGCGTAACTAGCCATCGACCAGTTGCAAACAGCTAGCGAACGGTAGGCAAGTATTTTACCCTTTGCGAATCCATATTTGGTAGCTAATGCCAATGCGGTGTCAGCTAGAAGAAGCCCTTTCTGCGGATTGGTATTCCATAAATTGAAGCTTTCGTTTGCGTACCAAATTATTTTCGTAGTATCATTTCCAATTGTTTCTTTTGGCGCAACTTGCCCGACTGCAGCAAGGTGAAGCGAGAACGCAATCAACAATAGAATTGGCTTTAGAAGAAATTTCATGAGCAAATGAGCGAGCTTATCGTTTGCGCGCTAAGTTAGCTAAAGGCATAATGAAAAGTATATCCTATTCCTTTTTTATAACTTCAGGATTGCCAGTATACTTAACATTGCTGGTAAAGTCTTTGTCAATCTCGATGGTTTCTGAAGGGTTAACCGATACTTGTGCCAATCCGTTTGCAGTTATATTGGCGCGACTAAGTTTGAAACCATCGGCCTTCAATTGTGATGGTCCAGAAAGTGAGGCTTCCAAGTAATCGCCATGACCATCCAATTCAAACGCGATTGGCCCGCTGGATGTATAGTACAATTGATCGACCAACAGGTTTGCCTCTCCCGACATGGCGCCAGCTAATTCAATGTGCATTTCATTCTCTTCAAAACCTTTTACACTGATTTTACCTGCGCCAGTTACCTCTAGTTTTTCCAGGGTTGGTAGGGTGATTTCAAGTGTAACAAACTCTTTTTGCGCGAATGTTCTGTTCCAGAATTTATTGCGCTTGGTTCGATAGTAAATTTCAAGTTTGTCGGAGTATTGATTTACATCGTATAACTTTTTCTGTTCTTCGTCTCCCTGGATTACGATGGAGTATTCATCGCCTTTGCGAATGATGACATCAAAAACACCTTTTAATTCGATCTCTTTGAAGTCTTTCAACCCAAATTCATCATTGGCAGCAATACCATCTTGTTTGTCAGATTTCGCTGGGCAAGTAAGGCACTCCAGGCGTTCTTCTTGGCTGAACTGCCATTGGTAGGTTTGGCGATTGATATCAATGTTATAATAGGGAGGATTGTTTTGAATGATCTCCCAAAGCTCGCTTTCTATTTCAAATGGTTGGTTGTATGGGATAAACAAGTCGATGTTTAATCGTTGAAATCTAAATTTAGCATCCTTCTTAAACGTAATATTTGAATCAAAGGTGAAAATGCTATCATTTTGTGTTACCACGTAGTCCACCATCTGTGCATTTTCTTTTGCGACTAATTTGGTTGAGCCTTGCGATTCAAATCGCTCTACGAGTCTGATTTCATTGCCATCATAGCCTTTTAAATTGATTTGGGTAACACGGTAATCTTCTAGTTCAACTTGATTTATCTTGAATACTTGGATCCCTTTCTTTATGGAGAACGATTTCTCAATTTTTAATTCGGCTTCTTCCTTAAAGCCATAAATTATTCCCGGGATGGTGATGCTCAAGAATGCTACGCTTAAGAAAAAGATTACAAAAAGCGCCCAACCAACATAGGGCTTAAAAGTAAATCGTTTTGCCAGAATCGAATTACCCAACATCATGATAAATAAAGCAGGTATCAACGCAGCAAGGCCGATACAGATAAACGTGAACGTTGGGAAACTTTGACGAATCGCGTCCATTGGCAAGCCTACGTGATCGAAAGCGAGGATTGACCATCCATCGGGTAAACTGGAATTATGGATGTATCCGAAAAACACACCCGCTGCCAGCACAATCGATAGGATCAATAAGAAACCCGTAAGGCTGATGCATACTCCAAATGCAATCCTAAAAATATCCACAATTAGTTTTGCCAAAGGCGTGATGGCTTTTCCCAAACCGTTAATGATAGCTGCAATGATGCGGAACGGGAATAACACAATCTTTGCCAAGGTGCTTTCCTCTTGCCCGTCTTTTTCATTTAGGCTTTTCTTTACAGATGATTCGATATTAGAGAGCGTCACAGGTTCGCCTTGCATCTGCATTTTTTCGGTAATCGTTTTTGCTTCGGGCAACGAGAACCAGAGTATTAAATACACAATTATACCCAAGCCACCCAGGAATGCCGAAACAACAAATAGCACTCGAATCAAAACTAAATCTGCGCCAAAGAATGCAGCAACTCCACTGGCCACACCGCCAAGCACTTTGTTGCTATTCCGAAACATTTTCTTCACAGGTTGATCTTCCACGAGCTCGTCTGATGCTGGAAGGGCAATCCAAAGAATAATGTAGAGTAGAATTAGGCTTCCATAGCTTCCAATCACCAAGAGTGCAAGCAATAAGCGTGGCCAAACGGGGTCAATGTTAAAGTAATGGCCTAAGCCCGCGGCAATACCGCCCAGAATTTTTCGTTTTTGGTCGCGATATAATTTTTTGTTGACAGTATTTGATTGCGCCTTCGCGCGTTGGCTATCGGTTGTTCCTTTAAAGGCTTGCTCTTGTGAAGCGTTCTCTTGCTCTTCGGCAGCTTGAAAATCACGCACGCTTCCCATCGTAGCTATAAGCGACTGCACGTCTTCGGCAGTAATTATTTGCTTGCCATCATTGAGTTTGCTTAGAAAGATTTCAGCCACCCGGCTTTCTATATCTGCCAATATTTCGCTGCTATCTTTAAACGTGCCGAAGTAGCTGTTGATAGAATCAAGGTATTGGCGAAGCAGTTCATATCCATCATCTTCAATATGGAAAATGATTCCGCTGATGTTTATGCTGATATTCTTTTTCATTTTTGATTAGACTTTAGTAGTGATTATCAAGTAGTAAGATAAAAATATGTTAGAATTGAATAGTGGCTTTTGACTTTTCGGTGATCATAGACGTGGAACTAACCAATTCATTCCAAGTTTCAGTAAGACCGTTAAGAAAGCCCGTGCCATCGCTGGTAAGCGTATAATACTTGCGTGGTGGGCCAGATTTGGATTCTACCCATTTGTACTCCAACAGTCCTGCATTTTTCAGCCGCGTTAGTAGGGGATAGAGGGTTCCCTCCACCACAATCATTTTGGCTGCCGTTAGTTCATCCAGCATATCCGAAGCATAAACTTCACCCCGAGCAATAATATGCAGGATGCAGTACTCCAGGATTCCCTTCCTCATCTGTACTTGCGTGTTTTCAAGGTTCATACATCCTTTTGTTTAGTGATAGGGGTGTATACGGCTAAAGTACTATGCATGGCCAAGTACTATTGGAAAATATCCTTATATTTATTGTAACCGGCTGATTTACAACATAAAAATTTACCTCAATCTTAGTTTATCTCCTAAGAACTAGCCCGAAAATTTTAAACTACTGATTTCTTTGGCAGCTCAATTGCCGCATTCTATTGCTCCTTGAATCCAACCATGTTAGGCTGGGCCGAGGCGTGTTCGCCCGCAAAATGAATTCTACCTTCTGGTTGACTTAAATAGGGTAGATGTTCTGTCATGTTTGTTCTGTTTCCTATTGGGTGAGCGTATTCTACCCAACGGTAGGTTTTGTAATCTGAGCAGTCTAATGTATATCCGCTCCAGTCACTTTCATTTCAAACTGGTCAGCCAGATTAGCCACTTCTTGTATCATTTCTTTGAGTTGATCTTCGGTAGCATTTTCATAGGTTGTTACTGCTTCGATCTGCAGGTGATTTTCGCTGATTGTAAAACGACAATAGTTAAAGAACGCTGTTTGCTCTAGTAACATACGCAAATCAACATCGGGCTTCATTTGACAAATTTTTGAAAGCAGATTAATCAGTTGGCGATTATACAACTCGTTCTTTTTGACGGTAGCAACTATCGTTTGAAAGCGACCGCCTGAGACAGGAACAATTATAATTGATTGTGAGGCGGTGTATTCCGTGTATTGACCTCCAATTTGCTCAGCATAGTTCTTAAGAAAGGCAGCTAAATCCATGTAGTTTATTTTTGACTTCTAAGGTAACAAATTGAATGTATAAAGTGCGTTTAAAAAAAATGATTTACCAAAATCATTAGTTTGCCCCTTCTTTTTCATCGTTCAATTCTTTTCTACGTTTATTTCTAGCTATTCCTAAAAGTTCGCCAAGGCTATTAAAATTTTTTGTGTGCAAAAGACTTACCCCCGTGGTAAGGGCAGATTGATTGGTAAGTGAGTTCAAGGCCGTGTTCGAATTTGACCTGCTGTACGCTTTTATTTTAAATGTGCCGTCAGGCGTAAGCAGGTAATCCACTGTAAAGTCCCCAATGATGGATGACACATCTGCTCTGTTAGTTTGGCTACTGTTGTTATTGAAGGTACCATCCCTGGTGATTCTTAATCGTCCGTTCAATAAGGAATAGGAGAGTCGCAGTTGGAAGGTGTTAAACGCTTCTTGATCGAGTGTTCCCAAGTCGAGGTCAACCTCTAAATTTTGATCCACTTGGCTTATCCAGTAACTTAATTGATTGGAGAACAATTCGCTCACGCTGGTAAAAACGGATTGGTTGGTAACACTGAACGATTCACCTATTTCCTTGAATTTCCGCAACACAATTAAACTAAACACCTGGTTCTTTAATTCTAACTCGTCAAGTCGGGCTTTAAAAGACTCAAAGGCAATCCTTAACGCTATCCCCTGGATAATTACGCTTGAGGGGAGGTCTTTCGCTTCAATATCAAAATTTATTTGCGGACTTAGCATTGGTCCTTCCAATTTTAGTATTACTTCAACAGGATACCTTCTTTTGAGCGCAGGGTCGGTGAGTGCAGTAGTCGATGAGGTGAGGGTTGTCTGGTTGCCGTAAATAGGCGCGTAGGAAGCTAATTGTCGATAAACAGCCGTTAACGATAGAACTCCTTGAAATGGATCGCCTGCCCAAGTAATTTTGCTACCCCTTTGGATTTTAAATTCTTTATTAATGATGTCGAACAAAGTGAAGTTATAGCCACCTTCCTGAAACTCCAAGCTGCCAAACATATTGAATTCGCCTTTGGTGTCGAGCTGCAGTTTTATTTGACCATTTCCGCGCCCTCTGATAATGTCTCCTGATTTTGCATCAATTATGAATTCGCCATATGCATCGGGCGTTACCTCAAGATTCAAGTCGAACGTTATTCCGGATAGTGCTACTTTCTCTTTCAGTTGTTCCTTCGAAACAGCTGATTTTGACGAGTCTGTAAAATGAACAAAATTTATAAATTCTTCTTTCTCTACTGCAGCTGTGCCACCAAAAGGAATAAAAATACGGGTGTTCTTTTCGGATTTTCCGGTGCCCCTGAATTGTAAATGATTGATCGGACCAGTTATTGAAAGTGACCCAGTTCCATACGCGGTGCCATAAAAAAGACTATTGTCCTTGCTGCTTGTATTCAGTACCTGCACATTGTTAAAATCGCTTTCCAAATACAAGTTCATAGTGGAGTAGGAATAAGTCTTATGCGCTAAATACCCTCTCAAGGTACCCTTGTTATTAAACACATCAGTAAGTACAAGATCTTTAAAAAGTATTTTAGTAGGTAGCATACCTAAACTACCGCTAACCGAATAGGTAGTTTTCAAATAGTCGATTGTCATTTTTCCGCCTTCTATTTTCCCCTCACCTTCTACCTTTGGATCGCTGAACGATCCTGTTATTCCATAGTTTCCCGTTAGTGTTCCACTCAGGTTAGAAAACAGTCCTTTCAAAACAGGTTCTGCAATTTTGAGATTGGCCTTATTTAGTGTAGCAGTAACATTTAATGGACTGTTTTTGCTGGTAGGATCATAATACCCCTCTAGGCTGATGATTCGCTGATCGATCCGGTCAACAAAAAAACTCAGATCGAATTTGTTCGTTTTTTGATTCCATTCATTGGTGCCATTTACATCGCCAATCAAAAAATCGTTGATCGTAAGATCTTTAGCAAAAGTCTTATTTTGAAAATATGGATTGGTATAAAAGTCCCTTGCTTTTAGCGTGGCGTTTAAAGTGCCCGCAAACTTCTCCGTGCTTATTACATTTAGTAAGTCAAGCTTGAGATTAGAAATGGTGAAGCCCAATTCTTTATCTGCGCGTTCAGAAATACTGCCATCGATTAATATTGATTGCATTTCGTTGTTTATCGACAAATGATTTATTGATACCTCTTTATTTTTAAGAAGTATGTAATTCTTTGGATTAACAACCCAATCGTGATCTAGAAATTTTATGTTAGACGGTAAGATTTTAATCTTTGTACTATCTACTTGAAAATCTATTTCAGTTTTAAGTCTAACTAGATTATTTACTCCGTCTTGATCAAAGTCAAGACCAAGGTCAATATGATCCTTATTCCATACAGCCTCACATAGTAAATTCTTTGTTTTAAAACCCTTCGTGATTTGTTGTCGTTCAGAATTAAAAGATAACAACGCGAGCACGTTCGTGCTATCGCGTATTTTAGAAGCATTAAAATCCAGTTCATTTCCAACGAATATTTTATGATTATAGTCGATCGTATCGATGGAAGAGTAGGCTTTAAAAATCGTTGTTAGTCCATTCGAGAAGTTACCTTTTATCAAGGTATTTTTCGAGAGCTTTAAATCAAGGTTGAAAAATGTTGTCATTGGATTTACATCATTTAGCTTGGCCACGATTGTCATATTATAAGCTTGGGTTCTTCTCTCCTTTTCGGAATAATAAGAAGCCAAGTTCTGTTTATCATTTTTTACATTTAAATATAACTCGTTGAAGAACTTTTGAAGGTCGTTAAACAAGGTGGAATAATAGTAGTTTCCTGCTAGATCGATATCCGCCAGCGAACTTCTCATAGTTAATTTTCGATTTCCATTATCTAGCAATGAAACCAGATGGATCGAATCCAGGTGAAGATTTTTTTCTTTGTAATGGAGCGTTGTATTTCGAAAAATAGCTTCGCCAAAAAGACTGTCAAGTTGCAGACCGCGGCTATCAATATCTAAATATGAACTTAACGAAAAGAACTCGTCCGTAAATTTCAACTGTTGTAACAGCGCAGTGTCTAAGGTAGCCTTTATTTTTACAAGATTTTTTTTGTTTCTAAAATCGATTGAGCCAAGCGCATTAAACTTCAGGTTAGGATCATCGATGGTTAGCTTTCCACTAAAAAGCTGTGCGGCAAAACGGGCATTTGTTTCAATGTTTGTATAGTTGTAACCCAATAATCCGATTGATTTTATCTTCCCATTAAGTAAAAAGTCAGCCGTTTTTTGGGTTAATCCCTTGCCGTTTATTTGTCCATTTAACGTTACGTCTTGAAAATTTAAGGTGTCTCTGAGGTAACTGCCTACTTGAAATTTCTCAAGCGTGAGGTTTCCCTGGTAGGTAGTTTCATCTATATTTTTTTCGTTTATCTTTAAATTGATATCCGATTTTATTTTTCCCAGGTAAGTGTTGAATTTTCCGTTTGCAACGAAGTCATTTTTAAAGCCAATAAAATTGCCGCTTACGTCAAATCTTCCAAATGACTGAAGTCGTTCAAAGATTTTTTCCGGAAATAAAAAACGAAGGTCGTTTATATCGGCTTTTCCCTCTTTAATCGAAAGACTAGTGAACGTTTCGTTCACCACCGGAAGGCCGTCCATTTCGAGCCTTCCTTTCAAGTTGGTGTTACCCAAGCTCACGTTCATGTTGCTAAAAGTGAATCGATTCACTCCCCCTTTAACAACGCCAGCCAGGTGCAGGGGCTGCGCCATTACTTTAACACCCGGAGAGAAAATTTCTAGATCACCCGGGTCGATGACAGTATTTTTAAGCCTAGCGTTAAAACTAACTTTTGTATTAAAATCGCTTAAATCTTGCCAGCCATTGTAATGAAAAGTAATGGTGTCGGTAATAACCGATTTCCCGGCTTTTAGATACATTCCCAGAAATTCCATCGAAGTTTTGCAAATTCTAAAGTAACTTTTGAAGTCAGAAATGTATAAGTTGCTTAATGGTTCAACCCCTTGAAACGAGCGGAGGTTAAATTGAATGGTATCGCCAATCACTTGAAAATCCTTCGTGTCAATATTCTCTAGCCTCAACCGGAAATGATTATAGTCAAATCCCCACTTTATAGAATCAGCGTCAGAGTTATTAAAAAGTAAGTTTGTGTTTTTCAGATGTACTTCCCCAATGTTCAGCTTAGGGCTGTTGCCAGTAGCGGTAGTATCGCCACTAGCGAAAGCATCACTGATTTTATTAATCCAATCATTTATGTTAATGTCTCTGGTGGTATCCGAATCTTGAATTTCAATGAGGTTGACATCAGCACTATCCAACGTGGCGGCATCAATGTTAATATCACCATTGCTTAGTAAACCACCCAAATCGAAGTTTACATATAAGTTACCAGCATGAATCATGGTGTTACGCTCGGGGTCAACAACTTTTAGATTATGAAATTCGAGCCGATCAAACCAAGTTAGGTAGAACGTAGAGAAGGTAACCTCGTAGCCCGTAACTTTAGAGAAGTTGGAGGTAAACCTTTTTAAAAGCGTTTCCTGAACAATTTTAGTTTGAAGAAGAAAATAACTGGCTGTTAGAAAGACGATCAGCAAGTAAAAGCCATAAAGGACAATTCTGCGAAGCCACCGAAGAATACGAATTTTAATAACTTGCAGGTTCATTCAACAAAAGATGAGTTCAACTATACTCGCCATTGAGTCCTCCTGCGATGAGACCTCAGCCGCTATAATAGACAACGGCAAGGTACTTAATAATGTTGTGGCCTCACAAGCCATACATCAGAAATATGGAGGTGTGGTGCCCGAACTTGCCTCCCGGGCACACCAGCAAAACATCGTTTCGGTAGTCAGCGAGGCCTTATCAACAGCTGGCGTTCAGCAATCTCAATTAAGTGCCATTGCTTTTACCCGTGGCCCTGGTTTACAAGGGGCTTTATTAGTAGGCGTGTCGTTTGCCAAAGGGATGGCGTTGGCATTGGGCATTCCGCTGATTGAAGTGAACCATATGCAAGCTCATGTGCTGGCTCACTTTATTGATGAGCCAAAGCCAACTTTTCCTTTTCTCTGCCTTACTGTAAGTGGTGGCCACACGCAGATTGTGTTGGTAAAAGATTACCCAGATATGACGGTGATTGGAGAGACACAGGATGATGCGGCCGGGGAGGCGTTTGACAAAGCAGCCAAACTTATGGGCTTGCCTTATCCTGGCGGACCATTAATTGACAAGTACGCCCAGTTGGGAAACCCTTTTGCTTTTTCGTTTTCTGATACTGTAATGCCTAATCTTGATTTTTCGTTTAGCGGAATAAAGACAGCCTTCCTATATTTCCTTCGCGATCAGAAATTGAAAGACCCTTTATTTATCGAGAACAACCTCAACGATATTTGCGCCAGCTTACAGCATCATTTGATTGGTATGCTGTTGAAAAGAGTAGAAAAAGCAAGCAAGGAAACAGGTATTAAGCAAATTGCTATTGCTGGTGGGGTTTCTGCTAATTCAGGGTTGCGATCTCAATTAGCAAAAACAGCCGATCGTCTGAAATGGCAGATCTATATTCCTGATTTTCAATATTGCACCGATAATGCGGCAATGATTGCTATGGCGGCACATTTTAAGTTTTTAAGAAATGATTTTTGTGATTTAAGTGTTTCACCTTTGCCTAACTTGGCAATTCAACATTAAAAATTCAAGATTGAAATAAACTGAATGCAAATTTTGAATTTGAAATTTGAAATTAATAATTATGAACAAAGCACGTTTTTCAAACGACATTAACATTCGCAATAGGCAGGCTACTTTCGATTACGAGGTCATCGACAAATTTATTGCCGGTATGGTGCTGCGAGGAACGGAAATAAAATCCATCCGCGAGGGCAAGGTAAACCTGCAAGATGGCTATTGTTATTTTAATGATGCCGAACTTTTTGTGAAAGGAATCACCATTTCGCCTTACGCGCAAGGCACCCACTACAACCACGAAGGCACGCGCGAGCGCAAACTGCTGATGAAAAAATCGGAGCTTGCCAAGCTAGAACATAAATCGGAAGAGAAAGGCTTGGCGTTAATACCGTTGCGACTGTTTGTAAATGACCGCGGCTATGCGAAGTTAGAAATAGCCCTTGGCCGCGGCAAGAAAACCCACGACAAACGCGACAGCATCAAAGAAAAAGACATAAAACGAGAATTGAGCCGAATCAAATTGGGGTAGGGAATTTAAAATTTCAAATTAAAGATTTAGAATTGACTGGCGACAAGGATAATCTTCAATTTTGGACTTGAAATTTTGAATTTAACTTTGATTAACTCAAAGAATGGCTTTATCTTTCCCGAGTATGACAAACAGGGTGTTGGTTTTAAACCAGGATTTCAGCCCGCTCATGGTCTGTTCAGTAGAGCGTGCATTCATACTTGTTTACCTTAACAAGAGCGAAATGCTGCGCTCTTCCAATGGCCACAAACTGCGTTCCGTTTCTTCTACTTTTCCCATGCCGTCTGTCATACGCCTGAACCGTTACGTGAATGCGCCTTACAAAGGAGTTGCCCTTACCCGACAAAATATTTTTAAGCGCGATAATTTTGAATGCCAATATTGTGGCACTAAACGTGACCTTACGCTCGACCATGTTGTGCCAAGTTCTAAAGGCGGAAAGCACACTTGGACGAACTTAGTCACTGCCTGTAAACGCTGCAATGCCCGCAAGGGAGATTACACTCCAGAGCAGGCTGGAATGAATCTGGCACGCAAACCGTCCAAGCCTTCCTACTCCATTTTCTTGAAAGAGAATGCTGGCTTTAGCCAACATGAGTGGGATGAGTTTTTGGATGTAAGGAACTCTGCTTGACACACGCTTTAACCAATACGTTCTCGCTCCGTGTTGGCCAAAAAGTCCACGCGCGAAGGAGGTTTGTTGACATCTTTGAGATAGTCGGATACTAAGAAGCAACGGTCTCTTTGCTGGGCTTAAATTCAAAGTTGTTATTGTTTGGGATTTAAAATCCCTTTCATCTTTAGTTCGACAATCGCTCCGCTAACTTGTCGAACAGCTGGTAACGTGTGCCATGACTCTGCTAATTTATGAAAAAGAAAAGAAAAGCATTTTTGAAATGAGCCTTAAAAAAGGGGCGTTTTTTATAGAAAGTGCAAAAGCAGCCAAATTCCGATGTTTTTTTCTAGGAAAAATCCTAGAAAAATTAGTGGTTTTCTTAGATGAAAAAACTAAAAAAAGCTATTGTGGGGTGTGTTTCAGTCGTTGCTATGTTCGCTAACAAGCAGACCAAAACTAGCGCGGCAGACAACGATTTTCAAAAAATGAACTTCATAATTCGGATTTAACTAGCTTTGCAACTATGATAGAATGGACGATTGTACTCAGCCTAGTTGCCTTTGGCCTTCTGCTGCTGGTGGTGGAGATCATCTTCATTCCGGGCACCACCTTGGTGGGCTTGTTGGGCTTTGTGTTTCTGGCCATCGGCATCGCCCTCAGTTTTACCTATTTCGGAAGCACCACGGGCTGGATCACCACCGTTCTTTCAACCTTAGCCTCGGTAGCAGCCCTCTATATTTCCTTTAATTCCAAACTATGGAAACGGTTCTCGCTAAAAAGCACCCATCACACGAAAGTGAATGAAGGATTATTGAATGGCCTGGTAGTGGGGCAGGAGGGAACCGCTGTTTCGGCCCTCCGACCGATGGGCAAGGCTGAATTAGGGACGCAACAAGTTGAAGTAAGAACCCACGGAGAGTACCTCGACAGCGGCACAAAAATTAAAATCGTAAAAATTGAATTAAACCAAATAACTGTAGCACCAACCACTTAAACTTATGGATTCTTTGATACCTCTTTTTCTCATCTTCATTTCTATTATTGGGTTTTTCTTGTTCATGTATTTTGTGCCTGTGGGCCTGTGGATTACAGCAGTGTTTGCGGGCGTGAAAGTAACCATTGGCGAGTTGATTGGAATGCGCATTCGCAAAGTGCCGCCCAGCATTATTGTGAACTCGTTGATTACCGCTACCAAAGCAGGGTTAGATATTACCACGCGCGAATTGGAGACGCACTTCCTTGCGGGAGGCGATGTGCCTAACGTGATCCGCGCATTGATTTCTGCCGACAAGGCAAATATCAGTTTGAGTTTTAAACAGGCTACTGCCATTAACCTTGCGGGAAGGGATGTGTTTGAAGCGGTGCAGATTTCAGTAAACCCCAAAGTAATTAATACGCCACGTGTGGCGGCTGTGGCTGCCGATGGTATTCAGTTGATTGCCATTGCACGTGTAACAGTGCGTGCCAGCATTGCACAGTTGGTAGGAGGGGCAGGAGAGGAAACCATTCTTGCTCGTGTGGGCGAGGGTATTGTTACTTCTATAGGTTCAGCCAAATCGCACAAAGAAGTGCTGGAAAATCCGGATAAGATTTCGAAGCTTGTTTTGTCAAGAGGATTGGATGCTGGAACTGCGTTTGAAATTCTTTCCATTGACATTGCCGATGTGGATGTAGGAGCGAATATCGGTGCCAAACTACAAATTGATCAGGCTACAGCCGATTTAAAAGTGGCCGAAGCGCGCGCGGAAGAGCGCAGGGCCATGGCCGTTGCCCTGGAGCAAGAGATGAAGGCGAAAGCACAGGAAGCACGTGCCAAAGTAATTGAAGCAGAGGCGGAGATACCAAGAGCTATTGCACAAGCATTTGTAAGCGGTAACCTGGGCGTAATGGATTATTACAAAATGCAGAATGTGCAGGCAGATACAGAAATGCGCCAGTCGATTTCTGGTTCAGGTAAAGGCGGCCAGTCGCCAAATCCTACGAAGTAACATAAGTTGCTAACCACGATGAGCCACAAGCCGGTGAATACGGTTAGTGGCTCATTGTTTTTTAGAGCACTGCCAAAATCGTTAGTGTTTTCTTGTTGAAATCAATAGTGGCTCCTGCCTTTTTTCCCGACAGTGCTTGCGCAATGGGGGAGCCCGCTGAAACAGCGAAAAAATGTTCGCCATCAACGGTAAGTCTTCCTGCTGGTATGGCGATAAAATAATTTTCTTTATCCGTTTTTACGATGCTTCCCGGTTGAACACGATCAGATCGACTTTCAAAATTTATTTTCTCCAGTTGTTGTTTCAATTTTTTGGCTTCATTCAACTGAGCAGTCTGCTTTTCAATTTCCAGCTGGGCCATCGCCCTGCCCGTTTCATATTTATCTCCAGAACTACTTTTGGTTTCCTCGTTGGCAGATGCTTGTGCGCCTTGAATGGCCTCCTGGCTCGTAGTTATCTTTTCTTCTGCATAGCGAAGGCAGAGTGCTATCAATGAATTTTTGAGGTGTGCCAAGTTCTCCATGCAGCGTTTAATTAAAATGAAATCGCCATTAAGATACTACTCTACACCCAAAGGCATGATAATTTCAGCGATTCCCCCGCTAAGGCGGGATGGCAACAAAAAAAAATTATTAACACATGAATTACAACCCATATTTTTACAACTTTAAACTTAACACTATTACGTTGTCAAACACTTCTATTATCACTAGGTATTTTCCCGATTTAACACCGACTCAAAAAGAACAGTTTGAGAAATTAGAGTCGCTTTATCGCGAATGGAATGAAAAGATCAATGTCATTTCCCGCAAGGATATCGACAATCTGTATATCAATCATATTCTGCATTCGTTAGCCATCGCAAAAATCATTTCGTTCAAGGCGGGGGCTTCTGTTTTAGATGTTGGTACTGGGGGTGGTTTTCCGGGCATTCCGTTAGCGATACTTTTTCCGTTAACCAATTTTCATTTGGTGGACTCTATTGGTAAAAAAATAACGGTGGTAAAAAACGTAGCCGAAGGGCTTGGCCTTGCAAATGTGAAAGCAGATCAAATTCGAGCAGAGGAGATAAAAGCTAAATATGATTTTGTGGTGAGTCGTGCCGTTACACGTATGAAGGAATTTTATGGCTGGGTAAGGAATAAAACCAAAGAGAAATCAATTCACTCTCTTGACAATGGAATTTTATACTTGAAAGGTGGTGACTTAGACGAGGAGCTGGATGAGTTAAAGACGAAGTATGCGCTGTATTCGTTGCCAGATTATTTCGAGGAAGAATTTTTCCTAACTAAGAAGGTCGTTTTTATTCCGCTCTAAAAGTGAGACAGGGTAAGCCCGATAAAAGTAGCGGCTAAACACAACACCACACTCAAACAACTATATCCGATCGCTGAAATCGTGAATCCAGTTTGAATCAGTGTTAGTGTTTCGTTGCTGAACGTGGAGAAGGTACTAAAGCCGCCACAAAAGCCCACCGTCCAGAATAGTCTGGCATTCGAAGATATTAAATTGCCTCGATCTGCAAGTCCGACAACACACCCTAAAATTAAACAAGCAATTACATTGATTATTAAAGTAGCAAATGGAAACGTTGAAAAATGATAATAGTTGATCCATTTGCCCAGCAGAAACCGGGTTACGCTTCCCAACCCTCCGCCAACGAAAATCAAGACTAAACTTTTCATTACCTCTTAGAAAATCTTACAGTCTTTAGCTCTTCTGTTTTCAAAATATAAATCCCCTTGGGCCATTCACTAACGGAAAGCGTAGTCTCCTCTGATTGGTTTACGCCTAAGGTCACTAACTGGCCCATCGAATTATAAATTTTCCAATTGGATGTTGATTTGATTACCAGCTTATCATCCGCGGGAATAGGATAGACCTGAACTTCCTCGAGTAGGCTCTCTTGCACACCGGTTATTATTCCTGAAGAGATCTGGGACGTTGGAATTAGTTGTTTCGTCAATAGCTTTGAACTCCACGACAGTTTGACAACTGCATCCCCGGCATCTTCAAAGTACTCTACCACCAACCCATACTTCTGCCCGGCATTCAGTTTAATAGGAAAGGAAATTTCCTTTACCGCTTGAGGTACCCATTGATTGAGTAGAAGATTGCCGTCAATAGAAAGTCGAGAGCCATCGTCACTAGCCAGATAAATAATATAATCGTCCGTCAAAGGGGGCGTTAAGTCGCCCACCCACTTTGCGGTAAAATTGTCGTTGGTAATTTTTGGATCTGGTGAACCACCGCCCCAGGCGAAGTCAATTTTTGGATCTCGCCTTACTACGGTGATGGGCCCATCAAAAGTTCGTTTCTGATTGGTGTAATAGGTTCCAATAAAACCATTTCCATCCCCAAGCGGCACAAGGGTATAGTTGGCTTTAAAGGTCTTGCTTGCAGTTGGCGTGTCGAAGGAATATTGTCGGGGAAGCCCTGCTTCTGTCCACGCGTTGAATACGTAAAATTTCGAAGATGCTGTTTGACTTACTGGCCCCTCAATAGTGCGGGTAACTCCCACCACTCCGTCTACTGTAGCAGGTGTTGTTACACTTTGCCCATCGAGCAATAAGGTGAGCCCTGAAGGCTCGGACTGCAAGATGAACTGAACTTTTTGCGGGAATAGGTCTTTGTAACTTGTTTTGGTTAAGCCATCTTTATCAGTTGCTGTTAGCAAAACGCGGTACCAAACATCGTCATCGGCTTCGCCAATTCGAGGGATTACGTATGTTCCAGAAGATATACCCGAAATAGTTGCCATTGCCGGATGACTGTGTTCTTCATGATGGAAGTCTATTTTCCAAGATAACTTTGTATTGGCTAACACTCCATCTTCTGCATCCATAGCGCTTCCGCTGAACGAAATAGTTTGGCCCGCCTGATAAAATTCGGCATTGTTAGGCAGTGCAGCTGTAAGCGAAGGCACCGGCCGGGTATTGTTTGTTACTTTTAATATTACTTCTGCTGTTGTTGCTGAGCCAAGGGCATTGGAAACGATGCATTTTAATTTGCTTCCATTATCGCTTAGTTGAACGTTCTTAAAAACATAAGTTGCGTTGGTAGCTCCGGTTATTGCAACTCCATTTTTTTGCCACTGGTATGTTAAAGGTTGGTTACCCGATGCGGTGAAAATAAACTCCACATCGTCACCTATTGGCGAGGTTACATCTTTCGGTTGGCTTGCAATGGTTGGAATGCCAGAGCCAGTATAGTTAACTTTCCAGAGGGTTCCACTGGTAGTACTGGTGTTGTCAGCCTCTGATCCACCACCGATGCCTGCTCTCGCCAAATAATACATCGTTCCATCGGGTGCCACTACCAAAGCCAACGGTCGGGTAACACCAGTAGAAAATGTTTTGACTTCAGCTGTGGTTGGATCAACGTAGGCAATATACCCATTGCAATAGTCAGCAAAGAAAAACTTCCCAACGTACTCGTCAGGAAATTGCTTTTGAGTAGGATTATAGAACATGGCACCCACTACCGCACACCCCTGATTAGCGCCAGTTCCATGGCGATAGGCATAGAGGGGATCTTTATAGTTTAGCGGTGCAGTTTGTGCCGCAATTTTACCTTCAATGGTTGGCCAGCCATAATTTTTACCAGCTTGTACCTCATTTAATTCCTCCCAGGTCTCCTGTCCTACTTCTGAAACGAATACTTTGCCAGTAATGGGTTGGATGTCCATAGAAAAAGGATTTCTAAACCCAAGTGCCCATATCGCTTGATACTTTCCGTTGGTTAAATTTATAAATGGATTATCGGCAGGAATCAAGTTTGCCGGGTCCGTGTTGATTCTTAAAACCTTCCCTAAAAGTGAATTCAATGATTGAGCATTTTGAGGCGATGAACCATCGCCCACCGAAATGTATAATTTACCATCCGGTCCAAAAACAAGGTCGCCCGCGTTATGTATGGTGCCCGATAATGCATCCAACTCAAGTAGAATTTTTTCACTGGTAGGTAAGAAATAATCACCGTTCGCGGTGAAGCGACTCACGCGGTTATGATACTCGTTTTTTACGGTATAATAGACATAAAAAAAGTGATTCGTTTCAAAGTTTGGATCCAATGCCATGTGGCCTAGTCCCCTTTCGTTATAATTGTCAACTTCGATACTAAAAAATGGATCGGCTTTTAATACGCCATTTTCAAAAACTCTTATTTGGCCACTTTTAAAAGTGATGAAAATCCGTCCATCGGGGGCAATAACCATGTCCGTAGGGTCTAGGTTTTGCGCAATCAATTGTTCTGCAAATCCCGCAGGTAATTGGCTTGCTTCGGCAGCCAAAATGTAAAGAACGGCTGCGGCAATCAGTACTATGTTTCTCATTTCGATGGATTTGAATGCATTTTAATCATTCGAGTCATCAATTCAAACGTTTGTTCTTTCAGTTGCTGCACATCTGCTAAATGAAGATGGGTAGTAGGTATCTCTTTTTCGATAACGATCTTGATTCTGCCTGGCTTAAGACTCAATTTTCCGGGAGGCATTAGGTTGCCAGCGTTGATAATTACCATCGGCAAAATAGGAGTTTGCGTTTCAATGGCAATTCTGAAAGCGCCATCGTAGAAGGGCTGAAGTAGTTCTTTACTTCTGTTCTGAGTGCCTTCCGGATAAATTAGTATGGAAATTTTTCTCGACAAAACACTCTTTAAATGTTCCATGCTTTTCTTTCTGCTCTCATTGCTTGAGCGATCGACAAATACACAAGCATTCGAAGCAATCCAACCGAATATGGGCAGTTTCGCTAACTCCTTTTTTGCCAATGGCCTTATTTGCGTGGGCACAGTAAGGCACATGCCGGGTATATCCAAAGGCGATGTGTGATTACTGGTGTATATGTAAGAACCGTTCGGATGAATGTTCTCTTTACCTATAATCTCGTAAGGGATGAAATTGAGTTTGCTGAACGTCCAAGCCCAAAGTTTCAAAAATTGATAGCTGATGTTTCCGTGCTTCTCTCCAAAAAGGAAGGGCAATAATATGCCCGGCAGGTAGAGAATCATAAAGACCAAGAATACAACAACTACCCAGCAAGTATAGATTTTCCGAGCGATTAATTTTATTGACTGCACATCTATTAATTAATCTGCAATTTCAGAAAAGGTTAGAAGCTATCAAGAAAATGAATTGGTTATTTCTTTACCCAATAGTCGAGCACGGTGACTTTATCAACGTGAGGGCCAACTAAGGCAACAAAAACTTTGTGATCCGGATGAACAATGTAGTCATCACGGTCTTTGTCGCTGGCAAAAGTGACGAAGAAAAAATGCGTGAGCCCTTGATTCAAATTCTCGGGACTGCTGTTAGTTCCCCATTCAAAGCCTTTTATCAACTTTATTTTGGAAGGCAATGCCTTAAAGGCCTCTTCAATTTTGGTTACGTCTTCTTTGGAACTCGTGTCTTTAAATTTGAACATAACAGCATGACGGAGGACGCTTGGCGAACTCTGAGCTTGGGCGATAGCAGAGGCCATGGAAATAAACAAGATGGAACAGATGGTTAAAATTTTCATAGGTTAAATTGAAGTTAGGCGACTATTGTTTTTGCTTACGTATTGTATTTGGTTATACCCGGCACTGCTACCGCATAAAATCCATCAGCATCTGGAAGCGACAACGGCTTGGTATCCCAAGTAAAGGAAGAAGGCGCTAATGAAAGCCCAGAGTTTAGTGCTTTATCCCATTCAATTACCTGACCACTGTAGGTAGCCATTCTACCTAATATCGAAGTCATTGTGCTTTTAGCTCCATTCTCTGCGTCAGCAAATTTGTATTCCCGTTTGGCGATGGCTTCAAACAACTCGTCATGTTCTGTTTGATATGGATTGTTCTCTTTGGTTTTATCATATTGATATAGCACTTTTCCCGTTCTATCTTTGATGTTTGCATCACCGCAAAAAACAGATCCTTTTGTTCCAATAATCTGCTCATCCACTTTGCTCATGGTGCCTTTGATGTGGCGGCACTGACTGTTGAGAATACTGCCATCGGCATACTGAAACTCCACGTAGTGGTGGTCAAAAATTTCACCAAACTCTTTTCCTTTACGAACCTCACGGCCGCCCATGCCTTGGGCTTTTACAGGATAGCTACCTTTAAACCAGTTGATCACATCAATATTATGAATGTGCTGTTCGGTAATATGATCGCCACACAGCCAATTGAAATAATACCAGTTGCGCATTTGATATTCCATTTCAGTTTGCTCTGGCTTACGCATGTTTACCCAAACCCCTTCGTTGTTCCACCACGCTTGCGCGGAGGTGATGTCGCCAATCATTCCGTCTTTACAACGCTTGTAGAGCTCGCGATACGAGTTTTGATAATGTCGTTGCAAGCCTACCAATACATTCAGCTTCTTTTGTTTCGCGAGCTTGGCCGCTTCCAACACACGATTTATTCCTAGGGGGTCGGTGGCCACAGGCTTCTCCATAAAAATGTGCTTGCCTTGGTTTACGGCTTCTTCAAAATGGATTGGCCTAAAACCCGGAGGTGTTGTTAGTATTACCACATCTGCCAATGCGATCGCTTTTTTATAGCCATCAAATCCCACGAATTTATTTTCCTCTTTTACAGCGATTTTGTCTTTAACATTTCCTGCTGTGCCCGACCAATCGGAAAGATCATCTGCATTTAGGCTTTTATAACAATCGTCTAGTCTATCTTTGAAGGCATCGGCCATCGCCACAAGTTTTACATTTTGCTTGGTGAGCAATGCCTGCATGGCTGCACCTGTGCCGCGACCACCGCAGCCAATCAATGCAACTTTAATTGTGTCATCAGCGGATGAATTGAAGAATTCTGCTTGCGAAGCAAAAGGTGCGGCAACTAATGCGCCTGCTAGCAATGAAGACTGTTTTACAAATTCTCTTCTTGATTGATTTTCGGTGTTCATGGGTAATGATTTTAAGACAACTAAGGTACTGATTTTTTAAACAATCGATTGATATTTATCCTTTTTAGTATTAAGGGGAAAAACAATAACGTAATTTTTGGAAGGGTTTTTGCCTCGAAGTGCAAGTCGTTCAAGAGAAAAACAGAAATAATTTAAATGTCATTTAAACGTTGTGCTTAAAAACGGTGTCAATGTACAGAGTAATATAAAGTAAAATGCCTGCATAGATGAAACTAACCACTATTTCCGTCTCAACTTGTTATAAGTTGTTCGTCAAAAAAATAATAAAAGTGCTTGCTTTTACGTTGAGTGATGACACGAAAGAGAGCAGAACGATAAAAATAAGGAAAGCAGATTATGAATATTGAAGGGATGAAGTTGGAAGGCGAAGTTAGGAAAAACGAAAATTCCCCGCTGGGGGATTTGCTAGGATTGATGTTCGGTTTACTTCTTTTGTTTTATGCAAAAGATATTGTGGAAGCGGTTTGGTCTGTTTTTCATTTGCCGTTTTAGCAAGGGAGAAATGAGTGTGGATTACTTCAAATACGCAGCATAAAACTTTTCAATTTCTTCTTTACTGGGCTGGGCAACTGGCCGTACCACTCTAAAGCCAACATAAGCTGCATCCGTTAACCACCAACGGCTCTTGGGTATTTGAGGGTCGCGCTGGTTCCATTTTGCTTCGGAGGGAATGCGATTGGCACTTCTCAACTCTTTTGGGTCGTCTACGTAAGAACCGCCACGCACCGATTTTTTGTAGCGAGATACAGGGGGATTAAGAGGATCTTTGTCGCTACTCTTTTGGTAGAAGTCCGCTTCATATTGATCAAGTGTCCATTCGCTCAAGTTTCCCAGCATATCGTACAAGCCCCAGGCATTTGGCTTTTTAGATGCCACTTTGTGAAACTTCGCATCGCTGTTCTCGCGGAAGTAAGCAAAGTCTTTTAACGTACTTACATCATTCCCGAAAGGATATTTAGTAGTACTCCCTGCACGGCAGGCGTATTCCCATTCTGCTTCGGTAGGCAATCGGTAAAAAAAGCCAGTTTTGAAGTACAACCATTTGCAGTACATAACGGCCGCCTGCTGGCTCATGCTATTGGTGGGATGTTTAAAATCACGACCCATGCCCCAGGTCAGGTCGATATATTGGGGCGTAGGGCGCGTAACTCCATCAATGGTTCTGCTTTGTGGCAGCGTGTTGTCTTTAAAGAAGGCGTCCCACTCGGCAAATGTTACCTCATGGGTCTCCATCCAAAAAGCAGAAATTTCAATTTCTTTTTGAGGGCCTTCATCTGCATCGCGTTCAATTTCAGACGATGGGCTTCCCATCAAAAACTTTCCTGCAGGGATTGACACCATAGCGAATGAAACCGGGGTGCCTTCAATTTTTTGTTCGTAGGGTTTAAAGGATTGCCCACGTAAACTAGCGATGCTAATTAAGTTTACGATAACTACTAATCTCAAATAACGAGTCATACTTCAATATTCGATGTTTAAGAATAGATGAGGCCAACGTTCAATTTTGAATCTTGAATTTTAAATCAGAAATTATTTTTTTCTCATCAAAGCCATATAAAACCCATCAAATCCTTCCGATGGCAAAATAGTGGCTTCCTTGACAAATTCAAATTTGTCATTTGTAGCGAGAAACTTTTTTACCTGTTCCTGATTTTCGGAAGGTAAGATACTGCAGGTGGAGTACACCATCCGGCCATCTTTTTTTACCATCACACTATATTCTGTTAATATTTTTTGCTGAAGTATTTTTACTTCGTCAATGAACTCAGGTGACAACTTCCACTTTGCATCTGGATTCCTTTTAATCACACCAAGCCCTGAGCAAGGAACATCTAGCAATAAACGATCGACTGAATTTTCTAATCGTTTTATTACTTTGCTGGAATCAATTAATCGGGTTTCAATATTTCCCGCGCCTGCTCTGCGCGCTCTTTTCTTAAGTTCTTCTAGTTTCCACTGTTCTGTGTCCAACGCAATTATTCTTCCTTTATTTTCTAAAAGTGAAGCCAAGTGAAGCGTTTTGCCTCCCGCGCCAGCACATGCATCTACCACGCGCATGCCCGGCTGCACTTGTAAGAAAGGAGCAATACATTGCGAACCAGCATCTTGCACCTCAAACAAGCCATCACGAAATTGTTGTCGTGTAAAAATGTTTTGCCGCTCGGCCAAGATCAACGCATCTTTAAATTCTTTGGGCGCTTCTGTTTCAATATTTTCTTCCTGCCGAAGTTGATGCTGTAATTCTGCTCGTGAAATCTTGAGGGTATTTACCCGCAGCACCACTTTTGCTTGTTCATTCAAAGCCGTTGCTTCTTTTTCCCACAATTTTCCTAACTCGGCCTCACCTAATTCGTCTAACCAATCAGGCAATGACTCGCGCAGTTTGCGCGTGGCTTGGGCTTTATCATAATTTTCCCAAAAATGCTTTTTGCTTAGATGGGCAAATTCTTCCCATGCTGGATATTCCACTTTGTTCCACATACACCAAGCACCCAACAAACTCCAAAAGTCCTTTTCATCTGTTTTGGTAAGCAAACGAAACAAACGATACCAGCGCACAATGTCGTAGGTGGTTTCTGCAATAAAGCGCCTATCGCGCGCGCCCCACTTCGGGTTTTGTTTGAGGGTTTTTTCGATCACCTTATCGGCATACCTTCCTTCCAAAAAAATAGAGTCGAGGCCATCAATGACTGCTTCACACAAATTTCGATGAAGTTCTTTAGGGTTGCCTTTTCGTATGGGAGTTTCATCACTAAAAGGCGTGCGTTCAAAACGCGGTTTGGTTGGTTTCAATGGTTGTATGTTGATAGTAGTATGTTGATCGTAAACTGATTGGCCCTAAAAACGAGTAACGAACTTCCGACAACGATTTTATGCTTCGCAATTTTTTCGTAATTTAGTCCAGTTTAATCAAGGATTTTAATTCACCCAAAAAAACTTCAGTTATGCAAAGAAGAAATTTCATAAAAAATGCGGTGGCAGGGGCTACTTCCGTTGCTGCGCTGTCAACGGCTATTTCCACTGAAGCAGCTTCAATGACTGTAGGCAAGCCATTTAAACTAAATTTTGCTCCTCACGATGGAACGTTTAAAAATCATGGCGGGGCGGACTTTACTGATCAAATAAAATGGATGAACGATCAAGGGTTTAAAGCGATTGAAGATAATGGCATGTTGGGACGAAGTGTTGCCGACCAAGAGAAAATCGGGAAACTCCTTGCTTCTCTCGGAATGACGATGGGTGTTTTTGTAGTGGATGGCGGGGAAAATTGGAAGACTTCCCTGACTACGGGTAAAAAGGAGTTTATCGATAACTTTGTAGAAACCTGTAAAACGTGTGTAGAAACCGCAAAGCGGGTAAATGCGAAATGGATGACTGTAGTGCCTGGCTTTTACGACCGCAAGCTTCCGCACGATATTCAAACAGCTAATGTAATTGAAGCTTTAAGACGAGGCGCAGAAATTTTTGAACCTCATGGGCTGATAATGGTGCTTGAACCGTTGAGCGATACACCAGAATTATTTTTGCGTGGCTCCGATCAATCGTTTATGATTTGCAAAGCAGTGAAAAGCCCGGCTTGCAAAATTTTATATGATATTTATCACATGCAGCGCAACGATGGCGATTTGATAAACACGATTGAACGTTGTTGGGATGAGATTGCCTATTTTCAAATAGGTGATAACCCTGGCCGCAACGAACCAACCACAGGGGAAATCAATTACAAGAATATCTTCAAGTTTGTTTATGACAAAGGCTTTAGAGGCGTGTGGGGAATGGAGCATGGCAATTCAAAAAAAGGGAAAGAAGGAGAACTGGCTGTGATTGCTGCGTATAGAGAAAGTGAGAGTTTTTAAAAGCCACAAGTTTATGAATGCTAAGATATTGTTAGGCAGTCTCTTTTTCATTTTCATTTCCCTTCAATCCAACGCACAGTTCGATCGTCTCTTAAAAAAAGCCCAAGAGAAAGGAAAACAATTGGTCGAAAATAGAACCGATAAAGCCCGGGAAAAGCTAGATTCTACTGATTTTATATTTGCCATTTCGGTACTCGATAATTCGGGAATAATGAACGTTCAAGACTGGGGAGAAAACATTGCGAAAGGAGCAGACAATTTAATCAATTTAAATAAAGATGACGACAAAGTCACACTTGAGCAAAAATTAAGAAATACAATTGATGCGGCTGAATTAGCCTACCAACAAAGAAAATACAAATTAGCAGAAGGCTTCTTGCTAGACGCAAAACTTGGCTTCGAGACAAATAAACTAACGAATAGCATAAACTATAGTAAAGTTTATGCAGACCTAGGGCTTTTGTATGCAACCATGGGTAGATATAATACTGCTGAGTCGTACACGAAAGAGGGTTTATCCATTCGTGAGCAAGCTCCTGGTAAGGCGAGCAAAGCATATTCTTCTTCGTTAAATAATATTGCGGTGTTGTGTCAGGAGACTGCTCGTTACAACGAATCGGAAACTGCTTTTAAAGAAGCTATCGATTTGATTAAGAAGCAATACGGAGAAGGCAGCCAAGAACATGCGGTAATATTGAACAATGAAGCGATCTTATTTTTCAAAATAGGGAGGGTAGAGCAAGCCATACAGAAAATTCAAACTGCTGTTGATTACCTTGAAAAACAAGATAAGAAAAATTTAAGAAATCAAATTGCATTACAATCTAACTTAGCGTTGTTCTATCAATCTAATTCAAAGTTTGCCGAGGCGGAAGCCATCTACCTGAAACTTCAAAAAGTAGTAGGATCTAAAAGTCCCTACTACGCGGGCATACTTGATAACTTAGCATTGCTCTTTATCCAGATGGGTAAACTTGATAAAGTAGAGACTTATTTTAAGCAATCCGCAGATGTCTATAAATCAAAGTTTGGAGACCAGAACCCTAATTACGCCAAAGTGCAAAACGATTTGGGTAATTTCTATCGCATTCAAGGTAGATTTGACGAAGCTGAAAAGACTTTAACGGAGTCGTTAACCATTCGCACCAATGCGCTAGGTGTCAATCACCCTGACCTTGTAAAATCGCAAGAAGATGTAGGTATTTTGTATTGGAAGAAGGGTGATTTGCCAAAAGCATTTTCTTATCTGGAACCCGCGATGGATAAATCGATAGATTTTATTAATCGCTATTTCCCGCCCATGAGCGAAGCAGAAAAAACCAGTTACTGGGATGTATTGCAACCTCGCTTCCAGCGCTTCTACAATTATTGTTTGGAAGCTGCAGCTTCCAATCCAACGGTGGTAAATGAAATGTACGACTATCAGATGGCAACTAAAGGGTTGCTGTTGAGTTCAACCAACAAAGTGAAGCAAGCCATTCTAAAAAGTGGTAATACTGAATTGATTAAAGATTACTCGGCTTGGCTTGATAAAAAGGAAACGCTGGCTCGATTGTACTCGCTTTCGAAAGAAGAATTGAAAGAACAAAAAATTGACATTGCATTGCTGGAGCAGGAAGCGAATTCATTGGAACGTTCGTTGTCGCAGCGTTCTACTGAATTTTCGCAAGGGTATGCAACGGAAAAACTCAACTACAAGCAAGTAAGTTCGCTCTTAAACGATTCAGAAGCGGTTGTTGAATTGATACGAATACGGTCGTTCGATAAAGGGTTTACCAGCGATTCAAAGTATGCCGCGCTCACCCTCACAAAAAGCTCGCCACAGCCTATTTTAACAGTCTTGGACAATGGAACGCAACTTGAGACCCGCTATTTGAAATTCTATCGGAATGCCACAAAACAGAAGATTGACGATCCGTATTCGTTTGAGCAATTTTGGTCTAAGATCGATCTGTCAGTGAAAGGAAAAAAAATTCTTTACGTTTCGCCAGATGGGGTCTACAATGAAATCAATATCAATACTTTTAAGAAACCAGATGGAAGGTATGTTATCAATCAGTATGATGTAATTAACATGGGGAATTCAAAAGATTTAATTGCCTTAAAATCCCGAAAGGCAGTGGCATCAAAAAAGCAGGCGTTCTTGTTGGGTTTCCCCGATTATGGTGGCGCATCAATAGCTGCGTTACCTGGCACTAAAGTGGAGTTGAACGGCATCAATGCTATTTTGAAAATTTCCGGTTATCAGATCAGCCGATATGAGCAGCTGGAAGCTACAGAAGCCAGAGTTAAGACCATCGCGGGTCAATCACTCGTCCACATCGCTACGCATGGATATTTTCAGCAAGATGTGCAGAGCGTTTTGGCGGTTAATCAAGAAAGTGCTAAGAATAATCCGCTGCTTCGCTCGGGGATTCTTCTGGCTGGCGCGGCCAAGACGTTATCAGGCGAGGTAATACCCAATTTGAATAGCAATGATAATGGGGTGCTTACCGCCTATGAAGCAATGAACCTAAACTTGGATGGAACGGATTTGCTTGTGCTAAGTGCATGCGAAACGGGCTTGGGCGATATTAGAGCGGGCGAAGGCGTTTACGGCTTGCAACGCGCCTTTCAAGTGGCCGGTGCGAAGGCGTTGCTAATGAGTTTGTGGAAAGTGGACGATACCGCCACCCAGGCCTTGATGACTAATTTCTATACCAACTTAGCGAAGACGGGAAACAGATCACTTTCATTCAAACAAGCACAACTTCAGTTAATGGCTAAGTTTAAAGAGCCTTATTATTGGGGGGCGTTTGTAATGACGGGACAATAAATAATTTAGAATTTAAGATTCAAAATACAACATCTTCAATGCGAGCAACGATTACCCATTAACGAGTAACTAACAACTAAACTAAATGACAATCGAAAGGTTCAATAGAATATGGGAAACGACATTTCAATTTTCAGTTACATTAAGTGATAAATTATGGACTATAGAGAATTTATAGAAATTAATCCGAACATTCGATTTGGAAAGCCTTGCTTAAAAGGCACACGGATTTCTGTTTATGATATATTGAGCTGGTTGGCTTCTGGCATGAATAATCAAGAGATAATGGATGATCACCCACAAATAAATAACGACCAAATTCTTGCTTGTCTAGCATACTCAGCTGATAAAGAGAGAAAAGCAACAGTTGCGTTATGAAATTGCTTCTCGATGAGAATGTATCTTATCGTGTGTTGAAAATAATTCGCGCCCGATTTCCTGATAGCGTTCATACTTCAGAATTGTCAAGTATACATTGGGATTCAATGATTTTTTTCTATGCGAAAGAAAATGGATTTACAATTGTGACATTTGATGAGGATTTCTATGAATTGCAATTGTTAAAAGGCTTTCCTCCCAAGATTGTTTGGTTGCGATTTGGAAATTCTAGCAACCTGAAAATTGCTAACAAGCTTTTAGATAATTACCAAAAAATTAAACAAATGACAGTTGACTCCGATCTGGGGTTGCTTGAAATTTATTGAATATGACGCTCGAACAAGCCCAAGCCCAAGTAGATCAATGGATTAAAACCACTGGAGTTCGGTATTTTAATGAGTTAACTAACACCGCTATTCTTACAGAGGAAGTAGGAGAGGTGGCTCGCATTATGGCAAGGCGGTATGGAGAACAATCCGAAAAAGAGTCTGACAAGAATAAAGACTTGGGAGATGAATTGGCCGATGTATTATGGGTTTTGATTTGTTTAGCAAACCAGACGGGTGTTGATTTAACAGAAGCGTTTAAGAAAAACGTAGAGAAGAAAAATATGAGAGATGCAGACAGGCATCACCAAAACCCAAAATTAAAGTAGAGAGGTTTGCCGTCAAAAAATTTAATGACCAACCAATACACCATTCTTCAATCTCGGCAGCACTTTATATTCATCTATTTTCAAACAAAACTCAAAATCCTGATAAATATTAAGTCTGTTCAATCGCTTTACGTGCGATGATTCACCCAAAAATTTAGCCATATCATCCTTGGCGAGATGATACAAATGTTGCGCAGCAAGTGGCGCGTCACAATCGAGACCCAGGTAATCTTTTAGTTTATCTACCACTGCTCCCGCAAACAAGGTGTCTTCCAAATTAACTCTGCCTTTCCATCCTGCACAGACAATCAAAACCGGATTTTCACCTAACAACAGATAACGAACAACCGAGGTAAGGTTAAGAAATGAACCAATAACTACTTCTTTTGCATCTCTTGATTTTTCAATCGCCTGCGTTCCGTTAGTTGTAGTAAAGGCGAGCTTCATGCCCAGCACTTGATTGTCCATGTATTCAAATGGAGAATTACCTTTATCGAAGCCTTCTACTTTTTTCCCCTCACGCTCTCCAGAGGTAATGTAACCTCGGGTTTTCATTTTCAAACACTGTTCTAGATCGGCAAAAGGAGTGATGCTCTCCACTCCATTTGCAAAGGCGGTGACCATACATGACGTGGCGCGCAAAATATCTACCACTACTACAGTGCGGTTGCGCACATCATACAAGTGCATGAGTTCGGGGCTAAGGCAAACGTCTATTGTTTTCATCGTAATGATTTGATGATTTGAAGGGTCGGTAATTTGAAAATGGAGTTTAGCAGGTAATCTTTCATATCAGGATCATTCAAATCTTCAAATTGCCTTATCTTCAAATTAATGGCGTTTTGCTCACCTGCGCCTTCAGCGCTTTGCCCCGTATGTCAATAAAAATTTCAGAGCCAGGTGATGCAAATCCCGTGGTTACATAACCCAACCCAATGCCGATGCCCAGCATCGGTGACATAGTTCCGGAAGTTACTTTTCCAATTACCTCCCCCAATGCATTTTTTAATTGATAGTCATGACGGGGAATTCCTTTATCGATCATTCTAAAACCAACAAGCTTTTTGGTTACGCCCTCTTCTTTCTGCTTTTTGATGGCTACTGAATTAGTAAATTCCTTTGTGAATTTAGTGATCCAACCAAGTCCGCCTTCAATAGGCGAGGTGGTATCATCAATGTCATTTCCATACAAACAGAAGCCCATCTCCAACCGAAGTGTATCTCTTGCCCCTAAACCAATCGGTTTAATGTTTACATCAATGCCTGCTTCAAAAATGGCATTCCAAACTTTTTCTGCTGATTCGTTTTCAACATAAATTTCAAAACCACCTGCTCCAGTATAGCCCGTATTAGATACTATTACATTTTCAACTCCTGCGAAGGTGCCAACGGCAAAATGGTAGTACTTGATAGCAGACAAGTCGATCGTAGTTAACTTTTGAACAACACTCGCTGCTTTGGGGCCTTGCACGGCAAACAAGCAAAGAGAGTTGGATAGGTTTGTCATCTCAACACCTTTTGTGTTGAACTTCGAAATCCAATTCCAGTCTTTGTCAATATTGGATGCGTTAACGACTAAGAAATAATCATTGTCCTTGATTTTGTAAACGATAAGGTCGTCAACAATACCCCCCGTTTCATTTGGCAGACATGAGTATTGTGCTTGTCCATCCACTAATTTACTGGCATCATTGCTGGTTACGCGTTGAATTAAGTCAAGTGCATGTGGGCCTTTCAATGAGAACTCGCCCATGTGCGATACATCAAAAACACCTACCGATTGACGAACAGTAGTGTGTTCCTCAATATCCGAAGAATAGCGCACAGGCATGTTATATCCTGCAAAAGGAACCATTTTAGCACCCAATTTTTCGTGCAAATCGTTGAGGGGAATTCTTTTAATTTCCATAGTTTAAAAATGTTTGCAAAAGTAATCAGAGATTTTTGTTGCGCCTAATTTGGAATGACTTGAAAAACAGTAGGATTAGCCTGAACGAATTTATTAAAGTTGGCTGGGCTGATCATTAATTTCAGTTTGTCTAACGATTCTTGAGCGTAGTCATCGAACCCTAAGCTTGCTGCTTCAATGATATATGCTTTCATCAGCTTTATAGACCCCGGGTTGGTAGACACAGCTCCAACTAGCAGATTAAATGCTTTCAGTTTGTCGGAGGATGCTTTCTTCACAAAAGAAATTCCATCAATTGTAGCCTCTTCATTAAACGGATTACTTTGCGATAGCCATTCAAATGTTGATTTGGAATTGTTATCCGATTTTTTGGAAACCAACGCTTCAAAATAAATTTTGTCGCTTTTATTGATCGTGCCGTCAGGCAATTCTGTCAATTGCTCTCCCAAGGTTTTAAAATCCCTCGCGGATGCCAAGAGTTGCAAATTGAATTTTAGAATATTATTGTAAAGTGCTTTGTCCTTTAATGGAACTCCCTGAAGTGTGCTGATCAAATCAGCGGCTGACTGCGCCTCATCAAGCTCAAACAACTTTTTACTTCTATCCAGAATTGCCATCGCTCTGAAGTCTGAATTGGCGATGGAATTTAAAACCGAATTGAAAAGCACTGGATCTTGTAAGTTAACTCTAAAGCGAATGAATTGGTAGCGTTGAAGATCGTTTAGCTCGCTTATGGTTTCTTTGGAGGCTGAATAGACTTTCAAAAAAGAGGTAGCAATGGTTTGGATGGTAGTGTCTTTTCCGAGTTTTAGCTCTGTCCAGGCGGCTATCGCTTCTGTTTCATTTCTTAGTTCAGAGAGAGCAAGTGCTTTTCCTAATCTAGCTCCTTCAAATTGTTGGTCAATAGCAAAGTTAAATTCTGTTAAAGCTACTTCCGCATTCCCTTGGTCGAGTGCCCACAAACCAAGCGTGTTATACATTTTTCCGCTTCTATCTAAGAAGGCATTTTCACTTAAAAAATTAAAGGCTTTATTTACTTCGCCATTTGCATAGTAAGACTGGGAGATAGCATCTAACAATGCAGCTTTATAGTATTTATTTGCGGGCCGTCTGGCAAGGTCAATTAATGACGTTAGCAAAGTGGTGTCAATTTTTTCAAATCTATTTAAAATGTAATTGTTCAAGAGCGTGGATTCATAGACGGTGAGCACCGTATCTTTCGCGGCAGGTAACTCCATATCCAGTTGAACTCTTTGCTGATTGGCCAACGCCAACGCATTTGTTTTCGCGCCCTTTTCAGCTTCACCAATTAGTTTGGCAATGGAATCGACTGGGTATGGAAACTTGAACTTTGCCATGACTCCTACTAGATTTGTTTCCACGACTGATCTGCTGGAATAGTTATCTTTTGCTTTTTCGAGCATAATGAGAGCGGAGTCTCGCAAGTTAAGCGCAGCATAGCTTAGGCCTAGCGCATTTTTTACCTTGCCACTAGAAGGAAAATCCTTCATGGCTTGAATAAGTATGTTATTAGCAAGCAAGTTTTCTTTATCTCGCTGATAGCTAAGGCCGAGATTTAGATAAGATAATTCAGTTGGGCGGGTATCTGCCGCCTTTTCATAATGTCTTTTTTCATTTTTTAACTCTAACCGCTGAGCTGCCAAACTGGCCAAGGCATAATGTGCATGATGATTTCTATTTGAATACAACAACGATTGATCGTAATAACTTTCGGAAAAGGCAGTCTCCCCATTGTAGAGATAAACATCGCCAATTGCGTTGTAATAGCCGGCAAAGAATTGATTGACAGAGATGGAGTAAATTGAATATGCGAAGAATGTAAAGGTGGCTATCAGTCCACCGAACCTGAAAGTAAAGTAGGGCATTGCTTTCGGGTTGTATAGAATTTTAAACACCTGCTGGTTGTTGGCAAGCATAGATGTGAAATTGGCAAGAACATAACAGAAAAAGATGATTCCATAGCCGAGATGGCTATACATAATGGTATCTTGAAGAAGTTGAAGAGGCGGATCATTAGCGGTGCCTAGAAAAAAAGCAATGGTGGCAAAGCAAATGAGTGCCAGTGAAAGGAATAAATAACTTCCAAAAGGATTTGCAGGAAGAATGTTTGAATAAAGCTTTTCGCGCTGGCGAAAGCCCCACAAGCCAAGCACAGCCGAGATGGTCAATAGCAAGAACATGTTAATTGAAAGTAAATCCCATTTGATAAATCCTTTTCGAGTAGCGTAGGTGAGCGACAGGTTTAGCAGGTATATCGCAGAGATAACAACAAAGTGCCTAAGACTTTTTGTTTGCTTTACACCATGTGAAATAATGTTGACAAAAAAAGCTAAAATCTCGTGCGCTACCGTCAAAATGAAAATAATACTCAGTATAGTTCCAGCAATTATTCCATTGGAAGCTAGGTGTAAAAAGGGATCTTTAGTTTTGCTGAAAAACAAGAATGCAATAAACAAGGCAAAAGTTAGTAAAGAGAAACACGCAAGCCTAGCTTGAAAACTTACATTTCGATTGAAGAAATGAAAATAATAACTGACACCACCAAACAATAATAGCACGGCAACTGTAGGCACCTTGTTGGAAAGATCAAATAAGAACGTAGTCTCTAATCGAAAGCCGACAATAAAGAGAATGAAAAGTCCCATGCCAACAAAATACCAAAAACGACCAAGTGTCGTGATAATACTCAACAACATAACCATAGCGATTGTCAACAATCCAAGGAAAAGATAGGAAGTAAATCTGTTTACTGTGAACGCCCCTCCTTTAAGATACTCAAACAACAAGTAATTATCTCCTGTAGTTGTTAGTGTAATTCCGGCAAAGGAAAATGAATGTACTGCTATCTCTTGAGTCTCCAGCTGTTGATACTGTTCAGTAGGTATCGCTGGCCCCGGTGTTTCGTAATACGAAATCCAAAGTAACGCCAGAGCACTAATTGCAAGGAATGTTATCGTAAAAAAAATACGTTTATAGACAGTAGACCAGGTAATCCAAAAATTAAGTTGATTTAACATGAATTATGAAATGAGTATAGTATAAAATTCAAGTATGTTAATTGAAAGAAATTAAAATCAAAAAGGGGAACTTTATCGAGAGATAATATTGAATTCAACGCGTCTATTTATCTGTCGATCAGCTTCTGTTTTCTCATCGATAATTATTGGTTTTGAGCTCCCCACTCCCAATGCATCAATACGATCATTAGTCAGCTTATATTCTTGCATTAAGTAAGCCTTTATGGCAATCGCACGATCTTGCGAAAGCTTGAGATTGTCTTCTTCTTTTCCTTGTGCATCGGTGTGGCCAATGATGTTAAGTTTTACTTTTGGATGGTCAACTAGAAAGGTGGCCAATTTACCAAGATCATGGTGCATGACTGGAAGAATATCTGCTTTGCCATTTTCAAATTCGATCGTTTTAAACTCAATACGTTGATTGATTAGTTCAGCCTCTTTGTTCAACGTAGTGTCACCACTTAGAAATAATTTTTCCTCGATTCTAAAAAAGTCATCACCTTGAATTATCAAAAGATAATTTCTTTTGTTAATTAAACTAAAGTCGAATGATCCATCTTCCCTCAGAAATTTTGGAGCTACTTCCACTCCCTGGTCTAAATCAATGACAGACGCAATTCCAGTTTCTGGCCGGCCAGTGCTGGCATTTTTGATCACTCCACTTAACTTTGCCGTAGCAAGTGGTTGTGCTTCCATCGGAAGCGGAAAGGAAAAGAGGTCTAAGTTTTTAAAATTACTTTCCTCCGATCTTGCATAATAAAGGTTGGATGATCTTGCATCGATCGTAAAATAATACTCGCTGCCATTCCCATTTACCAGAGGGCCAATGTTTTTTGGCTCTGTCCAGTTGCGCTTTCTGGTAAAAGCAGATTTGTAAATGTCAAATTGGCCAAAGTTAAGAGGCTGAGCGTTAGAGCTGAAGTATAATATATTGTACCGATGGTGAAAAAAAGGACTTACGTCATCACCTCTGGTGTTAATTATTGGCCCGAGGTTTTTTGCTTTTTGCCACGTTCCTTTTTTATCTTTAGTTGTGTAATAGATGTCGGATTGACCAAAACCATCTAGTCGATTCGATGAGAAATACAAGGTGTCTCCTTTGTGAGTTACAGACGGTTGCGAGTCCCAACCGGTGCTATTAACTTTACTGCCGAGATTCTTGATATTCCCCCAGGTGCTATCTTTCTTTAGGGTAGCCTCATATAAGTCGCAGTCGCCACTGCCTTTTGGGGCATTGCATCGAGAAAAATAGAGTTTCTTCCCATCATTGCTTAAGCATGCCGACCCTTCATTATACACGGTGTTAATTGTCTTTAGTTCAACCGCGGTGGTCCATCTGCCATCTATTTTCTTACTGATAAATAAATCTTCATCGTATTTCCGCCCTTTGCCTTTGTTTCGTTTGGAAGTAAACAGCAAGATAGAGTCATTATTTCCTACCACGGGACCGTAGTCCTCTTTTAGTGAATTCACATCTTCGCCCATATTCAATAGAATGTCCGTGGGCGTTTTAAGGGTGTCAATTTCTTTTCGATATTTAATCAGTTCGTAGTAGAATTCGATAGGGGCGAAATACTTTTTCTTGTCTGTTTCCAGCGAATCGTATTCTTTCAAAAGAGCAGCGTAGTTTTCTGCGTTTGGCTGGTGATGTTTTACAATCAACTTATATAGTAAAATAGCTTCGCCCTTGGGGCCGTACTTCAGCGAAAGCCGGGCTAATTTTCCGAGTGCATCCGGGTTCTTCCGAAAATTTTCAATTCCGAAATTCTTAACATAGGTCCTGAGTTTTGGGTATAGTTGTTCGTCTTTGCCTTCTTTTGCCAGTTTCCTGATGTTTTTTAACTCTTCTTTGTTTTCATAATAGGGTATGACATTTACATTTGGAAAGGTGAATATGTCAGACTGGCCGTAATTGGTCAGCGAATCTCTGGCTATTACCACTTTTGCCGATTTTATTTTTTTCTTCCCAAACTGGGCATTAGCTGACGACAAAAAACTTAACCAAAATAGGAGAATTAGAATTGATCGGTAGCTTTTCACACAGTTCACGTATCGTTCGTTTATAAGCAATTCACGAAAGTTGAAACTTTTTTATTGCATTTACAACGCTGTTGGCACTGCAATTGACTTACAAACATCCAAAATATTTTTATTGGAGACACAACTTTTTTGTGTCAAATTGGCATTTATATCATGTTTAACACGCTAGAAGTTACCCCCATTGTTCAAGAAGACTCCGAAGAGTTGATCCAATTGATAAATCCGGAGCAGGATTCTGATATTAAACCGGAGGATTTGCCCGCGGAGTTACCTATTCTACCGATCAAAAACACCGTACTCTTTCCAGGCGTGGTGATTCCCATAACAGTAACCCGGCAAAAATCGATCAGATTGATTAAACAAGCCTATCAAGGAAATAGGATTGTGGGCGTTTTAGCACAGAAGAACAAAAACGCGGAAGAACCTACCACCGAAGATCTTTATAAGTTTGGAACTATTGCGCGCATCATCAAAATGATTGTGCTGCCCGATGGTAATACCACGATCATCATCCAGGGAAAAAACCGCTATGCCATTCAAGAATTTTTGCAAGAAGAGCCATTTTTAACCGCTCGTTTTCAACTTCAACAAGACATTGCGGTTGATTTGAATAGCAAAGAATTGAAGGCGCTCGTCCAATCGTTGAAAGATGCTGCACTAAAGATATTAAAGCTGAATCCCGAAATTCCCCAGGAGGCTCAAATCGCGTTGGAGAACATTCAAAGCATTGCATTCCTCATACATTTTTTGGCTTCTAATCTGAACGTGGATGCCTCGGACAAACAAAAAATATTAGAAATAAACAATCTTTCCGACCGTGGCACGCTGCTCCTTCAATATATGCTGAAGGAGATTCAGATGTTGGAGATAAAAAGTGAAATCCATAAAAAGGTACACACCGATATTGATCAGCAGCAGCGCGATTATTTTCTGCGGCAGCAGATAAAAGTTCTACAAGATGAATTAGGCTACGATGGGCCCGATAAGGAAGTAGAGAAACTTCGCAAGCGCGGGGCCGAGAAGAAATGGTCGCCACAAGCAGCCGTTCATTTCAGTAAGGAGTTGGATAAGTTGCAACGCACTAATCCACAGGCGCCTGATTTTCCCATCGCCATGAACTACGCTGAGTTTATGCTCGATTTACCTTGGGATGAATTCACTACCGACAATTTTGACTTAACCAACGCCAAAAAAGTACTGGATAAAGATCACTTCGGTTTGGAGAAAGTAAAGAACCGGATCATTGAATACTTGGCGGTGCTAAAGCTAAAGCAAGACATGAAAGGGCCAATTTTATGTTTGTATGGTCCGCCAGGCGTGGGTAAAACTTCGCTCGGTAAATCAATAGCAAAGGCCTTGGGCAGAAGTTACGTGCGCATGTCGTTGGGAGGTGTTCATGACGAAGCAGAGATTCGCGGCCATCGCAAAACCTATATTGGCGCCATGCCGGGCAAAGTGTTGGCCAATTTAAAAAAGGCGAAATCATCCAATCCTGTTTTCGTATTAGATGAAATAGACAAGGTACGGTCTGAATTTAGAGGCGATCCTTCATCGGCTTTGTTGGAAGTGCTTGATCCGGAGCAAAATAATGCCTTTGGAGATAACTATCTAGAAGTGGAGTACGATCTATCCAAAGTACTATTCATTGCTACTGCCAATTCATTAGATACCATTCAACCTGCTTTGCGCGATCGAATGGAGATTATTGAATTAACAGGATATACGGTAGAGGAGAAATTGCAAATCGCGATAAAGCACTTGGTGCCGAAGCAATTGAAAGAACATGGTCTGAAGCAAAATCAAGTTAAGTTTAGCAAAGAGGCATTGTTGAAAGTGATAGAGTTCTACACCCGCGAGTCGGGCGTAAGAAGTCTTGAACGCAAGATTGGTTCAGTGATAAGAAGCGTTGCAAAGTCAGTGGCCATGGAAGAAGTCTTCGAAAAGGAAATTACGGCTGCATTTGTGGTGAAAGTTCTAGGCGTAGAGATTTTTGATGAAGAATTATATCAGGGAAATGATACGGCCGGTGTTGTTACCGGCTTAGCATGGACACAAGTAGGTGGCGATATTTTATATGTAGAGTCAAGTGTGAGCCGGGGAAAAGGTGCGTTGACGATATCGGGGCAGCTGGGAGATGTGATGAAAGAGTCGGCAGTGGCTGCGTTGTCATACCTTAAATCAAATGCGGAAGCGTTGGCGATCGATCATCGGATTTTTCAACATTACGATCTGCACATTCACGTGCCAGCAGGGGCAGTGCCCAAAGACGGACCGTCAGCAGGCATTACCATGTTAACCTCCCTGGCGTCCATTTTTACACAACGTAAAGTAAAGGCGAATCTGGCAATGACGGGCGAAATTACGCTACGCGGAAAGGTGCTTCCCGTAGGTGGACTCAAAGAGAAAGTATTGGCGGCCAAACGCAGCGGCATTAAAGAAATCATAATGAGTGCCCGCAATAAGCGCGACATACAAGAGATAGAAAAGCATTATTTGAAGGGCTTACAATTTCATTATGTAAATTCGGTAAGCGAGGTATTGGATATTGCCTTGCTAAAAGATAAAGTAGCTAAGCCTATTGAATTTGTAATTGAGGAGGTCAAGAAATAGACCGTGGTGTAATTTTTCGCCTTGTTATTCCCTCAAAAAAGAAATCATTTTGCTTGTTACGAAGGCAGGCTTTTCCAAATGGGCCAAGGCATCATTTTACTGAAAAGTTTGTCGCCAATCCCATCCCTTCATCAATGGATTTCGTATCACAGCATTATTTTTTCTTCTGGGGTGTGTAAGGTTTGTGTTGTGAGTCTTTTACATTTTGAAAATTCCAAAAATTTTTGAATTGCATGTATGTAGAAATGACAAAGCTCGTTGCAGAAACATCAAATTCTTGTTACGCTAAGATTTCTGCATAGCATTGGATGATTTCTGCATGGAATTACATCATTTCTGCATGTGATTGTATTATTTCTTTACGGAATTAGATCATTTCTGCATGGGGTTAGATTATTTCTGCGTGTGATTAGATCATTTCTTCATGTGATTGTGTTATTTCTGCGTTGGACTAGATCATTTCTGAATGTGATTGTATTATTTCTGCATAGGATTAGATCATTTCTGCATGTGATTAGATCATTTCTGCATAGGATTAAATCATTTCTGCATGGGATTAAATCATTTCCTACCGTACTTGAATTGCTTCTGCATGGGATTAAACAATTTTGACAAGGCGGTATATTATTTCCGTTAGGTATGCAGGTGGTTTGGGTCTGTTCAATAAACTGTGTCAGTTGATAAAATTCTTATGTTAAGCGAAGCGGAAATCGGCTCTGCTGGGGAGCACCCGATGAAGGAATAACTCAACCGACTGGAATGGTCCAAACGTGCTATCAAAAGTAACGCGGTATTTCTTTTTCTTAACTGGTTGGAAATCAAAAATAGCTAATTATTTTAGGCCGAACGTTTTAAATATCATTCAAATGACAAGATCGACCATGTTTTGCTTGATGCTTCTAGCTTTTGTGCTGATGGGTCAGCCATTTCAAATAGACGCACAACCCCTTACCTCTAAGCAAATCGATTCGCTGGTAAGCAAGAGTTTTGAAAACATGCCTGCCGCGGGCATAGCGGTAGCCGTTGTAAAGAACGGTAAGGTAATCCATTCAAAGGGATATGGAGTAGCCACCATAAAAGGGAAGGAGAAGGTGGATGAAAATACCTTGTTTGCCATTGCCTCCAACAGCAAATCATTTACAACAGCGGCATTGGCCATTCTGGTGGATGAAGGCAAATTATCATGGACCGATAAAGTGGTGGATTATATTCCTGAGTTTAAAATGTACGATCCTTATATAACCGCTAATTTCAACATACAAGATTTGCTGACTCATCGCAGTGGCTTGGGCTTAGGGGCCGGAGATCTTATGTTTTTTCCTGACGGAAGTGATTTCACCGTAAAGGATGTGTTAAAAAGTTTTCAATTTCAAAAGCCAGTGTCAGCCTTTCGCACCAAGTTCGATTATGATAATTTACTTTATGTGGTAGCGGGCGAAGTAGTGGCGCGCGCCAGTGGCATGAGTTGGAGCGACTTTGTGGAAAAAAGAATTATGAAGCCGTTGGGCATGAATAGGTCGGTTGGAGTATATCAAAATCTAGCAGATAAAAAGAACACTGCTGCGCCCCATTCAGCAGTTAAAGGTGAACTGAAGCAATTGGAGCCATACACAAAAAGCGATGGTTCGCTCGGTGCCGCGGGCGGGATTTATTCTAGCGTGAACGACCTCAGCAAATGGCTGCTCATGCACTTGAATGATGCGAAGTATGGCGATAAGTTACAATCACAACTGATTACTCCTACAAATCACAGAGAGATGCTTCGTCCACATACGTTTCTTGGTTTTACGGTAAAGCCAGATCCGAGAAGCAAACGTCATTTGAATGCGTACGGCCTCGGCTGGGGAATTGAGGATCAGCTTGGCGCGATTGTAATTAGTCATACAGGAGGGTTGCCGGGCATGTTATCTCGCACGGCTATGGTGCCTGAGTTAAATCTCGGTGTGGTGGTGCTTACCAATACCGATCCAGGCGGGTATGCGTTTCAAACAATTTCTGGCGCAATCATAGATTCCTATTTAGGCAAACCAGCAATGGATTGGATAAGCAGGGCAAAGAAAAACATTCAGGAAAGTGAAAACGAAGGTGACTCAGTAACAACGGCAGTTTGGAACACAGTGAAGGCGGCTTCTTCTAGTCATCTAAAGCCCGAAAATTTTATTGGTACTTATCGCGACAAATGGTTTGGTGATGTGAAGATCGCTTTGCGAGACGGGCAACTTTGGTTTAGCGCAGTGCGCTCACCAAAGTTAAACGGCAAAATGTCTTTTTATAAGTCAAACACTTTTGCCATTAAATGGGATTACCAAGATATGCCGTGCGATGCTTTTGCTTCGTTTGCGTTGGATGAAGAAGGAAAAGCTACCAGCATAAAAATGAGAGGGATTTCACCCAATATCGATTTTAGCTTTGACTTTCAGGATTTAGATTTGCAACGAGTAGTTAACAAGCACTAGCGTGCAGGTATCTTTCCGTTGTTTTTTGACGCAAGCAATAACCATTCTATCTTAAAACAAACCGATAATGTGGAAAGAAGCGAGTGGTAGGAAGAAGCTTGGTTGGGTAGTGGCCACCATAGTAATGAGTTATGGGGTGGTCGTTTTTGTGCTGACAACGGTCTGGTACCATGATCAGATGGTGGAATCATTTCATTTTTTTAATGATTTGGCGGAATGGAAACAATTGGACAAAGTTGCTCATGCCTTTTGGACGTTCAATGTATGTGTGTTTGTTTGCAGAATACTCAGGTGGAGTGGACTGAAAGAGAATATTCCGATTGGCGCACTGATTGGTTTCTTGATTGTTTCGACCATCGAAGTAATGGATGGCTTTTCAGCGGGCTACGGTGCTTCCCTATTCGACTTGATTGCAAATGCACTTGGTGGCACTTTGTTTTTTGTGCAACACAAAATTTGGGGACGCATTAAGCTATTCAACAAATTCTCTTTCCATTTTACTTCCTTTGCCGCGCTTCGACCAAGTTTGTTGGGAGACGGCTTTCTTCAGGAAATCATTAAAGACTACAATGGTCAAACGTTTTGGTATAGCTGGAGCTTAGAAAAAAAATGGTGGCCGTCTTTTCTTTCTATTGCTGTTGGCCTAGGGGCTGAAGGCATGGTGTTCGGTCGCGATGAACAAAATGCGTTGCATCATTTTTCCCCGTACCGAAAATTTTATTTGTCATTAGACCTGAATCCAAATTTTTTCCAATCGAAAAAAACGTGGGCTCAAGTCATGATTTATCCGCTAACGCTTTTTAAATGCCCAGCACCCGCTATTGAATTTTCAACGCAAGGGGTGAGATTTCATTGGCTTTATTTTTAAAACGGATGATGATCGCTATATAGATCAGATGAAGGCGTCTGACACCTCGAAGATGTCATGACGCCTTTCCTAGTTTTGGTGTCGATTCGAAGAAGTTATTCCAATGCCTTAACGCCCGGTAACACTTTGCCTTCAAAGTATTCTAGCAAGGCGCCACCGCCCGTTGATACATAGCTCACCTTGTCTTCAAAGCCAAATTTGGCCACTGCTGCGGCTGAGTCGCCACCACCAATTAATGAGAATGCTCCTTTTTCTGTTGCCCTTACCACTGCTTCCGCAATGGTCTTCGTTCCATTTTCAAACTTGGCAAACTCAAACACACCCATAGGGCCATTCCACAATATGGTTTTTGATTCTTCTACCACTTTTGAAAAAACAACGCATGCTTGCGGCCCTATGTCTAAGCCCATCCAGCCGTCTTTTATAGCGTTGTTGTTGGAGACTTCCGTGTTTGCTTTGGCATCAAATTTATCAGCAATAATCGAGTCAATCGGCAAGTGCAACTCAACACCTTTTGCTTTGGCCTTTTGAATAAGTTCTTTTGCCAAATCAAGTTTGTCGGCTTCTACCAATGAATTACCAATGCTGCCGCCCATTGCCTTAAAGAACGTGTAGGCCATCCCACCTCCGATGATTAAGTGGTTTACTTTATCTAGCAACTGTTCAATAATCAAAATCTTGTCTGAAATTTTTGCGCCACCCATTATGGCGGTGAAAGGCTTTTCCGCATTTTCGTGCACTTTCTTTGCATTGTCTAACTCAGCAGCCATTACATAGCCAGCTGCTTTATCGTTAAAGAACTGCGCTACAATGGTGGTTGAAGCATGGGCGCGATGGGCAGTGCCAAATGCATCGTTCACATAAACGTCACCTAGCTTCGAGAGCCTTTCCGCGAAAGCGAGATCTCCTTTTTCTTCTTGTTTATAAAACCGAAGATTTTCTAACAGAAGTACTTCACCAGGTTTAAGAGCTGCTGCTTTTTTGATGGCTTCTTCACCGATACAATCATCGGCAAACTGTACCGAGCGACCAAGTAATTGTTCCAGTGTTGTAATGGTATGCTTCAACGAAAATTTGTCTTCGGGCCCCTCTTTCGGTCGTCCTAAATGTGACATAAGTACGCAGCTACCGCCATCCTTTAAGATCTTATTTAATGTTGGGATCGTAGCTCGAATGCGATTATCGTCTGTTACGTTAAAGCTTTTATCTAATGGCACGTTAAAGTCTACACGGATAAGTGCCCTCTTTCCTGAAAAGTTGATGTCGTTGATTGTTTTCATTTTCTCGTTATGGGTTGTCTTGGTTAGTTGGTTGTTACTCTTGCGTAATTCGTAATTTCTAATTCGTAATTGATTTCAGTCGCCAAAAGAAATGCCTAGCCCTTTTGCTGCCTTTACCAGATCTGAGTTTTTATCCACAAAGCTCGGCTCGCGCGTAGCTTCTTCAAGTGTTACCGTAGTAATGGAATTGTTTTTAAAAGCCACCATGTGACCTGATTTTCCTTCAATCGCAAGTTCACACGCCTTCACTCCAAAAAGTAATGCAAGCACCCTATCAAATGCTATAGGGCCACCACCGCGTTGCACATGGCCTAGCACAGTTTCGCGTATCTCGGCAGTACAGCCTGCATCTTTCAATTGTTTTGAAAGTTGGTAAGCCACTCCGCCAAGTCGCACATGCTCCGAAGTTTTTTCTCCTGCCGTGGCGGTGACAGTTCCGTTTTTCGGTTTGGCGCCCTCTGATATTACAATGTTGACAAAGCCCCGTCCATTCTTGTATCGCGAGTTAATTCGCTTTAAAATTTTATTAACATCATAGGGAATTTCTGGGATGAGGCACACTTCGGCACCGCCCGCAATAGCCGTATGCAACGCGATCCAACCTGCATCTCGTCCCATCACTTCCATAATCATGGTCCGGTTATGACTTTCAGCGGTGGTAACTAACTTGTCGAAACTGTCGGTCGCGATTTGAACAGCAGTTTGAAAACCAAATGTCATATCGGTACTGGATAAGTCATTGTCGATTGTCTTGGGTACGCCAATCATAGGGATGCCCTTGTCGAAAAGTACTTTAGAGATTTTCTGAGATCCATCGCCACCGATGTTGATCACTGCATCAAACTTTAATTCTTTGAGTTTCTTCACCAGGTCATCTGACCGATCAATGAATTTTTTGGAACCATCGGGCTGAATGACCGGATAGTTAATTGGATTGTCTTTATTAGTAGTTCGTAAAATCGTTCCGCCTTTAACATGTATACCCGATGTCATTTTGCGGGTAAGCTTCACGATTTCTTGAGGTTCGCGGAAGACGCCATTAAAGGCCTCAATGCTTCCATATACTTCCCAGCCTTTTTCTTTTCGAGCCCGTTTGGCGATGCCTCTGATGACGGCATTTAGCCCGGGGCAATCGCCACCGCCCGTTAGCACTAAAATTTTTTTTACGTTTTCCATATATATTATTTTTTGTTCACCGTGATGAGGCCCGCTTCAATCGATCGTTAATAGCTTTCCCCAGACCAATGTCGGGAACGAACTCTGCTAAAATAGTCTCTATTTCTAGTTTATCCAATTCACGCAGGGCTGCGAATAGATTTCTGGCCGCTTCTTCCATATTTCCATTCTTTGAAAGAACTCGTTGATTTTCGTTTTTTATATTACTGAGCGATTTTTCAAAAGAAATTATTCCTACTTCACTATTAAAATGTGTTTTTAACAAGTCATTTAGATTACCGAGTAGTAACTTCTTTTGGGGCGCATAATGGCTTGCCAATTGCCCTGGAGATTTGGGATTGGAGCTCGCGTTGAGTTGAACAGTTACTGGTCCGATTTCGTGTTCTATTTCTTCTTGCGTTAGTCCGCCCATTCTGTAAATGAATGGTTCATCCTTATCAAAACCCACAATGGTCGATTCTACGCCTACTTCGCAAGGACCTCCATCTAAAATATATGCTATCTTACCTCCCAATTGATCATTTACGTGTTGGGCCGTGGTTGGACTTATGTAGCCGAAAGGGTTTGCACTTGGAGCGGCCAGTGGAAATGGTAATTGCTTTAACAACGCTAAGGTGAGCGAATTATCAGGATACCGAATTCCGACCAAATCAAGACCAGAAGTGACAAGATCGGGGATGATTTTTTTCTTGGGTAGAAGCAAGGTCAACGGGCCCGGCCAAAATTTTATAGCGAGTTTTATGGCACTTGCATTAATATTCTCTACATATTCGTTGGCCTGCTCCAACGAGTGCACATGCACGATTAAAGGATCAAAATGAGGTCGGTTTTTTGCTGAGAATATCTTCAGTAGGGTATTTTCGTTGAGTGCGTTTCCGGCCAGTCCATAAACTGTTTCGGTGGGAATAGCCACCAACTCACCTTGCATTAAAAGGGTTCTTGCTTTGTCAATATCGGTGCCTATTTCAGCCAAGAATGGGTGGTAGAGTTAATGGTTATTAGTGATTCGTAATTAATCATTCGTAATTGATCATTCGTAACTCGTAATTAATCATTCGTATTTCGTAATTGATTCGTCTTCTCCACCATTCTTATAATCGATTGGTTATTGTGTGTGAGCGAGGCGATTGTTTCAAATGACACCCATTTCAATCCGGTAGACTCATCGCTGATGGTCAACTCCACTGAATCGTTCGCTTGAAAAATATAACGAACATCGTAATGATCGTGGGCAGGAAAATCTTTCCTTTCGGGAATAGGATGAATATCTAAATCAAAAAAAGTAGTTGAAAGGGGTATCAAGCCGGATACGCCCGTTTCTTCCAATGCTTCCCTTCGCGCTACGTTCATCACTTCTGTTTCGCCATCAGCATGCCCGCCTGGTTGCAGCCATTTTTTTAATTTGGCATGCTCAATCAACAGCGTTTTAGAAAAATCTTGATTTACTATCCACGCTGAACCAGTAATGTGGCCGGGTAAATGATCTCGGTAGAAAGCCCGCGCGCTGCTTAGCAATTCAATAAATTTTGGAACAAACAACTCTTCTTCTCGGTAAGAAGTGTTATACGATGCAATTTCGGTTAATAGCTGTGAGGACAAGATTTAAAATTTGATGCACGTGTTCACTTCAACTAATTTTAACTTATTGAATGACTACCGTTGCCTTATTAAATTTTCCATCTTCTAGCTTGCCTATCTCTTCGCCACCGCCAGAATTATCCTTGTCGCCTTTTTTTACCAGCAGATAATACTTGATTGACTTCATGTTTTTAAACTTGGTAATTCCTTTCTTATCTGTTTTGCCAGTGAATGCTGCGTTTACCTCTTTTTCATAATCTTCTTTCTTTTCGAAAAGCTGAACTTCTGCATCGCTCACCGTATTTCCGGTTTCATCGCGAACGGTGAGTGTCAAAGAGGTTTTAAACAATTGGCCGAGTGCTAGTGTGGCAACAAAAAGAGCGATCAGTGTAAGTGAATAGCGTGGCTTCATAAAAAGGTTTAATAGTTTTCAAATTTACACTTTCAAACCTCAATTACCGAATCTTCAAATTACTGAATTATCAAATTTTCAAGTTACCGGATTAGCACCACACCTCCCCTTTGTTCCTGAACGCCTTTGTCCGGACGGAATGAACTGATGTATTTTATCGAATACGCATACGTTCCTGGGGGAAGCGGCTGACCTTGGTTGTTGTACGTGCCATTCCATTTGAAATTTTTATCCTTCGACTCATAAATTAATTCACCCCACCGATTAAAGATGGATACCTCAAATTGATCGGTTATAAAAAAGCTATAGACAAAGAAGTTTTGATTGGTAGCGTCCTTACTTCCCGGCCTGAAAGCACTTGGAGCCACCAGTTTGGGTATGCACTCATTCCTAACTTCCGTTTTGTCGGATGATGTACAGTTGTAACTGTTCGTTATATCCACCCGATACAGCCCTGGGCTGGTGACGTTCAATTTTTGTTTGGTTTCGGCAGAAAGGAGTGCCTCATTTTTATACCATTGATACTGCAAAAATGCGCCTGGGTTCAATTCAACTTTGGCCGTGGCCGGATCCTTGTTGTCCGGATCGGCACAAATAATTGCAGCAGATGGAAGGTTGCCCTCTGGAATAGGATTACGTACGATGGTTATAGATGGCTGTGATTTGCACTCGGGAGCCACCGCAGAGGAGACTGTTACCTGATACTTGCCTTCGTTTGAAGGATTGATAATGGCGGATGTTGCGCCTGTGATAGTGCTGCCATTCAGCGTCCAAGCGTAATTCACACCTGTGCTGGGCGTGGAGGTGGTGGTAAGCGTGAACGCTTTTCCATCTTTGCATGGAGGTGTTGAGCTAAGGGATGCCTTGATCGTTCCAACTACCCTGGCATTGAAGGCTGGAGTCGATGAATAAACACAGCCCGTATCGGTATCTCTTAAAGTCACATTGTAGGCACCTCCATCACCTACCGCCAGCGCAATTTGTTGACCCACCAAACTAGGCTGGGCCACACCTGCTTTTTGCCAAGAGTAGCGGTAGTTTCCAGAAGGGGAGGCTGTTAGGATCACTTGATCGCTGCACGGATCTGATTGTGTCACTTTCGGGGTAACGCTATTGAATTTAAGAATATAGGAATCTGAAAACGAACAACTTAGTGTACTTACAATTACTTTATAAGTCCCTTGGCCTGCTACATTAACGGTTGGATTGTTCAAACCGACATTAGTGGGTGGACCAACTAATACTTCAGGCGAGAATTGCCATTGGTAATTGAAAGTCCCGCCACCTGAAACCGCTACCGTCAAACTTTTAGGGTTACACAAATCATCTGGCGTAATTGTCAATGTTGGATTAGGACTGACTACTAAAGGCGTTGGATCTGCAGCAATGCAACCACTGGCATCGGTGGCTTGAACTGTATAAGTACCTTGAGGCACAGTCAGCGGCAAAGTCGGTTTGGTATCAGTATAAGGTAATCCCAAACTAAATCCAGTTACTGTGTACGATACTATAGGAGTGGCTGGAGGAGTAACGACTGCGGAAATTGATGAAGGATCGCACGTGGTTGCCGTAGCAGCAATGGTCCATGCTGCATCTATTAATGCAATAGATTGTGAAGAGAAACACCCAGAGATTTGATCGGAAACAATTACCGAATAAGTCCCTGCCGTTAAATTTTGGTAGGAAAAAGGTGAAAGTGCAACTGTCTTATCAATCGATTGGTCTGAGGTGGGTCCAGTCAAAAAAATGGCATAGTTCGGGCCTCCACTTGGAGTCGAATTGGCAAGATTAACTTGAAGCTCGCCATCGTCAATGCCGCACCCAGTAGGATCCCTCTTGGTTAAAGTCACATTGGGAGACACATTTACCGTAAAAGTGACCGCATCCGTTACGGCACACGTGGTGATCGGATCGGTTACAGTAACTGTGTAGGTAGTTTTACTTGGCAGCGCGGTGTCAACGGCTTGCTGTTGTATGGTTCCGCCATTCGTTATCGTTCCAGTGGTTTCATCTTTTAATTTCCATACATACGTTGCCCCTCGGTTGCCAGCATCTAGCACGTTTACAGCATTGTTTTGACAGACGGTTTGGTCAGGGCCGAGGTCAACTTGTGGGCGGTTATCAACTACTAAACTGCTCGCTCTCGAAAAACATCCGTTTACATCGGTGTTGGTCACCGATACCGCTAAATCCCTGTTGACAACAATTGTTTTGGTGGTTTCTCCGGTAGACCAAGTATAGGTTAAGCCGCTCGTATTAGGTCTGTTGGCATCTAATGTTACAGGGCCATTACAAAGAACTGTGGCAGCCGATAAAGATGGTCTGGCGGGCGGATCGAAAACTGTAACTTTCGCGCTGAGTGTTGTATCCAAACTGCATCGGTTATACACTCTAAATGTTACATTGTAAGTTCCCGCCCTCGCATAAAGGTGCGCTGGGCTTTGGTCGGTTGAACTGGCGCCATCGCCAAAACTCCAAGCATATTTATCGATCGAATCTGTTCCTTGCCCTGTAAACTTGGTTGAATCGCCCACGCATACGCCCGTGAAACTAAATGACGGCCCACCAAAGCCGTTGCCTTGTTGTTGTCTAAAGTTGGGTAGTCCTAATAAGCTGGTGGTGCCGGTCGCCAACGGAAAAGCATCGGCTTGTAGGTTAGACTTAAGCGTAAGATCGCTTCCCGGAACAATTTGTGATAATGAATTCGCATCTTTCACCGCCACATAAATTGTTCCATTTGGTGCGGTTTGAATGGCGCCTAAGTTAGGCGCAGTAATTTTGGGTGTGAACAAAGTCGATTTACTTAGCGAATCGATCGCGAACTCCACCAGTTTGGAGGAGGCGCCATTATTCACCGTGGCATAAAGTTTAAGGCCTTTCTTGTTGCTATTTGCGAATTCAACCCCATAAACTGTTCCTGCCGATTCTTTTAGGTCGAGCCGATTGTTGGCATCGTCTTTACTATACTTCACGATGCGACCAGTAGTATCGTTTAAGTGAAACAATTCAATAAAGTTTCCACCATTATAGGATAGCGGCACCGCCAGCGTGTTATTTGGACCTAGCCTCATGTATCCTTCGCCACTTCCCTCGCACTGCGAATGATCGGAGCCGATGCTTGAAAAAACAGGTGATCCTATTCCCGCTTGGGTGATTCTATAACTTCTAAAAAAGCTGTTTCCATATTCATGAAAAACTACCCAATTGCCGTTGGCGGTTATTCGCTCGGTGCTTTTTGAAAATAGCAGCACGTTCTTTTGTGCGATGTCACCTTTTCCACCATTTAATTTCCAATCAAATAAAGAATAGCGAACTTCATTATTCGAACCCGTTTCGTTCAATGCTTGTGTGGTGAAAATGTAATAGAGTGTTTCGTCTCCCGGCACGGGAAAAATCAACGATGATTGTGAGGAAAGCCCGCCAGGACTTCCACCAAGGGCGGTTCCATTGGCAGTTACCACGTTGGTTCGATCATAGACTTTATCGCCATCCGTGTAGAAAATGGTTTGACCATTCCTATCGCATACAATGGCGCAGCCTTCAGGTGCAGTCATGCCACCATCGGCCAAGGCTCGATTGGTGGTAAAGTCGATGCCCGCCTTGTTGCCAAAATACCATTTGTTAGATCGTTGATCGTTTAACCCGTATTCTTTCACATTGACCCCAGCCGAAACAGCACAGCCAAGGCCGTCCGAAATAGTTAAATAATAATAGCCAGCACTATCGGGTTTTAAAATCAATCCTTTTTGTCCATTACTCCAGTCAGATGAAGCGGGCGTGCCGCCTTCTACCTTGGCAGTCACTGAAAATTGAACAGGCAATGCTTTGCCACGTTTAGGTGGAAACTCATCGCGACAAGCTGTTGTATCTTGCACTAGCGTGATTTTAAGTGCAAATGCTCTTACAGTTATTGGTATGGTTGTTGTCTTTCTTTGCCCTTGTAAGAAGGCAGTTATCGAAACATTTGATGTTCCTGCGTTGGCAAAGGTGTGCACAGGACTCCAAGCTTTTGAAAAGGAACCATCGCCAAAATCCCATGCCACACTATCGGCATTAGGTGTTACTGTTGGATAAAATGCAGTGGGTGCATTTTGACAAGTTGAAATGGGAACAAAAGTGACAGAAATGTTTAAGTCTTTATCGGGTAAAAAAGAAGGGAATTGAGTTCCAATAAAATCAATTGCACCCAATGGTTGTGGATCAAATTTGACCTGACTGGCAATGGTATCAGTTTTTGTAAAACTCCCGACTTGAAACTTTCCAGCGGCAGTTTTATACAAATAATACATCGCGCTATCGGCACCCACTTGCAAGCCAAGGCTTTGAGTCGGTTTCAAAGAGGCTGGTAAAACGGAAGTTAGCGTAATCGAAGGATTTTTGGAATCATATTGAAGAACATCGGCTGTTATCCCTGTATCGCCAAAGTAAGAAAGATAAAGATATTGACCTTTTGCGTCCCACTCAATATCATAAATTGCCTGCTGCTCAACGGTAGGTTTTCCAGTGTTGAAGATGTAAGAGTCAAATGTGAATCTTCCAGTAGAATTATTAAAGTTGACAATGATGGCATCGTCATTCCCAGTTTGCGGTGCTACCGCGATTTTTCTTAGGTTGGGTGATGCAGGATCTACCAGCGGGCTAACGGCAAAATTTGCCACAGAAAGAGGTATACCGCTGGGAGAACCAATAGAAGTTGTGGTTGTAGTAACAAACACGCCAGTGCCGTCAATAAGCGTGGCAGAATAATCAGCGGAGCTATTTTTATGGGTAATTAACCAAAAATTGATTCCGTCCGCATGTGGCAGAATTGCCATTCCTTCCGATCTTCCCGTTAGGTTGCTAATGACTGTGTTTTTTGAAGTTACATCTCCTAGCGGAGGATTAGGGAAGGTGGCGTTTCCAAAAGAGGTTGAAGTTAAATCTACAATACTTACACTAATAGTTCCACCAGTTGTGTAGCTAGCTGAATTGGTAAAAATATAGTACTTGTTGGGTTGGCCGGGTAAAGCCGAAATGACAACAGGTTGGTTTGCTGCCGTATTTCCTGATAACCCTGTTCCATTAGGCATTTGAAAATGGCAGGCATCATAAACGAGGTTTCCATCGGTGTAAAATAATAAATTGCCATTGGCTGGGTCGGTTGCCACGGCACTTCCTCCCGTGCCAAATGGGGTTGCCTTGTTTGAAATAGCCTCTGCTTTGCTAGTTCCTCTGTTAAATTTTATACCGTTGATGGTGTTACCAAAGTACCAGTTGTTCGTTGTTAATTTCTGTGAAAACGCTCCTTGAATAATCCCACAAAGAAAAATGAACAATAGTAATTTTTTCGTAGTTGAAATAAATCGTAATGCTTTCATATCTTTCACATTCATCACCTTTCTGCTGATAGTTCAATTTTCAAATTTATAACGCCAAACTCTGCTAAAGTAATACAATTTGGCTTAAAATATCGTTATGGGTTTAAATCGGTGGTATTTGTTGGCAAACGCTTTTTTTAATGTTATTAAACGATTTAATTTGCTCTAATGGAGAACGATAAACATTCGAGGTTCGTGGGTAGGCTGGCTCTTTTTTTTGTTTTGCTGTTGGTTTGCCTTGAAAATGAAATTTTAGCGCAAGATCCACAGTTCTCTCAATTTTATGCCGCTCCTTTGTATTTAAACCCGGCTTTTGCAGGGTCAACGGGTCAAAATAGGGTAGGGCTCAACTACCGAAATCAATGGCCTTCGATCGATGCTAATTTTACTACTGTTTCTGCTTACGCGGATTTTTATTTGGAAGACTACAATAGCGGGGTAGGGGTGTTGATCAATAGCGATCGCGAAGGGTTGCTTGGTCTTCAGTCAATAAGTGTTGCTTTTCAATACTCGTATGATTTGCAATTGACTAAGAAACTCTCGTTCAGACCGGGTTTCCAAGCTGCGGTTTACAACCGTTCGCTCAATTTTTCTAAACTTACATTTGGCGATCAATTTGATGCAGCAACAGGTGAGGTTGTAAATCCGACTTCGGTCGATGGTTTAAGCACAGGCCAGTCCGTCTTCTTTCCAGATATTTCTTTTGGCGGAATGCTCTTTACTAAAAATTATTGGGTGGGCGGCACGGTTTCGCACATTACGCAACCCAATCAATCGTTAGTGGGCGAAAATAGTCCGTTGCCTCAAAAAATATCGGCCCATGCGGGATATAAGTTTTTCTTGAAACCGGGCACCATGAAGACTAATAACTATTCTGTGAGGCAGGAACGAAGTATTGCCCCAACAGCACAATACAGGCAGCAAGGATTGTGGAGCCAGATGGACGTGGGAATGTATGTAACGTTAGAGCCGATTATTTTGGGAACATGGTATCGGGGTATTCCATTCAAGACGGTAAATGGCATTTCGAATAACGAATCGATCGTAATGTTAGTCGGTATTACGAAACGAGGCAAAACAGATGTGCTGAACATCGGCTACAGCTACGATTATACGTTGTCGCAACTGGGTTCGGCAAGCGGGGGCGCGCACGAAATAAGCATTGTTTATTCATGGTCTACGCGCGATCCGCGCAAGCCGCCTAAGGACAAATTAAGAATTCCGTGCCCGGAATTTTAATTCGCTAGTATGTTCTGTTTCACTTTAAGAATCCAATAACACTTGAAAGTCTGCGGATTTACATTTGTTCGTAACGGGGTTAAATTTGACTATCCAATCGTTGAAGCCATTCAATCTATTCTTCCCGTTTGTGATTCATTTTTAGTGGCGATCGGAAATTGCGAAGATGGAACAGAAGAGTTGATACGAAGCATCGGCTCCTCTAAAATAAAAATTATTCACACCGTTTGGGATGATAGTTTGCGCGAAGGCGGTCGCGTGCTGGCAGTAGAAACTGACAAGGCATTTCAAGCGATCACTGAAGAATTTGATTGGGCTTTTTACCTTCAAGCGGACGAAGTAGTGCATGAATCTTCGTTGCCGATAGTTAAGCAGGCCATGTTAGATAACCTTCATAATCCAAAAGTGGATGCGCTGCTTTTCAAGTACTTTCATTTTTATGGATCTTACCAATATGTGGGGGAAGCCTACAGCTGGTGTCGTAGGGAAATTCGCGTGATACGGAATCGGAAAGACATTTTTTCTTATCGTGATGCACAAGGGTTTCGTAAAAAGCCGAACGAAAAACTTCGAGTTAAACTCATTGATGCGTACGTCTACCATTACAGTTGGGTGCGCGATCCACGGGCACTGCAAAGCAAAGTGGAAACGTTTCATAAGCTTTGGCATGACGACCAATGGGTGGAGAAAATGGTAGTGAAGGCCGAGGAATTCGATTATGGAAATGCCGAAGTGCTGGGATTGTTTAAGGGCACGCATCCGGCAGTTATGAACGAGCGGATTGCTAGGCAAAGTTGGAGTTACTCACACGACATTTCTCGAAATCCAACAACGTTTAAATTTCTATTTAAGCGTTTTGTGGAAAGGCTTACCGGATGGCGTGTAGGCGAATACAGAAATTACAAATTGCTGGGCTGATTGTAACGGCTACTCCTCTCCATTGCCTTCCAGTTTGCAGTAATTGTCCATTCCAATATGAAGTAGTGCATCGCCTGCATTAACAACAGGATTGTTGTTCAAACCAACCAAATATCCTTTTGATGGTGATTTTACCAACTCTTTAAATTCCCCGAAAGGGTCTGTTAATGTTCCAACAGCTTGGTTCTTCTCCACCATGTCACCACATTTGATAAGCGACTGAAAAAGCCCCGCTGTTCGTGCCCTCGACCATGCCGAGTTCCAAATTATTTTGTTTTCAACTTTTGGAGCCGGGGCGGAATCGATCATGTTCAAATGCTTCATCAAACGCAAAGTTCCTTCAATTCCTTCTTCAATTGCGTGTTGATCGAAGCGTACTGATTCTCCGCCTTCATACACAATTATATGTTTTCCTTTTTTGGAGGCCGTTTGGCGCAGTGAGTGTGGTCTAAAAGGTGAATCGATGGTAAAAGGCGCATGAAAAGCATTTGCGAGTTCAACATTTAGCGGATCTTGCATCACACAGCGCACTTGTGGGTAGTTGGTTCGCATCGCCCCACCCGTATGGAAATCAATTCCATAATCTATAGCAGGAATAACATCGTGGGTCATATGATAAGCGACACGCGAGGCAAGCGAGCCGGTCTTACTTCCTGGAAAGGATCTGTTAATATCTTTTCCATCTGGTACTTCTCGCGAGTAGTTCAAAAACCCATATACGTTTATAACGGGCATGCATAAAACGGTACCCCGTTTAACACGATGAAAACCATTGTCGATAATTCGTCTCACTATTTCCATTCCGTTAATCTCATCTCCGTGCATTCCTGCCGTAAGCGAAAGAACCGGTCCATCTTCAGGTGAGCGATAAACATAAATAGGGGTTTCGATTTGCGTTCTGGAAGGCAGTCTCGCAATATTTATATTGATCTCCTTGAATTCTCCTTTTTGTATTTCGTGGTCAGCAATGATCATAATTCATTTGAAGATTAAATGATTCGAAAATTTAAAAATCTTATTTTGACTTTAATCTGAGATTCAATCATCAAATTAAGAAATCTTCAAACTATTGCCCCTTGTTCCCACTAGGAAACTCGGATTGAGATGAACGCTGCGAATAGACTTTAATCTGAATCGCATTCATATCTTCAAATTAATACATTATCAGCTTATCAAATTGATTACGCGTTGATCTTATCCTTTTGAATTTTTTTCTTGCCTGCATGTTTCTCAATGTATTGATATATTTTACTGGCGATGTCAATTTTTGTAGCCCCTTCTATCCCCTCTAAACCAGGCGAAGAATTTACTTCAATAATTAATGGCCCTCTTGCGGATGGGAGCATATCCACACCAGCTACTGCTAATCCCATTTTTTTTGCTGCTTCTATGGCTGCATGTTTTTCATTTCGGTTGAGCTTTATTACCGTAGCAATGCCACCGCGGTGAAGGTTCGACCTGAACTCGCCATCCCTCGCTTGCCTGCGCATGGCACCCACCACTTCATCGTTTACCACAAAAACTCGTATGTCCGCACCTTTGGCTTCTTTGATAAATTCTTGAACAATTATGCGAGCTTTAACGCCATGAAAAGCTTCAATTACAGATTGCGCAGCTTTTTCATTCTCGGCTAACACTACGCCTAGGCCTTGAGTGCCTTCCAATAACTTTATTACTACGGGAGCCCCGCCTACGGCCTCAATTACTCCTTCGGTATTTTTGGAGTAATCCATGAAAATAGTTTTTGGCATGCCAAGGCCAGCTCGCGATAATATTTGCAGACTTCTTAGTTTATCTCTGGAACGGATTAACGCCTGCGATTCAACAGCAGAAAAAACTTTCATCATTTCAAACTGACGCACTACAGCTGCACCGTAAAATGTTACGGAAGCCCCGATACGAGGTATAATGGCATCGAAGTAATCAAGCTTGCGCCCATTGTACCATACCATTGGGTTCTTCTTTTCGATGAGAAGAACACATTTCATATGGTCTATTATCTCTACTTTATGACCTCTTTTTTCTCCCGCTTCTTTAAGTCTTCGCGTGGAATACAGTTTGGAATCTCTCGAAAGGATGGCAATGTTCATGCGCCTTGAAATTTACTTTTGTAGGACAAGTCTTTCTCCGTTACATCGATCAGGAATCGCTTCCTTAGTATTTTCCTTCCCAATAAAATGGGAAAGCGCAATTTATCTCGATCACTCAATGAAAATTCGGCTCTTATGGTTTGATTATGAATTGTAATGGTCGTCCTTATTATATATCTTAATTCGGCCTCGCCAAAAGAGTTTTTAATTTCACGTTGGGTGAACTTCGTAAAATGATATTTTGTACCGGTAAACTCCGGGTGTTCTGGATCTAATAACACAAATTCCAAATTAGCGTCATTTACATTTATCCATGAACAATGAAGACTGCAGGTATAAGCGCCTGTATCAATCTTCGCATGAATATTGGTAAGCCCTAACCCAGGCAGGTCAACTCTATCTGATCGTCCTAAAATTTTCATACCGTGCGGTAAACTAGCTAATAATTGTCAAAAAAAAAGCCCCAAAACGGGGCTTTCTCTTCTTTTCTTAACAAGACTATCCTTTTGTTACGCTGAACCCCACTTGTACATTTTCCCATTTGAAAACAACGTGGCCATTTTCGATAACGAACGTGAACGTTTCAACAAACTCGCTTGGTTTTCCTGCTTTTACTTTCACGCGAAGTGCGTCATTTTTTTGATTATAATCATACGCTCCCCATTGACCTTTTGCGCCAAATTTTTGGAAAATAATGGTCCATTCGCTCTCACCCGGAATGCTAAATAGTTCATATTTGCCAGCAGCCAGAGTTTGTCCTTCAATTTTTGCCGCTTTATCAATAACAAAAACGGTGGCTTCGTTTGCCCCTGTTCTCCATACTTCTCCATACTTTTCTATTCCTCCAATCATTTTACGGCCTTTTGCAGAAGGCGCAGAATAGTCAACTTTAATTCCAACTCCATCAATGGTTCCCTCTGTTAATTTAGGAGGGCTAGGTCTTTTGCTTTTGTCTTGCTGTGCGAGAACACTTGTTGCAAAGAAAGCTACCATAACAAATACACTTAATACTAAATGTTTCATAACTAATTGTTTTTTTGCGAAGGTAGCAAAAAAAATGCCCCGATTTCTCAAGGCATTTTTTTATTAAATTATTACCTGTAAACTTCAGTTGTAAACGAGCTTGGTTAGATTAAGTTTACCTAATGTTTCCTTTTACTGTAATTTATCTTCCAAATGGATTTAAGTTAGACAAGGCGCGCTTGCCGCCACCCATTTTGTTCATGGTCTTCATCATCTTGCGCATGTCTTCAAATTGTTTGAGCAACTGATTTACTTGTTGAATGGAGGTGCCACTTCCTTTGGAAATTCGTGTTTTACGACTGCTATTAAGTATTTCGGGGTTTTCTCTTTCTTTTAATGTCATCGATTTTATGATGGCCTCAATGGGTTTGAATGAGTTATCATCCAAATCAACATCTTTTACTGCTTTACCCATGCCGGGTATCATGCCCAGCAGGTCTTTCATGTTTCCCATTTTCTTAATTTGCTCCAGTTGAGAGAGAAAGTCATTGAAGTCAAATTGATTTTTGCGGATCTTTTTAGAAAGCCTGGCAGCTTCATCTGCATCAAACGTTTCTTGGGCTTTTTCCACCAAGCTCACTACATCGCCCATTCCTAAAATCCGACTGGCCATACGATCTGGATAGAAGCGATCCAGTGCCTCCATCTTTTCGCCAGAACTCACAAACTTGATCGGTTTTTCTACTACTCTTCTGATGGAAAGAGCTGCCCCACCGCGTGTATCGCCATCTAATTTTGTAAGTACCACTCCATCAAAAGACAGGCGATCATTAAATGCTTTTGCTGTATTAACCGCATCCTGACCCGTCATTGAATCGACTACAAAAAGGGTTTCAGAAGGATTTAAGGCTTCCTTTAGTTTAGCGATTTCGTTCATCATCGCCTCGTCTACCGCCAAACGACCCGCAGTATCCACGATCACAATTCGGAAATTGTTTTTCTTGGCGTGTTCAATCGCTGCTTTCGCGATTTTGATGGCATCTTTATTGTCGGGTTCGGAATACACTTCCACACCCACTTGTTGCCCCAATACTTTTAATTGATCGATGGCAGCCGGACGATAGATATCGCAGGCAGTTAAAAGCACCTGGCGCCCTTGCCGCTTTAAGTAGGCTGCTAGTTTTCCTGAAAAAGTGGTTTTACCAGAACCTTGAAGGCCGGCAATCAAAATGATGGCCGGGTTTCCTTCGATTTTAATATCTTCACTTTGGCCACCCATGAGTGCAGTAAGCTCATCGTTGGTTATTTTGGTCATTAATTGGCCTGGCGAAATCGCGGTAAGCACATTCTGGCCCATCGCCTTGATCTTGATTTCGTCCGTTACCTCTTTGGCGACTTTATAATTTACGTCAGCATCAATGAGTGCCTTGCGAATGTCTTTGATGGTGGCAGCAACGTTTATTTCGGTTATTCGGGACTGGCCTTTCAATGTTTGGAAGGCTTTTTCGATTTTGAGGCTTAAACTATCGAACATGATTTAATTTCTGATTTGAATAGTTGACGATTTGAAATGCTTGGCAAAGGTAATTAGCTTTTAAAGATTCCAAGGATTAATGACCTGTAAACCTTTTATCATCTTAAAGTCGAAGGTGTTCCTTGTCAAAACAATAAGTTTTTGGTGAGTGCACTCGCGGCTATAATGGCATCCGGGAGTTTAATCTTTATTGATTTTCTAATATTGATGGTTTCGTTTACAATATCGTCTGTCAATCCGATGATATTTAAAAAGTCTATTAATTCGGAAACAGAGGCGATCTGATTTGTGAAGCCTAAGATTTCTATTTTGTTTATTATTGAAATACTCGGACGATTGTCGATAATCTTTGACAAATATTCCTTTACCGAGATCGGCAAGTTTCCATTTCCAAAATCGATGATGCAGTTAGTATCGATTAAATAGCCCGATCCCATTCGCTGCGTACTTGACGAAGTTCTTCCCTCATTTTTTCAGCTTGTTCATCTGAAATACTCCCGTAGAATTTCTCTGAGATTTTTCCACTCACCGATTTTGAACTGCGGCTTACGACACGTATTAAGTTAAGTGCCTCTAAATCTTCCAACAACCGAATGGCTTGCGGGCTTTCCACGTCTATCGTTAATGTTTGCATATTCAATAATCGTTGAGGTTGTAAAAGTACAAAAAGTAACTTTGAAATGTGTTTTGAGACTTTTACTTGAACCTTATCAGCTGAAATACCTCGCCAGCCTTAAACTCGTTCCTTTCCGCGGGTAGTTCCAAAAAGCCATTCACTTCTTTCAAATTCACAAAATCACCCGAACCACCACTTGCAACTGGGTATGCCATTAGTTTACCTGCTTCGTTTTTCACCTTTACTTGCAAAAAATAAGTCAGCGCAGGTTTAAATGAAAAATCGCTTGCCAAAACCGCCTGTTGGCTTGTCGCTTCAACCCCCCAACTTTTCAGCAGCCAAGGTTTAACATAGCGATGGAAACACATAAATGTAGAAACGGGATTCCCCGGAAGGGCGAAAATCCACGCCTCACCCCCAGCCCCTCTCCGCGGGAGAGGGGTGACCGCACTTGCTTGGTTTGTGTCGTTATTGCTGATTGCCTCGGATTTTAAAGGCCCCCTTTCAATTGAAGTGGGGCCGCGCCCAAACCACATAGGCTTGCCTGGCTTTTGACTTACTTGATGAAACATTTTTTTTATGCCCAGCGATTCCAACACCGCAGGCACAAAATCGAACTTGCCTTTCGAAACACCACCCGACAAAATAATGACATCAAAATCGGAGGCGATTTTATTCAATTCGGTTTTCAAGATTTCCTCGTTGTCGGTCAGGTGAAAAAGCGTGGAATGGCAGCCCATTTCTATTAAAGCTGATTGAATTGCGTGCGAGTTGGAAGTTCTTATTTGATGTGGCAAAGGTTTCCTGTCAATGCTTACCAATTCATCACCCGTTGAAATAATTGCAATGGTGGGATAGGAAAATACCGTCACGCTTGTTTTGCCAACCGAAGCAAGTAAGGCAATCTCGGCTGGAGAGAGTTTTGTTCCGGCTTCTATCAAGATGCTGTTTTCTCTAGCATCCATACCTTTGAAGTGAATGTTATCGCCCTCGTTCACGGTACTTATCTTTATGGAGGCGATGCCATTTTCAATCTCCACATCTTCGTACCGCACAACTGCATTTGTGCCATTGGGCAGCATCGCGCCAGTCATAATCTCAAAGCAATTTTGGTTGTTCGATAAGGTTGACGCTGGCTGGCCTGCGGCTTGAGTGCCTTCTATCCTAAATGAAGCTCTATTTCCTTGCTTCGCGTCTTGACTACTTCCTTGGTTCGTGTCTTCACGAAATAATGCGTTTGCGTCAATCGCGATGCCATCCATTGTGGCGCGGTTAAAGGGAGGGAAATCACGATCGGCAAAAATAGATTCGGCCACTATTCTGCCAGTAGCACGTTCTAGTTTTACAACCTCTTTTTTGGGTTTGAACAGGTTAGATTGGATAATGCGGGTAGCTTCAGTTACGGAAATCATATTTTTAATTTGAAAATTGGCCGATTTGAAAGTGTGAAAATGGTAATGACGGTTTAATTAAGTTAATTTGAGTTTAAGCTGCAAGATACAGGCGTGATGCTACAAGTCGAGAATCGATTAACGAACAACGAATAATTGGAATGAAACTCTCTCACATAGATAACAAAGGCAATCCGCAAATGGTGGACGTGTCGGATAAGAAAATAACCAAGCGCATCGCGAAAGCACAAGCAACGGTCCATTTGGGTAAATTGATTTTAGATCAAATTCATAACAATGAGCTGATTACCAAGAAGGGTCCCGTTTTTCAAACGGCAATTATTGCCGGAGTGATGGCTGCCAAACGCACATCTGACCTTATTCCGTTTTGCCACCCGCTAACGCTGGAAGACTGTCAAATCAAAATAACCGTTGAGGGCGAACGCGCCTTGATTGCGAGCGAATCAAAAATAACATCGAAAACAGGAGTAGAGATGGAGGCCTTAACCGCGGCCTCGGTTGCTGCCCTTACAATTTATGACATGTGCAAAGCCTTGAGTCATGAAATAGTCATCGAAGAAATAAAGTTGATGGAAAAGACAGGAGGTAAGGAGGATTTTAAAAGAAAATGATTTAAACCGCAAAGTTCGGAAAGAAACGCAGAGCATTTATCTCCGCGGACCTTAGCGTTCTTTTCGGTAAAAAAAGAAAGAAAAGACGTAGTGTGGGTATGTTTTTTTGAGCTTTAAAAGAAAATGATTTAAACCGCAAAGTCGCAAAGAAA
>JAIYCV010000003.1 GCA_027487845.1 Flammeovirgaceae bacterium
CTGTATGGCTGCCAATTCGCTGTTCTTTACTCACAAAGTAAAGTTAGACATTTGTGTAGCAACTGAAAGTCTTGCGCTGAAAGCGCATAGTTTCAACTAACGATTGAGACCAATGAACCCCACTTTACAGGAAGATTTGCCGGAACCAGTAACATGGGAGGTACTTCCATTTCAAGTATTTCGGGGGCAATAACTAATATGTATTTAGTAGGCTTAAATAATACGGGCACAACAAAATTGGCCTTGTGCGTACCCTCTAACAGCGGGCAAGGTGGTGGGCATAGAGTTGGTTTTGACATAGCAGGCAATGTTTATATAACAGGCTGGTATAGTGGAACTGGTTCCCTCAATGGAATAAACATGCAAGCAAAATCGGGGTCAAATGCAGCAGATGTCGCGCTATGCAAATTAAGCTCGACTGGCACTCTTCAATGGTTTAACACTTTTGGTTCGGCAGGGTTTACGGGAGAACTAAATATATCTGCTGGTCTTCAAGTTGATTCCGAAAATAATTTATTGATCACCGGAAAATTTTATGGCGAAAATGTAGACTGGGATCCTTCGCCAACTATGACCTTAATTCTTTCTTCGGCAGGGCAGGATGATGGGTTTGTAGCAAAATACAAAAGCGATGGAAGCTTATTTCAGAAGCCATAAAATAACATTATTAAAAATCATTTTTATGAAAAATAGTATAATGCTTTGTATGGCAATCCTTGTTTTTGCTGGGTTGATATCTTGTAAAAAAGATGACCCCGCCCCAATAACAATACCAGCTCCTTCACTTGTATCATTTACCCCAACAACGGCAGCGCAAGGAGCAACAGTTACTATCGCAGGTACAAATTTCACGGGAGCAACAGCGGTAAGTTTTGGCGGAACGGCTGCTGCATCATTTACGGTAGTTTCAGCTTCAAGCATTACGGCTGTAGTGGGTGCTGGTGCATCCGGTAATGTAAGTGTAACCACATCAGCAGGATCTGCTTCGTTGGCAGGGTTTGTTTTTTCTGTACTAAATCCACAATCCAATCCTCAGTATGGATTGGTAAGTGCAACCTCTTTAGGCGAAAAAAATACCGCATTGAAAACTCAAAAGATAAAATTCAATCTTGCTTGGAAAAATAGTTGGCGAGATGCCGTAAATTATGATGCCATTTGGCTCTTTGTAAAATATAAAACAGCCACAACCACCAATTGGAGACACGCTACACTGAGTACTTTGGCCAGTAGTCATTTAACGGGTTCTCAAGCAGCTGCTGCAACGATATTGCCAGCGTCTGACGGGAAGGGCGCATATTATTACAGAACAACTGCTGGGAATGGTGATATTCTTAGTAATGATGTACAATTACAATGGAACTACGGAGCCGATGGCGTTGGCGATAATGAAACCATTCAAGTACTCGTGTATTCATTGGAGATGGTATATATTCCGCAAGGCTCTTTTAATATTGGAGATGGCAGCAGTATTGGCAGATTTCACAATGGTGGCAACACGGCTCAATCATTTTTAGTAAGTAATGCCAACATCAATTTAGGCAATACTACAGGAAATTTATGGGCTGATAATACACCAGCTTCGTTGCCTGGCGGGGCTTTAGGCCCTTCTCCTTGGGATAATCCTACAGGTACCCTAAACGCAAATTACCCAACCGGGTATAACGCCTTTTGGATGATGAAATATGAAATTACAATGGGTCAATACACTGATTTTTTGAATAGTTTACCTACGGCAATTGCTCCCACTTTAATTACCAACTCTGACGAAAGGGCTGCCAATGGAGCAGCCTGCAACCCATGCCGTTTTAACATTCAGACTGGCACTCAATACACCACAACATCCCCAACTAGAGCCATGAACTGGATGCAATGGCAAGATGCCGCAGCCTTCAGCGATTGGGCTGCATTAAGACCCATGACAGAATTGGAATTTGAAAAAGCAAATAGAGGCGCCAACCAGAATGCCGTTCCTAGAGAGTATAGCTGGGGAACCACCACCATTAAAGCATTTTCGAGCATAGTAGGTACCGATGGAAGCGGAACTGAAACCACCAACCCAGCGGATGCTAATACACATTATTCTGGCTTTGGCAATCCAGGTGTTGGCATCGTGCAAGGGCCAGTAAGGGTTGGTATCCATCAGGCTAAAGCCACAAGGGAGTTAAGAGGAGAGAGTTATTATAAAGTGCAAGATTTAAGTGGCAATGTGGTAGAAATGTGTATTACACTCGGCAATGCCAACGGAAGGAATTACAGTGGTGCAAATGGCAATGGAGAATTAACCAGCAATGGTGCTGCCGATGTTGTAGGTTGGCCTTTAGCCACCACAGTTACGGCTCAAATTCCAAGCGGTGGTTGGGGGTTTAGGGGAGGCGACTTTTGGAATAGTGAATTAGACCTACGAGTAAGCGCTAGAAATGTGGCCACTTTTGCAGGAGCGAGACGACTCTTTGGGCTTGGCTATAGAGCGGTAAGAAGTGCCGAATAGAAGATGAATACGAGTATACAGTAAATTATTTGAAAACTATAAATCAAAAAAAATGAAAAAAGCAACAACGTTTATCTTGTTTACAGTGCTACTAATTTCTTTCGCATTTAAAGATAAGAATGCAAACTACTCTGGCCACTGGGTAAGTGCAGCTACCGAAAAAATGAGCAATAGCACGTGGGGTTTTCGTGATTTTATTATGGGTAAAGAGAATTGGGAAATTAAGTTTACCCTGTATTTTGATTCGTCTAAAACAAAACCTGTATTCACTTTTCGGGGCGTTGGTTCATACAGCATCACGGGCAAATCCACTAGCGTAGCGCAAGCTGAAGAAGCAACCTTTCGTTTTGAGAAAAAATACGTAACACTGCATATTGCCGATACCAGTGTGATCAAGAACTTTGGATTTGCCTATTGTAACTTACCTGTAAATAAGGAAAAAGACATTACTGCCAATGGCTGTAGCTTTTTAACATCTCAAGCCGTGTGTGCGCAGGAGTTTGATTTAGTAGCTATAAAAAAAGGAAAGCTGTTTTTAGGAAAAAGACCTGCTGATGGTAACATGTGTAGCAAAGACAAGCGCCCAATAGCGTTGGGCAATGCGTTGATCAAAAAATAAAGTAGCGAGTAATACAAACAACTAAACTAAATACTATGAAAACGTTCATTATGCTACCAATTTGTATGGCTTTAACTTTAATGATATCTGGTTGTGGCAAAGATGACCCTGATACACCAGCAACCCCAACACCTGCTATTGCGTCATTCACACCAACAACTGCCGCTTCGGGGGCTACAGTTACCATTACAGGTACCAACCTTACAGGGGCAACAGCAGTTAGTTTTGGTGGCACTGCGGCAACTTCATTTAATGTGGCTTCTGCTACAAGCATAACAGCGGTAGTCGGTGCTGGTGCATCGGGCAATGTAAGTGTAACAACACCGGGCGGTGCAGCCTCCTTGGCAGGATTTACATTTAACCTACCTATTGCTACACCCACCATTGCATCGTTTAGCCCAACAACTGCCGCTTCGGGAGCTACTGTCACCATTACAGGCACCAACCTTACAGGGGCAACAGCGGTAAGTTTTGGCGGCACTGCGGCAACTTCATTTAATGTGGCTTCTGCTACAAGCATAACTGCGGTAGTGGGTGCTGGCGCATCGGGCAATGTAAGTGTAACAACTCCTGGGGGAACAGCTTCACAAGCCGGGTTCACTTTCAATGCAGACCCTACTTTGAGACTGACAGTTGATTTTAATGCAGGAACCTATACACCACTTACGTATACTACTGGCAGAACAGATAGCCCTGCCGATGCCGACCCAGCATATAGTGCCATCGCCTCTGGCGGTCAGATTGTGTACAATGTACCTACCTCAACCTTGCGCCCTAAACTTTCAGGTTTTCTCGATTTGCCTCAAAGTGCAACGTATGCTCCTATTAGTGGAAATATGATTCATGAGTTCACTTTTACAGATGTATCTCAGTTAAATGCATTGGGTGCTGATGCAAATAGTCTCGCAATTGCTGCTTGTTATATCAGAGGAAACTACTCTGCTGGCAACGGAAGAGATTGGACCACGGGTGATAATTTTGGTGGCTATTGGTTTGGATTTGTAAAAAATGCTGATGGAACAAAACAAACTGTAATTCGGTCGACCAATACCAATCTTGTTTCCGAAACCTTTAGCGCAACAACATCGGTAAGCTACAGAGTTTACAAGAAAGGAAATGTGATTGAACTATACAGAAAATATGATGCTGCAACCACTTGGACAAAAGTGGGAGAAACCACGATAACAATAAGGGCTGGCGGCAGCAGCGATGTGTACATAACCCACGTAAGGGTGCTAAACAATAGCAATGCCGCAGTGGCAGTAAATGCCGATGACTTTAAATGGTATTATTAAATTAATAACATAATCAGGAGGGAATATTTGAATCGTTCGAACTTCTAAAGTAAAAACTATGGCAATTTGAGACCAAAATACTGGTAAGTGGTGAACCGTAACGAACCGAAAAATAAACGATAGCATTTCGCTAGAAAAATAACAATGGCCACCACTTACCTGTATTAAAAATTGTCAGCGAAGGGTTTAGTTTTCTGCAAAAAAAACGCTGGTATTACGCCCATTAATTGATTTTCCTTATTTTTAAGGACAATGAAAAAAATCATCCTCCTTCCAATTTTATCCGTTCAATTTCAAATAAGCGTAAGCCAAACACCCTCACCACCTCAAAAGCCATCGACTGGCGAAATTAGGCACTATGAGAATTTCAAGTCCAACTTTGTTACTTCACGGAATGTCGATGTTTGGTTGCCTAATGGATATTCACAAAAAAGGAAATACGCAGTGCTTTACATGCACGATGGACAAATGCTTTTTGATAGCACCACAACTTGGAACAAACAAGAATGGGGTGTTGATGAAGTAGTATCAAAATTAATAGCCGATAAAAAAATCAAAGACTGTATTGTTGTTGGTGTATTTAATGGCAGCGGCACACGCCATGCCGATTACTTTCCGCAGAAGCCATATGAAAGTTTAACTCAGTTACAACGCGACACCATAACTGCTCAATTACAAAAAATGGGTCGAACCAAAGAAGTTTTCAAACCCATATCCGATAACTATTTGAAGTTTCTGGTTACCGAGCTCAAGCCTTTCATCGACAAAACTTTTTCCACAAAAAAAGATGCGAAGAATACATTCGTTGCCGGGTCAAGTATGGGCGGATTAATTTCAATGTATGCTATTTGCGAATATCCCAATGTCTTTGGTGGTGCTGCTTGTTTGAGCACGCATTGGCCAGGTATTTTCTCGATGCAAAACAATCCTATCCCTGATGCATTTATAACCTATTTAAAAACCAATTTACCCAATCCAAAAAAACATAAACTCTATTTTGATTATGGTACTGTCACGCTCGATGCACTTTACGAACCCGCTCAACTAAAAGTAGACGCTGTAATGACCGCCAAAGGCTGGACATCTAAAAATTGGATAACGAGAAAATTCGAAGGCGCTGACCACAGCGAAAAGTCGTGGAGAAAGAGGTTGAACATTCCCCTTGAGTTTCTTCTGTCTAAGTAAAAGCATCTAATTACTTCTGTTCCCAAAAACCTCTCGGAAAAAATAATTATAACTAAAGTTTGTTTTTTATAACTAACTATTTAGTTTTAAACCTAAATAGATAGTTCATCAAAAAGTAAAGGCTTGCAAAAGCCCTTTGAAATTGGATTGTCAAAAAATGAATGATTTTAAATACTTACGTCTCAATACTCATGTCTCACATCTAATGTCTCACGTCTAACATCTTAAAATGAAAGAACTCACCAAAGCCGAAGATCAAGTAATGCAAATTCTATGGAAGCTTGAGAAAGCAATCGTGAAAGATATCATTGATCACATGCCGAAACCTAAGCCTGCTTACAACACGGTATCAACTATTATTAGAATACTTGAGCGCAAAGGATTCGTAGGTTATAAAGCATATGGAAAAACGCATGAGTATTTTCCGTTGATACCAAAAGAAAAGTATAGCAAGTTTTACCTCAATAATTTCTTAAGCGGTTACTTCAATGGATCGTTCCAAAACCTTGTCTCCTTCTTTGCTCAGGATAACAAACTAAATGTGCATGACATTGATCAGCTTTTAAAACAATTAGAAGAACTTAAACATAGGAAGCCATGAACGTAATTATCTATTTCATTGAAGCGAACATAGGATTAATTCTCCTCTACTTGGTCTATAGACTATTGCTTGAGCATGAAACTCAATTCTCATTTCTTAGGCCATTCCTGTTGGTTGGAATTATTGGCTCGCTTTTAATTCCATTAGTGAAGATAACCAACGAGAACTTAGTGTCTGGCATGATTTTACTACCTGAAATTACAGTAGGCTTTATCAATCAAATGCAATTGAAACCATCAACTTCATTTGATCTAATGGAAACGTTAACACTGTTCTATTTTAGTGGTATTTTTATTTTCTCAAGTCAGTTTATTTTCAAGCTTATCAAATTAATCTTCTTTCTCATGCGATCAAAATATACCATTAAAAATGGTCTAAAGGTCATCGAGATTAGTAAAGGCTTTGCTACGTTTTCATTTTTCAATTATGTTATCATTGGCAACGCTGATAGTCTGGGCTCATTTGAAAAAGATCAAATCATTCTACATGAATCAACCCATCTAAAATTATTGCACACCCTTGATTTATTTCTGTTGGAATTTCTAAAAATTATTTTTTGGTTCAATCCGATAGTATACACATTAAGTAATAAACTTATCGCTATACATGAATTTCAAGCAGACGAAGTTTCTGTTCGTAATTATGATAGCAACCAATACTGCAGCTTACTAGCGAAAGTTGCACTGATGTCGGCCGACATTCCACTCGCTAATCACTTCTCAAATTCTTTAACATTAAAACGAATTACCATGATGAAAACGAAGAAAACAAAAATTAAGATGTGGAAGCTACTTGCTATGCTTCCAGCGTTAACCTTATTTGTGTTGACAAGCACTGCGCAGGACATCAGTAAGACTAAATCGAAAGTCAACGCCCAAGAAACTCCTTTAACCACTGTTGAACAGATGCCCGAATTTATTGGTGGCATGGACGCTATGTTTACTTATCTTTCTAAGGAACTAAAATATCCCGAAAACGCTGTTAAGGATAAAACGGAAGGAAAAGTGTTTATTGAGTTCATTGTGGAAAAAGATGGAACCATCACCGATCAAAAAGTGCTAAAAGGAGTTACTGCAGAAATGAACAGTGAAGCACTTCGGGTGGTCTCTGCATTTCCTAAATGGAAACCTGGAAAAAACAAAGGTGTGGATGTGCCTGTAAAAATGGTACTACCAATTAATTTCAAACTGTAATAAAACAAAAGAGAGGCTGCATCCAGCCTCTCTTTTTCCTTTTCGAAAAATTATCAATTCCCCATTACCTCACTCAACTTCTTCTCCAATGCCGCGCCCCTTAAATTCTTGGCGATTATCTTACCAGTCTTATCTAATAAAATCGAGAAGGGAATGGCATTGATATTATAATCTCTAGCTGCTACCGATTCAAAGTATTTTAGATCGGAGACGTGCGTCCAAGTTAAGTTGTCCTGCTGAATTGCTTGCACCCAGTCTTCTTTCGTTTTATCTAATGACACACCATACACTTCAAAACCTTTATCTTTAAATCTAGCGTAAGCTCTTACTACGTTCGGATTTTCTGCTCTGCAAGGACCACACCACTTCGCCCAGAAATCCACCAGCACATATTTTCCGCGTAGCGATGATAGTTTGACTATTTCTCCTTTTGGATTTGGCAAGTTTATTTCAGGAGCCATTTCACCTACTGCCGTTTTCTTTGCTTTATCTACATACGCAGAAAAGTCTTTTGCATAGGTAAGCGCTGGGTACTCTTTTATCAATTTGGAAGAAGCATCCACAAATACATTCAAATATTTATCAGGATCTAATGTATTGTTTTGAAGAAGATTAATCACTGCTAACGAGGCCGGTTGCTGGAGAAATAAAGCTGCTATGCTTTCATTTCCTTTCGCTATTACATCCATATATTTTCCTTGAATCTCTGCGATTTTTGCTTCGTCTTTAGCTGCAGCAGCTTTATTAAAATCTTCCTGAAGTGCACCTAATTCAGGTGAGGCTTGTACCTGACTTTGCAACTCGCCTACCTTTACAATTAAATCCATTTCTGGTGAACCCTTAATTATAACTTGCGATTGAGGGTTGTTACCATCCACTGTAATTTCCATGTTTGATTTATTCAATATCAAATTGAATACCTGCTTGCCATAAAAATTCAACTGATAAAAACCCGGTTCGTTCAAGCGAACTTTTTTGCTGAATTTTTTATTGCTCTTTAGCTTAATCGTATCTTCTTTACCTCCTGCTGGATTCTTCAGATTACGCAACACAATTTTACCTTCTTGCGGAAAATTGACAGTTCCGGAAATAACAATCTCCCATCCTGTGGCATTGTCCTTTTCTTTTTCAGGAGAACAGCTCAACAAGGCTAACAAAAGTAACATGCTCGACATCATACGCTTCATAATTTTATTGTAGTTTTTTAAATAACAGCTCGTTTATGACTTTGGGATCGGCTTTGCCTTTGCTCCGCTTCATTACCTCGCCCATAAACATCGCTAAAAGTGCTTTCTTTCCTTTTTTATATTCAGTCACCTTTTCAGGAAAGGCAGCGATCACCTCGTCCACAATTGGCGACAGTGAATCAACGTTGCTGTCCTGAATTAGATTCAAGTGCTTTGCAAGCTCAACGACCTTTTTATCACTATTCGCAAGCAGCGCGGGAAACAATTGTTTTGACGCAATTGAGAAATTGATTTTGCCCTCGTCAATTAAACCAATAATATCTGCTATGGTGGCAGGTTTTATTGAAAATTGTTCCGCTTCAACTCCGTTCTCATTTAAGAATGATTTTATGGGACCCATTATCCAATTGGAAGCTGCTTTAAAATTCTTTGTGTGTAAACAGACCTCTTCAAAATAGTTTGCTATTTCTTTCGTTTCGGTAAGCACCGAGGCATCATATTCAGAAAGGCCTAGCTCGTTTATGTACCGCTCGCTTCGTTGAGCAGGCAATGCCGGCATACTCGATTTGATAGACTCAAGCCACGAGTCGGAAATTTTCAACGGACTTAAATCAGGATCGGGAAAGTAGCGGTAGTCATTCAGCTCTTCTTTGGTGCGCATGCTATGAGTAAGCCCCGTGTTGGCATCAAACGTTCTGGTTTCGGAAATTACTTTCTCGCCCTTCTCAAGCAATTCAATCTGGCGAATAATTTCACGATCAATTGCCCGCTGCACGTTACGCAACGAGTTCATGTTTTTCACTTCTACTTTTTTACCAAGTTCGGAAGCATCTTTCAATTTAATCGAAACGTTGGCATCGCAGCGCATGGAACCTTCCTCCATGTTGCCATCGCAGATTTCAAGATATCGCGCAAGCTTCCGAACTTCGGCAAGAAAAGCACTTGCATCTTCGGACGTGTGGATGACAGGCTCAGTAACAATTTCAATAAGCGCAACACCTGCGCGGTTTAAGTCGATCAGCGTATCCACCTCGTTTTCTAAATGAATGGACTTACCAGCATCCTCTTCTAGGTGGATGCGGTTCAACACAATGTTTAGCTTTTCGCCTGATGACGTTTTTATTGTTACATATCCGCCTTTGCAAATGGGAGTTTTATCTTGGGTAATTTGGTAGCCTTTCGGCAGATCGGGGTAGAAATAATTTTTGCGATCAAAAATCTGCCAACGAGAAATTTCGCTGTTGCACGCCAATCCCATTTTAATGGCAAACTCAACCGCTTTTTTATTCAGCTTAGGCAAGGTACCTGGGTGAGCCAAGGTAATAACACTAACATTGGAGTTGGGTGCATCGCCAAACATAGCAGAGTCTGCTGCAAATATTTTACTTAGTGTAGATAATTGCACGTGGACTTCAAGGCCAATGACGGGAGTGTATTTATTTAGAATGAATCCGTCCATTACGATTTGAAAACAACCTTCTCCAGTCGGCTAAATCTTTCATCGTTGTACTCAACTAGCCTCATCAATGAAAGTGAATTTTGGGAAGTTGCAAGATTTAACTTTATTATTTCTTCCTCTACCTTACCGAGGCGAGTATTCAAATTCTTCACTTCGGTTTTAACAGAACTAATTTCATTCTTTACAGAACTAATTTCATTCTTTACAGAACTGATTTCTTTCTTCACGGAACTTACTTCTTCAGTAAGAACATCAAATTTGTGGAGCATCTCCGACAATAACTCAACTATTTTTTCTTCGTTTTTCATAACCTCAACTATTTAGATTACTAATTTACGCGCTTTTTCCAACACAGCATCTAACCCATTAATATTCTTACCTCCCGCAGTTGCAAAGAAAGGTTGACCTCCGCCACCACCATCAATTTCTTTGGCAAGTTCTTTCACCATGTTACCCGCATGAAATTTTTTCGTGGCTTCCAGTTTCGCTCCCACCATCACAGTCACTTGCGGTTTTCCTTCCACATCGGCAGCCAATATCAACAATAAATCATCAAGCTGATTGCGCAATGCATAAGCAATATTTTTTAACGAGTCTGCCGTTGGCACTGATACTTTTTCGATGATCAAACTCAATCCACTCGAGTTGATAACTTTCTTTGCTAGTTCATCTTTCAACACATTAGCTTGTTGCTGATAAACTACTTCTAACTTTTTTTCCAACGCATGCTTTTCCTCTACCAAATTCATAGTAGATGAAAGAATGTCTTTCGGATTCTTAAGTATCGATTTTACTTCGTGTAACAGTGCCAATTCATTATTGATAAAAGCCTCTGCGCCATCAGCCGTAACAGCTTCAATCCTGCGCACGCCAGCAGCTACCGAACTTTCAGAGATAATTTTCAACAAACCGATTTTACCTGTTGAAGAAACATGCGTACCTCCGCACAATTCAACTGAAAAGTTGCGATCAAAAGTAATCACGCGAACAAACTCGCCATATTTTTCCCCAAACAACGCCATCGCGCCAAGCGACTTTGCTTTGTCAATCGGCACGTTGCGCTGTTCATTCAACTCTATGTTCTCTCGAATTTTTTGATTCACAATGGTTTCCACTTTTACCACTTCTTCGCGCGTCATAGCTGCAAAATGAGAAAAGTCAAAACGCAACAGTTGATCATTTACCAACGAACCTTTTTGTTCTACATGTTTGCCCAACACTTGGCGCAACGCGGCATGAAGTAAATGCGTTGCGGAGTGATTGTTCATAGAAAGCTTCCGCTGATGAACATTTATTTGGGAATGTCCGGTCGCTTCAACACTTGCCGGCAGTTTCTCTACCCAATGCACAATCAAATCATTCTCTTTTTTGGTGTCGATGACTTGAATTTTCTCACCCGCAATTTCAATCACGCCAGTATCGCCCACTTGTCCACCACTCTCGGCATAGAAAGGCGTTTTATCCAACACGAGTTGAAACAGTTCTTTGTTCTTTTGCTTTACTTTTCGGTAGCGCAATATTTTGGAAGCTGACTCATAATGGTCGTAGCCAATAAACTCAGGTCTATCGCCTTCGGCAACAATTACCCAATCGCCAGTTTCTTTAACTGCATCGGCTTTGGAGCGGGTCTTTTGCTTTTGCATTTCTTCGTTGAAACCTTTTTCATCGACTGAGAATCCTCGTTCACGCGCGATCAAGGCAGTAAGATCAAATGGAAAACCAAAAGTATCGTACAACTCAAAGGCCTGCACGCCACTAATTATTTTCACGTAATTTGGATCATGAAATTGAATTATCTCTTTTACAGATTCGAAGAAAATTTCGATCCTTCGAAGTCCCTTTTCAAGAGTCAGAAGAAATGCCCTTTCTTCTTCAATAATTACGTTAAAGACAAAACTTTTTTGATCAATTAGTTCTGGAAACACACTGTCAAATTGTTGCGCCAATGTATTTACAAGATTACAAATGAATGGATTCCTTTGGTCAAGGTACGAATATCCATATCTAATTGCTCTCCTAATAATCCTCCGTATCACGTACCCAGCTCCACTATTTGAAGGGAGTTGCCCGTCAGCGATAGCAAAACTGACAGCCCTTATATGATCGGCAATTACTCTAATTGCAACATCCGTTTCACTGCCACTCTGCTGATAGGAGACATTAGTCATGGCAACAATATGATTGATCAGCGGACTAAATAAATCCGTATCATAATTGGAAGTCTTACCTTGAATGGCCATACATAGCCGTTCAAAGCCCATGCCTGTATCTACATGTTTGTTTGGCAGTGGCTCCAACTTTCCAGAAGCCAACCTGTTGAACTGCATAAACACTAGATTCCAAATCTCTACAACTTGCGGATGGTCGCCATTGACAAGCTCCTTCCCCGGCTTCAATTTTATTTCTGCTTCCGATCGTAAGTCGATATGAATTTCGGAGCAAGGCCCACATGGACCGCTCTCACCCATCTCCCAAAAATTATCTTTTTTACTTCCGTGAAGAATTCTGTCTTCCGCGATTACCGACTTCCAAAGTGCTTTGGCTTCCTCATCCACTGGCAGGTTATCTTTCGCATCGCCACCGAAAACGGTCACGTACAATCTGTCCTTAGGTAATTGATAGACTTCCGTGAGCAGCTCCCACGCCCATGTAATCGCTTCCTTCTTAAAATAATCACCAAAACTCCAGTTGCCGAGCATCTCAAACATGGTGTGATGGTAGGTGTCCAACCCCACATCTTCGAGGTCGTTGTGCTTTCCGCTTACGCGAAGGCATTTTTGAGTGTCCGCTACCCTGGAATATTTTGAAATGGCGTTGCCGAGAAAAAAATCTTTGAACTGAACCATGCCCGAGTTGGTAAAAAGTAGACTTGGGTCGTTTTTCAACACCAGCGGGGCTGAAGGCACGATTTGGTGGCTTTTACTGGCAAAAAAATCAAGGAATTTCTGTCGAATTGTGCTGCTATCCATCTCTATATTAAGTAGTTTGAACTGTCAGTTCAAGCATTGTTTGTTGGTGTGTAATAAAAATTTAGTTACTTTAGCTTCTTAAATTTCCAAAAATAGCCCTAGAAATGGTGATAACGAAGAGAAAAACTCAATTTGAGAATCGAAAAGGGTTAATCTTGTCGCAAATTTCTATACTCTTTATATAATGGAGCCGTCAAAGTTTACATATAATATCAAAACACTCCGCTTTGAGAAGGTCAAATTTAATTGGCTTAACTTGGTTTTTAACTTAGTAGGGCTGGCTTTGACAGCAATTTTGTTTTTTGTGTGCATCGTTTACCTGCAAAGTAAATTGTTTGAGACCGATTTAGAAGTAAGCCTCCGAAATGAAAACGAAGCACTTGCTAAGCATAAAGTAATAGTCGCTTCAGAAATAAACCAAGCTAACTTACGTTTATCAGAATTATCTGACGCTGACAAGGCACTTCACAAACGCATATTGTTAACGGATGACGAAACGCCAAAAAAGAAAAATGAGTATACAAAAGAATCACTTATTGCCAATGTTTCCGCCTTCGATGATTTAGTTGCCAGTCTAACAGATGTTACTGCAAATGCATTTAGTAAATCAAAAATGACCAGTTATGAGTTCTCAAAATTATATTGGCCTGTAAAGGGCGATGTTGACGAACTAACTTATTATCCTACCATGCCCCCTATTTCCAACTTCAAGGCAGACGCACTGGTTTGTGGTTATGGAAATCAGATTAACCCGTTCAATAAACTTTTATATAGACACACTGGAGTTGATCTTTCTGCTGAAAAAGGATCGGATGTTTTATCCGCTGGAGCTGGAAAAGTATTGATTGTATCAAAAAGCACACTACCGACAGGATTGGGAAACCATATTGTAGTTGACCATGGAAATGGCTATAAAACTACCTACGCTCATCTTCAGGAGATAAAAGTGTATCAGGGACAAAAAGTTGGACAAGGCCAAGTGATAGGAACCGTTGGTATTAGCGGGGGAGTAATTGCTCCGCACCTCCATTTCGAAATTGCAAAGAATGACAAGCCTTGTAACCCGATACAATTCTTGATTAAACAGACTGATGTGGCCACTTTTATTGCGATGGCCTCAACCAATAAGTTAACCAAACAGGCACTTGATTGATGGCTAAACCTAAATACATATATAATGCCGAGACGTGTGCTTATGAGCCGTTTTTTCTAACGGGCAAACAAAGGCTCAATAAGTCTATACGCTTTGTCGGTATTGCCTTTGGCTGCTCAATAATTGCTGCATTGTGGTTTAATTTTAATTTTAAAAACTGGGATGAAATTAAAAAAAAAAAAAAAAATCAAGCATTAAAGGCCGAATGGGAAATACTAGAAGACAAAATTCATAACACAGATTCTCAACTTTCAATTATCGAATCAAATGATGATGACAGTTACCGCATTCTATTAGATATGCCACGATTAGACGAAGCTGTAAGGAAAGGGGGTACGGGAGGTAGTGAAAAATTCCCTTTATTATCTAATGAAAGGGTTACACTTATTGAAAAGGTTTACGGTCAATTGTCAAAGTTGAAAAACCGACTGACAGTGGAACGGCAATCAATAGCTGAAATTAATAAGGAAGTAAATGTTAAAGAAGAAATGATGGTTACGCGACCAGCCATGCAGCCGATTGACAATCGAAACCTAACAACATTGCATACTATTTTCGGATTGAGGTTACATCCTATCCACCATGAATGGAAGAATCATAATGGATTGGATTTGGTTGCTCCTTATGGAACTCCAGTTTATGCTTCAGGTAACGGAAATGTGAGTGTTGCCAAAATGATGGGAACCTACGGTAATGTTATCTTCTTAAACCATGGTTTTGGATTTGAAACAAGATATGCTCATCTATCTAAATTTAATGTCAGCGAAGGCCAGCGAGTAAAAAGAGGTGAATTAATTGGATTTGTAGGCAGCACGGGACTTTCGGAGGCTCCGCATTTGCACTACGAAATCAGATATAAAGACAAATTCGTTAATCCAGTCACTTTTCTCTACACCGATACCAAACAATCGGAATACAACAAACTTCTTCAACCAAATTAATCCACATCGCCTCGTTGAAACATTGTAGATTAAAAAAACATCTACACCCTTGCGCTAAGTTAAAGAATTGTTACTTTGCGTGACGTTCGTTGCAACGAAGATAATCTAGCTCCAGTTCATGGCGTATAAAGAAAAAGAAATAGAAAAAGTATATTATTCGATCGGGGAAGTTTCCGAAATGTTTAATGTAGCTCCTTCTCTTATTCGTTTCTGGGAATCGGAATTTGAACTTATTCAGCCAAAGAAAAACCGCAAAGGCAATCGGCAGTTCACAAAAGAAGACATCAACAATGTAAAAATTATTTATCATTTAGTAAAAGAAAAGGGATTTACCCTACAAGGCGCTAAAGAGATACTTAAAAGTGATGTTCAAACGGTAAACCAAAAAATTGAGCTTATAGAAAGCCTCAAGAATATTCGGCATTTTTTACTTGAGGTGAAAGATAAACTTTAATCCGATTTTAAATTAAGATGGAACAAGATCGGCTTGCTTTTCTTGCGTTGCATTTTGTTCCTGGCATTGGCCCCCTTCTTTTAAAACAGTTGATTAGTTATTGCGGCTCTGCTGAGCGCGTGTTTGCGTCAAAAAAAACTCAGCTTTTAAAAATTCCAGGCATTGGTCCTGTTGCTGCCGATTCAATACTGGCAAAAGAAACATTTGCTTTAGCTGAAAAAGAGCTAAGCAAAGCGGAAAAAGAAGAAGTAAACCTGCTGCTCTACACAGACAAGAATTTTCCAAGTCGCCTGAAGGCAATAGAAGATGCCCCTGCCATATTATACACCAAGGGCAACCTCAATCTAAATGCGCCAAAGACAGTGGCGATTGTTGGCACCCGACAAGCTACTGCGTATGGAAAAGCGTGTGTCGAAAAAATAATTGAAGATCTGATTACTCACCAAGTACCGATAGTCAGCGGCCTAGCTTATGGAATTGACATACATGCACATAAAAATGCGATAAAAGTTGGCCTACCTACTATTGCTGTGTTGGGTAGTGGCATCGATGTTATCTATCCGGATTCGCATAAAGATGTGGCAAAAAAAATGCTCAGCAATGGCGGCATAATCACCGAAAATGCTTTTGGCACAAAACCAGATGCTCATAATTTCCCCGCAAGAAATAGAATCATTGCTGGATTGTGTGACGCCATTATTGTTATTGAGGCCGCTGAAAAAGGAGGCGCACTGATCACCGCTGAAATTGCTAACAGTTACAACAAAGATGTATTCGCTGTGCCCGGCAATCTGGGAAATACCTATTCTGCAGGCTGTAACTTTCTAATCAAAACAAATAAAGCGAACTTATTCACGTCCGTGAAAGACCTTGAGTACATCATGAATTGGAATGCGAATTCATCAAACTCAAAAAATATCAGTTCATCAATCGCGCAAAGCAACCTTACAGATGAAGAAAAATTGATTGTGGAATGTCTTCGGAAAAGAGAGGTTCCGATCATGATTGACCAACTCAGTATAGAATCTGAGATACCCCTTGGCAAGCTATCTTCTTTACTTTTGTCATTAGAGTTTTCAGGATTCGTAACCTCACTGCCAGGAAAAAGGTATGGCCTTTCGCATAGAAATTATCGGTAGGCACTTTATCAATCGGTAGGAAAAATTTCATCTGCCAATAGCATTGCCTTCAAGAGTTCATCTTGGCGCAAGTTCAATTCAATGTTCTTCGACTTCAGAAAATCGATAATTTTCTCAGTGGCCAAATTGCCGATCAGCTCATCATCTGCCATTGGGCAACCTCCCCAACCTTTTAGGGCACCGTCAAAGCGATGACAACCAGCTTCAAATGCGGCTTCTAACTTTTCAACCAGTGTTGACGGAGAAGAATGTAAATGCGCCCCAAACTCTATCGCTGGGAATTCTTGTGCTAACTTGGGAAACAGATAACTGATTTGGTGTGGTGTCGAAACGCCTATCGTATCAGCCAACGAAATTATTGTTACACCCATTATTGCCAATCTTTCTACAAATTCCTTTACCACCGTTAAAGAATAAGGATCGGAATATGGATTACCGAAGCCCATACTGATATAAGTTACTAGTTGTTGATGGCTGCCTCGACAAATACTTAAAATCGTTTCCACTGCTTTAAGTGCTTCTGAAATGGTTGAATTCGTATTTCTCTTTTGAAATGTTTCTGAAATGGAAAGCGGAAACCCGACAAACTTTACAGCGGCAAACTCACTTGCCTCTTCGGCACCTCTTACATTCGCCACTATGGCAAGTAACTTTGACGAAGAGACTTGCCAATCAAGTTTAGCCAGCACGTCTTTAGTATCTCTTAACTGCGGAATTGCTTTTGGCGAAACAAAACTTCCAAAATCAATAGTATCAAACCCAATCTTTAGCAACTGATTTATATAAGCAATCTTCTTTTCAGTCGGAATAAACTGTGTTAATCCTTGCATTGCATCTCGCGGACATTCAATTATTTTCATTTTGTCATTTAACTAGGTTGCGACAGCATTCAATCTTAAAGTAAGTACAACATTATTTTATACTTTAGCTTAAGGTTAGCATTTTTTATGCTCAGTCAATAAAGTTATTTAAAAATTGCTTGGGAATATTCTTTCTTTGCCCACTTATATGATACACGTTCAAAAAAACATTCAACTTAAATCGTTCAATACATTTGGAATTAAAGCGCATGCGCGCTACTTCTGCGTCATCCATTCAGAGCAAGACCTTGAAGAATTGATTAAACTTCCTGTTTTTAAGAATGAAAAGCGACTATTTCTTGGTGGCGGAAGTAACATTCTTTTCACCAAAGACTTTGATGGGTTGATTATAAAGAATGAATTAACTGGAAAGGCGATTGTCGAACAAGATGAAGATAGACTTTTGTTAAATGTAAAGTCAGGAGAAAACTGGCACCAACTGGTGATGTTTTGTTTGAAGAACGATTGGGGAGGAATTGAAAACTTATCTCTCATACCTGGTACTGTTGGTGCAGCACCTATTCAAAACATAGGCGCGTATGGAGTTGAAATGAAAGATGTAATTGAAAACGTAGAAGTAATTAATGTAACATCAGGAGCGAAAACGATATTCAACAACGCAGCGTGTTCCTTCGGATACAGAGAAAGTATCTTTAAAACTCAACTGAAAGAAAAATATTTTATCTCAAGTGTTACTTTAAGTCTAACAAAAAAAAATCATCAACTGAACATAAATTACGGAGCGATAAAAGACACATTGCTACAGCAACAAGTGGCTGCAATAACGATCCAAACAATAAGCGATGCAGTAGTTAAGATAAGGAAAAGTAAGCTGCCCGACCCTTCTCTGGTAGGCAATGCAGGAAGCTTCTTTAAGAACCCAACTCTAACGTATGATGAGTTCACGCGTATTAAAAAGATTGATACAAGTATGCCTTATTATACAACTGAAAATCAGTCTGTTAAAATTCCTGCAGGATGGCTTATTGAGCAGTGTGGATGGAAAGGAAAACGAATAAACAACATTGGTGTTCACCAGCATCAAGCACTAGTGTTAGTGAATTATGGTGATGGAAATGGCGAAGATATTTTTGAGTTATCAACTCAAATAGCATCGTCAGTAAAAGATAAATTTGATATCATCTTAGCAACTGAAGTGAACATCGTGTAATACTTGAATGATGACTATAACATGGGTGATAAATATTATTTTAATCACTAAAAGTTTATGCTGTTAAAAAAAAATGTTCTCAAAATTTTTGCATACTAAAATTTTATCATACCTTTCGCATACGTTTAACATATTAATAAACTTAAATTCATTAAACGCTATGGCAAAAAAGACCGCAAAGAAAGCAGCTAAGAAAGTAAAGAAAGCTGCTAAGAAAAAAAAGTAATTAGGTAATCCTAATCTTTTTGTGAAGGGAAGTAATCTAGGATTACTTCCCTTCTTCATTTATAAGGTAACCCTTATCTAGTTGGATACATTTTTAATTTCAAGCACCTCTACTCTTTCTTCAAATCTTTTTGTCTTCTCTTTCAGCACGCATCCTGAATTAATTGTTACGCTTTTCGATTAAGATGACAATTACAACCAGAATTGTACTGGCACAAATCCGTTACAACACCTAGCTAATAAACTAAGGTTTCAAAAATTCTAAATCGGAAGCACCTTCGAAACCAATTGCTAGATAATAACTACGGCAACGGTTGCGTAAATTTTTGTCTATCAAGTACTTGCTTACCGAATTAATTGTCGCTTACCTTTGCAAAACCAAATCAAAAAAAAGTAATGGCAAAAGCATCTTCTAAACCTGCAGTAAAGGTTGAAACCAAACCAGCAGCGAAGGCTCCTGCAAAAAAAGCGACTGCAAAAGTAAAAGCATCGCCTGACCTTGAATCAGTATCAAAAACAGTTCTTGAGAAATTGATTGCGCTTAAGTTAGATGTTCAACTTCAAGCTGACATTGAATGGTGTCTGGGAAGCTACAGTCATGACAAAAATCCTGTGGGCTTGATTGAGTCGTTGAATCGCGCTGCTCAAGTGTTCAAAGCAGAACTTATTAAGAAGAGTAAGGGAGTTACGGCAAAGTTTGTGACAGAAATCGAAGAAGCAGCGAAAGGATAATTCATTTTAACTTTTCTCTCTCAAGAAGCCGACAGTCGTTGGCTTTTTTTATATCATGTGAGTGACATTGGTGAGCGTTCCTTCATAGCGCACACACTCTAAGCCAAACTTTCTTAACAATTCTACTCCTTCATCTACCGCTAATCCTTTGTATTCAGCGTACGATTTTAAGTAAATCACTTTTTTTATGCCCATGCTGTAGATTATCCGGGCACAAGCCATGCAAGGCGAGAGTGTTACATACAATGTTGCACCCTCCACCGAGGTGTTATTCTTTACCGCATAAAGTATGGCATTCTGTTCGGCATGGATTGCCAAGGAACAACTGCCTTTTGAGTCGCGAGGGCATCCCGTCTGTGGCCACTCCTCATCGCAGTTGTGGGTACCTTTTGGAGGACCATTATATCCTATCGAGATGATGCGGGTATCTTTGGTCAGCACAGCGCCTACATGCCGTTTAATGCAATGTGACCGAGTAGCAAGATTTACCGCAAGCTCCATGTATATATCGTCAAAAGCAGGTCGTATCATAAGGCAAAAGTAATTATTGTAACGAAATCACAACGCAATAGCTGCAAACAAAGAACCAAGCCAATCACAAAGTCAATAAAATGAAACCATTACTTCATGAAATTCTTATATTCGCCCACTTTTCAACCTAACGAGACATTAATTAATTTGCTTTTTCTATGCGATTCATCATCTTACTGATGCTTGTACAAAGCGTAGTTACTGTGAGAGCACAAAATTCCGCAGAACTTAACAAAAGAAACGGATTCAAAAACATCAAACTTGGTTATCCGATTGATAGTGTTAAGGGTTACCTTTTCAAACAGGACATAAAAGAAAAGGGCGAATTTCCAGTAAAGCAATATACGGTGGACCATGAAGATTATAAAAAAATTGGAGATGTGGCAGTTCAAGATATTCAACTGCTTACTTATCAAAATCTGATTTACAAAATCTTCGTTACTACTGATAAGGATCCTCGGTTGATGAAAGCCTTAGAAAAAGCGTTTGGCAAAGCTACTTTTGTAGTGCGCTCGGGCACCTACAATTGGAAGGCAGAGAATCTAAGTCTTTACTTTCTTGCTGGGAAGAGCAGTATCGAGCTAACTTATCGTTTTTATCCGCTCATCGCAAAGATGAAAGCGGATAAGAACAAGAAGATTGATGTGATTGCTGACGACTTTTGATTACCCTTTATAAGTAACTCGGTAAATAACTCCCGCTTGATCATCGCTGATTAGCATAGATCCATCAGCGAGCACCAACACATCCACTGGCCGGCCCCACACTTTTTGAGATGCATCATCAAGCCAGCCACTGATAAATGTTTCATTGCGTAAGGCTTTGCCGTTTTCCATTTTAACTAACACCACCTTGTGCCCGCTCTTTTTGCTTCTGTTCCAAGAACCATGTTCGGCAACTACAAGTTGATTTTTATAAGAAGCTGGAAACATGGCACCAGAGTAAAACTTCAACCCAAGAGGCGCTACATGCGGTCCCAAATTTTGTTCTGGTTTTGTGAAATCGCTACACGGGCGCTTATCTCCAAACTCAGGGTCTTTAATACTGCCGCTGTGGCAATAAGGATAACCAAAATGCATACCTGCTTTAGTTGCTGTGTTCAATTCACACGATGGAATATCATCACCCATGTTGTCTCTTCCATTATCGGTAAACCAAATATTCTTTGTTTCCGGATGCCAAGTGAAACCCACTGTATTTCTCACGCCATTGGCAAACACTTCTAAACCTGTACCGTCTGCATTCATTCGTGTGATGCTGGCAAAGATGGGGTCTTTCGATTCGCAGATGTTGCAAGGCGCACCCACTGGCACATATAATTTTCCATCAGGGCCAAAAGCAATGTATTTCCAACCGTGATGTTTTTCTGTTGGGAATTTATCGTACACAATCGTTGAAGCGCCTGGATCTGCTAATTTAGATTCGATGCCCGAAAACTTATGGATGCGGTTTACTTCGGCTACGTATAAATCTCCATTTCGAAAAGCAACTCCGTTGGGCATGTTTAAGCCGGAGGCGATCACCCACTTCTTATCGGCTTTGCCATCGCCATCGGTATCTTTTACCGCATACACTTTATCTTCACTTCGGTTACCAACAAAAAGAGTCCCGCTTGGCGAAATTGCCAAAGAGCGTGCATCTTCTACTTCTGCAAATACTGAAATCGAAAAACCTTTTGGCAATTTTAAAGAATTCAAAGGCAACTCGGCACTCGCTTCTGTAAGTGCTGGAAAGGAGTTGTCTTCCTTAGAGGGGTTTATTAATTCTTTTGTGTCTTTACTTGAATGATTGCAGCAGAGGACCGAAACAACAAGTGCGAGTGGAAAAACAAATCGTGGCTTGAGCATATTTTTATTTTTTGACTTAAATGTAAAACAATTCAATAAATAGCCCTACACACTTTATGTTAGCGGCAGTTTAAAAAAGAAATCCGCGCTGCCAAAGGCTTAGCCAATCCATACTTAAAGCAACGGCAATGTGAATTAGTGCCCCGAGCCAAACGCTGCCCGTGCGAAAACTCAATATGCCTAAAATCAAACCGGCAAATATAGAACCGATGCATTCTGGCAACGGTTTGGTAAAGTGAATCATACAATAAGGCACCACCATGGCCGCAACAGAATAAATACCCATCTTTTGCTTGAGACCATGAACCATAAAACCGCGGAAGAAAAATTCCAACGCAAAAAATTGAAGCACGTAGAAAATCTCCCAGACAAAAAAATAAGGAAACAAGTCTGACGTGTCTTTAGGAGAATAAAACGGATAGGCAGTTTGAAATTGCTTAGAAAAAGAAACCAAAAAAACCACCGGAAAAATGCAGGCAAACAATAAAGCGTAAATGCTAAAATAGCTAAGTACCTCCTTGCGCTTCAATCCATAATCGCGAAGCCTTTCCTTGAAAACCGCTTTGATAATAAATGCTGGCAACATAAAATAAAAAAATACGGTCAACGACGCCCAATACAACAACCCCCAAAGCCTGCTGTGCTCATCGCGATACAATAATTGATAAACCCAATCGAAAGAATCCATTAACCCAACCGTTGCAAAGAAAGACGCATAGTTTGAAAAGCGAGAAGCTGCTGCGAAATAATTTATGCCTGCCAGACTAATTGCAGAAATAACAATTACCCAGACTACTTTTCTATCAAAACTTTTTTCCTCATCAATCAATGAACGAAACGAATGCATCTGAAAAAATTTAGTGGTCTCCATTTACTCTTACAATATTCCAAAAACTAATTGTCCGCCTAGTATCAAAACCCAATTGATTGTATAAACCAATGGCGCTGGTATTACTCTGAACAACATGAAGAAAAGGTACGCAATTTCGTTCAACAATTTTGTTTACTGTATGCGTAATTAACTGCTTTGCATATCCTTTGCTTGTATAATTAGGATGGGTAACAATGGCGCTTATTTCAACAAGCCCATTCAAATTCATTCTTTCGCCAGAAACAGCAACAAGTTTATCGTCTTTAAAAATACCGTAATAATTTCCAAGTTGACTGGTTTTTCTTTTGAAGTAACCGGGTTGAACCAAATTGACTAACTCGAAAAGGACATCTTCGTGCTTATTATTTAAAAGGGTAATGCGTTCTTTTATTTCTACCTCGAGTTGTTTTTCGATAACCATTTGAAGGCAAACCACCTCTCGTTTAATGGCCAACGATGCTGGAAATGTTGGCTTCTCCCCTACTATAAAAAAGTTATCTATCAATGATGCGTAATCAATCCATCCATTCGAAAGATGATCAGATGCTTCAAATGCACCAAAAGGACAATAATCAGGATGGTAAAATTTCGCATTAGCATAGTTAATGGCAACAGTTTGATGACACTCCACTAAAGAATACCAAACGGGGTTGTCTAGTTTATCAAGGTTTACCATACTGTTATTCCTAACTGTCTAAAACAATCGACAAAGTTCTACCCATTCTCATCCAATTTATAATATTGCCTTATCACAACTTTTTGTAGCACACGCTTAATAATTAGTTCGGCTATGGTACCCAAGTGGTTTTCATTATTTGCTTGGTTGAGGTATTTGTTCAATTGCGCTTCGCTGATGTCAACACGATAAAGTAATTGCATTAAGTTATAATCGGCTCTTTTTTCATTGCGTTGAAGTTCCACCATAATTTTTTCGTGAATGCTGGCATAAGCTGGTTCAAGTGCCTGGGCGAAACCGGCCTCAAAATTACTCTGCACAAAATCTTTTGCCAATTGCAGTTTAAAGGCCTCGAATAAATCCTTCTTGTTTAGCTGATCATTAATCGGTAGTAAACTTTCCATTGGATAAGGGCGTTGCGCAATATAGGTAATTGACATTGTGATTTGTGCCATACGACTTTGCCACAACTTTGGGTTAAACCAGATTTCAAAAACAAAATTTCCACAGGATCCAATCGGTAAATAGCCCATTTTCTCAGAATACAGGTTATTTAGGCGTCCGATCCGAAACGCGAATGACCTTGAACCGAAATACGGATGGCTCAGGAGTCAACATCTTTAACGGTTGCGACCAGTATGGTAAAAGTTAGCCTTTGTTGTTTGGCAATGTCACTTCGAAGTTAGTATATTTTCCTACCTCAGAGGTTAACCCAATTGTGCCTTTCATCTTTTCAACAGTTTGTTTTACCAAATACAGGCCAATACCCGAGCCAGAGGTTCTGTCGGTGCCGCGGTAAAACATGTCAAATACTTTTTGGTGATGTTCTGTTGCAATCCCTATTCCGTTATCGCTTGTTTTAAGAACCAACCGATCGTAGTTTATGTCAATATCAAACTCGAGGTAAGACTGCTCTTTAGTATAATCTTGAAATTTGATTGCATTTGTAACAAGGTTGTTGACAATAATCGAAAGTCGAACCGGGTCGGAATGAAAGGGTGCTGTTTGGTTTAAGGTAACTCGAATAGCAAGCGAATTAAAACCGTTCATGGCCCTTACGCTATCCTTTGCCTCCTCGATTATGCGCTCCATCGAAATCAAGGCGGGTTTAATTTCGGTTCGGGCGTTGCGCGAATAATCTAAGATGCTCTTTATGAAGTTATCGAGGTGTTTGACTCTATCGCGAATCAAGCCTAAGTAAGGCAATTCTTTGCTATTGCTTTCCATTTCTGCCACAGAAATAAGCCCTAACATCGAGGAAAGAGGCGCTCGCAAATCGTGGGAAACACTATACACAAAACGATCTAGCTCATAGTTAACTTTCTGGAGTTCATCATACTGCAAAGCAAGGGCTTCAGTAGCATTTTTTTGCTGGGTGATGTCCGTTGAGCTAATAGTTACATATTCTATCACCCCGTTTATACTCACTGGCTCATACCGAAGAAAGTGAAAAATTTTTCCGGTAGGCAAATTCACTAACGCTTCTTGCTTTACTGGCTTGCCCGAAACCGCCTCAGCAAAGAGTTGCTTCGAAATTTCGGCTCGTTCGGATACTGTTATATCCCAAACGTATTCTCCAATAACTGGCTTTTTCCCTGTGGCCGATTTTATGAATTGTTCGAAGGCACTATTAAAAAACACCGCCTTTCCTACTTTATCTAACAACAATATTTCCTCTTCGGTGTTACTGAAAATTATTTCCAAATATTGCTGCGACCGTTTAAGTGCCTCCTCTTTTTGCTTGATAATGAACTCGTCTTGAACTTTTATTGTGGTTAATGCCTCCGCTAATTGCGCGTTTACTAACGACAATTCTTTGTTCGCATTTTGTAACTCTGCGCTGCGTAATTGTATTTTTTCATTCGAGGCGGATAGATCGTTGTTCAACGCCTTTTGCACGCCATTCGCGTAAGTCAGTTCCTCATTTAACTCGCTTATTTTCTTAGTCGCTTCTGTTCGCTGTAGATCGCGGCTATTGAGCGACAGCACAATGGCAAAAAGTGCTACCATAAAAATCAAAAAATAAAGAAGGGTAACACTGCCTACTCCAAATTCAAAAGAAAAATAGTGTCCGCGATGCATTGCCAACCGTGCAACAGCAATTAACAATGGCACCGTGAAAGTAAACGGAAACAGGTATCGCCCAATTCTAGAACCTTCTAACTCAGTTATCATCAGCCCAACGAGACCCTGTGTCGGCCTGGCAAAAGAAATTGCCCACATAACAAAAAGAAAAAGCACACACGTTTGAGAAGCTGGGAAGAGGTCAACACTCGTTTTGAATTCGGGCGCATCAAAAAGAAAGCCGAAAAGCATAAAAAGGGAGAACAAAAAACCCACATATATTAGCACCTCAGCTAACCAAAGCAAGCGCTTCATCACAATCATTGTGTGAGCGGTGCTAGACATAAAAAACAAGGCAGCTGTCGATGGAGCCATAAAGTTTACGCCATCATTCTCAGCACTCCAAACGGTACCAAAAAACAGGTGATCAATTCTAAACGGGAGGCCGATAGCGAACTGAGTAAGTCTGCAAAGCGAAACAAAAACAATCGCAAAATGAACAATAAGCACTACGTATGATCTGTTCGATAATTCATCTTTACTTATCAGCACAGCGGCCGCGCTCAATATAAACAAGACGGCTGCCATTGGGTTCATTGGATTCGAACCTATCAGGGACGACTTTAAAGTCAGATTGTCTACCCACCAACCAAAAAAGACGCACGCAGATACAACTATTACCGTCCAGCAATAGATACTGCAAAATTTGGAAAGTATTCTCGCCCTATCCTCCATAGAAATTTTACACTAACTTATCAAAAATTAACCAGCTGACCTTGATTATAGACGACTGAAGTTTCGATTTTAAACAAATATCCAACAAAGTAATCATTAAAATAGGCACAATAAATTGCTCTCTAAAACAACTGCGGGTCAGTTGTTTTAGTCAAAATCAAATTACCTTTGCGGTAATCTTAACAAAGCAATGGTATCTGTTTCCAACATTTCATACTTCATAGGCGGCCGCCCTTTGTATCAAAATGCATCCATGTTTATTAAACCTGACGATAAAATCGGGTTAATTGGACTGAACGGAAGGGGAAAATCAACCTTGTTAAAAATCATCAATGGCGATTTGCGGGTAGACGAAGGCAGCATCAGTAAAGCTAAGGATTGTACCATTGGCTTTTTAAATCAAGATCTTCTCTCTTATCAATCGGAAGATGCGATCTTAACGGTAGCGATGGAAGCTTTTAAAGAAGCGGTAGACACGCAACGCCAAATTGAAAAGATACTTCACAAACTGGAAACAGAATATTCTGATAGCTTGGTAGAAAAGCTTACTTCGTTGCAAGAACGCTTCGAGGCATTGGATGGGTACACCATGCAGTCGAAAGCAGAAGAAGTATTGGAAGGAATTGGATTCAACACGGCAGACCTGCATCGGCCTTTGAAAGAATTTTCGGGAGGTTGGCGCATGCGCGTGATGCTGGCCCAGCTTCTTTTGTCAAAACCTTCTTTACTGATGTTGGATGAGCCCACCAACCACTTGGACTTACCATCTATTGAATGGGTAGAAAATTATTTGCGCAATTATGAAGGTGCCGTCATCATTGTTTCACACGATAGATCATTTATCGATAATGTGGTTAACAAAACCGTAGACGTTACTCAACAACAATTGGTTACCTATGAAGGCAATTACCAATTCTATTTGAAAGAAAAAGAACTGCGGGAGGAAATACAACAAGGCGCATTTGAAAATCAACAAGCAAAAATAAGACAAACCGAACGCTTCATTGAACGTTTCAAAGCCAAGGCTACAAAGGCGCGGCAAGTGCAATCACGAGTAAAAGCACTCGACCGTATGGATATGATTGAAGAAGTGGTAGACGATACTGCCGCGGTTAACTTCAAATTTACGTTCAGTCAGCCTTCTGGTCGGCACGTGGTTACAATCGAAAATGTCTCAAAAGCATATGGAAGTAATTTGATCTTGAACGACAGCTCAGCGGTAATTGAGCGAGGTGATAAGATTGCACTCATCGGAGCAAATGGAAAAGGTAAATCGACACTACTTAGGATTTTAGCGGCAACAGAACCAGTGGATGGTAAACGTACAATTGGCTTTAATGTGATCTATGGCTTTTATGCACAGCACCAATTAGAAGCCTTGCATGTGGAGAGCGAAATTTTGGATGAGCTAAAAGGCGCAGGTAGTAAAAAGACGGAGCAAGAATTGCGCAATGTTTTGGGATGCTTTCTATTCTCCGAAGACGATGTGTTTAAAAAGATCAAAGTACTCTCGGGGGGCGAGAAATCTAGAGTAGCACTTGCAAAGACACTGATTAGCGAAGCAAATTTTTTGTTACTGGATGAACCAACCAACCACTTAGATTTTATCTCCGAAAACATTTTAATTCAAGCCCTTCAGCAATACAAAGGAACTTTCGTAACCGTTTCCCACAACCGACATTTTGTGAGTCAGGTGGCAAATAAAATTTGGTATATTGAAGACAAGCAAATAAAAGAATACCCAGGCACTTACGAAGAATATGAATACTGGAAGAAGAAGACGGAAGCCGAATTGAAAGGCACACCTGCTCCCGCAAAAAAAATAGAACCGAAGCCAAAGCAAACGCAAACTCTTCCTTCCAACGAAGATGCGAAGAAATTGAAATCGCTGAACGCGGATCTCAAGAAAGTAGAAGAAGAAATTGCGCGACTAGAAAACGAAAAGGCAAAGGCAGAAGCACAATTAGCACTACCTGAAGTGTATAGTGATTTTGAAAAACTGCGTGTGGCTCAACAACTCTTCGACAAAGTAAACGAAAGTCTGTTATCGGCAAATAAAAAATGGGAAAAATTGGCAACCGATATTGAAACGTTAGAAAGTAATTGAACCTCCCACTCGTTTTTGATGGTAAACAGGTAGCACGTCAATACGGCTTGCCAATTTGATTTTGTAAATAACCCTATAATTACCCTCTAATATTTGTCTGATTAATAGATCACCTATTTCAAGAGGCAATGTTCTCAATATCTTCCATCAATTGGTTTGTTCAATTTACTTCAATATAAATTTCTAACGCTTCTCACGTGCTTCCTCAGTAGTAACTACTTCGCCCGCGTTTGATTGCTGTAATCCTATCTCTACTTTTTGCAGCAGTATGATTCTGTCAAAAAGCTCTTCAACCGAGAATGAGTCGGGAAGCTCTTGAATTGGTTGGATTAACTTTTCTTTCGTCATCATTTCAAACGTGTTATATAAAGATAGACAATTTATTCGATCGCTATTTGTTAGATTCAAAACCTTACGATCATCCATTACAAACTTTACAACTCCAACTCAATGGTATCGCCAGGGGTGTAGCCCTTGGCGTTATCATTGTTATGTTTTTCTTCCTTTTTTAGCGGCTGGCTTTCGCTTGGCTGCTGGCTTAGGTTTTGGGTTGGCACGCTTGGCTGGCTTAGCGGCTGGCTTAGGTTTTCCTTTGGCAAGCTTGGCTGCTGGCTTTGGTTTTCGTTTGTCTGGCTTGGACTGTCGAACAGGCTTGCTTGCTCCGCCTTTACTTTTAACGGATTTAGGGGGTGCTGACTTTGCTCGCTGGGCAGGCTTACCGGATTGGGGTTTTCCTCGAACAAGCTTGGCAACGGTTCCTTTCGTTGCGGCTGCTCCAGATCCTCCTCTAATTTTTTTTTTGGCAACTGAATCGTTTCAGTCACCTCTTCGGCCTCGTCTGCACTGGCAGCCTCTTCGGGCTCTTCCACCGGTTTGATCTTCGTTACTTTGTATTGCGATAATCGATTGCCCAACGCCTTCCAACCTTTCACATCTACAATCTCTTCTAAGTAAACTGATTCTGTTTCCTTGCCTTTGTCTTTGCCCTTTAAAATATCCATTTCTATCTCAGGCGATTCGGCTGTAGAAACATATTCCAACCGACTGCTGGAATGCTCAGAGATAAAAAGGAATTCTTTATCTGGCGTAGTAGTCTCGATGGTGAAGCGCTTCACAAAATATTGTTTGCTCTCCCCTTCCCAATATACTGCCGTGATAATTTTCTTTGGGTTAAACTTTTCTACCAACAACGTTTTCTCAGGCTCATAGCGGTTCGTCAAATCAAATGAAGTGATCTTATAAACGCCATTTTTGGTGATGGCTAAAATCTGATCCTCGCTGTTGAACTTACCCAATCGCTTGCCGCGAATTTCTTTGTTCAACCTGCCCGATCCGTTATCATACCAAAGTTCCAAACCTCCCAATGTGGAACCTCTCGATTCTTTGAAATCAATTTTTCGCACCGGGTATTTGGTAACTATATTGCCCTTCGAGTTTCTTGCTTTAATTTCTTGCTCGGAAAAATCGAAATCAAAATTCTTTATACGTGCCGTTGTGTTGGGGCTTAGCTTCACTTCCACAACTTCTGCCTCGCCATTTGGATTAGCACTGAGATAATGTACTTTGCTGTTAGGATTGCCTTGATCTAACACATACTCTTTATCACGTGTAATGGCAGGCATAGCAAAGCGTTTGGCATACGTAGTGCCGCCTTTGCCATCGCTGTAAATCAGGTTATACACCATGCGTTCATCACCCTTTTTCCAAATGCCCACATGCAAAATATCTTTGCCCATAAACACTTTTTCATTGATGCGACTTACCAACGCTTTGCCGTCTTTGCGGATTACGATTACATCATCCAACTCAGAGCAATCCACTATGTACTCGTCTTTCTTCAAGCCCCAGCCAATAAAACCATCTTCGCGGTTTACATATAATTTTTGGTTGTTGGCAATCACTTCAGAAGCCGCCACCGATTCAAAGCTCTTGATCTCTGTTTTGCGTTCGCGGCCTTTGCCATATTTATCCAGCAAGTTTTGATAGTAGGCGATTGCATAGTCCACCAAATGCTTGAGGTGATGTAGCGTTTGCTTCAGCTCCTTTTCAAGATCTTTCAACAACTCATCTGCTTTGAACGAATCGTATTTAGAAATACGCTTAATGCGGATTTCCATCAATCGCAAAATATCGTCTCGTGTGATCTCCCTATAGAATTGACTTTTATATGGCTTTAACCCTTTGTCAATGGTTTCAATCACGCCCTCAAATGTGGCCACGTTCTCTATGTCGCGATAAATACGTTTTTCAATGAAGATCTTTTCAAGCGATGAAAAGAGAATTTTTTCCATCAACTCATTCTTGCGAATCTCAAGCTCTTGTTTTAAAAGATCTACAGTCTGATCGGTGTTATACCTCAAAATCTCGTTCACTTTCATGAACATCGGCTTGTCTTCAACAATCACGCAGGCATTAGGTGAAATAGAAACCTGGCAGTCGGTAAAGGCATACAGTGCATCGATAGCAATTTCAGGGGATTGCCCCGGTTGCAGCAATACCAATATCTCTACGTCTTTTGCGGTATTATCAATTACTTGCTTTACTTTGATTTTGCCTTTCTCGCTGGCCTTTACAATGGAATCCATCAGCGAAGAGGTAGTAGTGCCAAATGGAATCTCTTTGATCACCAGTGTTTTCTTATCTACCACCTCAATGCGTGCACGCACCTTTATTTTACCCCCTCGAATGCCTTGATCGTATTCAGAAAAATCACCAATTCCACCGGTCAAGAAATCTGGAAATATTTTTGGGTTTTTGCCTTTCAGAATATCTATGGAAGCCTTTATCAACTCGCAAAAGTTATGAGGCAATACTTTTGTTGACAATCCAACGGCAATGCCTTCTACGCCTTGAGCCAACAACAACGGAAACTTGACGGGCAGCGTAATGGGTTCCTTCTTGCGGCCATCATACGACAACTGCCATTCTGTGGTCTGATTGTTAAACGCGATCTCTAATGCAAACTTCGATAATCTTGCCTCAATGTAACGAGGCGCAGCCGCGCTATCTCCGGTGCGTACATCACCCCAGTTACCTTGGGTGTCAAGTAACAAATCTTTCTGCCCGATGTTGACAATGGCTTCACCAATGGACGCGTCACCATGTGGGTGGTATTGCATGGTGTTCCCTATCACGTTCGCCACTTTATTGAAGCGGCCATCGTCCATTTCTTTAATGGCATGCATGATTCTGCGCTGCACGGGCTTCAACCCATCTTCAATGCGCGGAACGGCACGCTCCAAAATTACATACGAAGCATAATCCAAAAACCAATTCTGGTACATGCCATCTATTACGATAGCGTGAACTTCGCCATCGTCATTAGGCTGTGGATTGGTATTGATAACGTCAGGTCTCTTACTCATAATTCTATCTTACAACTAATTCTATGACTTCAATTGCTTCACGTGATTAAGCAAGTGACTTAAATAATCTTCTGCTAAAAAATGCAGCGTGTGTAACTCAACGGAAGTCTTTCCAGTGTCAACAGTGTTGGCGTAACTAGCTGCATTTAGTTCCAACAATACTTTGCATAAATGCTTATTCAACAACACCCAAAGTTGAAGCAGTGCCTCAGAATTGTAGGTCTGGTAATTTTGAAACTTCACCCATTCATTTTGCGCATACACAATTCTAGGGTTTTGTTCATACTGACCTCGGACAAACCGCTGGATATTGTTTTGTGCGGAGTCAATCAAATGGCCAAGTATTTCCTTACGGCTCCACTTCTGTGGATTTATTTTGTACGTCAACTGATGTTCATTGAAACCAAGAAATAACTTTTGAACATCCACAATAGCCATTTCAATTCCTGCTACAACGTCCTTCATTGCTCTACTTCCTCCACGGGTTCTTCTGCTTTTACCATATCCAATTCGACACGTAAGTTTTCGATGATGAAATCTTGACGGTCGGGCGTATTCTTGCCCATATAAAACTCAAGTAGTTTAAGCAAGTGGCTGTCTTTGCCAAGTATCACAGGCTGCAGCCGGATGTTTTCACCAATAAATCCACCAAACTCGTCAGGCGATATTTCACCTAATCCTTTGAAACGAGTGATCTCTGGCTTACTTCCTAATTTATTGACAGCCGCTTGCTTTTCTTCTTCGCTGTAACAGTAAATGGTTTCTTTTTTGTTTCTAACGCGGAAGAGGGGTGTCTCTAAAATATATACATGCCCGGCTTTCACTAAGTCTGGGAAGAATTGTAAAAAGAATGTCATCAACAACAAACGAATGTGCATTCCGTCTACATCGGCATCGGTAGCAATAATCACTTTATTATAGCGAAGTCCTTCAATGCCATCCTCAATGTTTAAGGCATGTTGCAACAAATTGAACTCCTCGTTCTCATACACCACTTTCTTTGTCAGCGCATAACAGTTTAGCGGTTTACCACGCAAACTGAAGACCGCTTGTGTTTCCACATCGCGCGACTTGGTGATGGAACCACTGGCTGAATCACCCTCGGTGATAAAGATTACGGAGTCTTTACTCTTCTCGCCTTTATTATCGTCAAAATGGAAACGGCAATCGCGCAATTTTTTATTGTGGAGATTGGCTTTCTTAGCGCGTTCATTCGCTAATTTTTTAATACCCGCAATTTCTTTGCGCTCACGCTCTGACTGAAGAATACGCTTGAGCATCGCCTCAGCAGTGGCAGGATTTTTATGTAAATAGATTTCCAGTTCTTTTGCTACATAATCGCCCACAAAACTTTTTACCGATTGGCCCTCGGGTGCCATGTTGATAGAGCCCAACTTTGTTTTGGTTTGCGATTCGAACACAGGCTCTTGCACTCTTACAGCGATGGCCGCAATTACGCTTGCGCGGATGTCGGAAGCATCAAAATCTTTCTTATAAAAATCACGAACCCCACGAATAAGTCCTTCGCGGAAAGCTGCCAAATGTGTTCCACCTTGGGTAGTGTTCTGGCCATTTACAAACGAATAATATTCTTCACCATATTGGTTTCCATGCGTTAACGCAACTTCTATGTCATTCCCTTTGAAATGAATGATTGGATAACGCATTTCTTCTGGATCTGCTTTCTGTTTGAGCAGATCAAGCAACCCATCTTTAGAAAAAAACTTCCGGGTGTTGTAATTAATGGTTAACCCAGCGTTTAAGAAAGCATAGTTCCACATCAAATCATCCAGGTATTCTGGAATAAAATGATAGTTTCTGAACATGGAGTTATCGGGTTCAAATTCCACGTAAGTGCCATTCTTTTCATCACTTTTAGTGATCTTAGAATCAACTACAAGAACACCTTTCTTAAATTCCGCATACTTGGCTTGTCCTTCGCGATATGCCTCTACCTTAAAATAATTGGAGAGTGCATTCACCGCCTTGGTACCCACCCCATTTAACCCTACCGACTTCTGAAAAGCTCCACTATCGTATTTGGCACCTGTATTAATTTTAGACACGACATCGACTACTTTGCCCAACGGAATACCGCGGCCATAGTCTCGCACAGTAACTTTTTGATCGGTAATCTTTACATCAATGGTTTTGCCATGGCCCATCATGTGCTCATCGATGGAATTGTCAATAACTTCTTTTACAAGCACATAAATGCCATCATCTTTGGCCGAGCCATCCCCGAGCTTACCAATGTACATTCCAGGTCGAAGCCGAATATGCTCCCGCCAATCGAGCGATCGGATACTTGATTCGTTGTATTCAGAATTTTCTTTTGCCATAATCAATCAGTCTTGAGTTGTTAGCTTTGAGTTGCGAGCTAATTCTCGAAACTCACAGCTCGTAATTTGCGGCTAGGCTTCCAAAGGTAAGGCATCATTCCACAAAATTTCGGCTAATAAAATAAAATCAGCGGATATCTCCATTGTTGGTTTTCGACCCTGAAATGAGTAAAAATCGCCAAACCCGGCAGTAACAAATTGATTTTCACCAAATCAGCGAAACTTGGTCAAACTTGTGGTTTACGGCTAAATTTTCGAAAAAAAAGATAAAACGGCCAGCTTAAGGAACTTACAACCAGCAATATCAAACTTCCATACACAGCAAAACCCATGTTGCTGTAGTCATACCGCTCGTTGCTGTTAAAAATGTTAATGAAGCCGAGTGTGATTATAAAAAATAGGTTAAAACAGATAATTAAGCCACAAAGCCACACCATAAACTCGGAAGATGGCCTCATTAAGCTAGGAACTAGGTAAACCAACACGTTCCACCCAGCGATTACGGCAATGGAAATGTAAAAAAGCAGTTCTTTTGAAACCCTAACGGCATCTAGCTCACCATATACAACAACGCTTTCAGGCAAAGAGGCATAAACGTAAAAGAACACGGCCAACAAGCCAATCAGCGAAAAAAACCAAACTCCCTTAAAAACAGTTTTTACCATAAATTAAAATATCTCCGCGTCCGCGCATCATCGATGGGTGCAAAACTAACCAATAAACACTTCAACCTAAACGATGTTTTTAGAATTGAATTGAACTTTCCTTTCTACCTTTCACCAAATTTCTGGCTATGAAGAGTGGGTATTATTTTCTTTTATTAACTGCTTTTGTTGTTTCGTGCGAACGTCCTCTGCCCACCATTAGCGGTTTGGATGGCACAAAATGGAAAAATGATAAAAATGGCTGTAATGGGGCCCGTCAGTCCATGAGCACTTCGCTTGAGGAGCAAAAAACAAAACTTCAAGGGTTGAGTGAAACGCAAATACTCCAGCTGTTGGGTAGACCCGATCAAAATGAGCTCTACAAACGCAATCAGAAATTCTATTACTATTGGATTGCCGGCCCAGATTGTTCTACCGATTCAACTAAACTAAAACTAGGAATTCGCTTTACAGCGATGGGAATATCTAAAGAAATCTCATTTGATTAACATGAAGTTTTACACGATCGCCTTTTTCTGTTTTTCCACGGTGTGTAATAGCCAACAATTTACTTTCATACCGTTAACAACTGGAGTAAATTCAAGCTTCCGCGGATTATCAATTGTTAATGATAAGGTTGCTTGGGTCAGCGGAAGTAAAGGCTGGTTTGGGCGGTCAGTCGATGGAGGTAAAAATTGGACTTTTACTCAATTAAAAGGATATGAAAAGCTAGACTTTCGATCGATCTATGCTTTTAACAAAACAACGGCCATCATTGCCAATGCTGGTTCACCTGCCCACATCCTTAAAACTACGGATGGCGGGGAGAATTGGAACGAGGTATACGTAAACAACGACAAAAACGCCTTTATTGATGGGGTTGATTTTTGGAATGCTAAGGAGGGGATCATTTTTGGTGACCCGATTAACTCAAGAATGTTACTTCTAAAAACACTCGATCAAGGTGAAACTTGGACGGAGCAGCCAGAATCAAATCGACCGCTGTTGAACGAGGGCGAGGCATCCTTTGCTGCAAGCGGAACTACCGTGCGCTGTGTTGGAGATAAAGCAGTGATAATTGCCACGGGCGGAAAAATTTCGAGACTTTGGATCTCGACCGATAAAGGCGCAAATTGGAAAACAACTGAAACACCTATTCTACAAGGACAACCAACGCAAGGCATTTTTTCAGTAGCGTTTAGCAAAGATCAAAAAACCGCTGTCATCGTTGGAGGGGATTTCCAACAAGACAGTTTGAAGAAAGACCATGTGTTTTATACGTTGGATGGCGGCTTGCGTTGGAATTCACCCATCACGCCTACTCGCGGCTACCGCGAATGTGTTGAATATATAACTTCAAATATGTTGATTGCAACTGGCCCAACAGGAACAGACGTTTCATACGATGGCGGAAAAAATTGGAGTGCTTCATCAGATGAAAAGTCATTTCATGTAATTCGCAAAGCCAGGAAAGGAAAATTAGTTGTGTTAGCTGGCGGTGAAGGCAAATTGAATGTGGTAAAAATTAATAAATAAGATTGTGAGATTCCCCTCTTAATTTTTACTTTTAAAATATTGATTTAGATGGTATGCGGACTCACAATGAAATTTTAGAAGAACTAAAGCAAAGCCCCGACCTGGCGCTGTTGATGAATGAAGCGTATAGTATTTTAAATGAGAATAACCTCAAGAGAACTGCCTTTTACAACCTGATAAAAGAATCCGACAAAGCTGAATACATAAATGGCGAAGCTATCTTCCATTCGCCTGTAAAATCAAAACACGCCTTGATATCTTCGAATCTTTCCTACCACCTGATTCATCATATCAAAACAACCAACAATGGCGGACGAGTTTGCATTGAAAAGGTAATGATTGAATTAACCCGCAACAGCTACGAACCCGATATTTGTTTTTTTAGAAAGGAGATTGCTGACACGTTCACCGATAATCAAATGCTCTTCCCAGCTCCTGATTTTATTGTGGAGATTTTATCACCTTCCACCGAAAAGATTGATCGCGAGATAAAATTCAGGGATTATGCGCAGCATGGCGTAACGGAATATTGGATTATCGATCCTGAAAAGGAAACCATTGAGCAATACGAATTGAAACAAAAGCAATATGAATTGCTGGTGAAAGTTAAATCAAATAGTGTAGATTCGGTTGCTATTCCGGGCTTTTCGGTATCGACCGAATCAGTGTTTAAATAGCATTCTGATCTCTTAACTGTACAACGCATTTCTCTGATACACCCTTACCTTCTTTTTGGCTTCATCAATATTGTGGCGGAGTGAGGTGGTCCAGTTTAGCCGGACAGTTATTTTGTCAGATTTTCCAAACAGATATTATTCAAAACGGAGGATGGTCAATCCATCCCCTCGTAGTGAATCAGTCTGTAATTGGGGGTGATCGCAAGGTAATATAAAATTTCATGTAGCTAATTTTATTGATTCTGTTTTTCAAATTTTAGTGGCGTTGAATATCCAAGCGATGAATGAAGCCGTTTGGTATTGTAGTATCTTTCAATGAAATCAAAGACTTCTATGATAGCATCTTGCTTGCTTTGAAATGCACCTTTTTGAAGCAACTCGGCTTTAAACCTGCTAAAAAAAGATTCTGCAAAAGCATTATCGTACGGGTTGTCTGCCTCCGACATGCTTTGCCGAACCTGATACTGAGTAAGTAACTCTCGGAATGAATGCCCAGCGTATTGCCCACCACGGTCGGAGTGAACAATCAAACCGCTTGGTGGCCTACGTTTGTAAATAGCCATTTGCAGTGATTCTTTCACCAATGATTCTTCCATATGATTATCCAGTTTCCATCCTACGATATAACGGCTGTACAAATCCATCCAAACGTTTAGATACAACCATTCTCCATAGGTAGTTGGAAGAAATGTAATGTCACCTACATAAACTTGATTGAGGCCTGTTGGCAAACCAACTTCTGCCAATAGATTAGGTGCATAACCTAACGTGTGCCTGCTCTGGGTAGTGCGCGGAACAAAGCTCTTAGGTTGAATTGCTGTTAGATCCTGTTCCTTCATCAAGCTGCGAACCTTATGACGCCCGATTGGATTGCCGTCTTGTTTAAGCGTTTCACTAATCCTTCTACTTCCGTAGCGCCTCCGATTTTCATAAAATAGTTCTCGAACCTGTGCAGATTGTTCTTGCCGTTCTTGGCTGAGACCATAGGTGTTGCCTGAACAATACGCATAGTACGAACTGCGACTTAATTGCAGAATACCACATAACTGGTTAATCGGATAATTCATTGACTCGGTTTGGACAAACTCGTACAACATCTTCAGATCGGTCGGCTGAAAATGGCTAAGGCTTTTTTTAAAATATCCCGCTCAGCCTCTAATTGTTTCACCTGCTTGCGTAGATTCTCCAATTGCTCATTTCCGGAGGGGGCATCTACTTCTTTGCATCGATGACGCCATTGATACAACAAGGCTTCACTGATTCCAAGGGACCTGGCTACTGATGCAACGCTTTGTCCACTGGCTACTTGACGAAGAGCTTCTTGTTTAAACTGATCATCATACTTACGAGGTCGGTTTTTCTTTTCCATAGAAACACAAATTTATGTCATATTTGTGTCCGGATTTATTAGACCATCTCAA